>JARWZU010000035.1 GCA_029866215.1 Akkermansiaceae bacterium
TTCCAGTTGGCTGGAGTACTCCAGAGACCAGAGCCGCCGCCGCCGTCCCAAGTATTGCCGGCTTTTGCAGAGTGCACCGCAAACAGCGCGGTGATGGCGGAAGCGAGTGGAAAGGAGAGGCGGGCGGTGGAGAGGACGCGGTGTTTCATCGAATTTGGTCGGTATGTTTTCATATTTTTTCAGTGATGAATTCGAATTAGGCATTCATTGCCCCCTTTTTAACCGTTCCTGTCAATTGCAAATAATCCTTAGGGTATATTTTTCATGCGAGATTTTCAGCAAAGGTAAGAACCGTATTGTGCCAATGATAAATGACACCGGCGGTGTTAAGTCGTTGCGCCAGGATTCATGACACCCGGCGCTTGGAAAACGGGTGTAAAACACGGTGAAGACCTTGCGGGGAGTCGGGACGATTTTAAGCAACTAGAAGATTTCAGTTACTTAGGTTGCGGGTTGGAGATTGCTTTCACCGGTTTCCCATTCTTCGGAGTTCTCGGTAAGGACGCGGATCACGGGACGAAGCCATCAGAACTCATTGGTGGAAATGTACACCACGCGGGTGCGGCGCTTGATCTCTGATTTGCATTCAAAATCCCGCCAAACAGCACATGAATCCCCATGAGATTCGAGATCGACCCGCAGCCGGAAACAAGGGATAATCGCCCCATGATCAATCGGGCGGGATGGATTCGGCTGGTGGCGTCGGCGGCCAGCGGTCTGCTAGTGGCATTGCTATTTCCGCCATTTCATGGGTCGGCCTTCGCTTGGGTCGCCATGATCCCGCTGCTCGCGGCCTTGGGGACGGTGGAAGGAAAACGTCCGGGGCGGCAGGGCTTCCGCTTGGGGTTTCTGGCAGGTTTGGTGAGCTGTCTGGTGCAATTGCGGTGGTTGGCGGTGGTGTCGTCACTGGGGTCCGTGTTGCTCGCTCTGTATCTGGCGCTTTTCTGGGGGGTGTTTGGGGCCTTTGCGGCGACGCTTGGTAAGCCCGACGCGCGCGGCGGAGCCATGGCGAGCCTGCGGGTTGCATTTTGCCTCGCCAGCGTTTGGGCGGGACTGGAATGGCTGCGCGGCTGGTTGTTCACCGGCTTCGGGTGGAATGGCCTGGGCGTGGCATTTCATGAGGCACGGGTCATGGCCCAAGCGGCTGATTTATTCGGCGTGGCGGGGCTTTCCTTGGCCTTAGTATTTTTCCAATCGGTGATCGTGCAGGCGGGTAGTGCGCTTGCTCGTCGGCAACCGGGAAAGCGCTGGGACTTGGCGGTCGCCGGACTGCTCGTGATTTTCCTTTTTGGATATGGAAAATTCCGGATTTCCAGCGAGGAGCGCGCCGAGGGGGGGCGATTGAAGGCATTACTCGTCCAAATCAACATCCCCCAAGATGCGGCGCAAGTGCTGTGGACCGACCTCCAAGTGCATGAGGCCTACGAAGACGAGACTCTGAAGGCACTCGAGGCCTTGAAGGAGCCGACAGGTGAAAAATCCAAGGACTGGCCCGACTGGGTGATGTGGCCGGAAAGCGCGCTGACGGGCCGGATCCTCCGGACGAAAGATGGCAGCTGGGGGACCTGGCAAATCAACATGGACACGGTGGCCCAAGTGCGCACGGCGGGTCCATTTTCATTGATTCATGGAGCCGTCGAGCTTGAGGGCGAAAAAACTGGCGACGAGCTGCAGCCAAGCCCATCGGGGCGCGTCTACAATTCCATCGCAGTCCAATCGCCCGAGGACGTCCTGCAAACTTACCGCAAGCACCACCTCGTTTTCTTCGGCGAGACCATTCCATTTGTTGAATCCTTGCCGATTTTGAAAAAAATCTACGCGGAGCAAGCGGGCGTTGAATTCGGCGGGTCCTTCACCCCAGGGGATTCGCTCGATCCCCTGCCGATCCGTGCTGGCGAGACGGAAATTGAGGCGATCCCCACCATTTGCTTTGAGGACACGGTGGGACGCTTGGTCCGGAAATTCACCCGCCCTGGCCCGCAAGTCATCATCAACGTGACCAATGACGGTTGGTTCAAGGAGTCCCCAGCAGCCGCCCAGCACTTCGCCAACGCAAGGTTCCGCGCCATCGAGCTGCGGCGCCCGATGATCCGTTGCGCAAATAGCGGCGTGAGTGCCGCGCTCGATGCCACAGGGTCCCCCCTGCATCCCGACACGGGTCGAGCCCAGGTGCTGGTCGACGCCCAAGGCAGCCATTTCACCCGAGGCTCGTTGCTGACTGAGGTAAAAATCCCCACGCACCCGAGTGTCTCGCTGTTTGCACGGATCGGGGATTGGGGAATTTTAGTCCTCACCGCGGTCGGACTGATGCTTGCGCTCTCCGCTCGCAAGGCTAAGCTTATCAAAGAGTAAGAAAATACTCTCGCAACTTAAACCCGCTCACCGGGTTTCAAATCCATGCTCCCAAAGGCAGAAAATTCCTGGACGATCTTCGAAGCGGCGCATCTCTTGAATCGCGCTGGGTTTGGCGGCAGCCCGTCAGACATCCGTGAGTTCCATGCGCTTGGACGAGAGCGGGCGGTGGACTCCTTGCTCCAACCCACCGAGCCCCTCGATGCATTTCCGCTCCCAAGCTGGGCGGCCAAGGATCAGGCGCTGGCGGACGTGAGAGCGACCATCGAAAGCCGCATCGCCCTGAAGGTGACCATGCGGGAAATGTCCCCTGAGGCTGCCGAAAATGCCAAACGGGAAGCGAACAAAGCCATGCAACAGGAGGCCCGCCAGCGCGAACTTGAAGCGCTGTCATGGTGGTTCCTCCGGATGCTCAAAACCCGTGCTCCTCTCCGCGAGAAACTCACGTTATTTTGGCACGACCACTTCGCGACATCGATCCAGAAAGTCAAAGAGCCCGTGCTGCTCGTCCAGCAAAACGACTTGTTTCGCAAGCAGGCGTTCGGGAGCTTTAAGGATCTCACCCAAGCGATCTTATTGGATCCGGCGATGACGCTCTACCTCGATACGGAAAGTTCGAAAAAAGGCTACCCGAACGAAAATTTTGCGCGCGAGATCATGGAGCTTTTTACCTTGGGTGAGGGAAACTACAGCGAGCAGGATGTGAGAGAAGCGGCCCGTGCATTCACCGGCTACCAATTCAACCGCCGAGAAGGCAAGGTGTATCACAACACGCGCCAATGGGATTCAGCCGATAAAACGATCTTCGGCCAGACCGGTGCATTTACCGGCAAAGATGCCATCAACCTCATCTTCCAAAAACCACAGGCCGCGCGCTTCATGGCGAGGAAACTTTGGGAATTCTTTGTCTATGAAAAACCATCGGATGCGGCGCTCGATATACTAACCGCAAGCTTCTTGAAATCCGATTTTCGTGTGGGCCCGTTGCTTCGGGAAATTTTTCTCTCGCAAGAATTCTATTCGGAGTCGGCGATTCGCTCGCAAGTGAAATGCCCCGTCCAGTTCATGGTCCAAATCCTCAAGCAGCTCGAGATCAGCGACCCACCCAAGGCATTTCCTCTCGCCGCCCAGCAACAACTTGGACAAGTGCTCTTCATGCCGCCCAACGTCGCCGGCTGGGACTGGGGGCAAGCATGGATCAACACGAACACCTTGTTCACGCGCTACAACCTCGCAGGATTTATCACCACGAGCTCCAGTAGCAATTCATTGATCCCGCAGGATGAAGCGATGAAAGCCAAAGGCATGGGCCCCGCCAAACGCATGGCCCGGTCGTGGAAAGGGCCGGATTACGAAAAGATCGCACCGCGCCCGCTGCGCGAAAAACCCGCCGACTTGGTCGATTCGCTCGTATTCCGTTTTTTCCAGAGTCCCGTGCCTGAAAAAGCCCGCAAGTCGTTCCTCGAATATGCGATCCAGAAAAAAGGCGCGATCTTCACCGATCACGAAACCGCCGAACTCTGCCACCTCATGCTCAGCACCCCATACTATCAACTCACATGAAAACCCGCCGTGATTTCCTCCGCTCGACCATGCTCGGTGCCTCTGCCACATGGACGGTCCCCATGTTCATCGAGCGCACGTTCGGCGAACTGCATGAGGGCGCCCGCGACCTTGCGGTGCAACCGATCACGGGCAAGGACGACACGATCCTGGTCGTGCTCCAACTCGCCGGCGGCAACGACGGACTCAACACGCTGGTCCCGTATGCCGACGACGTTTACCACAAAGCCCGCCCGCGCTTGGCGAAAAAGGAAACCGAGATCATCAAACTGAGCGACCACGTCGGCTTGAACGGCGCCATGCCCTTCCTGGGTTCGCTGTTCAAAGAAGGCGACCTTGGCGTCGTTCAAGGCGTCGGCTACCCGAACCCGAACCGCTCTCACTTCGTCTCCACCTCGATCTGGGAAACCGCCGACCCCAACTCCCATTCGTCCACCGGCTGGCTCGGACGCTATTTTGACAATGCCTGCCCCGGCGCGGACCCCACCGTCGGCATCAGCTTCAATAAAACCAAACCCGAGAGCTTCGGCGCGATGAAAAACCCGGGCGTTTGCTTGAATTCCCCCGAGCTCTACCGGTGGATCAATAGCGGCGGCGACAAGGACCAGGCAGAACAATTTTTCGCTGACCTCAACAAACCCAATCGCTCCACGACTCATGACGACGACGACGACCCGAGCGACGGTAACTCCATCGCCATGTCAGCCGGCGGCAAAGTCGGCGGTATCACCGGTGAAGGGAATCTCGCGTTCCTCGAACGAGTCGCTCTCGATGCACAGGTGAGCTCGAAGAAAATCCTCGAAATCGCCGCCAAACACAAAACATCCGTCCGCTACGACGGCACGCCGATCAGCCGAAATCTCAACCTGGTCGCGCGGATGATCGCGGGTGGCATGCCGACTCGGGTTTACTATGTGAGCCATGGCGGCTTCGACACGCATAACCAACAAGTCAATTCCCACGACCGCCTGTTAGGCCAGCTCGACAGCGGCTTGAAATCGTTCTTTGCCGATCTCAAGCAACAAGGAAACGACAAGCGTGTGGTGCTCATGACGTTTTCCGAATTCGGTCGTCGCGTCTCGGAAAATGCAAGCGCAGGCACAGACCACGGCAAGGCATCCTGCCTCTTCCTCGCCGGCGCGGGGATCAAGGGCGGACTTCATGGCAAACACCCGAGCCTCACCGATCTAGCAGATGGCGATATCCAGCACACCGTCGATTTCCGCAGCGTGTATGCCACCCTCCTCGGCGACTGGCTCAAGGCGCCATCCATCAAGCCGATCCTCGGTGCAAACTATCCCAAAATGGGGCTGATCGGTTAACGCAGTCCGCCCATGCCGGTGCATACTGGTGATCGACATCGGTTTCGGAATATCATGAATTGCTGCCGATGTATGATGGTACGCTGCTACTTCTTGGAATCGCTGGGCCGCAGCTGACTTCGGCCGAGGCTGCCCTTTTCCGTAAGCTTCAACCTGCGGGATACATTCTATTTACGAGAAACATCGTAACTCCTGAGCAAACTCGAAAGCTCACCGACGACCTCCGCGACTTGTCCGAGAAAACGCCGATCATCGCCATCGACCAAGAAGGCGGACGGGTGACGCGGACCAAGGAAATCGCCCCTGCCGCACCCTCAGCTCCTGCCCTTGCGGCCTTGGGTGACATGGGAAAAATCGCAGATGCCGGAGCGCTCACGGGTGGCTTGCTGCAGATGCTTGGCTTCAACATGAACTTCGGACCTGTCTTGGACTTGGACCATTTCCCCGAGTCGCAGAACGCACTGCGTGGCCGCTGCTGGGGCCGCAACCCGCAGCGAGTGATCGATTACGCCGGCCAGTGGAACCGCTGGATGCGGAAACGTGCGATCGCAAGCTGCGCAAAACATTTTCCCGCATGCGGGCGCGCCCAGTCCGACCCGCACCACGATCTGCCATCATCGCCCGCCACGCTCGAAGACCTGCTCAAGGAGGACATCATCCCCTACACCGCGCTGATGCCCGAGCTGGATGCCATCATGCTCGCTCACGTGGAATTTCCTAACATCGACCCGGATTTCCCAGCTTCGCTTTCGCCACGCATCATCCGCCGCTTTCTCCGTGATCAACTCGGGTTCGATCGCCACCTCGTTCTCACAGACGACCTCGACATGGGCGCGATCACCCAGCGCTACGGACGGGGCGCGGACGTGAAGCTCGCCATCGAGGCGGGAAATGACTTGGCCATGATTTGCCACCAGACCGACACCGCGGAGCTTGCCGCTCGGGCGATCGAAGAACTCTCGCAAACCATCACGGATGATGCTCACAAGCGGGTCGAGCGTTTCCGCCGGAAGCTCCGTGAGCCTCTCGCATGGTCCGAGAATACTTGGCGAACCACCTGCACAGCGTTGGCGAAGTTGGCTGCCGAGGTTCCCGAAATCCCGTCTGCTCAGGCGTCAAGTCCTGTGGCTGAATACTAACGGCAGGCGCGGATCATTTCCCTAACACCCACGAGATGTGCGGGGTGTAAAGATCTGGCTCCAAAAGGAACGAATCATGCCCCTTGTCGGAGTGCACGGTGATATGCATGACATCAAGTTTCGCCTCCTCGAGGTGTCCCACCAGTTCCGCTTGCTCCTCCGGATAGAAACAAAAGTCGGAGTCGATGGAGAAGACCAGCCAGCGTTGCCCCGCGAGGCGCGACCGCTCGAACAAATCCGCTGGAGTCTCGGCATCCCCTTCCTGAGTGGCATCGTAGCGCGACCACAAATCAATGATGCGGAGGTACGTGTTGGCATCGAAGCGCCGGACAAATTTTTTCCCCTGGTGGAGCATGTAGCTTTGGAACTGGTCACGGACCCGATACCACGCGAGCACGTCATCCGGCTGCACGACGTCTTGCCGCGCGCGGCGCTCAATAGCGTCGAGATGGACGAAGGTTTTGTGAGAAATCATCCGTGCGAGAACCAGTCCGTAAAGCGGGCCTTGGCCATCGTAATAGTCGCCGCCGTTGAAATGCGGGTCATTCTCGATCGCGAGAATTTGTTCAAAAAGGATCAGCCGATTGAGGACCGTGGTTTTGAATCCGGAGGCGATAATGATCACATTTTGGACACGCTCCGCAAAGCGGGTTGCAAAGGTCAGCGCGACCAAGCCACCCACCGATGGGCCGATCACCGCGTGCAGCGTTTGGATGCCGAAGTGATCGATGAGGTCCTTAAACACCTCCACTTGGTCGGCAGCGGCCACAGCAGGAAATGAGGAACCCCATGGCTTGCCGGTCTCAGGATTCACGGAGCTGGGGCCGGTGCTTCCGTAGCAACCACCCAAGTAATTTGCGCAAATGACGAAGTATTTTTCCGTATCGATCGCCTTGCCAGGTCCAATCATGGCCTCCCACCAGCCTTCATGCATTTCCGGCTGCCAGAGGTCGCCAACTCCTTCGATTCCAGGATTCCGGCCCACCGCGTGGTGCGACCCGGACAAGGCATGGAAGAGAAAAATCGCGTTCGTGCGGTCGGCGTTCAGTTCGCCCCAAGTTTCGTAGGCGAGGGTTACCCCAGGCAACAGCCCGCCATCTCGCAGCCGGATGGGTGCTGCGGGGCTTCCAATTTGAAGAAATTGCGTGTGGGACTCAACGACCATGGCCAGAGCCTAACCTTCCTTGGCCGCCTAAAGCAAGGGCCCGCTCGTGATTCGCGATCCGCCCGCTTGGGGCTTGGCAATGGCTGAAAATTGTTCAAGAGTGCCTCATGTTCAGCGCCAACAGCCTCACCCCAGAACAAAAGGACGCGCTCAAAAAATGGGCTGCCGAAGGAGCCACGATGTCAGACCTCCAGCGTCACTTGAAGGATGACTTCGGCCACACCCTCACTTACATGGACACTCGGTTCCTCGTTCTCGATCTTGGAATCGAGTTGGTCGAGCCTGCCAAACCCGAGGAAAAAAAGGAGGAAAAGCCAGCGCCCGTTCCGACAGGGGTGGTCACCACCACGATGGATAGCCTGACACTTCCCGGTGCCTTGGTCAGCGGAAAAGTCAGCTTCAGCGATGGCGAGACAGCGGTCTGGATGCTCGATCAAACTGGCCGTCCCGGTCTCGATCCCGATACCGCCGGCTATCGCCCCTCGCCCGAAGACATCCAGGAGTTTCAAAAACAACTCCGCGATCTGATCCAGAAAAGCGGCCTCTGAGCTGGAGCCATCGCACGGATGGCAGATGCCACCGACATGAGCATCCGTCTGCGGTTTTGATTGGTTGAAGCATGCGCACCCCGACACGACCATCCGCCACACAACGATCTCGCCACCCCGGGATGCGTCTGGTTGCGGCGTTGGGATGTTCCGCGCTGGTGGTGGGGTGCAAGCCCTCCGAGCAGCCTGAAAAAAATTCACCGCCGCCTGCGGAGGCATCCATCGCCACACCCCTAGCAGGCGCGAGGATGGATGTGGCGATGGCCCGCCTCGGGCAAGGGCGTCCAGACGAGGCGTTGGGCCTCACCCTTTCTGCGTGGGCCGCTGACCCAACGTCCGCCGAAGCCCGCACCCTCACGGCGACGCTTTTGAAGCAAACGGTCTGGAATTTCCCAGAAGTCACGCTCGCACACCCGCTGCCGGTTGAGCACTTGGAATGCGATGCCGAATCCGCGCTCTGGGTCGGCCTCGGCAGGCAGACGAACACCACCGCGCGCTGGGATCTCGAAAAACTCAAGGTCGAGGAAGTTCTATTCCCCGTGAACGATGCCTCCACGCGCAGTTTCGTGTTTGATTCTGGGCATCGCTGGATGGTGGTTGAGCGGGGAACGGTGTCGTTGCTTTGCGATGCCCAAACGCTCAAACCGATCATCGATCTCGGCCCGCTACCCGATTTCCTAACACCCTCCGCGGCGGTGGTTTTTTCAAACGATGGCCTGCTGGTGGCACACCCTGCGTTTGCTTCGGCGAGCGACCACTCGATCCTCTGGCATCTGCGTGATGCGGCAACGGGCCAGATCATCCGCTCGTCCGAACCCTCTGCCGTCGGCGAATCACGTCCGCTGGCGGCCCATCTCGATCGCGCTCGCCTGCGGGTCTTGCGAGCCGATGGCAGCTTCATGGAGATGCCGATCTCCCCGGTAGAGCCGATCCAGGAAATCCCGCCGCACGTGCCACTGCACCTATTCCATGGGCAGTTTTCCGCCGACGGGAAATCCGTTCTAACGCTTCAACAAGTGAGTCCTCACCAAGCGCCGGTGCGCAAGGTCATCTCCGAGGGCGCTGCAAATGATGGATCGCTTGATCTGAATGCACTCACGCAGCGCTTTCCATGGAGCCGAAATCCGAACCTTTGGCATGGCCTCATGAGCGGAACGGATGCGCCGTACGAAATCCAGGATGGGCTCGTGCAACTTCGGTGGGGCAGCCACAGCCCCATCGAGCGGGAGAGCGCCGTCACGGCCTTGGCGGTCCGTGCAGGCCATGTCATCACTGGCCAAACAAATGGCATGGTGGTGGTCCATCGGCTCTTGCCCTTGCCGACGGAACGTCCGTCAGCGGAGAAGCCGACGGCAGCAAGCCGCGAATTTCTCACGGAACTCACGAAGCTCTCGGAAGCATTGAGCGGCCGCCGCTACCATGAGGAAACGCGTAGTTTCACCCGATTGGAAGCTGCCGAGCGGATTTCGCTCCTCGGCACCTGCGACTTTGGGGTCATTCGTGCCACCCTGCCCGGACTCGACTTCGAACCGGTGCTCGCTGGGTTTCGTGCGATTCGCCAGCGCAGCGCTGAGCCGCTCGCCACGGCGAAATTGTCAGATCGTCTTGCTCAAGCCGCGCCCTTGGTCGAATCGCCCACCGAACTTGCGGCGCTCCAGAACGCTTTTGAAAATGGAGACTCGCCGACCGTATTCGCCGCCATCCGAGGCGCTGGTGGCAAGGGTCCGGTAGCCGCCACGGCCCTCGCGCTGGCGCTGAATTCCGGCCGCCCCGAGTGGATCGATGCCTGCCTTTCCACGGCGATCGATCTGCCGCCCTTGCTCCGGCAGCTCGCGGTGTCGCGCATCGCGTGGCTGCAAAATCGCAAGGCCGACGCGCTCTCGGGATGGCCTGTGGTGTTTCCCGACCTCGCAGAAATCCGCTTGCGTCAAGATTGGAGCGGATGGGAGCAGGCCGACTTTGCACCTGCTTTCCAACAAGCTCAGAAAGGTGTCACGGACTTGCTGAACTCGCTCGTCATCGCCGAGAACGCCACCCCAGCAGAGCGGAAGGCCGTCGTAGCGCGCCTCACGGATTCCGCCACCATCACCATGGTCGGTCGCGCTCGGTTTGCAGTTGCCTGCCTCAAGGCGGCGCTTGCCCTTGCCTCGCAGAATGGCGAATCCGTCGCCACCTTCACCCTCGCAAAAATCGCCCGCGAAACCGGCGCTCCTGCCGAGCCTTGCCTACGTGCCGAGGCACTCGCGCTCACCGCCCTGGGCCAGTATCAGAAGGCGCACGCACGGTGGATCGAGCTGATCACCGAGCATCCTGTCGCGACCACTCTGCCGGGCGACTACGCTGAGGCGGCATATACCGCATTTGAAAACTCCGATCCGCGCCAAGCCATGGAAATTCTCACCACCGGCATGCATCGGTTTCCCGACGACGGAAATTTCGCGTTGCGCGCCGGTTGGGTCGCGCTGCTCACTGGAAATTCCGAACGCGCCTACCGTTTTCTTCGCGAGGGCAAGCGCATCGGCTTCCCCGCCGAAAAACTCGAGAACGGCACCGCGCTCCTCACCATCGCCGCCGCTCTCACCGGAGCCACCGACGACGCGGCAGTCTATTTCAAGGATCTACTCGAAATTGACCCCGCGTGGGCAGATCCAGAGACCCTCGACGCGCTGGATTGGCCGCAGGAACTCAAGTCGGTTCTTGGCCAGTTTTCCCGTTAGCGTCTCAAGCGAGATCCTTCACCTGCACTTGCGCCCACCATTCCTTGAAGGTGTTGATGAAGGTGTGGTGATCCGGATGGTCTTGATAGGTATCATGGTCACCGAGGTCCTTGAACTGCATGGTCAGCGCGTAATCCCATGATTGGTCGATCACGGGGCGGATCGCGACCTTCGCTGGCACGGCCCAACGACCGCTCGCCACCAGATCGATCTCAAACAACGCCGCCAATCCTTGCTCGAAGATCGCGCGATCGACGTCGTTTTGGTATTCATCCTTCAGCCAGAAATAAACATGATGGTCCATGCACAAGGGCATAATGCTCACAGGCTCAATCTGCAAGCCCTGATCGAGCATGGTGGTGCACCGGCGCGACAGGGTGATCTGCAAGGATTGGCTGGTCTCGCAGCGGGAAATCCGTTAGGGTCGCGGCGCCAGCACGGCCACCAGCCACCCACGAAATCATGCGCCCCATCGCTCATTTTAAAACCCGAACGCTTCCATCTCCGGCATGAACGAAGACCGGGTGGTGATCATCGGCGGTGGGGTCATTGGGCTTTGTTCGGCGTATTATGCGGCGAAGCGAGGGTTCAAGGTCCTCTTGATCGAGAGGGAGATGCCGGGTTCGGACAACTGCTCGATGGGCAATGCGGGGATGGTAGTGCCGAGCCACTTCACGCCGTTGGCGGCGCCCGGGATGATGGCGAAGGGGCTGCGGTGGATGTTCAATCCCGAGAGCCCATTTTACGTGCGGCCGCGCGTCGATTTCGGTCTCGCGCGGTGGGGTTGGTTGTTCTATCGGCACTCGAACGAGCGACATGTCGCGGCGTCGCGCGAGTTGCTGCGCGACTTGAATCTCGAGAGTCGGCGTCTGTTTACCGAGCTGGCGGCGGATGAGGATTTCGGCCTGGTGAAACGTGGCTTGCTGATGCTTTGCAAAACCCAGAAGGGCTTGGATGAAGAAGCCAAAGTCGCGGCAGAAGCGCATGAAATCAGCTTGCGGGCGGAGGTGTTAAATCCGGCGGCCACCGCGTTGTTGGACCCGGCGATCACGATGGACATCGCAGGCGCCGTGTATTTTCCCGACGATTGCCACTTGAGTCCCGAGCGGTTCATGGCATCGATCCGCCGCCGTTTCCTTGAGGCGGGCGGCGTGATCGAGAGCGGCGTGTGCATCAATGCGATCGAGACCCGAGGCGGCAAGGTGGTTGCGGTGAAGGGAGATGTCCGGCGCTTTGAGGGCGGTCAATTTGTCGTCGCCGGCGGCTCATGGAGCGCGAACCTGTTGCGGTCGGTGGGCTTGAGATTGCCCCTGCAGGCGGGAAAAGGCTACTCGCTTACCCTGCCGAAGCCGCCGGAATTGCCCGAGCTTTGCTCGATCTTTGCCGAGGCGAAGGTGGCGATCACCCCGATGGATGGCATCCTCCGGTTTGGCGGGACGATGGAGGTGGGTGGGCTGAATTTATCCATCAACCCGGCACGGGTGCGCGGAATCATCAAATCCGTGAATGCCTATTTCCCGAAGTTTTCGCTGGAGGACTTTGAGGGGGTCAAACCATGGGCCGGGTTGCGGCCAGTCTCACCCGATGGCATCCCCTACTTGGGTCAGGTTCCGGGCCTGCCAAACTTGGTCGCCGCTTGCGGCCATGGCATGATGGGCTTGAGCTTGGGCCCCGTGAGCGGCCGCCTTGTCGCCGATCTACTCGCGGGCGACCCGCCGTTCCGGCCGATCGAGGGCCTTTCCCCTGGAAGGTTTGGTTAAACCTCTATTCCGCAGTGGAAATCGATGCCGGAGCGGTGGCCAAAAATCTAGCTCACCTCAATTGCTTGGGATACCACCCGAATGCCCCCTCAGATCGGATTTCCCTTATCGGCTCGATGGTCTCTTCAATTTGTCGGGGAAATGGAATTGTGGGCTTGGCGGTTCATTTTCGGTTTCTCGGGTGGTTTAGGGGCTTTCGGAGGTCAAAAATTGACAAAAAAGCGGATAAAATGACTCCCCGCGAGGCAAGGGGAGGTTTTTGTGACGCGCGGGGCGTTCTTTCTGTGCCAAGGGGAAGATCCCGCGTCGTAAGGGGAGAAAAATCTGCGGCGCGGGATAAATCCCCTGCCTCAGGGGGAATTCCCCTTGCCGCAGAAAAACCATCCCTTGCCGCAGAAAAACCATCCCCTGCCTCAGGGGGAATTCCCCTTGCGGCAGAAAAACTATCCCCAGAGGCAAGGGGAAGATCCCCAGAGGCAAGGGATAGCTTCCCCATGGCGTAGAGGGAAATCCCCTGGCGTAAGGGGAAGATCCCTTGGCGTAAGGGGAAAATCCCTTGGCGTAAGGGGAAGATCCCCTGGCGTAAGGGGAAGATCCCTTGACGTAAGGGATTGTCCCCCTGAGTCAGGGGAAAGACGGCCTTGCGCCCGACTCGGCGGACCGCAAGCTCGCTGGGAAAAAGAGGCGACTTACTTGCGGAAAGACGGCTGGATGGTGGATTTCTTCCTGGCCGCTGGCTTTGAAGAAGCGCCGCTTTCCTTGTCAGACACTGGCTTGGCAACTTCTGCTGGCGGCGGCACGCCAGGGCCATCCGCGAAGTTGCGAACTCGATCCGATGCCTCATAGCGGCCGTCCATGTCGGTTTGGACCGCGTTGAGTGTATTTTCATTCCGTACGATGGATGGCTGGATGAAAACCATCAACTCGCTGCGGTCATTTGAATCCGTGACCGTGGAAAAAAGCCTGCCGAGGTAGGGGATGTCGCTCAGCAGTGGGATGCCGCTCTTCGATTCCTGTTGCTTGCCAACGATCAAACCGCCGAGGACCACCGTTTGTCCTGCTGGAACCGTTGCGGTGGTTAAAATCTCACGGGTGGAGATCCGGGGAACGGTGAGGTCGCCCCCATTCGTACCAGCACCTTGAATCACTTGGGTGCCATTTTGCTCATCGTTGAGCAGTGAAATTTGCATCGTAATTTCATTGTCCGAGTTGACGAGGGGAATCACTTCGAGTTTCAAGACCACGTCTTGGTACTGGATGCTGGTGCCCGTGCTGTAGCTGCCGGTGCTGGTTCCGCCCTGGGTGGGAACGGCGATCCGCTCACCACTCGAAATCGTGCCTTTTTGGTTGTTCGAGGTGAAAATGCTGGGTCTTGAGAGCACGGTGAAATCGGTCTTGGACTGCAGGGCTTTAAGATAGCCACTCAGATCGCCCACCGTGCCCAGTGCGCGGATTCCACTGCCGGAAAGGGTCGATGGATCGAATACGGGGAACACGCTGGAAAGCGTTGTGTTACCAGCCGCTTTGGTCACCGGACTGCCGCTGCCGCCACCCCCGATGCCAAGGTTTCCATCGGTGAAGAGGTAATTTACCCCAGTCTCCTTAGTTTTACCGATCGTCAGCTGACCGATCACCGTTGAGATCATGACTTGGTCGGGTTTCACATCGATTTGGTCGAGGAGACGCTCGACGATTTCTAGGCCGGATGGCGGGCCTTGGACTACGATCGAGTTGGTGATGTTGTCGGCGACGAGCAGGGTGCGTCCGATGAGGACGGATTCCGGCGCGGAGCTGACATTGGATGCCGTCAGCCCGCCGCCGCCGCCTGAGCCGCCCCCTCCACCCATCGATCCGCCGCCGCCGAAGCTGGAACCCGAGCCGGACATCGATCCGCCGTAATTCGCACCGGTGCTGCCGCTTCGGCCGCTGCTTCCCGAGGTGCGGGATGATCCGCCTGAGGCTTGAGGTTGAGCGCGGTTGGTCGCTCCTCCTGGGCCCCCTGCTCCCCCGGCGGCACTGCCACCACCCTCGCCCGTGCCGCCGAATGCCCGGCCCAACGCGTCGCCAGCGATCGGCAGGAAATCGGACACCGTGAGGAAGCGGAGCTTGCGACGGAGGAAATTTTTCTCGCTGGTTTCCACGTCGAACTCGCGGATCAGGCCTTCTACGAACAAGAGGTCCACGGGGCGGCCCATGGCGAAGATGCGGTTGGTGCGTGGGTCGGGGATGATTTGGACGGGGGTTTCCTCGCCGCCTGCGGAGCTACCTGCGCCAGCGTTGGCGGCACCAGCGGGTTGGGCTGGGGCGCCGGGGACGGCTGCGGGATTGGGCGAATCGGCACGCTGGATGCCAGCGGTTTTTTGGGCAGATTGCTGGGCGTTCAGGAGCTCGTTGAGCGTGGCGGCGATTTCCGTGACGTCGGCGAACTGGACCTTGATGAAACGGGTGGCGATCTGTGAGGACGGCTTGTCGATTTCCTTTTTCAGGTCGATGAGCTTCCGGATGAGCGAGGTGTTTTCCGTGATGACCACGGCGGAGGCATTTGGCACTGGGGCGATCGAGCCGTAGGAGCCGAACTGGCCGATGATCTGGGTGAAGGTGTTCACCGCCTCGGCGGGTTTGATGAAGCTGAGCGTCATCACGTAGGAAATGACCGCGTCGCCATCGGGGAGGGGTCTGTTTTCGTTGTAAACGTCGACGCCGCGGCCGGTTGGGCGGATGCCGCCGGTGGAGAGCGTGAGGATGTCGAGGGTGGGGTCTTGCTCGTCGGGGACGAAAACGAAGTTTTCGATGGTGGCGGCCTTTTTCAGGAGTTCGGCGGCTTGAGCGAAGGTGAGCGGGTCTTGGGGGGTGGCTTCTTGGACGAACGAGAATTCGGCCGTGGAGGCGGCGGCGGAGACGATCACGCGGCGGCCGGTGTATTTCCGGTAGAGGCCGGCGAGGGCGTTGCCGCTGAGTTTTGGCTCGTTAATGTCGGCGGTGATTTTGGTCTCGCCGAGAGGCGGGTTGGGCGCAGGGGATTTGAAGCTCGGAACTCCAGCGGCCACGGGCGGAACGAGGCCTGGGATGGCAACTCCTGGAGGTGGTGGGGTGGCGCCTGCGGGAGCCTCTGGGATTGCGGGGGCCGGGGCTGGGGCCGAAGAAGTATCAGGCGCGACGACCGCAGCGGGCGTTGCTGGGGTGGCAGGGCTGACGGGCACTGCAGGTGGTTGAGCGGACGCGGAGATGAGGCCGAGAAGCAGGAGTGCGATGGAGCGATGGCAGGACATGGAGAAAGGCAGTTAGAGCAAGTTGGAGAATTAGGGGCCTCGGCGGTCCGGGCGTTGTTTTTGGCCAGACTGGCCGGGCTGGATTTGACCGGGCTGGATTTGGCCTCCGGTGGAAGGAGGGACCACTCGTGGCCGGGGCTGGCGTTGAATTTGCGGGTTCGCGCCTGCGGGCTGGGGCACGCCGGGCGGGACCACCTGCGGCTGTTGGCCGGCGACGAAGGGCTGCGGGACTTGGCCGGGTTGCGGTGCTTTGGCAACGGGAGCAGCCACCAGCGGCAGAAGTTTCTCGTCAAAGGCCACCGTTCCGATCTGGCTGCCTGATGACATCTTCACGGTCGTGCCCTGGGGGTTGCCGGCTTTTCGGATCACCTCGATGATTTTAAAATCCGTCTTCGTGCTGCCGGAGTCCACGGTGATGCGTTCGTCGGTTTTTTTCTTGTTGATGAGCGTCACGCGGTAGCCGCTGCCGCCGATGGGAGACACGCCGATGAGGGCGTAGTCGTCGAGCGGGTTGACTTCTGGGCCTTGTTCGGCCGGTGGCGGCTTGGAGGTGAAGGGTGAATTCGTCCAGAGCCCCGAGTAACGGCTGAGGGGCGGCTTTTTAGGTAAATCCGCCACCGCCAAGCCGGTGAGGGCGAGGAGCAGCATGACGGGATGAAGTGCCGGAGCTTTCAAAAAGAGGACGAGTTAAAGGGTGGGTGGCACAAACCACTGGTCGATCGTGGCGGTGCAGTCGATCTTGGTGTCGTCTTGGGTGTCGGGCGACATGCGGATCTGGGTGGCGATGCGGAGTTGGTCAGGCATGTTGATGCGGTCGAACCAGGTGTAGAGCGCCTGTTCGGTGCCGGTCACGGTGATTTGGAGTTTCGCGCGGTGGTAATGTTTGCCCTCGGCGGAATCGGTGGGGAGGGGTTTTTGGGATTTGATCGTGAGTCCGGCGGCCTTTGCTTCGCGTTCGGCGAGTTGTTGAAGCGTGGTTTGGACTTCTTGGTTGGCGGTCGGTTGCGGTTCGTGACCGGCGAGCCATTCCATTTGGTCGGCGATCAACTGGCTGCTTTCCTGGAACTGCTCTGCAGTCGCGAGTTCTTGGCGGGCCTGTTCTTGTGCGCGGGACACTTGGAGGCGCTTCGATTTCAAGAAGCCGAATGCGAGAAAATTCAGCACAACAAACCCCGCGAGGGCAAAGAAGAAGAGGAGTTTTTTTTCGCGGAATGACATGAATGAGAATGACGTGGATGCGGGTGTACTGACCGAATAATGCCGTGGTGGAGAATTTTTGTCAGTGGAGCTGAAGAATCAAGGTTGCGGGACATCGCCGCTGAAGACGAATTCCCACCCGCGAGTCGATTGGTTCGGCTCAGGGGTTTGCCAGTCGAACTGGGCTAGATCGGTGTTTTTGTCAAGGTTGAGGCTAAAGCTGTTGACCGCTTGGAGTTGGGGCGCCTCGCCGATCAGCTTGATTTCCGTGCCGCTGATTTCTGCGGTTTTCAGGCGGAGCCCGCTGTTGGCCGGGATGCAGGCGGCAACCCGGCTGAGGATATCGACAGGTGAGTTCGTCAGCTCGACCGCGGGGGAGAGCTCGTCCCATTTTTCCATGTGGGTCGCGTAGGCTTGACCTTCTGGGGCGGCGGCGGCGGCTTGCTGCTTGAGCTTCTGTGTCAGGGTGCTGTCCTTCCAAAGGCCGTAGCTAAACCAGCCGATGGCGGCGAGGTAAATGGTGGCGACGGCGGCGACTCCGACCATGATGTTTTGGCGGCGTTTTGCCTCGCGGCGGGCGGCGCGGACGTCGGCAGGGAGAAGCTTGCTGATGGGGTCCGGCAGCGTGGGGGCTGGGCGGGCTGAGATTTCCACGGGGGCCTTGAATCCGGCGGCGAGGGCAGCGGGATTGAGGTTTTCCGAGTTCGTCCAGACGACGATGTGGGACGGCTCGATTTCGAGGCCCTGCAGCGAAAGCTGGATGAGCGCCAGGCGGATCTCTCGGGCCAGGGCTTCATCGGGGCTGCTTGAGGTGCCGGAAGTGGCTTGGCAGTAAACCAAATTTCCCTGATGCGAGAGGCTGAAAACCCAGCGGCCGAGTTCCTTCCAGACGGCGAGTGAGTCGCCGGCGAGCGGGTAGGCGCGGGCAGAAATGTCGAAACTCTTGGGTCCGCGGGGCGGCATGTCACCCTCACCTGGAGCGCGCAGCAGGACGGAGAGCAGCGCGGTATTTTCCGCCTCACGGGCGATCACGAACAGATCGGTGAGCTGGCCCGCCATGGGGTCTGGGCGCAGTCCGAGGCGCTCGGCATGGAGGGCCGCAAGGTCCGGGAAAAGCGAGGTATCGTCGCTGGTGACCCGCATGGGAAGCGCGGTGATCGCCTTGACGGGGAAGAGCAGCAGCAAGTCGCCGCTGGGAAGATTCGTGAGGTCGCCCGGGCGCTCGCACGCGGTGACTTCGTGAAGTTCTAGGGCGGAACCGGATGGGCCGGTCCAGATTTCCCAGCCAGATTCGCCGGGGACGAGAAGCACGTTTTGGGTGTTTTTACTCACGGGATGATTTCTTCGGTACGTTCGAGGAGAGCGGGTTTGCCGGTGCGATTGCGAATGATGATGCTGATTTTGCGCTTCACGCCCTCGGCATAGCCGATGCTTTCCACGCGGGTGGTCGAATCGTTGGTGGTAAATCTCCGCGAAAGATCGGGGCGACCTTGTGGGTCTATTCCCAAAAGATCAAGAGCTGCGGAAGGATTTTGAAAAGGAACATCGTCGGTGGTGTCTTTGATGCCATCCATGCCGGCGACGGTCTCGGGGATGATTTCGGCTTGTTCGGCGGGGACTTCGGCGGCAGCGGCGATCAACTCGGGCGTCGCCTCATTCAGGTCAAGTCCCCCACTGCTCCAAATCGTGAACCAGTTCCGCCAATCGGGACGGACCGCTTCGACCAACTCCATGCCACGGACGAGGCTCATTTCGGAAAGGTCATAAAACGGGTGATTGAACGGTTGGTTGATCCGGCCGATCCCCTCGTAAAATTTTTTCTCAGCGCCTTTCATTTGTTCGTCATCGTCGGTGTCGATCCAGTCGATGAGGGAATCGATCACGCCTTGGGCATCCGCCACGTCGAGGCCCCAGTTCACAAACATCGAGGTCAGCAGCTCCTTGTCTCCTTGCATGAGGATCGAGTTGATGTTGAAGCGTCCGCCTTCGGAAACCACCTTGGCCTCGAAGCCCTCTCCGGTCTCGGCATTGAGTTGGCGAAGGATCGGGTCCGAGCGTTTCACTGCGGGGTTCGAGCCGATGGCGATGCCCATTTCCGCCATTTGGCGTGCGCGGGAACCGTGGACCTTGGCGGTTGCGATTTCCATATCGAAGGAGATGACCCGCAAGGTGGTCATGCAGGCCATCGCGAGGATCGCAATCAACCAGAGCACCGCCATGAGAGCGACGCCGCGAGGTCGTTGGGATGGAATGGGCTGGTGCTTCATTGGCCTATGTTTCGGTTGGGAGGTCTAGGGCCACCGCCATTTCCACCGGGTCTGCCGCCGCCATTTTGGGGGAATCCAGGGATTTGAACTTGAGGCAAGTTCACGCCGCCACCACCGGCAGGAATGCCGTCGGCTGCGGGGTCTGTTGAGTTGATGTTACCGCCGGATTGAGCCATTTGCCGCATGAGCACTTCGGGGTTTTGCTTGGGTGGGATCCAAAAAATCTGGCGGATTTCCTCGCCTTTCGCGCCGACGGCCATGGTGAGTTCCATTTGGAGAGGCAAGCGACCTTGGGCCTCCCAGTCGTATTGCCACTCCATCGTCCGGCCGTCGAGCACGCGCCACTCGAAATAGGCGACATCGGTGAGGAGGACGATTTCCGCGAAAGGTGCCGTGTCGGTCGAACTCCCAAAGGTGGAAGCGGAGCCCTCGAGGATTTCGTTTTCATAATACCGCAGCACGATGTCGAGGTAGCCGCTGCGGCGCTTCACGGTGCTGAATTGAACGGCCTTGGCGATGCGCGCCTCGCCGCCCCACGTGAAGCTGAGAGGCACGTTTTGGAGGGTGAGGTCGGAGGTGTAGCGTGAGCCGGCGTCTTCAGCTTTCAGCTCGAGGCGCGTGTTGCCGGGGAGGGAGGAAAATCGTTGGCCGAGGAGCTCGAAGAACGCTTGGTGGAGCATTTCCTCGTTTTGGGTCTGCACGATCGTGTTGCCGAGTGCCAGCGAAGTGCGGGCGGTGCTGAAGACCATCCCGACCAAAATCGACAACAAGCCGATCGCAATCACGAGCTCGAGCAGCGTGAAGCCTGATGGCCGGTTTTTGACAGGATGGTGGGTCATGGCTGGTACATGCGGCCGTAGCGCCAGGTTTCGACGTCGCGTTGCTTCCATTGCCCTTCAGCATACCACTTCGCCTCCACCTTGATGGCGAACATTTCCTGGAGAAGTTGCCCGTCCTCATTTTCCAGTTTGTCGAGCAGAGTGACCGCGGTTTTCAGCTCGATGCCAGTGTCGCCGACGGATGAGTTGAACTCTCCTTCTTCAAGGACGGGGAGGGACAGGGTCTCGTCGAGCGCGCTGTCGAGAATCCGAGTGATCCGGAGCTCGCTTTGCGCCATTTGCGCGGCAGCGGCCATCCGCTTGAGTGCCACGGCGAATCCGGTGGCAGCGATGCCGAATATGCCGAGCGCGAGAATCATCTCAAGGAGGAGAAATCCGCGTCGGCCATGCTGGATCGAGCGTTTCATCGGGCTTCGAGCGAACTTTCGCGAATGGTGGCGGTGAGCGGGTGGTAGGAATCTTCTGACCAGCTTTTCGGGAGGCTGAGCCGGATCGAGATCGGTTCGCAAAGGCCGTCGGGGTCAAAGCGCCAGACTTGCACGGCATTCTTGGTGGTCGGGAGCCATGCGTCCGCATTCCAGTGCCGGATGAAAAGGGCCATGTCGCCGCTGAGATTCACTTGGTTCTTGCCGCTGGCTTCGTTCAATTCGGGGGCGGAAACGGGAGGAAGCGTGCGTGAGTTTTTTTTCTGGATGATCCCCGCTTGGGCGAGCGGGAGGAGCCGCACGATGCCCTCGCGGAACTCCAAGGCGTAGGACGTTTGGTGAAGGATGGCGGAGACGCGGGCTTTTTTCGCCAAAAGTTCAATTTCTCCCGAGGTGTTGCGCAACGCTCGTTCGTCGGACGAGAAGATCATGAACCCGACCGCGCCCCCCATCACGACGGCGGAGATGGCGAGAACCATGACGATTTCGATCAGCGTGAAGCCTCGCTGCGGCTTAATCGTCCTGACTGCTGAGATCATCTGGGGTGCCCTCAATGCCGTCTTCGCCCTTGCTGAACATTTCGAAGTCATTTGCGCGCTTCTTGCCAGGGAAACGGTAGCCGTACTCGGTACCCCATGGGTCTTTGGGAACCTTGCTCATCACTTGGACCCAGCGACGTGGGACCGGAGTGCTGGAGGGCTTAGTCACCAGCGCGTTGAGGCCCTGCTGGGTGGTCGGGAAGGAGCCGGCGTTGAGTTTGTACATGGCTAGGGCGCTTTCGAAGCTTTTGAAATCCGACTCCACTTGGCTCAGTTTGGCCGAGTTGCCGATTTTGTTCATCGAGAAGATCGCGCCACCGAGGATCATGGCGATGATTCCAAGGACAATCACCATTTCAAGGAGGGTGAATCCAGAGTTGCGGCGGATGCGAGGTGAGGAAGATTGAATTTTCATGGATTGGCGGCTTGAAGGAGCCTTGCAGGGATCAAAACGCCATGCCACTCAAAAATTGTCGGGAAATTCGCGCAAAGATTGGCGATCTCGGTTGGGAATTTCTTGCCAGCAGGGTCAGATTCTCCCAACTCTGCACGTGTACCAGACCATGAATAAAGTCCTCATCATCGGAGCCGGCGGAGTCGGCAGCGTCGTCGGCCACAAATGCGCCATGGTTCCCGAGGTCTTCGGGGAGATCACCCTCGCCTCGCGGACCCTTTCAAAATGCGACGCAATCGCCGCCGAGGTGCTCCAGCGCACGGGCCGCACGATCGGCACGGCCAAGGTGGATGCTGACAATGCGGAGGAAACCGCGGCACTCATTCGGAAAACGGGTGCGACGCTGCTGATCAATGTGGCGCTGCCCTACCAAGACCTCAACTTGATGGACGCCTGTTTGCTCGCGGGATGCGACTACATGGACACGGCAAACTACGAGCCGCTCGACGTCGCGAAGTTCGAATATTCGTGGCAATGGGCTTACCAAGAACGGTTCGAAAATGCCGGGCTCTCGGCGCTGCTCGGCTCCGGATTTGACCCCGGCGTGACCAATGTCTTCACGGCTTGGGCGCTCAAACACCACTTCGACGAGATCCACACGCTCGACATCATCGACGTGAACGGCGGAAATCACGGCAAGGCGTTTGCCACGAATTTCAATCCGGAAATCAATATCCGCGAGGTCACCGCCGAGTGCCGCCATTTCGAAAACGGTGGCTTTGTCGAAACCGCGCCGATGTCGCTGTACCAGGCGTTCACCTGCCCGGATGGCGTGGGGACTTACGAAATCTACCGAATGTATCACGAAGAGCTCGAATCGCTCGTCAAACACATCCCAACCCTCCAGCGCGCCCAATTCTGGATGTCATTTTCGCCCAATTATTTAAAGCATCTTGAGGTGCTTCAAAACGTCGGCATGACGCGGATCGACCCCGTGATGTACCAAGGGGTGGAAATCGTCCCGCTCCAGTTTCTTAAGGCGGTTTTGCCCAATCCAAGCGATCTTGGCGAGACGACCAAGGGCCGCACGTGCATCGGCAACGTGATCACCGGCGTCAAAAATGGCGCGCCCAAGGCGATCTACATCTACAACATCTGCGATCACGAAGCCTGCTTCGCGGAGGTGGGCTCCCAGGCGATTTCCTATACGACCGGAGTCCCGGCGATGATCGGTGCCAAGCAGTTGCTCACCGGCGACTGGCGGAAATCGGGGGTGTGGAACATCGAACAACACGACCCAGACGCCTTCATGGCGGACCTCAACGAGCATGGCTTGCCATGGAAAGTCATCGAATTGACCCAAGAACAAGCTGCGGGTTTTCACGTCGCCTGAGTAGCGGTTCCTCTGGATTGAACCTCACGAATTTCGCTTGTCAGCTGGAGAGCGCACTTTCAAAGTTCCATCGTGATTCATTTCAAAAATCTCCCCAGCACTGAATCTCCGACCTGTCATCGCCAAGCCCATGAGCTCTAATATGATCGATACCACCGAGCGCTTGGCCAGCCATCTCGAGGCCAGCCGAATGGGGGCGAAACACCCGATTTGCGCCATCGACACCGAGGCGGACAGCTTGCACCGCTACCGCGAATCGCTTTGTCTGATCCAATTTGCGGACCGCCAGCAGAGCGTGCTGATTGATCCCCTCGCGATCCAAGACCTTTCATCCTTGGGCGAGTACCTGTCTGTGGCGACCGTCTGGATGCACGGCGCAGACTACGACATGACCATGTTCAAGCGCCAGTTCGGCGCACTTCCCGCGGTGGTTTACGACACCCAAATTGGCGCTCGGCTGCTCGGCGCACGGCGCTTTGGCCTCGGTGACCTCGTCAACCAGTTTTTCGCCGTAGAACTCTCGAAATCCTCGCAAAAAGCCGACTGGGGGAAGCGCCCACTCTCGGAAAAAATGGTCGAATACGCCCTCAATGACGTGAATTACCTCCTCGAAATGGGGGACATGATCGTTGCGGGCCTCAAGGAAAAGGGCCGATATGAGTGGTTTGAAGAAAGCTGCCTCGCCGCCCGCCAAAAAGTGCTCGACCGAGACGACTCCAAGGAGGAAAGCTGGCGCGTCCAAGGATCTGGCAAACTCGATGGCTACGGCCTCGCCTGCCTTCGTTCGATTTGGCAATGGCGCGACGCCGAGGCCAAGGCCTGGGACAAGCCGTCTTTCATGGTCGCTCCGAACCGCCAACTGCTTGAGTGGAGCATCGATCTGGCCGCGAAAAAATCCATCCACCTGCCGCATCACTTCCGGCCAGAGCGCACGAAGCGTTTTCATGCCGCACTCGCTGCTGCTGAATCACTTCCCGAATCGGCATGGCCAGAGCGCCCGAGCAGCAAACGACGCAAGCGGGACCGCGATTTCGAAAGCAAGGTGGACGATCTCATCAAAATCCGCGAGGTGGCAGCCGCCAAACTCGACATCGAGGGTTCGCTGATCGCGCCACGCGCAGTCATCGAGTCCCTCGCGGCAGGCGAGGCAGAACCTGCAGAGGTGCTGCTTCACTGGCAGGTCCAGTGCCTGGACATGAGTGCCTGAAGCTCAGGAGGATCCCCCAAAGCGGAAAGAGGCGTTTTTCCGAGGGCCAGCCTGTTTTTTTCGACGAAGTTCCTTGTCTCCGATGGCAGGATTTCAGAGCCTCTTGTCGCACTATGTCCGAGACTTCGAACGAGCCACAAAAAGCTGAGACCCAGGTTGCCGCAGCACAGGTTTATGATGCCGCCCAAATCGATAAGCTGGAAGGCCTCGATGCGGTTCGTAAGCGCCCCGGAATGTACATCGGTGACCCCGATGAACGCGGCCTCCACCACTGCGTTTTCGAGGTTCTCGACAACTCCATCGATGAACACCTCGCCGGCTACTGCAGCAAGATCAAAGTGGCCATTCATGTCGATGGCTCGGTCTCGATCGCAGACAACGGCCGCGGCATTCCCGTGGACATGCACGTCAAATTCGGCATGCCCGCCGTAGAACTGGTGCTCACCAATCTCCACGCCGGCGGAAAATTCGGCCAAGGCGCCTACAAATACTCCGGCGGACTCCACGGCGTCGGCGCGAAGTGTGTCAACGCCCTATCCGATTGGTTCAAGGCCGAGATCATGCGGAATGGCAAGGTCCACTTGATCTGCTTCGAACGCGGTAAAACCACCGAGCCACTCCACGTCATCGGCGATGTCGATCCCACCAAAACGGGAACGATGATCACCTTCTTCCCCGATGCGACGATCTTCGTCGACACCATCGAGTTCAAGTTTGATCGCCTCGCCACCCGCCTTCGCGAACTGGCGTTCCTCAACCCCGGCCTCATCATCGACCTCGAAGACGAACGCCCCGAGTCCGCGAAAAAGGCGACCTTTTTCTACTCAAAGGGGATCCAAGAGTTTGTCGCACAACTCGGCGAAAACAAAACCCTCATCCACGACGAACCCGTCATCCTCCACGGCAAGCGCCAGATCGAACTCGATTACGATGGCAAAAAAACCAGCGACGATGTCTTCGCGGACGTGGTGTTTCAATACAACGACTCCTACAACGACCAGATTCTTTGCTTCGCCAACTCGATCCCTAACGGCGATGGCGGCACGCACCTCACCGGATTCCGCACCGCCCTCACCCGCGGCATCAACCAATACGCCAAGGCAAACAAAATCCTCAAGGACAAGGATCCAGCCCTAACAGGTGACGACGTTCGCGAAGGTCTCATCGCGATCATCTCGGTAAAAATGCCGAATCCGCGCTTCAGCTCGCAGACCAAGGACAAATTGGTGAACAGCGAGATCGAAGGCGTCATTTCCTCGATCGTTTACGAGGGGCTGATGCAGTTCTTCGACGAGAATCCGGCACTCGCGAAGCGCGTGATCGAGAAATCGGTCAACGCCGCCCGCGCTCGAGAAGCTGCTAGAAAAGCCCGCGAAACTGTGCGTAAGTCCGCCCTCTCCGGTGGTGGCCTGCCCGGCAAACTCGCAGATTGCTCAGAACGCGACCCGGCAAAATCCGAGCTCTACATTGTCGAAGGTGACTCCGCAGGTGGCTCCGCCAAACAAGGCCGCGACCGCCGCACCCAAGCGATCCTTCCGCTCCGCGGCAAACTCATCAACGTGGAGAAATCCCGCCTCCACCGCGCGCTGCAAAACAAGGAAATCCAGTCGATGATCACCGCCATCGGCGCAGGCATCGGCGACGGCGAACAAGAGGGCGCCTTCAACATCGAGAAAGTCCGCTACCACAAAATCGTCATCATGACCGATGCTGACGTCGATGGTTCGCACATCCGCACGCTCTTGCTGACGTTCTTCTGCCGCCACATGCCGGCCTTGGTGAAGAGTGGTTACCTCTATATCGCGCAGCCACCGCTCTACCTCGTCAGCCGCAAGAAACGCCAAGAATACGTCCAAGACAACGACCAACTCAACCGCATCCTCATCGACCTCGGTGCGGGCGAGGTGGAACTCCGGACCTACGATCAATCCCGTAGCTTCACGGCTGACGAACTCAAGGTGATCCTTGAAAACCTCTCATCGCTTTCACGTTTCTCCACGACCATCGAGGGCAACGGAGGTGATTTCAAAAACTACCTCGCCGCCCGCGTCAATGGCGCACTTCCGGAGTTCATGATCCGCATCCGGACGGGTAATGACGAAGCTCTAACATATTTTTCGAAAGAAGCTGATCTTCGCGCGTTCGCCGCTCAAAACCGGGATCTCCGCCTGTTTGAAGAAATTCTAACCGAAGAGGAAATTGCCGCGCACGTCGGCCCATCCCGCCGCGCAAACCTCTACGAACTCCACGAGTCCCACGCCATCGCCCGCATCTTTTCTCGCCTCACCGAGTGTGGCATCGACACGGCGGTATTCTTCAACGACGACGCTCCACTTTTCGAGCTACTCGAAGGCGACGGCGACAAACAAAAAATCACCCCGGTCTTTGCTGTGCCGGAAATTCTCGCTAGAGTGTTAGAGATCGCCAGCCGCGGCGTGCAGATCAAACGCTTCAAGGGTCTTGGTGAAATGAACGCCAAACAACTCTTTGAAACCACCATGGACCCCGAAGTCCGCCAGTTCCTCCGCGTCCGACTCGACGAAGACAACGCCGTGGAAGCCGACAAGATGTTCGACGTCCTCATGGGCGACATCGTCGAGCCCCGCAAACGCTTCATCGAAGACAACGCCCTCAACGTGCGCAACCTCGACGTTTAATCGGCCGCTGACCTCACTCGCGCCTGAACCCATTTTTACACCATGTCTGAATCTAACATCAAACCGATCAACGTCGCCGAAGAACTTTCGAAGTCCTTCTTGGAATACTCGATGTCGGTGATCATTTCCCGTGCGCTCCCCGATGTGCGTGACGGCCTAAAGCCGTCCCAACGCCGGATCCTTTACGCGATGCGCCAACTCGGCGTCGGCCCAGGGAAAGCTCACGTCAAGTGCGCCAAGATTGTCGGTGAAACGATGGGTAACTTCCACCCTCACGGCGACATGGCGATCTACACGACCCTCGTCAACATGGGCCAACCATGGACGATGCGTGAAATGCTGATCGATGGCCAAGGAAACTTCGGATCGGTGGAGGGCGACTCAGCGGCCTCGATGCGTTACACGGAGGCACGCCTCCATGCGCTTGGCATGGCGATGATGGACGACCTCGATAAGGATACCGTCGACTTTGTGCCGAACTATGATGGATCGCAGAATGAGCCATCGGTCCTGCCATCAGCATTTCCTAACTTCCTCGTCAATGGCAGCACTGGCATCGCAGTCGGTATGGCCACGAATCTCGCATCCCACAACCTCGGTGAGGTGGTCGAGGCGATCTGTGCGCAGATCGACCATCCAGAAATCACGCTGCCGGAGTTGATGCAGTACATGAAGGGCCCCGATTTTCCGGTCGCTTGCGAGATCCGCGGCATTCGCGGCATCGAGGAATATTTCCGCACCGGCCGTGGCTCGATGCGCATGCGCGGCAAGATGGAAATCGAAGAGAATGCTGCAGGGCGCTCGTTCATCATCATCCGCGGCGTGCCGTACGGAGTGAACCGCGCGACGCTCCAGGAACGCATCGCCGAATTGGTGAACGAGAAGATTCTCACCGGCATCTCAGGCATGCGCGACTTGTCGGCCGAGGACACCTGCATCGAGATCGAGCTCAAACGCGACGCCCGCCCACAGGTGGTCATGGCGCAGTTGTTCAAACTAACTTCCATGGAGACTTCGTTCTCCGTGAACATGCTGGCGATCCACAAGAATCGTCCGAAGCAACTTTCCCTCAAGGAAGCAATCGACGCCTACATCGAGCATCGCCGCGAGGTAGTGATCCGCCGAACTCGCTATTTGTTAGGAAAAGCAGAGGAACGCGCAGAGTTGCTAGAAGCCTTCCTGCTAGCTCTTGGACACCTCGATGACTTCATCAAGATCATCCGCTCGTCGAAAAACCGTGATGAGGCACGCGAGCGCCTTTCCGCCTACAGTTTCCCAGTCGCCACCGCCGAGGCACTTGGCATCATGATCCGCTCACAGCCGTCGATTTCCGGCGAAACTTACACTTTCAGCGAGCGTCAAGTGAATGCCATCCTTGAACTCCGCCTCTATCAACTCACCGGCCTCGAGCAGGATAAGGTGAAGGGTGAATACGATGCAGTGCTTGCAGACATTAAGGACCTGATGGACATCCTTGCCCGCGAGGAACGTGTCCTTTTCATTATCAAGGACGAGCTCCGCGTCATCAAGGACCGCTTCGCCACGCCTCGGAAGTGCGAGATCGTCGCCGAAGTCGGCGAGGTAGCCATGGAAGATCTCATCGCAAACGATGCGATGATCGTCACCCTCTCGCATCGTGGCTACATCAAGCGCACACCCTCAAGCGAATACCGAGTCCAAGGCCGAGGCGGCAAGGGCCTCAAGGGAATGGAAACGCGAGGTGCGAAGAAGGATGGGGAAAATGATTTCATCGAGCATCTCTTCAGCGTGCAGGCGCACGATTACTTGCTCTTTTTCACCAACACGGGCCGGATGTATGTCGAGCGAGTGTATGAACTCCCCGAGGGTTCCCGCACGGCGATGGGCCGCAGCATCCAGAACGTACTCAACCTCAAGCCCGAGGAGAAAATTGCGGCATTGCTCCGCCTCGAACGCACCGTAGATGAAAATGGCAATGACATCACGTTCCGCGAGGAAGCGGGGTTTGTCTTCTTCGCCACCCGCAGCGGCAAGGTGAAGAAAACTGCAGTGAATGATTTCCGAAATTATCGCAAAGATGGAATCATCGCAATCAATTTGGAGGAAGACAACGAGCTGATCGGTGTCCGTCTAACATCAGGTTCGGATGAGATCATTCTCGTGACCCATGAAGGGATGAGTCTACGATTCCACGAGGATGACACCCGCGCTCTTGGCCGCGGCACGGCAGGAGTCATGGGAATCCGGCCGAGCGAGGGAGATTTCGTGATTGGCCTTGCGCTGGTCACTCAGGGATCGACGCTTCTAGTGGCATCAGAAAATGGCATCGGCAAGCGCACGACCTTCGAGGACTATCGCCTCCAATCCCGCGGCGGCAAGGGCATCATCACCATGAAGGTCACTGAAAAAACGGGCCCAGTGGTCGGTGCGGTGACGGTGACCGAGGAGGATGAGCTCATGCTCATGACCTCAAGCGGCCAAAGCATCCGGATCCGCGCCGCGGAGGTCCGTGAAACCGGTCGCAATGCCCAAGGCGTCAAGCTCCTCACTCTCAAGTCTGGCGAAAAACTTCAAGACATCTCCATCGTCATCCCTGACGGCGAAGATTCAACTGAAGCATCGGCAGACGGTGCTCTAGCAGAAGATGTGGACCAAGGCGGCGAGGAAGAAGCCACCGAGTGAGTCTTGCGAGCGGTTAGGGATTTTCAGTGAGCCAAGCATCCATGCCGCCCGCGACGTTTTTAACGTGGGTGAATCCGTGATCTAACAAAAAATGCACGGCCTTGGCAGAGCGGCCACCCGCCTTGCAGTGGACCAAGATTTCCTTGTCCTTTGGCAGACTTCCGACGTGCTCTGGCAGCGTTTGTAATGGAATCAAGCGTGAGCCTTCGATGTGTGCCACGGCATGTTCCGCCGGCTCACGCACGTCGATGAGGAGCCCGTCGAATGGTTGATTGAGGATGCTACGAAGTTCAGTAGTGGTGATGGAGTCCATGTTGGCTGGGGTGAGGTTGCAATCGTTAGTCGAGGTGGTTTCAGCGTTGGATACTTGATGAATCTCGGGCCGATTGCCACATAGGCGGCATTGGGGGTCGCGGTGGATCTTGAGTGTTCGAAACTCGCTGTTGAGCGCATCATAGCAGGTGAGTTTTCCCAAAGGAATCTGGCCGATGCCGAGAATCAGCTTGATGGTCTCCATCGCTTGAATCGACCCAATGATCCCCGGCAAAACCCCTAACACCCCAGCCTCGTGGCATGATGGAACGCTACCCACAGGCGGCATTTCGGGTAATAAACAGCGATAACATGGTCCGCCGAGGTGCGGCGCAAACACGGCCGTTTGACCTTCAAAGCGATAGATCGCGCCATAGACCAACGGCACGCGCTGAAAAAATGCAGTATCGTTTGTTAGAAATCGGGTTGGGAAATTGTCAGAGCCATCTAACAGCACATCATAGCCAGCGGCAATCTGCCTCGCGTTTTCAGGAGCGAACCTCACGGGATGAGTCTCGATGACGATGTGAGGATTGACCTCCCGCAGGCGAGAGACCGCGCTCTCGAGCTTCGGCTTTCCGATCCATGATTCGCCGTGGAGGATTTGCCGCTGGAGGTTTGACGAATCAACATGGTCGGGATCGACCAAACCCAGTTTGCCCACACCGGCTGCGGCGAGGTAGAGGGCGGCAGGTGAACCGAGAGCACCGGTGCCGATTAACAAGACTGCCGCACCCTTCAACCGAAGTTGGCCAGCCTCACCCACTGCTGGGATGAGCAGGTGGCGTGAGTAGCGGAGAAGTTCCGCAGCGGAAAGTCCGTCTGACATGGCAAAGCGAGCTTGCAGCGAAATAGCGAGCGATCAAAGGCCGAAAAGCCAATCGAACAAACAAAGCATTCTGATCCTTCAGCGTTGAACCTCGCGCAGTGGGAAAATTGTTACGTCCACGGGCGCCGCGGTGAGGATGGACGCGGGTGGGTCACTGGGAGGGGAAAATCCATCGAGTCGGAGTGGTTCTGCCGACCACTTGGTGCATCCGCCAGCCGCAATTTGGTACGGCTCATGGTGGACACGCCCACAAAATAAACGTCCGTCGCGGTTCGCACAAAAAAGCAAATATCGCTCGACCAGAAACCATTCGAGCGAACCAAGCTCTGCCTGCTGAGTTTCGTTAGCGACCGTGTATTCAAAGGCGGCGGCCGTCGCACCATGCGATTTTCGATGGCACAAATACTGAATGTGGCCGTTCGTCTGGCTGCGATCCATTACCGCGTGCTCATAGGGAAGATGAAAGGCACGCCGTGCGATTTCTACCGCAAGCGGTTGGTTGCAACTCAAAGAGAAAAACCAAACTCCAGGATTTCCGAATTCATCACGGACGTAAGTGCGGACATTCAATTCCAGGAACCAAGATAGCCATGGCAGTGGCAGCAAGCCAACAGGCCGAACGCGTTGCATCGAAAATGGAACCACACCGATCCATGCATTTCCCTCGTAAGTATCCACATGGAGTCCCGCTGGCAGACGGGCGCGAAGCAATGCAGAATCGATCGGCCAATGAAGGAACAACAGGTCCGCCCAGCGCTGGCGCATGACGGGCCAGCCGTTAGGCATCTCGCGGGCCGCGAGTCGCTGCTCAAGAGTAGGATGGATCACTGGCACCACGTGAGAATGATCGATTGGGCCGGAGACGCCATTCTTCATTTCACGAGAGTCTTGCGGCCAATAGCTCCCGCTGGAAAATCAACTCCTTGGGTAAGTCGTCATAGAGGTCGATGAAAAGTTCGCCCTGGCTCACCAGTTCGGCCTTCCACTCGGCACGATTGAAGGCCATGACCTTGTCGTAATCCTCGCGAGTGAAACCCTCAAGTCCCTCGATATTGAAATCCTCGAAGGCTGGGGTCCAACCGATTTGCGTCTCATAACCCGCCGCACTTCCATGACAACGTTTCACAATCCACTCGAGAACCCGCATATTTTCACCGTACCCGGGCCACAAGAATTTCCCGTCTTCGCTCTTCCGGAACCAATTGACATGAAAGAAGCGCGGAAGGTTGGTGATGTAGCGACGCATTTCTAACCAATGCCCAAAGTAAGCACCCATGTTATATCCACAAAATGGCAGCATCGCCATCGGGTCACGACGGACCTTGCCGATGATGCCAGCGGCAGCGGCGGTCATCTCTGATCCCATGGTGGCTCCTACATAAACTCCGTGGCTCCAGTTGAATGCCTGATAGATGAGAGGCATGGTCGTCGGTCGACGCCCACCAAATACGATCGCGTCGATCGGAACCCCCTCGGGATTTTGCCATTCGGGATCGATGGTCGGGCACTGCACTGCAGGTGCGGTAAAGCGTGCGTTGGCATGCGCAGCAGTGCGCCCACAATCTGGCGTCCAGTCTTGGCCCGTCCAGTCGATGAGATGTGTAGGTGCATCAGGAGTCATCCCTTCCCACCAGACATCTCCATCATCGGTGAGCCCCACATTGGTGAAAATCGTGTTTTCCTTCATCGACTCCATCGCGATCGGATTGGTCTCGTATGCGGTGCCGGGGGCGACACCGAAGAAGCCGGTTTCTGGATTGATCGCATGGAGTTTGCCATCCCCATGAGGCCAAAGCCATGCGATGTCGTCGCCCACGATGGAGGTTTTCCATCCTGCATCAAGATAGGCCTTTGGCGGGATCAACATGGCGAGATTGGTTTTACCGCAAGCCGATGGAAATGCGGCAGTGATATAGGTTCGGGTACCGTCGGGCGCATGGATTCCAACAATCAACATGTGCTCCGCCATCCAGCGGTGTTCGCGGGCGATGTTCGAAGCGATGCGCAGCGCGAGACATTTTTTTCCTAACAGCGCGTTACCGCCATAGCCGGACCCATAGGACATGATCTCACGAGTCTCGGGAAAATGAACGATGTACTTGTCATCGTTGCAGGGCCAGCTGGTATCGGGGGCGCCCTCCTCGAGTGGCGCACCCACGGAGTGGAGGCAGGGAATGAACTGCCCATGGCCATCACGTTTTTTGGCGCTGACACCGCTCGCCTCGTCTTCAAGTTGCTTGAGGACCCTCGCTCCCATGTGGCACATGATCCGCATATTCACCACCACGTACGGACTATCAGAAATCTCTACTCCGATCTTCGCCAACGGGGAGTCCACTGGGCCCATGCAGAATGGAATGATATACATTGTCCGGCCCTTCATCGACCCTTTGAATTTGCCTATCAGCAGAGAGCGCATTTCAACCGGGTCGGCCCAGCGGTTCGTTGAACCCGCTTGATCCGGGCGCTTCGAGCAAATGAACGTGCGCTCCTCGACTCGGGCCACATCCGATGGAGTCGAACGCGCAAGGAAGGAATTCGGACGCTTGGCGGGATTCAGCCGAGTGAAAGTGCCGCGCTCAACCATCAATGTGGTCAGCCGATCCCACTCCTCCTGCGACCCATCACACCACTCAATCGCGTCGGGCGTACAAAGAGCTGCAATTTCATTCACCCACTTGAGTAGGGGCGCGTGGGTTGTGTAATTAGAAGCAATCATCAGTATTTATTGAACCAAAGATGTGCCAGTTTAGCAATTCATTGATGTAATAAAATTAACGCCTTTTGTAACTCCAGAAATCTAACAGAACCAAATCATCAGTTGACCAAGATGCTCTGCCTGAAGCGCGTTGAGAGTAAGATGCATGCTACCTCAGCATCAGGGTAGGCGATTTGCATCACTTGCTGGTAGGCAAGCATTTGTTGCGAATAACGCTCCACAAGCGCTTCAATCCGCTCGACGCCATCCGTTTTGTAATCAATCACCTCAACCCGCCTCACTAGCCCCGCCCCGTCGCGGTGCAAGTGAAGCCGATCAATCACTCCGCTTAGCCAAGCGTTGTCGACGATCGCGTCGATCGGCTGCTCACAGAAAAGCTCCACTGCCTTTCCATTTCGCAGGAAAAGCTCGCGCAGGCTTGGTGTCTCTAACAACTCTCCGACCAGTCGACCGGCATCGTTTCTCGGAAGCGTTGGCGTCACCTCATCCACCCAGCCGACTTGCTCGAACGCGGCGTGAACCTCACTGCCAAATTTCATGCCACTTCCAGAGTGAATGACTGCCGTGGCCGCGCTTTTTTTCAAGCCGCTCGGCGTTTTCCGCTCTCGGCGACACATGCCCTGGGTGAGCCCTAGGTCGCTGGATGCAAAATCGGGGGACTTCGCTTGCTCAACGAGATCCACCCAGTCTGGCCGACCCATTTGATAGAAATAATCCGTCTGACTTTTGCTACCAATCGATGCGAGCAGCCAATTCGATAGCGTTGGCTTGTCGGTATTTTTTGTTTTGCTGGGAGCCTCCAGCAAAATATAAAGGCCACGCTTCGCCCGAGTGATTGCCACGTAAAGCATGCAGATTGCCTCGTAGCGCTGGGTCATCGCCCAGCGTGACTCCGCCTGAACCATCTCTGGGATTAATTCCCTCGCCCATTTCGGCGGTGTCTGGCTGATCCACTCGGCGTGTTCTGCTACCTCAAATTTTTGAGCCTGCGGAATTTCTTCGTCGGGGACATCTGGTAAAACAACGATGTCGAATCCAAGTCCCTTCGACTTGTGGATCGTCATGACTTGAACGGCAGCCCTCCCTGGGCTTTGTGAAACTTCAAGGTTTGCGATCCAATCTGCCGCTTGCTGAGCTGTTGCCCCCCCTTGAGCGTCGAGCTTCGCCAAGGCCGCCATGATGTCACCCGCACGCCTGCGGCCAAAATCTGACCAATCCATCCAAACTTCACGGATCACCACCTCCACCATTCCCGCAAAGCCGATGGTTGCAGCAGTTTCTAACAGTCGCTCCCATGTTTGCTGCCACGCCTCGCCAAATTTCGCGGTAAGCACCTGCCCGATCGGTGACATCTCGATCACTTTTTTGGCAAAGGCATCGGACGGATCGGCCAACCACTTGAGGAGATGGGCCAACGCGACGCCTACCGGATTGTCCCTACTTGGCTGACGCGCCCCTTCTTCGATCACGTCGAATCCCTTTTCCCGCAGATGATCGGCGACCTTGCGCATTGTGGCATTGGTTCGCAGCAGCACGCCACAGGTATGATTTTTCTCACCCACTCCCAGTTCGTTCAGCAGCTCACCGAGTCGCTCCAAGCGTTCGTCGATCTTTCCCTCGATGATCTCAACCCGCGCCTCGCCGCGCCTGTCGGGTTCCGCCAATCGCCTGGCAGACGTGTGCTGCTTCCACTCCCATTTTGGGGCCGTCTCGCCAAAAAATTGGCCCACCGCTACTGGGTCGCCACAAACGGAGTTCACCAATTCTAGGACCTCGGGGCACGAGCGCCACGAGTCCGCCATTTCTTCTCTGGCCAAGCCGTCGCCGTAGTTCTCGATGACCTCGTCAAACAACCGAACATCTCCGCCACGCCAGCCATAAATCGCTTGTTTGCGATCTCCTACAATGAAAACGGTGCGCTCATCGCTTGAAAATGCCTCATCGACGAGCGGCGACAAGCCGGTCCAATCGCTTCGGCTGGTATCTTGAAATTCATCTAACAGCCAATGGTCGTAGCGTGCATCCAGCCGGAAATCAATGGCCTCTCTCGTGAGCCGATCCTCTTCGTTATCGCGCCATCTGCCCATGAGATGCTTGATGTCGTCAAACCCAAGCAGTCCCCTGCTGCGAAGCTCCGATTCGCAACGTTCGTCATAGATCGAGATGATCTCCCACACTGCGCGCGTCCGCTGCAAGGCCGCTGCCATCTCACAACGAGCTGCTAGCAAAATCATTTCCCGAAGCGCATCACCCGAGGGACCACCGAAAACAAATTCTTTGTAATACTTTAGTTCAAGGGGGCCGATGGGACCATCCACTTCGGATAGAATAGTTTGGAGTAAACTCTTTGCTTCTCCTAGGCTGCCGCTACCAATGGTGTGTTGTGCGATGGTGTTGATCGCTTCCTCCAATGCATCCCGCTGCCTTTTTTCGGTATAGGTAATACCGTCGAGGCCAAGCATGACTTGGGCCATTAGCCCGAATTTTCTCGCCTCCCAATCCGCAATGTCCACGCCCGCGAGGTAGGCAGGCCCCCAATTCGACTGGCGTGTATTCCTGAAAATCCCCTGCCAAATCCGCACAAATTTCCGCAGGCTTTCAATCACCCCTTGGTGCTCCTTGCCCATGGATGCACGGCGGAAGGCATATAAAAATTCATCAGCACCTCCATCGTCGATCGCCTCACTAAGAATGTTGGTGAGGATCTCATTTGTTGCCGCAGCTGCCCTAGGACCCTCTAACAGATCAAATTTTCCGCCCGTCACGCCAAACTCGTATTGGAACCCGCGAACCATTTTGGAGAAAAAGCCGTCCATGGTTCCGAGCATCATGTTCGGCAGGGCTTGAACCACTCGCTCGAGGGACTCACTAAAATCGGCGTTGGGCTGTTGGATGGCCCTGCGAAGTTCATCGGCTTTTCCAGCGTCCTTGGCAGCCTTTGCCAGCTTGATCAACACCGAGTCAGAGAATTCGCCTGCAGCTTTGCGGGTGAAGGTAAGGGCGACGATTCTCGCGGGATCTTCACCACGCACCACGAGATGGATGATTCGGTTCGCAAGTTGGAATGTCTTACCCGATCCGGCAGAAGCTAAAATGAGTAGGTTGGGTTCACCGATGTTGAGCTGCTTTTCGAGCACGGCGGTTGGGCTGGCATTTTCGGTGATATCCATCGCTGGGAAGAAACTAGGCAGATCTTTGTCATTTCGGAATTCCGAAAATCAGAATTTGCGCATTACCAGCGATGCAATTCGCTTGGTGTTCCGCAAAAGCGGCTGCTAGCATGTGGACCACATGACTAATTGCGACGAGATCGCTTTTTTCGCGTTTCAAGCTACGGAGAAAAATGCCTCTGAGAGGACCTTGGCGAATTATCATGATGCCTTGGCCGCCTATCAGACCTGGCGCGGCGATCACTTCACTGGCTGGCGGGAGGCGGTTCCGGATGATTTCCGGGATTACCTGTTTGCCCTGATGAAGCAGGGATTCAAGAGGGCGACCATTCGCCTAAGGTTTGCGGCGTTGCGTTCGTTCTATCGATTTCTGGTACTTCGCCAAGGGTTAGCGCACAGCCCAGTTGCGGTCGTTCGCTTGCCGAAGCCCGAGCGCAGTTTGCCGGTGATACTCAGCATCTCGCAGGTCGATGAACTGCTAGGCATGCCATTGCGCGGAGAGGTGGATCCCAAAACTCCGCCGTGGTTGCCACTACGCGATGCAGCGATCCTTGAGCTATTTTATTCCTGCGGGCTTCGGATCTCCGAATTGCTGGCATTGGATGTGAAACACCTCGATTTCATCGGTGAGACGGTGCGGGTCTCTGGAAAGGGCTCCAAGGAGCGCATCGTCCCGGTCGGCGGACCTGCGATCAACGCCATCCAGCGATACCGCCAAGCCGCTGCGGTTGCATCTGGGCCATTGTTTCTTAGCACCCGCCAACGGCGTATCACCCAGCAAGCGGTCGACCAGCTATTAAAGAAGTACTTGAAGCGTAGTAGCATTCCCTTCGCGATTAGCCCGCACAAGCTTCGCCATAGCTTCGCAACCCATCTTCTCGATGCCGGGGCTGATCTTCGCAGCGTTCAGGCGTTACTTGGGCATGCCTCTCTTTCAACCACCCAAATTTACACTCACGTGACGAAGGAGCGACTCAAGCAGGCCTACGATACCGCCCATCCACGAGCTTGAAAAACATCGTCGATCTACTCATGAAGGTGCTGTCGGCGATGACTGTAAGTTTCCTATCAGCATGCTCGACTCAGGTGCCCATGCCGTCACGCCACCGTGGGTTCGACTCTAAGGGTGAGCTCGCGGCGAAAGTTGAAGCACGGAATGAGTTACGGGTCCTTTTTGTTGGAAATAGCTATAGTTTTGGCGCGCCGAGGGAATTTGCAAAGTTGGCTTCCAAACGGGGTCATCGAGTGCACGTGGATCAATCGACCTTCAGTGGCTGGACGCTCCAACGTCATGCCGCGTTCGAAGGGACTCGCCAGATCATTCGCAATGGTAATTGGGATGTTGTGGTTTTCCAAGAGTTCAGCGAGATTCCCGCGTTGCCGCTGAGTCGATGTGCTGCGCAAATGTTTTCACCACTGCGAGAGCTAGTGAACGATGCTCGGAACCACGGAGCAATTTCAGTACTCTATCAGACGTGGGGGCACCGCGATGGGGCCAAAAACCTGCTAGGCGATGACTTTCATGCCATGACTCAGCGGGTCCGAGCGAATTACCAAGCCGCGTCAGAAAATGCGGGCGGCCTTATCGTGCTTCCTGTGGGCGATGCGTGGGAGCGTGAATTTTTCGAGGGTCGCGGAAGGATGTTGTTTCTAGCAGACGGCAGCCACCCGAGTGGGGCAGGCAACCGTCTAACAGCATCAGTGTTTGTGGATTCTCTTTTCGGGAAACCATAAATCACTCGTAAGATTGACCCTTGTTAAGGGATTCTAAAAATTTTCTGATTGGCTGGATCGCGGGCGAGTTGGCCTGACTTGAACCCTGTCACATCGATGAGGCGAAATGGCTCGAAGGGACTGCGCACTTGATCTGGCTGATCCGTGCGCTGGGCGGTTGGGTAACCTTGGACTGCGGGGGGCACTGGTGGCGCTGGAGGTAAAATGGGTGGCGGCACGACCACACTTGAGGGGGTTTCTTCGAACAAGTACCCCGTCGACAATGTATCGACGTCCGAGACCTGCTGAGTGTAGTGACGTCTGGCGGGAGGCAAGTCAGGGGCACTGCATGAGGCCATGAAAGCGAAAGCAACTCCAGCGGTTAAGATAGCACGATGATACATGGGCGCAAATTGAGGGGCTCATTTAACCCTACCCGATTTAGATCGCCTGCGCAAGATGCTTCATGAGGATCGCGGCTTTGTAGGCGTGGTTTACTCGGTAGCGCTTAGTAAAGACCTTGAATCGACCTTCCCTCATTTGGTCAAGTAAGGCGTGATAAATCTCGCCCATGATTTCGGCCGAAATAAGGCAGTGGCGGTCCCCCTCCGAAAGGGCGGTCGCGGCCTCATGATAGAACATCTCTGCCTTGCTGGCTTGATCATTCATCAGTGCGATGAAGCGCTCGTCCCAAACCCGCGCGATGAGGTCATGCTCGGTGTAGTTGAAGCGAGCTAGATCTGCGAGTGGTAAGTAGATTCTGCCGCCATTGGAAAGATCTTCGCCAACGTCCCGCAGGATATTGGTCAGTTGCAAGGCTCGTCCCAGCGCAATCGCATAGCGCTCGGATTCTGGATCTTTGCATCCCAAAATTTGGATCGAAACTAGACCCACCGCGCAGGCGACTTTCCAGATATAATTGGAGAGTTCATCCCAAGTTGCAAATCGTTGGACATGGAGATCCATCTGGCAGCCCTCGATGATGGCTACGAGGAGTTCGTTTTGAATTCCGTGGCGGCTACGTAATGAAAGCAGCTCTTGCTGGAAATCCGTTGGATCTTTAAACCCATGAATGAGCCCATTTTTCCAGAGCTCCAATGAGGTTGCTCGCTCATCCGACGCGATGGCTGGATCATCTGCTAGATCATCCATGATGCGGCAAAATGCATAGAAAACCACCATGTCATCCCGCAACCCACGTGGTAGAATTTTCAGGGCGAATGCGAGGTTCGACTTCGCCTTGCGAGTGATTTCGGAGGCAATCGACATCAGCGAATGAAGCCCCAGTGCCCCGTGGTGACTGGCCACAGAGCAAAAAGGGCTGGACCCACCAAATTAAATTCTTTCACCGGACCCCAGTAGCGAGAGTCGAGCGAGTTCCCCGTGTTGTCACCCAGCGCCGCGTATTCACGCATGCCGGGTCGGGCATTTGCGGTCAGGCTCAGCGTGGCATCTGCGGTTGCAAGAAATTGAGAAAGTTTCTTGCCATGGTGCGGGGCTTCATTCGGGCTGGCCAGACCATAGCCATTTGGATTGATCTGATAGGCACCTTCCGCATGAATCACCCGCTGAATCCCTGGCTCCTGAGCGATTTTCCCATCAACTAACAGATTAGGTGATTGGATCGATAGGGTGTCACCCGGTACACCGCAAAGGCGTTTGATATAGTGTGATCCTGCGCCTTGTTCGCCGCTGCGCTGCTTGATACCTTTAATGGCGATCGTGTCGAACACGAAAACCTCACCACGCGTGGGCTTGCGAAATTGATAGGAAAATTTGTCAACAAGGACAAGGTCCCCGGAATCGATAGTTCCCTCACAGATCACCATCCCCTTTGGGATCAAGCCACCATTGTGAATTGCGTAGTTGAGCGCGTTGCTGAGGCCGATGCTCGAACACGGGTTAATCGGGGCGGGGAGGCGGATGGGCTCTGAGTCCGAAAAGCGAATCTCTGAGCGGCTGAAAAAATGCAAATACTGAATGTCTCTGATGTCCAGCCCGCCTTGGGGAGTGATGGCGATGTGCCGGTCGCGATCGTTAATTTCGCAGACATAGGTCCTGCCGCGCAGGGCTTTTTCGGCGAGACGCTGAGGCAAGCTCGGCCATTGGTCTTTCTTCAATGGCGTGCCGATGATGCCGTTCAGGGTTGGCTGCATCGATCCCGTTGGGATGCGGAAAGGTTGAATGTAGTAGGCTCGAAGACCAAGGGCGATCACGATCGCAACAAACATCACCTCGACGTTTTCCTCAAACGCGCCCTGCGGCCTTTCGCGCGGCAACGCATTTTCACACATGGTGGTGAGTTGTTTGGATGCTTCTTTCACCATCGCTTGGTCCTTCGCCTTGATGGCGGCGTGCAAATCTTCTCGGCGGGAGTTGATTTCCGCCACGCGCTCCGGCGTGAGCAGGTCACGTTTGTAATCGATGAATTTCTTCGCGGCCTTGACTAAGTGCAGGGCCTCTTTTTTCCACTTCGGCGTGAACATGGCAGGACTGTCGCTTTTGATGAACGGTTCTGCAAGCATGGAGAGCTTACGTAGGCCGATTGTCACCGACGATCCCATCAGCTTTTTCAGAAAAGCGGCCTTGAAAATGATTGGGGTTTAGTGCAACCTGTTGGCGATGAAAATGAAACCATTGATTTGTTTGCCCGTGATTTTCTGGCTCTCGTCGTGCGCTCAAGATAGCCTGACAGGAGACACCTATTCTCGGGGTGAAGCTCGCCAGTATCAGTCGGTTAGCACCGGCCGAATCACGGCGATCCGCCCAGTTAAAATTGAGGGAGGCAGTGACGCCGGCATGCTGGTGGGAGGCCTAGCAGGCGGATTGTTGGGCAGTAACCTCGGCAAGGGGAGGGCGGCGAACACCGCTGGCGCAATCGGGGGTGCTCTGCTAGGTGGCACAGTTGGCTCGCGGGCTGAGCAGTCGATGGGAACCCGCCAAGGGATCGAAATTACGGTTCGTTTGGATGACGGTGGCTCCCTTGCCGTCGTGCAGGAAGTCAGCCGCAACGAACAGCGCTTCATGATCGGTGACCGAGTCCGGGTTATATCGAGCGGCGGGCGCACTCGCGTCGCCTTCTAAGCCATTCGCGGAGGTTTTTGTCTCAGCGGCTTGCCTAGCTTGATGTGGGCAAGTCGCTTTGCCCGCTCAGTTGCTTCGCAGCTAGCCACTCAGCGTTCTTGGTCGGCTCCTAGGATTTTCCGCACATCACTGTGAAGACGAAGTGCAATCTCGTTAGAAATGTCCTTGTCCTTAGCCTTTCCGTTGACTCCGATGTTGATGGAGGGAATTTTGGTTCCTTTGGGGGTGTCAGCCTCACCCACTTTCACGAAAAGCCGCGCGGCAACGAGATCCGCAGCTTCCTCATTCGACGCGAGTTTCCACTTTTTCGCTAATTCTAGCTCTTTACTCAACGAAAGCAGGTACTGGTGCTCGCCGAGCTTCTGCTTCAATTCTTTGGAAAATTGGAGTTTTTTGTCGCCAGACAGCTCGGGATTGACGGGCAGCGGCACCCAAACTGGGTAAGGCCGGTTTTGTTTATAAACTCGGATGCCGATAAAGCCGGCTCCTAAAGTGAATACCAATAACACCACACCAGCGATGATCCAACGTTGCATTGACGCTGTTTATACGTCATCCAACTTGTCGTCCAAGCCCGAAATTCATGGAATATCCACCGACTGCTGCCACCGCTGATACGCTCGCAAATGGGCTCACCTTGATTCTCGACCCAGATCCCACCGCCCCGGTGATCAGTGTTCAAATCTGGGTTGCAACCGGCAGCATGCACGAGGATCAGCACCTCGGCGCTGGGATTTCTCATTTCCTTGAGCACATGGTCTTCAAAGGCACTCGCGATTACGACGGGGACACACTGGCTTCGACCGTGCAAGCGGCGGGCGGGCATTGGAATGCCTATACGAGCTTTGACCGTACGGTTTACTACATCGATGGGCCGTCTCACTCGTTGCCGGTCTTCATCAAGACGCTGATGAACCTGGTTTTTTGGCCAAACCTTCCCGAATCTGAATTTGAAAAAGAAAAAGACGTTATCCGCCGGGAAATCGACATGGGCCTCGACGATCCTGACAACGTCGCTTCTCGCCTGCTTTTTTCCACGGTTTTCACGGACGACCCGCGCCGGCATCCGGTGATCGGACATCGACATCTTTTTGACGCAATCCGCCATCAAGATCTAACAGAATACCACCGGAGCAGGTACACGCCCGATCGCTGCCACGTGGTCATCTCTGGTGACTTTTCTCCGGAGGACGCGAGAACGATGGTCGAGGAGTTGACGGCGTGTTGCTTGCGTGGAGGCGGCCGAGAGCCTCTGGTTTTAAAAGATCCTCCGCAGATTGGCCCCCGGCGTTCGAGTGGGACCTTTGCCATTCCAACCAGCAAGGTCTCCATCGCGTGGAAGGCACCTGCGCTCGATCATCCCGACGCTCCAGCCTTCGATTTGCTTGCTGGAATTTTAGGTCGCGGTCGTGCCTCGCGCCTTCACCGTCGGCTACGCGAGGAACAGGAACTCGCGCTAGAAATCTCAGCATTTTCGTGGATGGGCCCCGGTCGTGAAGGCCTGCTCGCGGCTTCGGCCGATGCAGATCCGGCGAAGCGCGACGCCTTGATCGCTGCAATCCTAACAGAAGTTTCTTCTGTGGCAGCGAGCGAGCTGGACGATGACCTTGCCAAGGCAAAGCGGCAGATTTTCGCCAGCCAGTTTCGCGGTCTAACCACCGCCTCGGGTCGTGCAGCAGACCTCGCGTCGAATTGGCACGAAGCGCGAGACCTCGATTTCACTCGGCGCTACCTTGCAGCGATCCAAGCCGTCACCGTCGAGGACATCAGACGCGTCGCTGCCACGCTTGCGGACGAGAGACTCAGCCTTATCATTTTGAATCCATTGGATTCTGCCGCACCAACTCGGATCGGCAAATCGGCACGTGCCCTGGAAGAAATTCAAGTCCATCTTCTTTCGAACGGGTTGACTCTAGCACTCATCCCAGACCGCCGTGTGCCATTGGTGCACCTCCAAGTCGCCGTTCGTGGTGGGCTTCCCTCGGAGGTTCTCGAAACCAATGGCCTCAATCAGCTGCTCGCTTCAACCCTGTCCAAAGGCACACGCTCGCGCACGGCGCAGGAGATCGCGGTGACCCTCGAGTCGCTCGGCGCATCGATCAGCGCCAGCACTGGCAACAACGCGCTTCTTGTCCAAGCAGGCGGACTGGCGCCGGATTTCACAACGATCCTCGACGTGTTTGCGGAGGTGATTGTGTCGCCCTTACTGGCAGATGAGGCGATCAAACGCGAGAAAGCAAGTCAACTTGCGGCACTTGAAGAAGCCCTCCAAGACCCGCTGCACACTGGGTTCCGCGCCCTCCGCCAAGCGGTGTTTGGTGACCATGGCTACGGTCTCGATGCCTTAGGTTCACCAGAAAGTTTGGCCCCATTAGACCAAGCGGCGCTCAGCGCTCATCACTCGAACCATTTCAACGGGGCAAACATCACGCTCGCCATCGCCGGTGATTTTGACCCTACGACGATCCTCGACTCGATCAGCGAAAAATTCTCGGCGCTCCCTGTCGGTCAGCCGTGGAGCATCCCCACGAGCCGCGTGACGACCGGCCAATCCGTGACACATCATTTGCCGAAAAACCAAGCGGTTCTTACCATCGGATTTCCAGGCACCACGGTGAACGGGGCGGAACGCCACGCGTTGGCAATGATTCAAGAATACGCCTCAGACATGGCGGGCCCACTTTTCACCCGCATCCGTGAGGAGCTCGGTCTGGCCTATCAGGTCGGAGCCACGCAGTTTCTCGGTTACGACAGCGGGCTTTTCACCTTCTACATGGCCACCTCACCCGAACAAGTGGATCTGGCTCGCCGCGAACTGCTTACGGAAATCGGCAAAATTGCCGAGGCCGGAATCCCGGTTGAAGCATTTGAGCGCGTGCGTTCCACGGTGCTCAGCGGCCTCGCGATTCAACAACAATCGATCGCGGCCACCGCCCGTCACGTTGCGCTGGATCTTTTGTTCGGTCACCCAGCCGACGAATTCCGCCGCTTGCCTGCTGCCTATCTGGCCCTAACGCCTAAACAGGTGAGGCAAACCGCATCACGCGTTTTTTCGGTGGCCCCTACCATCGTGACAGTCTTGCCTGAGCCCTGTTAGAAAAGCGGGTCAGACGGAGGCCTCGCGTTCTAACAGAGAACGCTTGCGATCCACGCCCCAGCGGTATCCGGAAAGTCGGCCGTCGCGACCCACCACTCGATGGCACGGAATCGCGACCGCGATGGTGTTCGCCGCACAGGCAGCAGCGACGGCTCGGATCGCACGGGGTGAATCAATTCGTTTCGCGACGTCCGTGTAGCTGGCGGTAGATCCAGCAGGGATTTCACGTAATGTCTGCCAGACGCGTAGCTGGAAAGCGGTGCCTCGGAGGTCAAGCGGGAGGTCGAGCCGCCCCGTCGGCAATTCAAGAAATCGGGTGACCTCGGTCAGTGGGCTCAGGTGATCTTCGCCATGGTCGACCAGCCGAGCGCGGGGGAAATTTCCCTGTAATTCGGCGACGAGCTGGTTGGGTCGGTCATGGAGAAAAATCGCACAGACCCCGATTTCAGACGAAGCGGCAAGCACCCATCCGAGCGAGCATTTCCCAATGCCAAAGTGAATCCGTTCTTCCACTGATGTCTTGGGTGAACCCCGCCGAACCATAAGCGAAGTGTTCACCCGCTGCCCCACGGCGGGCGAGCGAAATCTCAGGTGAAACGCAATCGTTGCGGCGCACGGGATTCTCGGTTATACCGACCGTAGAAATGAATTCAACCGCATCCCTGAGTTACTGCCCAGACCTGTTGCAATACTCCCGCCGCCGCGCCCGCGAGGTGATGGTCGGAAATGTCGGTCTCGGCGGTAACCACCCGATCCGTGTGCAATCGATGATCACCTCCGACACCCGCGACACGTCTGCCTGCGTCGCTGAGGTGCTGGCACTGGCCGAAGCCGGGTGCGAAATTGTGCGAATCACCGCGCAAACCCGGATTTACGCAGCCAATTTGGAGAACATCGCTCGCGAAGTCCGCGCCGCAAAATGCGAGGTTCCACTCGTCGCCGACATCCATTTCAAACCCGACGCCGCCCTCGAGGCCGCAAAGTGGGTCGAAAAAATCCGCGTGAATCCCGGCAACTATGCCGACAAAAAGAAGTTTGAGATCCGTGAATACAGCGACGCGCAATACGCGGAGGAACTCGAGCGAATCCGCGAGGAGTTCACCCCACTCGTCAAGCTCTGCAAAGATCTTGGCCGAGCGATGCGGATCGGCACCAACCATGGGTCGCTATCAGACCGCATCATGAATCGCTACGGTGACAGCCCGCTTGGGATGTGTGAGAGCGCTCTAGAGTTCGCCCGGCTCGCCCGTGAAAATGATTATCATAATTTCGTATTCTCGATGAAGGCGTCGAACCCCAAGGTCATGATCGAGGCGTATCGTTTGCTGGTCGCACGACTCGATGAAGAGGGGCCAGATTGGAATTACCCCATCCATCTCGGCGTCACCGAGGCAGGCGATGGCGAAGACGGTCGGATCAAGAGCGCGATCGGGATCGGTTCATTGTTAGCCGATGGCATCGGTGACACGATCCGCGTCTCACTCACCGAGGACGCCGTCCATGAAATCCCGGTGGCGCAAGCGTTGGCAGCGCCTTACAACGAATTCCGCCCATGCATCGATCCATCCAAAATGGATAATCAGATTTCTGCAATCCAGGATCCTGCCGACCCAGCATTGTCCGCATCCTACGATCCATTTTCCTACGAAAGACGTCGTAGTTCGATGATCACTGTGATGGGGCACGAGCTTGGGGCCGATCGCACGGTGCGGGTCTTCACCACGCAAGAGCGCTGGAATGCGGTCGCTCACAAGATCAACGGCATGGGTGACTTCAAGCCTGAGATCATTGCCGAAAAATCTGGAGTGCTTGAAATTGACCCGCGGGATGCTGCGGCCGTATTCGCCCTCAATGGCGAGCTTGAGCCAAAGCTGGTGACGGTGATGGATGGACTCGACCTTGAGGTGATCCACGCATTTCGCACCTTGGCGTCTCGCGTCGATCCCCGCCACCCCGTGCTGCTGAAAGACACGCTGCATCCACCCCATGGGGAAACGGATTTCGCCCAAGCACTTCTTCCGGCTGCACAAAATATCGGCTCGCTCCTCTGCGATGGGATTGGCGACGCCATTCTCGTCCGGGGCGAGGCGGCGCCAGGTCAGTCGCTGCGGCTCGCATACAACATCCTCCAAGCCGCCGGATCTCGGATTTTTAAAACAGACTACGTCGCCTGCCCGAGCTGCGGCCGCACGCTTTTCAACCTCCAGAGCACCACCCAAAAAATCCGCGCGGCCACGGGGCACCTCAAGGGCGTACGAATCGCGGTGATGGGCTGCATCGTCAACGGTCCCGGCGAAATGGCAGATGCCGACTTCGGCTACGTGGGCGGTGCCCCCAACAAGATTAACCTCTACGTAGGAAAAACCGCCGTAAAATTCAACATCCCGGAAGGAGAAGCGGTCGCACGATTGACCGATCTGATCCGTGAACACGGAAAATGGGTGGACGCACCCGATCCGGTCAGCGTATAAACCAAACTCCATGTCTGACACCGACACACTCATCCAGACCGAAGAAGTCACCTCGCTCGATGTTCCATGGAACGTCGTGGTCAATGACGACCCCGTCAATCTCATGGGCTATGTCACGTTTGTTTTGACCAAAGTTTTCGGCTATGACGAAAAAAAGGCCTCCATCCTCATGATCCAAGTGCACCGCCAAGGACGCTCGATCGTTTGGACCGGCGAGCGCGAGAAGGCCGAATTCTACGTTCAGCAGCTCCAAGGGCATCAGTTGAAAACCACCCTCGAAAAATCCCAATGAAAGCCATGCCCACGCTCGAAGGTGGACTTCGGATCGATACGGAAAATTTCAACGATTGGGGCATACTCCGCTCGATCGTCGTCGATGCCAATGACGCCACGACCCACGACCTAGCCAGCCGGATGGGTGCACTGCTCAGCGAAGAGGCCGGCGGCGAGGACTGGCAAGAATACATCGTTCCAGATCTGCGCGAGGGCTTTCACGACGAACTCGCCCAAGTCGGCGCGGCCATCGAGTCGGCAATCCACATCGCCGACAGCGGACCTGGCCCGATTTGGATCAACCGCGATGAGGTATTCCCATGGTACAGTGCGCTCAATCAGGCACGCCTCGCATTAGAAGAAAGATATCATTTTGGTCCCGCGGAAACGATTAGCCTCGAGGGGAACGATCCCGTAAGGCGGTCCGCCTTCATGCGCTCGAAATTTTACTGCGCGATCCAATGTCTTCTGTTAGATCATGTGATGGGCCCTTCCAAGGCCCCCCAGTAAAACCCCTAACGCCACAGCGGATTCATCGAGACATCTTCTCGTTGGGATTTGCGTAAGCGACGTACGCATCACTTTTTGTTAGAAATCGTCAAGGCCGTGCGACCAACTCTTGGAGCGCATGGAAGACGACTTCGGGTGTGAGATCGGCGAGCACCCCGCCCGGTGCCACGACGGCGGAGGTTCGTGGTGAATCGGTTGGCCATGGCCCGAAGCGGGCAGGCGAGGTGGGGCCGAAGATGGCGAGCACGCGATTTCCAACTGCGGCTGAGAGATGCATCGGGCCGCTGTCATTGCCGATGAAGACGGACGGTTGACGGGCAAGTTCGATCATTTCCCCAAAGGGGCAGCCGGTAAGATTGAGGAACTGTCCATCCGGCACCGAAAAATCGGGGCCGGCGGGGTTGCCTGCACACCACGCGACGCAGCTGTCTGGGATCCTCTCAAAAATGAGACGGGTGAGGGGGCCAAACTTGGGCCACTCTTTCTCCGCCCCGCGGCTATCGGTGAAAATCACAAATCGCTTCAGGGGGTCTCCGTCAAAAAATGGTTTCCACCCAAAATTAGGCCCAGGCTCGAGCTTCAATGGAATGGTGACATCCCCGCTCAGGCCGAGCGTACGGGAGAACTCCAAGAGCAGTGGGATGGCGTGGTGCGGGCCATTTCCGGATGGCATTTGAACCTTGCGTGAGAAAAGTCCGGCACCCTCGCGGCTGTCATGGCGGCCCCATTTTTCGGGTGAGCGCGCGGCCGCCGCCATCAGCCCAGACCGGAGCAAACCCTGCATGTCCCACACGGCGTCAAAGCGACGAGCCCGCAGCGTTTTCATCACCTCCACAATCCCACGAATGCCGGCCTTGCGTCTGAAATGGATCACCTCGTGGACAAACGGCGCAGCTTCCACCAGTGGCGCGAAACGATCCCGAGCTACCCAGGTGATCCGGCAATTCGGAAAATGCTGCGCAACCTTCTGGATCACTTGCAACCCATGGACAATGTCGCCAAGTGACGACGGCTTGATCACGAGAAGGCTCTTGGGGTCTGTGCTACGAAGCAATTTCGGCATGGCGGAGGCTTGCCTCAGTCCGCCATCGCTGCAACCGTAAATCGCTTATGCCCACCCGGCGGCTCATATTCGCTCCGCGGCGTCGTTGTCGCGGATCTCGTTCAGCGGGTGGCTGCGTCTGGCCGCGGTACCTGGCGTGCGGCGAGTAGATAGGCGGTCACAGCTTTCTCGTCTGCTAGACCGAGCTTCGATTTTCTCGCCATCGTCGGCAGGATTTCATCGGTGAGTTCATCAACGTCATAATTTGCCGGATCCTCGTAGCCATGACACTTGGCGCACTTTTGCTGATGTACTAAATAGCCCCGCTCCAATACGTCCTTTGGATGACGTGACTGTTCGACCATCTGTGGGTTGACTGGTGGCGAAAGGTAACTGACTCCGCATGAGACGACTGAAACAAAAGCGCCAAAGAGCATCACCCATCGAACCGATTTTCTTATCGATGAATTTGGCATAAGGCTCACGTTTAGAAATCGATTGAGAAAATCGTGCGCAGTTGGAAGTCTGGCTCACCAGCTAGAGAGGTGACCTGCCAGAGCCCCGCTACCGTGACCGCGATCTGGCGGCTCCTCCACGCCACATTGGGACCAAGATAGACCCCGCTGTCACCAAAGGAATTTGCATCTGGCATGGCGATTTCGTGAAGAATCTCTGCCCCAACAGACCAGGATGGCAAAAGCTGATAGAGTGCTCCTGCGCTCTGCTTGAGCTCGGCTTGCGGATCCTGCTCGCCATCCTCCCACTCAACCTCACCCCCAACATTGTAAACAAAACTCCAAGCTCCACGATTTTTCTGGAGCAGGAATTTTCCCTCGAGCTCGATGAAATCCTCACCGCCCTTGACCTCGCCATAGACCGCCGACCCGAATGGGGCTGTGTTGGGATCGCTGAGATTGTAAATCACCTCGGCAGCGACGCCTTTAAATTCGGTGTCGCGCCCCCCTGCCGACGAATCTTTAATCTGCCATTCGGCAAAATAAAATGACAGCTGCAACCGGTCTGTGAGCCCGTACTCGAACTCATGGCGGATGTCAAATTGCTCATCAGCTGGATCGGTTGCGCGGTTCGTTTTCCAAGTCACCCACGTTTCCAATTCCATCGCGCCTGCCGGCATCGTGGCGGTCTCGCGGCTATAACAAAACCGCCGACTGCTCGCACTTGCAGACGTTGCCATTAGCGAAATCACCCAGAAACAGGACGCCAATTTCAAAAATCCTTGGGTCACCTGCTGCCTTTTCATTGTATTCATCTTCACTTTCATAGTATTTGTTGCGACTGAGTCTCAACATCAATAAAAGACTCGATTACGGTGCGTCAACCAGAAATTTTCTGCCGTGAGGATTTTTGTGAGTTCCGCAACAAGTAAGGGAAAGATTTCGCCGCTTTTGCTCCCCTATTCGGCTTGCCCTTCGTTGACCTGAGCGTTACGGGCTTGGCCGTTGGTTGGAAGTTGTCTGGCCGGCGAATCACCGCTAAAATACCGCTCATGCCAATACTCCGCGCTCTTCTTTCTGTTTCTGATAAAACTGGTTTGGCCGAATTCGCCAAAGAACTCCACGCGATGGGAGTCGAGCTGTTATCGACCGGCGGCACCTCGGTGACCCTGCGCGAGGCGGGGCTACCGGTCATAGACGTGTCGGAGTTCACGGGTGCGCCTGAGCTGTTTGATGGGCGTTTGAAGACGCTGCATCCGAAGGTTCATGGCGGTTTGTTGCAGCGCCGCGACGATCCTCAGCACCAAGCGCAAGCCAAAGCGAACGACATTCCTACGATCGACCTCGTGGTCGTCAATCTTTACCCATTTGAGGAAACCGTGGCCAAGCCCGATGTGACCTTAGATGAAGCCATCGAGAAAATTGATATCGGTGGACCATCGATGCTACGCAGTGCGGCGAAAAACCATGCGAGCGTGACGGTTGTGGTGGATCCTGCGGATTATCCGCGGGTAATTGAAGAGATGAAAAGCCACAAGGGCGACACGACCAAAGGGTTCCGTGAGCAGTTGGCGGTGAAAGTATTCCTCCGGACCTCACAATACGACGCGGCGATCACCAATTTCCTCGGTCAATGCCGGACGGGGACGGGTTGTAATTTCACCTTGAGCCTGCCGCTCGAGCAAGAGCTGCGCTACGGCGATAATCCGCACCAAAAGTGTTCGCTCTACGGAAATTTCCGAGATTTTTTCACCCAAGTTCAGGGCAAGGAGCTCAGCTACACGAACATTTTGGATATTGAGGCCGCCTCAGATCTCATCCTTGATTTCGCTCGGCCGACGGTGGCGATCTTGAAGCACACCAATCCTTGCGGAGTTGGCCAAGACGATGAGGACCTCCGAGTTGCTTGGCAGAAAGCCTTCGAAACCGATCGCCAAGCGCCATTTGGCGGGGTGATCGTGTGCAACCGACCGCTCACCCTTGAACTTGCACGTGTGATTTCAGAAATTTTCACCGACGTCATCATCGCGCCAGAATTCGAGAGCGACGCTCGCGCGTTACTACAGAAGAAAAAGAACCTGCGATTGATGAGAATCAACGACGCGTACCTTGCCGAAAAGATGTCGCCCGTGATTCGTTCCTGCCCGGGAGGACTCATGGTCATGGATCGCGACCACACGGCGCTCGGCCTCGAGAATCTCGAGTCCAAGGTCGTCACCAAACGCCCGCCGACCGAAGAGGAAATGCGCGCGATGCGATTCGGCTGGCGGATCGTTAAACACGTGAAATCCAACGCGATCGTCTATTCTCAGGCGGATCGCACCTTGGGCATCGGGGCGGGTCAAATGAGCCGCGTGGACTCATCACGGATCGCAATTTGGAAGGCAAAAGAAGCCGGATTGAACCTCAAGGGAAGCATTGTTGCTTCCGACGCGATGTTCCCATTCGCCGATGGCCTCCAGTCTGCAATCGATGCGGGTGCGACCGCTTGCATCCAGCCCGGCGGCTCGGTCCGTGACGAGGAAGTCATCGCCGCAGCTGATGCGGCCGGAATGGCAATGATCTTCACCGGCCACCGCCACTTCAAACACTGATCGGGCTTCGGCGCAGTGCGGTAGAACGGCGATCTGGAGGGATGCGCCTCGCTTCTTGATTAATCTGAGGCGATTCATCAGGCTCCAGCCATGTCCGAACCCGCGCTGACTCCGATGATGGCCCAGTACCAGGCCATGCGGCGTTCTCTTCCCGCCGATATCATTCTGTTTTATCGGCTCGGCGATTTTTACGAAATGTTTTTCGAGGATGCGAAGGCTGCCTCGCCGATCATGAACGTCGCCCTAACCAAGCGTGGCGGCACACCCATGTGTGGAGTGCCATATCATTCGGCACAGGCATACATCGCCCGGCTTTTAAAAGCTGGTAAGCGCGTAGCCATTGCCGAGCAAACTTCTGAACCCGTGGCAGGAAAACTGGTTTCGCGTGAAATCGCCCGCATCCTCACCCCTGGATCGATTGACGATGCCGCTTTGCTGGACGATCAACGACCGAACTACCTTGCTGCAGTCTGCCGAAGCGGAAAGTCGCTAGGCTTGGCATGCGTTGACCACACAACGGGTGAATTCACGATTGCGGAGTTTGCTGAAATCGGCCAGCTCGAGGACGAGCTCGCCCGCATCGCTCCATCTGAAATGCTGATCCCCGATCATCAATCGGCCGAATTTGCAAAATTTAACAACGGGCTGGTTTATGAGGGCTACACGTTTCTCGCCGAGCACGCGAATCAGCTTCTAAAGGATCACTTCAACGTCCACTCACTTGATGGCTTCGGCTGTGCGAACCTCCCCGCCGCCAGTGGCGCAGGTGGGGCGATCCTCCACTATCTCCTTCACCAACTTCGCAGACCGTGCGCGCATTTGCGTCCACCTCACGTTCGTGAAAGTGCTGACCACGTCCTCATCGACTCCGCATCTCAGCGCAACCTCGACCTCGTGGACTCGCGTGCCGGCAAAACCCACACGCTGTTAGGCGTACTTGACCGCACCACCACGCCGATGGGCGCTCGTCTTCTCCGAGACTGGATCCTTCACCCGCTGCGGGATCTTGCCTCACTCACCGCCCGACAAGATACGATTTCGTCATTTCTAACAGAACCTTTCCTACTCTCGAAATGTCGCGACGCTCTCAAGGGCATCCGCGACATCGAACGCACCACCTCACGGCTTTCCCAAGGCTCAGGAAATGCCCGCGACTTGCAGTCGCTGTCGCTATCGCTCACTCACATCCCTTCACTCAAGGAAGACCTAACGAGTCTCTCACCCACATCAAGTGGTAGGCTTCATTCGACCATCCTTCCGCGCCTTCATGAGTTTAACGAACTCACGCAAACACTCGCGCTCGCTCTAACAGATGAGCCGCCCGCTCACCTTCGAGATGGTGGGGTGATCCGCGACGGATGGTCCCCTGAATTGGACGAACTTCGCAATGCCTCACGCGGCGGTAAGGATTGGATCGCTCGCCTCCAAGAAGATGAACGCAAGCGAACGGGGATCGATTCGCTGAAAATCAAATTCAACAATGTTTTCGGGTATTTCATTGAAATCACCACCAGCCACCTCGCCAAGGTTCCCGATGACTACACGCGTAAGCAGACTCTTTCGAACGCGGAGCGCTACATCACTCCCGCACTCAAGGAGATGGAAAATAAAGTGCTGGGCGCCGAGGAGCGCTCGAAGCAGTTAGAGAACGAGCTTTTTCTCGAACTGCGCAGCCGCGTCGTCAGCCACCTCCCGAAGCTCCAAGAAACGGCTGCTGCAATCGCTGAGATCGATGTCCTTTGCTCACTATCCGAGGTCGCTCAATATCACCGTCACTGCCGGCCGAATCTTGACCATTCGAATGGATTTTTTGTCATTGATGGCCGCCATCCGGTGCTCGAACAAACCCTCACCGATGTCAAATTCGTCCCGAACGACACCACGCTTGATCCAGAGACTGCCCGCCTCCAGATTCTAACAGGTCCTAACATGGCGGGAAAATCGACCTACATCCGCCAGATCGCATTGATTGCGGTCATGGCTCAAATCGGCGCCTATGTCCCGGCTGAGTCGGCGACGATTGGCCTCGTGGACCGAATTTTTTGTCGTGTTGGTGCATCAGACGACCTTTCACGAGGTCAATCAACGTTCATGGTCGAAATGAGCGAAACTGCCCTCATTCTAAATCATGCAACCGACCGTTCACTTGTCATCCTCGACGAAATTGGCCGTGGCACGGCCACCTTCGACGGCCTCTCCATTGCATGGGCTGTCGCCGAACATCTTCATGACGAAATCGGTTGCCGGACGCTTTTCGCCACGCACTATCACGAGCTCACCGATCTCTCTAACACCAAGCAAGCAGTCGCCAATTACAACGTAGCTGTTCGCGAATGGAACGAGGAAATTATTTTCCTCCATAAGATTCTCCCAGGTGCCGCCGATAAATCCTACGGGATCCAAGTCGCACGACTTGCGGGATTGCCAAAGCCGGTGGTCGAGCGCGCCAAGTCGATTCTCTCGCACCTTGAGCTTCACTCAGTGAAACCCGAAGCCAAATCCCAAGGCCCAAAGGCAAAGAATACCGTGCAAGACGCATTCCCAAAACCCAACCCTCCCCAACTGGATCTTTTCGCGGATTTTTAAAAAAACCCAAGCTACTTAAGTAGGCTTATCTTCCACGGGCATCGGAACGAAATTGATGCTACGAATGATTATTTGCAACTGAAGTCTAACAGGTATAGTATGTAATGATCCCCTACCTACTATGAAAACATCAATCGTCAAATTCTTGTCAGTGGCACTTGGAATTTCTCTCCTCTCCTCGTGCCTACCCCTCGCTGCAGGTGCCACCGCTGGCTACATTGCTCACAAGGAAGGCTACCGCGTCCAAAACCCGGTTCATAAGCGTTGATTCACTCGGCTCATTCGTCGCGCTCACTCCAAAAAGCACGGTCGCAATTCGTAAACTGTCCACGCCACAAGGCGTAGCGCTCACTTAGAAGGCCAGTACCTTTTACAAACAAGTACTAGCACTATCAAGGCACGTTAAATGTTTCGGCGTCCCTGCATTGCACGCATCAACGTTAGATCATCGGCGTACTCAAGCCCGCCACCCGCTGGCAAGCCTTGGGCGATGCGCGTGAGGCGGCAATTTCGACCCCTCAAAATTTCTGTTAAATAGTTTGCGGTTGCCTCGCCCTCGACATCCGATCCGAGTGCGAGAATGACTTCGAGCTCCGTGCTGGCTGATTCGATTCGTCGGATCAATGATGGGATACGCAGATCGTCTGGCGTAACGCGGTCGAGTGGCGACAGCTTGCCCCCGAGGCAGTGGTAACGTCCGCGGAACGCACCAGACCGCTCGAGCGGAAGGACATCGGTCGCTTGCTCCACTACGCAGAGTGCTTGGTCGTCACGGGCTGGATCGTGGCAAACGCCGCAACTTTCACCCGTGGCAAAGAAACCGCAAGTCGGGCAGGGGTGCACCATTTTCTTGGCTTCTAACAAAGTTTCTGCCAACGACGCAGGATCTGCATGGGGCGCCTGCAATAGCCACACGGCAATGCGCTCAGCGCTGCGTGGGCCAACTCCAGGCAAGCGCTTGAGTTGGGCGACAAGAGCCTTGACGGGTTCTGGGAAGTCGATGCGTTTCATGGGTTGATGCGTAGGAAGTTTAGGAAGCGGATTGCGGTGAGTCTTCGCATGGCATCTGGTGATTTCCCGCGTAAATCATGGCACACGTTCCAGACCAAAGGACGGCGATCAACGGTGCAGCGATTTCGGGCTGATGGGCGGCGAGTCCAAGCACGGGCGCCCATCCCGCGATGATGACCAGCAAGGTGATCCAAAGGATCGTGCGCTGCCATGCTCGAGGCACATTGAGCAGAGTAAATGTAAGCCCAAACACAAGAGCGAGAGTTGTCAGCCAGATTCCAAGCGGTGGCAGCGTTTGCGGGAACCCAGCGTGAAGTCGCCTCGACAAAGCATCCGCCAGTTCGGTATTTACTTTTTCTAACAAACCTAAAAATTGAAGGCCGGCCGCGAGGAGGATCGACAGTGCGGAAATCGTGATCGCGGGCGCGATGACATGGCCAGAAGGCATGATGCGGGTCGGACTATCCATCATTCATGGGTTTCTCATTAGATCTTCTTCATCGGGTGATTCGGTAGCGGCTGCGCGTTCGGCGACGAGGACCGGTTGCATCGCCCCATCTTCTAATAAAAATCGGATGGTTCCCGCAACCTTCACCCAACAGTTCTCGGGCAATTCAGGAGGGGCCTTACCGAATTCCACGACGATCGGGATCGCCTTGCTGTCGGCCGCACAGCAATTGATGAACATCCGGTAGAGTCGCTTGCGGCTACCCTTCGGATTGTAGACTTTTTCTTCGGCCCAGCGGCCTACCGTTTCGACCTTGAGACCATCTAGCAGATTTTTAATCTCGGGATCTCTACTAGATAAAAATAATTCCATTAGACCAAATTCCAAAAATCCATCTGGGGTTTTTAAATGAGTTGCTTCGATCTCGCTAAGGGTCAATGCAGCTAGGTTTGCGCCAAAGAAGGACGCGTTCAAGCCGGATGGTGAGTCATAGAGGCCCTTGCGTGCGAGGGCAGCGCTTGAGTACTCATCTTTCGTCCAAGCGACCGCGAATACGACAGGGATAAGCATCATCAACACCACCGTGATCGGATGCATGTCTTCAGTCGTTTCATGAGAGGAATGCCCATCTTCATCATGCGAATGGCCGCACGCGGATGATTGACCCGCCGTGAGGAGGTTAAAGCCTCCCAGCACCGCAAGTCCAAGCCCGCCCACCAAAGTATAGATGCGGAAGTCTGGGGCAAGATAGTGTTCGATCCGGCCGCTACCGTAGAAATAGAGTAAAACTCCGCTCCAGCCGAGTACGGCGCAGGAAAAAAGGAGGCGTGAAATTCGTGGGTTCATTTTGCCTCAAAGATGAGATGTTGCCAGAATATTGAAATTGCACCGATGGCAAGAAACAGCCCGATGGCCAATGCGGCGATAAATTTTACACGCATCACTGTCTGATAGAGAAAGATCAATTTCAAATCCATCATGGGCCCAAAGGTCAAGAACGCAAGTTTCGCGCCCCAAGAAAACTTATCCAAGGTGGCTGCGATGAATGCGTCTGATGTGCTGCATAGGCTAAGGATAAACGCGAGTCCCATCAATGCAGCGGGTGCCCCAGCGAGGTGGGAGGCGAGATGGTCGAGCCATTGGGCACCGGGCGCAATGCCTGTGTTAAACAGCGCGGTGATGGACACCCCGATCACAAAATAAACGGCGACGTCGGTGAAATCCTTGAGGGCTGCGCGAAATGCAACGACGAGCCGACTCACCTTTTGGGATTCCGGAGCCGAGTGGATCGGGTCATGATGGTGGTGGCCGCAACATGATGATTCGGCATGATCGCAGCAACCGGACTCCGTGGTGGGTTCGTCATCCGGCTCGAGGCTGGCCACAAGGTTTGCTCTAAGCACGGCACGGAGAGGAAGCTTTGAAACGATCAGGCCAACCACCGCCGCCATGAGAAACCCTAACAGTAGACGCGAGCAGGTCATGGTGGCAGCACCTTGGCCTTGGAACGCCTTCCAAGTGCTCAGCGCAGTGACTGGATTTACGATTGGGGCGGCCAGCATGTAAGTGAGCGCGCAAGACATCGGCAGTCCTTTTTTCACCAAACGGCGGATAACCGGAACCACCGCACACTCACAGACTGGAAAAATCGCGCCAAGCAGTCCGGCCGTTAGCACCGCCAGAAACTTGTTTTTCGGCAGGAATCGATCCATCAGCCCTGCCGGCAAGTAGGCGGCGATGAACCCGCTTATCAACGTTCCCAGCACGATGAATGGCGCCCCTTCAAAAAGGATACTCAGGAATGCGAGGGCAAAGTCCTGCTTGGAATCGGGCGACATCAGATGAAGCAAACGTTGCCCGCCCCCTCCTGTCAACCGATGCCAATCGCCAAAATCGCGCTTCTTGCCAAATTTTGCCATGAAATCCGCTAAAAATCCCATCCCCGTCACAGGCTTGACACCATTTGTTCCTTGCAATGGGCAAATTAGGAAACAGCCTCTTCAGGTACTTCGCACACTTATGGCTAAATTACCTCCTTTGCGCGCCCGTCGTGGCGTGGCCGCATTGTTGTTTCTTCTCATTTTTGTTTTCGGTCTTGGTTGGCTCGGAGTGCGCGAAAAGCCTACCTCGACATCGTCCAAACCGGCTGAATCGGTAGCCAATCCGCCCGATTCGTCGCCAAAAATTTCAGAGCCTGAGACTTCGGAGCCCGAGGAAAGCAAGACGCCAAGAAGTCCCGCTCAACCTGGTATGGCTTCAGCGTCTAGCCCGACGCCCCCATCTGCCAATTCCCCAGGGCCCGTTTCTCCGCTGACACCCGCACCCGCCATCCGTCCCGATCGTGAGCCCACCCTCGAGCCATCAACGCGAGCCCAAGCCGCGAATGGCGAATCCATCCCAAATATCCTCAAGGATGTTGACATGACCGATCCCGAGGCACGAGCACGGGTGGTCGCAGCGATGCGATTGCTGGGTGAGCGTCAGGAAAACGCGGTCATCGAAAAGGCCAGGCAACTGGGCGTCCCTCTGCGCAAAGACGGGCCTGGGCACACGGTCTCGACCCTCTATGACTTCCGCGGCGATGAGCCCATCTACCGCTCGACTCTGAATACGAATGCCGCGATTTCCACCGGGGCCAATCTCGTGGCAGTGGCACCCTACACGCTCAATGGAACCGGGGTGAAAATCGGCGTCTGGGATGGCGGACCGGTTCGCAGCACCCACCAAGAGCTTACGGGACGCGTCACCAAGAAGGACAGCACTGCCACCGGCGATGACCATGCGACGCACGTGGCTGGGACGATTGGTGCGTCTGGGGTTCAAGCTGCGGCCAAAGGCATGTCCCCAAAGATTTTGATCGACTCCTACGAGTGGAACAACGACTACGCCGAAATGGCTGCAGCTGGTACGGTCAGCGGAGGCGACACCACGGGTCTCCCACTCTCAAATCATTCGTATGGGTTGGGCTCGGACCCTCCTGATCCTAATGACATGGGCCGCTATGAGACGGAGGCGAGTAGTCTTGACGCCGTGGCGGCGCGCTTGCCTTATTATTTGCCCTTTTGGGCGGCGGGAAATGAACAGGAGGAGCTAACCGCGAAGGGTGGCTACCAGTCGATCACGTTCAATGGCCTTGCAAAAAACATCATGACCATCGGCGCGGTGAATGATGCCGTAGCCAGTGGCGTGCGATCTCCAGCCGCGGGTTTAATCGCGTCTTTTTCAAGCCTTGGCCCGTGCGATGACGGAAGAATCAAACCGGACGCCGTGGCAAATGGCGTCAACGTCTACTCACCTGTCGCGACAAGCAACACTGCCTACGACGCGACCTACAGCGGCACCAGCATGGCCACGCCGAACGCCCTCGGCTCATCCGCCCTTTTGGTTCAGCTCTACGCGCGTGAGTTTTCAGGACAACGGATGCGAGCCAGCACCTTGAAAGCGTTGCTCAT
>JARWZU010000059.1 GCA_029866215.1 Akkermansiaceae bacterium
GTGCCCGTCTGGGATTCCGTGCTCGGTAACCACCGACTTCCCGCCGGCAAGGCTTTTCCTGTTGTTAAGGCGCGGCTGAGTGTTGGCGAGTTCAAGGGCGAAAAAGACGTGGCTCAGACCGATACGGTTGCCGTGTTCAACGTCTCCCTCAAGCAGGGACAGACCATGCTGCGCGGCACCTTCCTCGAGGATCAAGGCAAGGAGATCTGCGGTGCCTATTACGTCAGCGTCCGCCGGCTTGATTGAATGCCATCAAAGAAATGTAATCATGAAACACAGTTTCACACTCCTCACGACCCTGCTGCTGGCTCCTCTGGCAGCGCTAACCGCTGCGGATATCGGCGCCAAACCTAACGTCATTATTGTCTTGGTCGATGACCAAGGGTATGGCGACTTGTCCTGCCACGGCAATCCCGTGATCAAGACACCGCAACTCGACCAGCTGCACGCCGAGAGCGTGCGCTTCACCGATTTTCATGTGGCGCCAATGTGTACGCCGACGCGCGGCCAGCTCATGACCGGTGTTGACTGCCTTCGCAACGGCGCGATGAATGTCAGCAGCGGGCGGACTTTTTTACGCCGCGAATTTCCGACCATGGCGGATTTATTTGGCGCGGGCGGGTATCGCTGCGGCATCTTCGGCAAGTGGCACCTGGGTGACAACTATCCTTACCGGCCGCAGGATCGAGGGTTCCATGAAAGCATCTACTTTCCCTCGTCGCACATAGGCAGCGCGCCCGATTTCTGGAACAATAACTACTTCGACGACACCTACACTCACAACGGCCAGCGCGAGCAGTTCAAGGGTTACACCACCGACGTCTTCTTCAACGAGGCCATGAAATGGATGGGCCAACAGGCGGCGGCCAAAAAGCCGTTCTTTTGTTACCTGCCGACCGCAGCCGCGCACGGGCCGCTCAATGTGCCGCAGAAATACAGCGACCTCTACAAGGACCAGAAGTCCGATGTCGCGAAATTCTTCGGTATGATCGCCAACATCGATGAGAACATGGGGCGTCTGGAGACGTTCCTGGCGTCGAATGGCCTGCGCGAAAACACCATCGTCATCTTCATGACCGACAACGGCGGTACTCTCGGTGTGCCGGTTTTCAACGCCGGCATGCGCGGGAGAAAGACCGAACTCTGGGAGGGCGGGCATCGCGTGCCATGCTTCATTCGCTGGCCCGGCGGCAAATTCCGAACGCCCGGCGACGTGGCCGAGTTGACCGAGGTTCAGGACATCCTGCCGACATTGGCCGAGCTGTGTTCGTTGCCGAAGTCGAAGGCGCGTTTCGACGGCATGAGCCTTGCTCCGCTGCTGCGAGGCCAGAGCAATGTCCTGCCAGACCGCATGCTGGTAGTCAACTTCAGCCGCATGAACGGTCCCGTGCCGACCAAAGATGGGGCCGCCGTGCTGTGGAAACGCTGGCGCCTGTTAGGAGACCGCATTTTGTATGACCTGACGACAGATCCAGGACAGAACGAAAACGTCATCGGGAAGCATCCCGAGGTGGCGGCCAAGATGAGCGCCCATCTCGACGCCTGGTGGCGAACTGTAGAGCCTTCCATCAATGACTTTGGTGCCACGATCATCGGCAGCGAAGCCGAGAACCCCAGCCTGCTGTCACCACCTGAATGGCAAGACGTGTTTTTCGATCAGGGCGCCCAAGTACGCCGTGGCCAGAAGAGCAACGGCGAGTGGAACGTCATCGTCGATCGTGCCGGCAGTTACGAGTTCGAGTTGCGCCGTTGGCCGCGCGAGGCCGACGCGCCGATTGCCGCCGGTCTGCCTGTCCATACGCACACCCTCGGGCAGTTCCCGGCTGGCGTGGCACTTCCCATTGCCAAGGCCCGCGTGAAGATCGGCAGCGTCGATGTCAGCAGCGCGGTGTCGGCCGATGCGAAACAGGTGACGTTCAAGGCGGAACTGCCGTCCGGGCGTACGAAACTGCAAACCTGGTTCTACGACGGCGACGACAAGGAGATCTGCGGTGCCTATTACGTCAGCGTCCGCCGGCTTGATCGCGTTCCATAAGAGAGAAATAGTCATGAAGCACAACTTCACCCTCCTCGCGATCCTGCTGCTGACGCCGCTGGCGGCACTAACCGCTGCGGAGCAACGTCCCAACGTTATCGTCATTCTCGCCGATGACCTGGGCTACAGCGACCCCGGTTGCTTCGGCGGCGAGATCAGCACCCCGGCCATCGACAGCCTCGCCAAGCAAGGCACCCGCCTGACTCAATTCCGCAACGGCGGCATGTGCGTCGTGTCGCGCGCGTCGATGCTCACCGGGAATTGGTGGCCGAAAGCACTGCCGGATTTCACCAAAACCCCGCTTCTATCGGAAATCCTGCATGACTCCGGATACCGCACCGCGCTCGTCGGGAAATGGCATTTGCAAGGCCATCCGATGAACCGCGGATTCGACCACTTTTTCGGATTTCTCGAAGGGTTTTCCGATCACTTCGGCGGCTCGTCTAGCTATCGCCTGGACCGCTCGCCGTTTACCGAATTCGGGCCGGATTATTACAGCAGTGATCAATTCACCGACCGCGCGATCCAGTTCATCACCTCGCCAAAACCCAATGAAAGCAGAAAGCCGTTTTTTCTCTATCTGAGTTATCAGGCACCGCACAATCCGCTCCAGGCACCCAAAGCTGATATCCTCCGCCATCGAGGAAAATACCTCGCTGGCTGGCAGGCCATCCGCGAAGCGCGTTTCAAGCGGCAAAAGGAATTGGGCATCGTTTCCGCAGACGCCACCCTCCCAGCTTATCCCGAAAACCTCCCCCAATGGGAATCGCTTGCTCCGGCCCAGCGGGACCTCGAAGACCTTCGCATGTCCGTTTACGCGGCGATGGTCGAGCGCATGGATGCCGGAATCGGTAGATTGTTGAAGGCTCTGTCTGAAACAGGAAAATTGGACAACACCCTGATCCTGTTCCTCAGCGACAACGGAACCGACCCATTCTCCGTGGGAGACAAAAGCCTTCTGGCACAGGGTAAATTGCCGGGTGACCGCAATTCCAACTGGCAGCCCGGCAACGGCTGGGCCTACGCCTGCGTCACCCCGTGGAGACTCTACAAAATCAGTCAGCACGCGGGCGGCGTCACCACCGGAGGCATCGTCCGCTGGCCTGCCGCCACGCAAAAACGGGATGTGATCACCATCGCGCCGCTGCACATGATCGATATCATGCCGACGGTGCTCGATGCCGCCCGCGTTCCTGACACGCTAGCAGCCCGCGACGGCGAGTCCTTCCTCCCGCTCATCCAAGGCCGGCCGTGGCAGCGGAAAAGCCCGCTCTTTTTCCAATACATGGACAACCGCGCCATCCGTACGGCGGAGTGGACGCTGGCAGAAATTGATGGCACCGGTTGGCAGTTGTTCGATACTCGGAAGGATCCCCTAGAGACGATCGATCTCGCAGCTTCGAATCCCGAAGTTCTCAACGACCTGAACAACCGCTGGCTTGGATGGTGGAAGGCCCAAAGCGGCAAACCCGCCTACACCCCGGAATCGACTAAGGTCGGCGCTCATTACAAACCTCAAGGCGACCGGGGATCCGGCATCTCCTATGTGCCCAGCGCCATGCCATCCGCACTTTCCGACCACTATCCGCTTCCTTAACCCATTACTCATAACCCCACAGCATGCAATACCGCACACTTCTTGTCCTCGGCGGACTTGCCCTATCAGCGCTGCCCAGTGCCGGCATCGTGCTGGATTTTGTGCCCAAACCAAACGTCATCGTCATCCTCACCGATGACCTTGGCTACGACGACGTCGGGTGCTACTGGACGCCGGACAAGCGCCCGGGCTTCGAGAAGATCCAGACACCGAATATCGACCGGCTCGCTGCCGAGGGTGCCCGGTTCACCGACTACTACGCACCGTCCTCCGTCTGCACCCCGTCCCGCGCGGCACTCATGACCGGCTGTTACCCGGTGCGCGTGGGATTACCCGGCATCCTCTTCCCCGCGTCCCCGACTGGGCTGAACCCCGACGAGGCCACCCTGGCTGAAATCTTGAATAAACGCGGCTACGCCACCGCCTGCGTTGGGAAGTGGCACCTCGGACACCTGGCCCCATTCACCCCGCGCCAGCAAGGCTTCGATTCGTTTTACGGGATGATGTTCCCCAACGACATGCAACCCTTTGTCCTCCACCGCGATGAGACGGTCGTCGAGCCGAAGCCCGACCAGAAGACGCTCAACGAACGGTTCACCGAGGAGGCGGTAAAGTTCGTGCGGGCGAAGCGCGAGGAACCCTTCTTCCTCTATCTCTCCTACAGCGGGCCGCATATCCCGCTGCACGTCCCCGACCGCTTCCGTGGCAAATCAGCGCGGGGCTTATATGGCGACGTCGTGGAGCACTTGGACTCGGGCGTCGGCGAGGTTTTGAAGGCACTCGACGAAACCGGGCTCGCGGACCGGACGATCGTCGTGTTCACCTCGGACAATGGACCGGACACGCGCGGACCCTACGACAAGCGCGGCCAGGCCTTCCCCCTGCGGGCGGCCAAGGCGACCACGCGGGAGGGCGGCGTGCGTGTTCCGTGCGTGATGCGCTGGCCGGGTCACATTCCTGCCGGCATGGTCAGTAGCGAAATCGCGTCCTCGATGGACCTCCTACCGACGGTGGCCGGTATCACCGGAGCGCAGCCTCCGCAGGACCGGATCATCGATGGAAAGGACATTCTCCCGCTGATGACCAAGCCCGGTGCGCCGAGTCCTCACGACGCGTTCTACTACTATTACGGGGAAAAACTAGAGGCGGTCCGCAGCGCGAACTGGAAGCTCGTCTTCCCGCGCACTGCAATGGACGACACCCCGTATGAGCGGAAGCCGGGTGCCGCGAAGGAGGCACTTCTGCCCGAGGCGCTCTACGATCTCGCGGCGGACGTGGGCGAGACGACGGACGTGATTGGAAAACACCCAGAGGTTGCGGCGCGCCTGCGCACCCTAGCGGAGCGGATGCGCGAGGATATTGGTGACTCCTCCACCAAGCAGAAGGGCAAGAACCGCCGCCCCGTGGGCCTGGTGCCTGCTTCGGGGCAGTGATGCCGCGCTCACGACAACTTAACCAAGAACAAACTAATGAGACCCATCAGCCACTTGCTCACAGCAGTCATCGCTGCCCTGACACTCGCAGGAGTTTCCGCGACGGCCGAGCAGCGCCCCAATGTCATCTTCATCCTCGCTGATGACTTGGGGTGGAGTGATACGAATCTCTATGGGACGACGAAATTCCTTGAAACACCGAACATCGACCTTTTGGCCAAACGAGGGATGACGTTCACGAATGCCTACGCGGCGAATCCGCTCTGTTCGCCCACACGAGCGAGCATCTTGACCGGCCTGTATCCGGCAAGGGTCGGCATTACAGCGCCTGTCTGTGATCTCCCGGCCCTGCGTCTTGAAGCCAAGTTGGTGGAAAAGGCCCCGCCGTTTCAGCGAGCCCGGCAAGTAGACAGCGCAACACGACTCAAGACCGAGTATTACACCCTAGCCGAAGCCTTGCACGATGCTGGCTATACGACCGGGCATTTTGGCAAATGGCACCTGGGCGAGGAGCCGTACAGTCCACTTGAGCAGGGCTTCGACGTGGATGTGCCGCATTATGCTGGTCCTGGACCAGCCGGTAAAAACATCGCACCCTGGCGTTATCCGGCGAAATTAAATTTCACGGGTAAGCCAGGTGAACACATCGAAGACCGCATGGCGAACGAGGCGATAAAATTTATCCGGGCGAATAAAGATAAATCATTCTTCCTCAACTACTGGGCGTTTTCTGTGCACGCCCCGTTTGACGCGAAAGCTGACCTTGTAAAGAAATACGCGGCCAAGGCGGACCCGAATAATCCGCAGCGGTGCCCTGTCTATGGTGCGATGGTGCAGACTTTCGATGAAAATGTCGGGCAGTTGATCCGCGTGCTCGATGAATTGAAGATCGCCGACAACACGATCATCGTTTTCTTTTCTGACAACGGGGGGAATATGTATGATCGTGTCGACGGCATCCGGGGGACGATGTTTGATATAAATGATCCCGTTAACGGCATCACGCCTACCAGCAATGCGCCGCTGCGTGGTGGCAAAGCGACAATCTATGAAGGGGGCACGCGGGTGCCGTGTGTTGTGGTCTGGCCCTCCAAGGTGAAGCCGGCCTCTCGCAGCAATGCGTTCCTGTCGAGCGTCGATTGGTATCCCACCCTGCTCGACATGACCGGAGTAACGCCTAAAGAGGCAGTGAAGTTCGACGGTGTGAGCCAGAAGCCGGCCTTGCTCGGTTTAGGCACCCCGCGCGACACGGTATTTTGTTGTTTTCCGCATTACGCCCCGGCAACCGGCGGTGTTCCCTCCGTGTGGGTCCGGCGCGGCGACTGGAAGCTCATTCGTTTCTTCTGCGACGGCCCGGAGCAAACCGATCGCTTTGAACTTTATCATCTGAAAAATGACATTGGCGAGACGAAGAACGTGGCTGCAGATCATCCGGACGTGGTCAAGAATGGCGATGCCCTGATTGGCCAGCACTTGAAAGACATCAATGCCGTGATTCCCGTGAAAAACCCGGCTTATGATTCAACCGCAAAGCCTCCGGAACCTGGGAAGAAATCGCAAAAGGCTAAAGCGCCTGTCGACAACAAGTCGAGCGGCGGGAAAGACATTCGGCAGTAAATCGAAAAAGCCAGCGACGCGATGTAGGCAATATCAAATATAAACGGATAGATAAGATGAGAGACACGATCGCATTCCTAACCGCTTGGTTGCTGGTGCCGTTGGCGGCTCTAAACGCTGCTGATGCACCGAGGCCTGGAGGAAAACCCAACGTCATCTTCATCGTCGTTGACGACCTCGGTTATGGCGAACTCGGTTGCTATGGCGGGAAAGACATCCCGACACCGCACCTCGATTCGCTCGCGGCGAGTGGGGCACGTTTCACGAATGGGTATGTCACCGCGCCGTTTTGCGCGGCCTCGCGTGCGGCGCTGATGACCGGTCGCTACCAGACGCGGTTTGGTTTTGAGTTCAATCCGATCGGCGCGATGAACGCTGCGCCGGGCATCGGCTTGCCAGTCGCCGAGAAGACCGTGGCCGACCGTCTGCGGGACGCGGGTTACGCCACGGGGCTGGTCGGCAAGTGGCACCTGGGCGGCACCGCGCCGTTTCATCCGCAGCGGCGCGGCTTCGATGAGTTTTTTGGCTTTCTGCATGAGGGGCATTACTATTTGCAGCCGCCGTGGCAGGGCGTTACGACCTGGCTACGCCGAAAAACGCTGCCCGATGGCGGCCAGGGCCGCTGGACCGCCCCAGATGGTCGCATCGTGTGGAGCACGCACCTCGGTTATAACGAACACGAATACGACACTGACAACCCACTGTTGCGAAGCAGCCAGCCGGTGGATGAGAAGGGAAACCTCACCGATGTCTTCACGCGTGAAGCTTGCGACTTCATCGGGCGGCATCGCTCGCAGCCGTTTTTCCTCTACCTCGCCTACAATGCCGTCCACAGCCCCATGCAGGGTGCGGATGACTGGATGGAAAAGTTTGCGCACATCAAGGACATCCAGCGCCGGATCTTCGCAGCGATGCTCGCTCAGTTGGATGATCGTGTCGGTAAGGTGCTCGCAAAGCTGCGCGAGAGCGGCACCGAGGAAAATACGCTGGTGTTCTTCGTCAGCGACAATGGCGGGCCGACTAAAGAACTCACGTCCAGCAACGCTCCGTTGCGCGGCGAAAAGGGTGAGCTGTGGGAGGGCGGCATTCGCGTGCCTTTCATCGTCTCGTGGAAAGGCCATGTTCCGGCCGGTCGGGTCATCGATGCTCCGGTTGTTTCCATAGACGTGACTGCTACGGCATTGGAGCTTGCCGGCGTCGGAGCGAGTCAGGCGAAGCTCGATGGTATCAGCCTCATGCCAGTGCTGACGGGTAAGACGGCGGAGATGGCCGAACGGCCACTGTTCTGGCGTGTGGGCGAGCAGAACGCCGTGCGCAGTGGCGATTGGAAGCTCATCCGCATTGGCAAGGAATGGAAACTCTACGATCTCGCTCACGACATCAGCGAGAGCACCAACCTCGCGACCAAAGAGCCCTCCCGCGTGCGACAGATGTTAGCGCTTTGGGAGCAATGGAATGGTGAACAAATTGAACCGCTGTGGAGATAGGTTCGCCATCCATGCAACACCCGCTCGTACGACTCATTACTTTTTTGTTAGCGCCGCTGGCCTCGTTGCAGGCTTCGGATGTGCTGGGGCCCGTAACGAACCGCCCGCTCGTCGGTGTCATCCGCTGGGACGGCTACAACGGCCACCCAGTCGTCACCAAGAAGCAAGAGATGGGATTCCTCAAGCCAGAGAAGTGGCATTCTCGTGCGCCATGGTTTTTCCGTAAGACAGGAGATTCTGCGCATCCGCTCGAGTTCAATCCGTCGTACGACAAGAGCATCATCCGTAAGATCACCGACGAGGAAATTGAGTATGCTGCATCCGCCGGGGTCGATTACTGGGCATTTTGTTATTACGCAAAATACAAGGGCGGCTGGGGGCTGCGCGACAATTTCGAGGCCTACCTTACAAGCCCTTTAAGGAGCCGGATCAAGTCGAGCATCATCTTGCTCGGTGAGCATGTCGGCAAAGGGCTTTCCTCTGCCGCCAGTGCGGCTCCGGATGCTGCCAAAAGAGACTGGGAGAACCTTGTAAACGAGATCGTTCCGCTCCTGTGCGATCCGTCCTACCAAAAGGTTTGCGGCGGCCGTCCGCTCGTCTATCTCATGCAGCCAGACGAACTTTCGAAGATTCTCGGCGATGCTGTGGGCAAGAGTGCGTCGGTTGAAAAACTGCGCGCGGCGGTCACCTTTCTCCGTGAACGTTCGCAGGCGGCGGGCGCGGGCGATCCTTACATTGTCGGCATGAATGCCGGAGGGATCTGGTCGGCGATGCATGTGGATCAGGCGGGCCTCAATGCGGTTTCCGCCTACCGAGGAGCGTTCGGCAGCACGCCGGAGGGAACGCCGTACGCGCAGTTGTGGGATCAAATTTGTAAAAACTTTATCGATGGAGAAATCGGGCTCGGCAGCAATCCGAAGCGCGAGATCGTCGTTCCGCTGATGAGCGGTGCGAGCCACGAGCCGCGGCATGCGGCCCAGCCGGATCAGTTCAGTGCAGGCCACTACCGCGAGCCTGCACCGGGTGAGTTCAAATCCCATGTGCTATCGGGACTGGATTGGGCGTTTTTGAACAAGAAGAACTGCCCAGCACAGAGCGTGCTGATCTATGCGTGGAATGAACATTCCGAGGGCGGCTTCATCTGCCCGACGATGGGCAAGCCGCCGGACTACAAGCCCAACACCCGCCTGCTCGATGAACTAGGCGCCGCAATTCATGAATGGAGGCCCAAGCCTAATTGAGTTCGTTAGTGAACCTGCCTCAGCGCAAATTCTCGCGGATCTTGTCGGCAGTTGAAGAAGGAAACCAACGCACCATGGGTTCGCCCATTGGGTGAAAGAGCGCTGAATTTCAGATTCACTCCAGCAGTTCTAATGGTAAAATCGCGTGAATATGAAGATTGGTCTTATTGATTGAACCCCTTGTGATTCATGAACTCCCAAATGCGACCCATCCAAGTATAACTGCCCGTGTCCGGCGCCGCCTTCCGCTGGAAACAGTGCCCGCGTCCGACAAGTGTGTGGAGATCGGACTGGATTCCCATTCGGCGGAGCTGCTCCCAGCATTTCACTGAATTCATCGCCGCCCAAGGGTCCGTATCGCCGTGGATGAAAAGCATCGGACACGTCGCGAGGTCGAACGAGAACTCAGGAACGGGTCGCGAGTCGTCCTCGTTGCCGCCCTTCGCATTCACGATCTCCGCGCCGTCTGTGAGGCTGTACGCCGGATAGATCGCCACCGCCCACTTTACGTTGCACGGAAGTTTGTCGAGGTCGTCGATCGGTAAATAGGAACGGCTCTTCGAGCTGGTCGCGCCCATGAGCGTGAGGTGTCCGCCGGCCGAGGAACCCATGATGCCGATACGTTCCGGATCGAGCCCCTTGGCTGCCGCCTCGCTGCGGACGATTCGGATGACGCGCTGCAGATCCTGCCAAGCGGTCGTGTGCTTTGCCAGCCCTCCCAGCGGACGTGGCGTGCGGTATTTCATGGTCACCACCGTCATGCCTTTTTCATTTAAAAAACGCCGCGCCGGAGCGACTTCGAAATCGTCTGGGTTGTTGCCCATGTAGCCGCCACCCGAATAGATGATCTGGATTGCCTTCGTCTTGAGATTCTTCGGCATGTGCCACTCGAGGTAGGGTAGGCACTGGTTCGTCTGCACATCCGGCATCTTGCCTGCTGGCCAGACCGGCTCCTTGCGGTATTCGCCGCGTGCATCATTGTTTGGATAGCGGGTCATCAGTTCCTCCTCCGCACCGAGCTTCCCGTCAAAATTCATCTGGCGGACGTACTCGGCGACACGGTCGAGCCAGTGGTCGTAGGCGGTGCCATTTTCGCCTTTGCTCGAGTCACCCATGAAGCCGTGCGGGCGGTCGGCAAAAAGGTGGATCTCGGCGGGTATTTTCATCCTGCGGAGTTGGCGGTAGATCTGCGTGGAGCCGTTCGGCGAATAGCCGTCTGTTCCGCCGTGGAAGAGCGCCATCGGGCACGTCTTCGCGTCGAACTTGAACACGTCCGAGAGCTTGGCGTCGATCGCGTCGCCCTCGCGCGTGTTGGGACCGACGAGTCCGTCGGTGAGTGCATAGGCGGTGAAGATTGGCACCGCCCAGCTGAGGTGGCAGGGGAGTTGGTCGAGCGCGTCGACCGGTGCGTACCCCGGCGTAAGCGCGCTTGTCGCGAGCAAGACCGTTAGGTGCGAGCCTGCGGAGAACCCGAACGCTCCGATTTTCTCGGGATCGAAACCGCGCTTCTCCGCATCGTTGCGCATCAGGCGGACGGCGCGCTGCCCGTCCTCCCACGCGCTCTGGTAGATCGGTAACCCTCGCGGACGCGGCGTCCGGTAGGTGAGGCTCGCGCAGACGAATCCGAGCTCGGTGAACTTCTTCGCCGCCCGGTCAATCCACACCCCGTCACAGCAATTCTGATAAGCGCCGCCGGAAATGAGCAACACGCATCCGCCATTTTTCACCGCCGGTGCCTCGTACCAGTCCAGATGCGGCATCGCATGATCCGCGGCCTTGAAACCCGGTGCCTGCACTTCTTGTGTGGTCGCCGCGATCTGGTGGGCTTGGAAGTCTGGAATCTTTCCTTCCGGCCAAAGCGCAACCCGCTCACCGGCAAGTGTCAGAACGGCGGTCCATAACCAACAGCTGAGTATCAATATGTTTTTCATCGTATCATTCTCCTCGTTTTTTTGTGACCACCACGGCGTTCTTGATACATGTCCCACCGAGAATCTCGATGGTTTCACGCGATGATGCCTGAATGCTTGGAAACTCCTTGTGAGGAGATACGCAGCTTCGGTCGGAACTTTAATTCGTCTCCTACGCAGTAGTTGCGTTAGAAAGCTAGGGTTTCGGCATCGTGATCATCGGAAAATCATCGGTGCGGAAAGGCGTGACCGGCAGGTCGGCGGCGGAATAAAGATTGCACACTGGATTGTCGGCCCAGGCGTATCGGACGGCGATGGGTGCCGCCACTTCCGGACTGCTCACCACCACATCGTTGTTTCCAACAACCGCTCCAGTGGCCCAATGCCAGACTTTGTCGGCACCACAGACGGCGAAGCCCTTGACTTCATCCACGCCGAAGGGGCGCAGTTTGCTGCCGAAGCAATCGAGGGTGACAGTGGCTTTATTGCCATCGACGGTGAGTTTTTTGAACTCGGGACTGCGATACGGCAGCTTCATGCCGTAATCCTTGACCAAGGCCCAACGTACGAGGCGGGCAGCCACGTCTTGTTTGTTTTTTGGATGAATGTCTTTGCCTTCGCCAAGGTCAATGATCACGGCTTGGCCAGTGTTCTTCAATTGCATCGTCTTGGTCTGTGACTCCCGCAGTTCAGCCCAGGTGCTTTGGCCGGGAACGGGTTTCTGCGGCAAATAGTTGGCCAGTTGTACCCAGTAGAACGGAAAATCCCCCTGTCCCCACTCCTTGCGCCACTGCTCGATTAGAAAAGGAAACAGACTGGCATATTCGTGCGCTGTAGGCGCATTGCTCTCACCTTGATACCAGATGACCCCCTTGATGCCGTAACCAATCGTTGGATTGAGAACCCCGGCGAAAAGGTTGCCAGCACGCTGTTGACCGGCGAGCCATTGCTCGGGAGATGCAGGAGCGCGCGGCGGTGCCAACTTCCCTGCCTTTGCCTTCTCTGCATCCGCCTTCCATTTGATCATGGCTTGCTCGTAATCCAGCTTCGACTTTTCGGTCTGGAGGGCGGCCTCTTTTTGTACGGCTTTTTCAATGAGGAGCTTGAAACGCGAATCCTGTTCCAACGTCGAGCGGCGGACCCAGGCCTCGGCGGCGGACCCACCCCATGCGTTGTCGATCAAACCAACCGGCACGTTAAGGATTTGGTGGAGGTAACGCCCGTAAAGAAACCCCACCGCACTGAACTCACTCGCGGACGCGGGCGTGGAGGCCTTCCACTCGCCTTTGAAATCATTCTGCAATTCCTGCGTGCCGACCTTTGGGACGGAGATCAGCCTGAGATTTGGTAGTTGGGTCGCTGCCGCCTCTAAATCCCCGTTGATCGCTTGGGTCAGTTGCCATTCCATATTGGACTGGCCCGAGCAAACCCACACTTCGCCAATGAGCACGTCCTGAAGTTCGCGTTTTGTCGAACCTGTGATGGTGAGGGTCTGTGGTGTGGCGTTCGCGGGCAGCGGCGCCAATTTCACCGTCCATCTGCCGTCGGCACCGGCGATGGCGGAATGGTTTTGACCGGCAAAAGAAACGGAAATCTTCGTTCCAGGAGTGTCCCAACCCCAGATTGGGTCGGCCTGATTTTGTTGCAGCACCATGTGGTCGCCGATGATTGCGGGAAGCTTTAATTCCGCATGCAATGCGCCGGAAGACGCGAGACCCATTGCCAGAAGCGATAAGAGTTTTTTCATGTGTCGCTGGAGTCTATGTTTATCTCTTCTTTTGTGAAGCGATTAAAAGGCAGCCGTGAATTGGTAAGTGCCGGAGCCGAGGGTGAGTTGAGAGCCGTTGATGTCGCTGATGCCGGGGCGGCCAGCGGCGGGTGCGCCGCCTTCGCGGATTTCACCGGTCACGGGCAGGGTGAGCTCGGCGGTGGTATTCGGCGGAACCGTGATTTCTGCGACGAATTGTTTTCCTACGATTTTCCACGAACAGGCGAGCTTGCCGTGGCGGGTCTCGGTGGAGGCGGCGGCATGGGTGATCGTTCCGGTGGGCTTCGGGGCGATTTTGACGCGGTCGAAACCGGGGGCTGCGCGGTCGATGCCTGCGAGTTCGCCAATCATCCACTCGCAGACGGCGCCGAAGGCATAGTGGGAAAACGAGTTCATGGCTGGTTCATGAACGCCGCTCTCTTTGATGTAGGAATTCCAGCGCTCCCAGATGGTGGTGGCACCATTGTCTACCTCATAGCCCCAGCTCGGGTATTCATGTTGCTGCATGAGGACGCCGGCGAGGTCGTGGTGGCCTGTGGCGGTGAGAGCGGGAAGCAACGGGCGGGTGCCAAGGAAACCGGTCGTCATCTTGTTGCCATTCTCCTTCACGAGGGCGACGAGATGATTGGAGGCGGCGGCGCGCAAGCCCTTGGGGATGAGATCCAAAAACAGGGCCATGGCGTATGCGGTCTGGTTGTGAACCACCAGTTTGCCGTCAGCTTTCAGATATGTTTTTTGAAAACTGGCATTCACCTTGGCTGCCAGTGCCTTGTATTTCGCGGCATCGGCTGGGTTGCCGATGGCGGTGGCCATTTCCGCCATGAGTGCGGCATCGTGCGCGTAGTAAGCGAGGTCAATGAATGGAACTGGCGTCGTCACTTTTCCGACAGAAAGCCAGTCACCGTAGCCGCTTTCGTCACTCGATCCCTTCAATTCGGGATCGTGGAGGGCGCGCCAGTCCATGAAATCATTCATTTTCCGCCAATGCTCGACGATGACGCGGGTGTCGCCATAGACCTGCCAGATCGTCCACGGGCAGATGACGCCCGCGTCCATCCATCCGGCGGAGTGATGCTCGTTAGGGCGGGCCAGCGGGCGCGGTGCGTATGAGGGGTAGGGGCCGTCGTCCCATGCATCGTCGTTGAGATCACGCAACCACTTCGTGTAGAACGAGGCGATGTCCGCGTTGAAGGTGGCGGCGCGCACGTAGATCTGGGCGTCGCCCGTCCAGCCCATGCGCTCGTCGCGTTGCGGGCAGTCGGTTGGCATCTCAAAGAAATTCGCGCGCTGAGTCCAAACCATGTTCTTGTAGAGTTGATTCAGCATCGGGTCGGAGCATTCGAATGAGCCGTGGTAGGGGACATCCGAGTGGATGACGATGCCCGTGACTGCATCGAGGTCGGGTGTTCCTGGGAACCCGGTGAGTTCGATGAATTGGAATCCGTGATAGGTAAACTCGGGCGTCCAGATTTCGCCGGCGGGGTCGCCCTTGAGGATGTAAGTGTCGATTGAGCGAGCGCAGCGGAGGTTCTCGACGCTGAGGCGGCCGTCCTTGTGGAGCATTTCGGCATAACGAATGGTGACCTTATCACCGGCCTTGCCCTTGACCTTCAGTCGGGCGACCCCGGAAATGTTTTGGCCGAGGTCGAAAATGAAGACTCCGGGTTGGAGCTCCTTCACCGATTTCGCGGCCATTTCCTCGATCGGGCGGACTGGCACACCGGGATGCGGCTCGACTTTTGAATCGGTGCCGGTCTTGCAAACGGCGGATTCCCATGCCGAATCGTCGTAGCCGACGGTGGTCCATCCGGTGAGTTCCTTACGGGCGTCGTAGGTTTCGCCCATCAAGATGTCGCTCTCGGTGATCGGTCCCAGTGAGGTCTTCCACGAGGGATCGCTGATGATCGTCTGGCGGGTACCATCCGTCATCTCGAGTTCCAACTGGACACGCACGGCAGGAGCTACGCCGTAATAGTAGCGGCCGCTGATTCCGGGGACGCTGCCTTCTTGGTCGGTCAGCAACCCATAGGCGACATAACCGGCGTACCAACCGTCGGCGAGCGTGGCACCAAGCGCATTTTTCCCCTCACGCACGAGGCGGGTGACATCATAGGTCTGCGAGTGGATGCGGCGCTGGTAGGCGGACCAGCCTGGGGCGAGGCGCTCGTCAGAGACGCGCTTGCCATTGAGTTCTAACGTGTACACCCCGAGCGCCGTGGCGTGGATGGTGGCGCGTGCGATGGCGGGGGCCTCGAACTCCTTGCGGAAATATTTCGCGGGGGTCACCGTGAGTTGGCCTTTTTTCGCGTCGCCGACGAAATTTTGAATGTTCTCTCGGGTGACGAACGACTGCTCGTTCTTGGCACTGATCCAAAGTGCGCTCCAATCCTCCGCAGCGAGCAATCCTACGCTGAACGTCGCGGGCTCGCTCCAAGTGGACTGGTCGCCGCGGTCGTCCCAGATGCGGACCCGCCAGAGGGCGTGGTTGCGCGAGGTGAGCGGGGTTCCTGCGTATTCGATTTGGTCGGTGGCGGCGGAGTTGACCTTGCCAGACGTCCAAAGAAGGTTTTTGTCAAAGCCCGTGCCATCTGCGGCGACCTGGATTTCGTAGGCGGACTGGCGGAGGCCGCGGGCAGCGGGATCGGTGGCGGCCAATTTCCATGAGAAGCGCGGTTTGGTGGTAGCGACTGCGAGCGGCTTGGTGTGATATTCGCAGCGGAGATCGTGTGCCACGGGCGCGGCCGCAAAAATGGGTGCGACCAAGAAAAGAGCGAGAATTGAGAATTTCATGAATGATGGAAGGCCTGCGTGGAGTGACGAACGCAGAGGGGTTTATTGGAGTTTATCGGAAAGATCTGGATTGGTTAGCTGGTTAGGGTCTTCGAAATTTACAATTTGAACAATCATCCCTAGGGATGATTTTTGCATTAAAGTCGGCAGGTGTTGGATTGGCGAGAACCAAAGACTTCCACGGCGTCTAGGAAGCCGATTTCTCGGGGAAATCCTCGGTTTGTTCAAGAAGTTGAAATGACGTCCGGCGACGCGCGGGGCGTTTTTTTGCGCCAAGGGAAAGATCCCGCGTCGTAGGGGGAAAAAAATCTGCGGTGCGGGATAAATCCCCTGCCTCAGGGGGAATTCCCCTTGCGGCAGAAAGTTCATCCCCAGAGGCAAGGGATTTTCCCCATGAGGCAAGGGATAGCTTCCCCATAGCGTAAGGGGAAATCCCTTGGCGTAAGGGGAAGATCCCTTGACGTAAGGGATTGTCCTCCTGAGTCAGGGGGAAGACGGCCCCGTGCGCGGCAGGGTGGACCGAAAGCTCGCCGGTTCGCCGGCTCGCCTTAGGGTTCGGAGAAATACAACCCCGTCACGCCCCCGCGCTGCCTTGGATCAGCCATGAGCGTTTTGCTGGCGTGATGTGAGGGGGTTTGAGGTAAATCGGTTGCGGGGAGGATTGCTGCCATTCGTCGCGAGCGGCTTGTGGGGCGGCGATCCATGCCTGCCAGAGCCGCTCGGCAGTCGGGATTTCTTGGAGGATCTGGCTCTTGAGCTCTGGAGTCATCGGCCATTGCGTTGGGGGCTCGAATGAAATGACGGAAACGCCGTCGGCGATGGCTTGTGCGACGACCGCTGCCAAGCCACTTGCGTCGGTGAGTTCTGGCGGCCGGGTGAGGTGTGAGTGCTCCATGGTGGCAGTCCAGTAGCTGCCGCGGCGGGCGTCACCTACGGCGATGCAGCGCGCACCCATTTTGGCCGATGGCACGGCTAGGATCGATGGCACGGCGACGGCGGGGCAGTTTGACGCGATCGCCACGCCTTGAGCGGCGGCGATGCCGACTCGGGTGCCGCTGTAGCTGCCGGGTCCGCTACCGACGAGGATTAGGCCAACGCTCGCGACGGCATGGGAGCCGAGGAGTTCTTCGAGCGGCCCGAACAAGCCGGCGTTGTGGTTTCGGTCGCTGGTGAATTCTTGTTGTTGGATGGGTTGGTCGGCCATGATGGTGGCAAGCGATCCATGTGGGGTGGATGTCTCGAGAACCAAACTGAGCTGACCATTCATGGGCCGATTGTAAGAACATCCGCGGAGGGCTGCCAACCCGGATTCGCAGAAAGAACCGGCAACGATGAAATTCCACGGGCGCGGTGGCTCACGGGGTGGGGTAGAAATTTTTGCGTCGTCTGAAAATTCTTGCAGGAAACGGGTGATTCGGTCGGTAATACACGCATGATTCAGTCCACTCGATTGCTATTTGTGACGTTGGCGCTTTTCACCTCGGTGATGGCTCAGGAGATTCCGAAGGTTTTGGCACTTGGTGCCGCGGCGCCAGATTTCTCCTTGCCGGGGACGGATGGGAAAACGCATTCCCTCGCCAGCTTTAGCGAGGCGAAGGTGCTTTGTCTCGTGTTCACCTCCAACCATTGCCCGGATTCCGTGGGAGCCGCGCCGAGAATGGAGCCGATCTATCAGGAATACCGCAACAAGGGCGTCGCTTTCGTGGCGGTCAATGGCAACAACCCCGACAGCTTAATGCCTGCGGAGTTAGGGTACTCGCCGTTTGGGGATTCGTTTGAAGAGATGGCACCGTTTGCCAAGGACTATGGTTGGACATTTCCTTATCTCTACGATGGCGAGAAGCAGGAGCTGTCCACCGCGTGCGGTGCGCAATCGACCCCGCATGTTTTCATTTTCGATGCGCAGCGGAAATTGCGATACACCGGTCGCATGGACGATGGTGGGCGCAATCCTGGAGCGGTGGAGAAAAGCTATGTGCGTGATGCATTCGATGCGCTGCTCGCTGGCGGTGAGGTGAAGGAATCGATCACCCGCTCGTTTGGATGCTCGACCAAGTGGCTGTTCAAAAAGAAGCGTGTCGCGGAGAGTCAAGCGGCATGGAAGCAAAAGCCTGTGACGGTGGCAGATCTTGATGAGGCGACCGCCAAGCAATTGCGCGCCAATGGCACTGAAAAGCTGCGATTGATTAACTTCTGGTCCACCACGTGCGGCCCATGCGTGAAGGAGTTTCCTGATCTCATCGATACGGGTCGCCGCTTTCAGACTCGGGCGGTGGAGTTCGTGTCGGTGAGTCTTGATCCGGTTGCTCAGCGACCTGCAGTCGTCAAATTTCTCGAGTCCCGTCACGCGGCGACGCCTGATGAAATCGCGGCGACGGTGAAAGCCGAGGGCCGTACATCGAACAACTACCACTGGAACGGTGGCAATCCGGACAAGCTCGCGCAGGCGATCGATTCTGAGTGGTCGGGCGCTCTGCCGCACACGGTGCTGGTGGGGCCACGCGGGAAGATCCTCTGGCGCCACACCGGGGAAGTGGATGCTGTCGAACTCCGCCGTGAAATTTTAAAAGGCTTGCAGTGATCGGTTAGTTGGCCGCCGAGCCACCCATCACGATCAGCCAAATGGATAGAGCGGCGGTGGCGATGAGAACCACCATCGTAAGAGAGCCGGCGGCGCGGTCAGTGAGAGTCGAGCGTGGGCGGGTGGGGGATGCAGATTTCGGGAAAACGATGGCTGCATAGATCATGCCTGCGAGGAGTCCGCCGAGGTGTGCGGCATTGTCGATGTATCGGAAGCCGACCAAGCCGATCAAGGCGGTCAAGACGACACCGCCCGCGAGTCGCCGACGGGCGGAGCGTGGGACAAGCCGTGCATGAAGCGTCTCGAACACCAAGAGGAACCCGAGAAGTCCCATCAATCCGCCAGACGCGCCCACGGTCGGAGCGGCGACGAAGCGCACCGATGCCTCACCGCCGACGCAGGCCGCAAAGAGGAACACCATCGGCACGTGGGGCCAGCGCGCAAATACCTCCACCCGTTTTCCGAGGTAGATGAGCGCCGATGCATTCATGAGGAAATGGACGATATTCCCGTGCAGGAAGGGTGCGGTGAAAAGGCGCCACCACTCGCCTTGGAGGTAGCGGTCTTTCATGAGTCCGGCGGTGGCGGTGCCATCCCAGCTTTTGAAAATCGAGAGCAATGAGCCCAAGCCTTCACTAGGGTAATGAGATAGAATCTGTGCGAGGCCGACCAAGGCGATCAGCCCCATGAGCACTTTGGTGAGCGGGGCTTTTTGGCGTCCTAGCCAAATTTCAAAGCGGATCGCGGGGACATTTTTGGCGATCCCCGCGGCGTCCCAACTCGGCAGTTGCAGGCGGCGCTTGCGTGCCTGGTACCATGGGATGAAGGCGAAGATCACGAACGCCAGCAGGGCCAAGCCACACCGAGTGGAGTCTAGCATGGCCAGCAACGCGAAGAGCAAGCGCGTGGCGATGGGCGCTTGTTCTACCGTCGAGATGCCGAGGTTCTGGAAAAACGTGAGTGCGCACAAGCTCGCGAGAATCCAGCCGAGCAAACGCAATTTGCGGGTGGCGGCCGAGAGGTCGGTCTCCGTCCAGTGGGTGCGTGCGGTGCGCAGGGCATCGCCCATTTCATTGAGTTCTTCGGGCACTCGCATGCGCCCGTGGGCGGGAGTCCAGACGAGCATCACGCTGCCATCTGGATCGTCGCGAACCGCGTGGGTCAGCGATTCAAGTGATTCGCACGGGTGAGGATTTCCTTTCGGATCGACCCATCCCCAGCCTGCGGGGGACTCGGGAAATGCGTTTTCTCTGGCCCACACCGGGACCTCGGATTCTCCCTCAATGGACTCATTCACCATGAGAGATCGCCGCGGATGGCCTTATTTGTCCTTTGGAGCGCTTCCGGAATCCACTGGCGCGGGAGTTCCCGTAGGAGCAGGCGCAGGTGCTGGAGTCTCGGCAGGAGCGGGAGTTTCCGCAGGAGCTTGGTTGGCTGGCGCAGGAGTTTCCGCAGTGGCGGGGGCGGACTTAGGAAGTTCTAAGCTCAGAGACTTGGGAGCTTCTTGGGCGGCAGGTGGAGCGACTTGAACCTTCGGTGCCAAGTCAGCCTTGGTCACGGTGCTGGCCGTTTTGTTCTTTTGGCCGATCAATACTGCCAGCGTGAGGCTAAGCAGGAAGAACAACGAACCAAGATAGACCGTGCCTTTTTGCAGCACATCCGTGGTGCGGGCACCGAACATTTGATCGGTCATGCCACCGCCGAATGCTGCGCCCAGTCCCTCTTGCTTGGGGCGTTGCATCAGAATGATAAGGGTCATCAGCAAGCAGACGATCAGGAAGATCACCAGCAAAAGGTTGATACTAATGGAGAGCCAGTCGATTACAGCAAAAGTCATGGGCGGAAGAACATGGGTGGCGGTTGCGGTCTTGTAAAGAGGGGAGTTTCCGGAATTTTTCACCCCACCATGGGCAGGCGAGAACTCGGGTTTCCTGCCGATTTTGGTTTTTTGGCTGTTCGCCGGGTTGGTACGGCGTATCTCATCAGCGGCATGCGATTCATTCGGTGGTGCAGTTTTTTGGTTTGTTTCCTCAACTTCGCGCCCTCGCTTGGTGCCCATCAGGTGGCATCGGTGGAGTTTGAATTCCATAAACTGGCTGCGGAGTGGTCCTTGGATGGGGAAATGGATGTGGCCTACATGTTGCCCGAAACCCGCAATGTCCCTGGTGGTCTTCCGCTGAGTCGGCAAGCGGTGATGCGCTCGTCGCCGGCAGAGTTTGAGCGAATCCGACGCGCAACCGAAGCGACCTTGCGCATGTTGCTCCGGTTTACTTTTGCGGGGAAAGAACTGCCATGGCGGGTCGAGTTTCCTGATTTCAAAAAAACGCCATTTGCTCTACCCGAGGAAGCGGGGGATGTCGCGTTGCTGTCGGTTCGTCTCGTGATCGATCCGGTTGGTGGGGCGGGGGATTTGCAGATTCACTGGTCCGGTGAGCAGGAGACTGAGCTGATCGTGATGAGCCAGAACGCTGGTGACGAAAACGTGGTGAGTGTGTTGCCCGGCGGGCAGATCATGCTGCTCAAGCAGGAGGATTCGGGGGAATCGGCCGTCACCGAAAAGCCCCTTACAGGTGGCTGGGTTCAGATGGGGTTTCACCATGTGCTGCCCAAGGGCTTGGATCATTTGCTGTTCATTATTGGGCTTTTCCTGCTGCTTCCGAAGTGGCGACCGTTGATGGGGCAGTCGTTGCTATTCACGGTTGCGCACTCGATCACCTTGGCGCTTGCGGTGTTTTCGGTGATCGAGGCGCCATCGCGTCTGGTTGAAATTTTGATCGCGGTGAGCATCGCATGGATTGGGATTGAAAACCTAGTGACTCGCAAGCTTGGCAGGCAGCGCTTGGTGCTGGTGTTTTGCTTTGGATTGTTGCACGGCCTTGGGTTTGCCAGCGTGCTCGCCGAAAAGTTAGGCGGCATTCCACGCACGCAACTCGTTGGTCCTTTGCTGGGCTTTAACGTCGGGGTGGAACTGGCACAGGTCAGTGTTCTCGGTTTGGCATTTCTCGTGCTTTGGCCGCTGAGGAAATGGGCGTCTCAGTTGCAAACTGCGGGCTCGGTGTTGGTAGCGCTTGCGGGTCTGGTTTGGGCCGTACAGCGCACGTTTTTCCCTGCGTCGCCGATCTTTTGAGCTAGGCGATGGTCACTTGATTGCCAAGTGCGTGGAATGCTTTGGCAAGTGCCCGGCCGATGCTCGATCCGCCACCGGTGATGAGAATGGCTGAGATGTCTAACGATCGTTAGGTTGGCATCAAGACTGGATCATTTCGTGGAGCGTTCTGCCCGCAGCGAGGACTGCATAGTCGTCGTACGTCACTTTCTCGGCGGGCGGCATGAAGACCTTTTGATTGATTTGCTCGACCACCCAAGCGGTGCAGGATTTGGCCGCGATTAGATCGTTCGTGTCGAAGCCGTCCCAGCGGTGAAGCTCCACCTTCGACGCGGTAGCACCGAGCGTGAAGTAGCAGGGCTCGGGCAGGGGTTCACCTGCTTCGACAAGGGACAACGCGTAGAGTGGAAGTTGGAGGTTGTGCCATAGGAACTCGGCGGGCTTGCCCTTTTCCTCGTCTTGATAGACGGCGGGGCAATCCCGACTCAGGTGCGATGGGAGAGTGCTCGATTCGCTCACTTTCTTGCGGTGCGCCTGGATCACGCCACCGACGTCGCCCGATTTGTAATCGATGACTCGAAGCTGGCCGGTTTCGTGATGGCGGTCGATGCGGTCGATCTTTCCGGTGATGAAAGATTCGCCGAAAGTGAGATGAATTTTGCGTTCGACGTCGATGGTGCGCCAACCTTCCGCGTAGAGTTTTGCTTGGGTGGCAGCGACCCATTGAAATCGATGCCAGAGAGTTTCTTTTTGGATTCGGATGGCGAGTGGCACTCGCTTGCCAAACCATTCTGCGACCACGCGATCCAGTTCTGCGGCAAATCGGCGGTGCAAGGATTCGGCATCAGGGATGTTGCGGGCATCCACGTCGGCGCCCCAACGCTCGAGCACTTCATGGGCCACGTTGCCGAAGTCGCGCGCGCTCCACTCAGACCGGGTGGGATCGGAGGATCTCATGCGTTGGACATGCTTGAGATAGTAGCGAAATGGGCAACTGAGATAGTCGCTGAGGGAGGTGACACCGATCTTTTGGGGAGGCTCGGCTGATGGGATTTGCCATTTAAAATCATCGTGCCAGCGGAGACCGGCGTCGGGTGGTTCGACCTCTTTAAAAAGCAATTCGACACGGTCGGGGAGTGCGTCACGCTCACAGGCTAACAGCACCCGAGATGGCAGCAAGGGCTCGCCGCCCGCAGCGGATTTACCACAGATCACATCGACTCTGCCACCCACTCGCCTTGATTCGAGCATCGAGTGATACAAGAATGCGTCACGTGAAGCGCGGTCGGCATCCATGATGAGGCCGAGTCGTTCGCGGCTCGATTCGCTGAGCCAAGGTTCTCCACCGCTTCGCGCAGGGATCTTGCCTTCGTTCATGCCACACAGCACGAGATGGCTGCCCGGCTCGTGGAAAAGTTCTAACCAGCCTTGGATGTCGAGCACTCGTCCATCCGGCGGCCGCGATGGTGGGGTCGGAAGGTCTGACCGCATGAGATCGACCCAGAACCCGGGCCCGCGCTTCACCATGCCGATGATTGGCGCGGCTTGCTCCAGCCAATCGATCATGCTATCGGAAACTTGCTCCGCTTCAGGGCTGATTTGCCCGATGATTTCTAGCAGGCGCTTCATCGTTCCTTTGAACTGACCGTCTAGCATGCTTGCCCGCCAGCCTTCGAGCGCCACTGCGGCCTTACAAAGTTCGTCAGCCTCCGCCTTTTCATTTTCGTAGTGGAAATCACCTTCGGCCACGCGGCGTTTCAGATTCTCGAGAGTATTTACCATCCAACGATCTCTGAGAGTGGCTAGGGTTTTGGCTTTTTGTGCCCGTTTGCCGGAAACGAGGATGCCGGTCTCTGGCAACTCGAGCAACGCCGCGAGATTGGCGAGGGTTGGCTCGGAAATCCAGTGGCTCCAGAGCCTGCACCAGTGGGAAAGCCCGCCCACGACCGGCGTGGCCGCTGGGTGGAATGCCACCCATCCTTCGCGGGTAAACAACCGCACCAATTCATCGCCGACCTCGGCATCGGCCGATCCGATGGCAACTTCGTTCGATGGGGACATGGCGTTGGCTACGATTTTCAAGGCTTCCGCGGCTTGCTGGCGAGGGTCGGCCACGACTTGCATGCTGGTGCTTGCCGATGACAAGGGGCGTTTTGACCAACTGGGCAAGGGGCGGCCGATTTGGGAAAATTGAGTGGATTCTGATTTAGGGGCACCGATGAGCGCCACCACCGGCAAGCTCCATGACGCCATCGCGCGTTCGACGAGTGGCGGCATTTCGGCCACCCCCGCAAGGACAATTTGTGAGATCCGCTCGGGCATGCGAAGCCCTTGGGAAATGATCTGGCTGCGGCTGTTGAGGTTCCAGTCGGCCAAGCATCGCTCGACCCGTTGTTCCAGCGCGGCCAACGCATTCCAGCGCTCGTTTTCGACTGAGTTGCTGAGTTTCGTGGCCGCGATGGCGATGGAGAGTCCATTTTCTTGCAGCGAATGCCGCAGGCGGACCATTTCCTTTGCGAGTCCACCTGCCCAGTTGGTTTCGTCCTTGGGTGGCTTGGGAAACAATGCCTCGAAATCCGACCAGTCGTCGACCGATTCTAACACCTCGACCCATGCGACTTGCTCGATCCAGTCCGCAGCGGCTTCTTCGTCGCGTGCCTGCAAAAACGACCCAGGTGTGGCCATCTTCGGCGAGAGGATGGCGCCACCCGCCTCGGCCATCGCTTCGCGGAGACGTCGACCACTCTGAGCGGTGGGAACCACGACCAGCATGCGGGGCAGCTCATCACGCCTCGCAAGCAGCCATGCCACGGCTTCGGCTAGAAATGGACGATCCCATCCGAGAAACTTGCGCTCGATCATCCCGCAATCATGTTTCGCCACACCTCCCGGATCAAGCGGGAGTTACGGGATTGTTCAGATCGCCTAATCGATCCAGCGCGCTGGGCGCGGGCGCTTAGGCCTTGGCGAGCGCGGCGATGTCCCAGAGCGGTTGGTTGAGCTCCGCATTGATCTCGTTGAACTCGGCGACCTCGGCTGGGGTGAAGAGCAGTCCACCGGCTTCGTCAGAACGCTTGCGGGCACCGGCTTCGATTTGACCAGGCAGCATCGACGCTTCATTGCCATGGCCGAGGATGTCGTCGAGCACGGCCTTCAGGTTTTGGATCTGGTTACGTCCTTGGGCGAAATTGCCACCGGATAGCGCGTCTGGATGGATGACTTGGAAGTAGAAAACTGGGGTGTTTTTCTCGCCAGAAATGCTCATTTGGCGGCCGCGGATTGTTGGCAGCGAGCCGCCGATTAGGCCTCCGAAAATCTCATTGAGCAGTGACATGCCGTAGCCCTTGTGACCGCCAAATGGCAGAAGTGCTGCCACTTCGTTCGGGTCGTTGGTGGGTTGGCCATTGGCATCGACTGCGGCTCCCGGCGGCAGCATTTTTCCTTCGCGCTTCAGTGCTTGGACGCGGCCCATCGCCACGGTCGAGGTCGCCCAGTCCATCACGATCGGGAAGCCGTTGGCCTCGGTGCTTGGGATGCCCCATGAGTGCGGGTTGGTGCCGAGCGTTGGGAATTTCCCGCCGAATGGCACGACTTCAGCCAAGGCCGAGGTGCAGTTGGTGTACGCGTAGTAACCGCGTTCCGCAGCCTCCATCACGTAGCCGCCACCCCAGAGGTAGTGGAAAGCATTGTCCACCGCGATTTGGGCGATGCCATATTGGTCCGCAAGCTCGATGGCGCGATCGATGGCGCGGTAGGCGACCGATTGGCCGAGTTTCTTGTTCGCATTCCAGCGTTCCGAAGCAGGGAAGCGCGACGGCAGGACCTCGATTTCTGCGCCCGGAGTACAGCCACCAGCGGCGGAACCAAAGAGGTGGTCGAGGTGCAATGCCTTTAGCGCATGGTGAGTGCGAATCCCATGGCGGGCGGCCTCAGCAGCGAGTTTTGCGCCTTCCGCAGACTCGTCGGCGGTGTAGCCACGGGATTGGTAAGCGAGTGAAACGAGGGCATCGTGGTCTTTGCGCGGAATGACGAGGAATTCGGACATGGTTGAGTAATGGGTCTAAATGAGCAGCGAAGTTGACAAAATTTGCCCACATGTCGAGTCGGATGAAATGTGGATCCTAGAAGATGGGTCAGAGGCGGGTTCTGTCCTATGCTTTGATTTCAGGCACTCACCGGTGTGGTGGCCATCGCGAAGCACGAGTTGGAAATTTAGGCCTGTGCTTGTGGACGGCTTCTAAATCGTATCGGCGTAGCCCCTGACGATTTTTTCCATTTCAGGAAGGTTCCTTTCGATCGCTCGGACAAGGGCGAACTGGTTGCGACAACGGTCGAGGTTGTGGCTGGGGTGTTTGATTTTGAAATAGGTATCTCCTTGGAGGTAATCGGTGAGAAATCGGATACCGCATTCGAGGGTGAGCAGCTTGCCTGAGAACGCAAGATTCGCGATTTCCGTGGCATTCAAGAATGAGTTGGTGGCTCCGAGGTAGCCGCGTGCAAATGCGTCAAAGCGGTCGAGGCGAACGTCGTGGGTGCTGATTTCCGTGTCGTCCTCGAGCGCGGTCGGCGTACCGCTCCGGACCATGTCGCCGAAGTCATAGAGCGATGAACCGGGCATGGTGGTATCAAGATCCACCACGCAGACCCCTTCAGCAGTCACGTCGTCTAACAGTACGTTATTGAGCTTCGTGTCGTTGTGGGTGACACGTTCAGGGATGTCGCCCGAGGCGATGAGGTCCGTGATGCGAGCGCAGTCACTTGAACGAGATAGGGCGAAATCGATGAGGTCTTTCACTTGGGCCGCCCGGTTTGAAGTGTCGGTCTCGATGGCCACGCGCAAGGCGTCGAGGCGTTTCGGTGTGTGATGGAAGTCAGGGATGGTTTCATGGAGTCGCTCGCCGCCGATATCGGCTACGAGTTTCTGAAAATTCCCAAAGGCCTTGGCCACTTGAAATGCCTGTTCATTGGTTTCGATGAGATCGTAGCTGCGTGCGCGTTCGATGAGTGGGTAGGTTCTCCAAGCGTTTCCTTGGGTATCGAATGCGAATGCTTTGCCATCCAGTGCGGGGATGCAGGTGAGCGTGCGGCGGTAGGCCTCGGGGTGCTCATCGGCAAGCAGGCGGCCCAGTGAGTGGTGGGTCACGCGCGAGATGTTTTCCATCAACGCGTGAGGGTCCTTGAAGACGTGCGTGTTGATACGCTGGAGGACGTAGCGGATGCGTTGTCCCGCTTGGTCGAAGCTGACGCAGTAGGTGTCGTTGATGTGGCCTGAGCCATACGGGAAGCCGTGCACGAAGTCGGCACGCATGTCGAAGAGGGCGGAAATCTTGCGGAGATTTGGCGGCTTGGGCTTGGAAGTCATCGGATCATGTCGGCGCGTCATAAGGGAACGGCTTGCGGCGCATGATCTGAAGATCACTTTCGAGGTCAATGCTCATCTTGCAGATGGTCGGCAATCGACTGAATAGAAAAGGTTAGGGAGTCAGGCAGTTTCCCGGGATTTCACTTCGTAGTGGCGGGAGGTTGAGCCATGGCGGTGGTCGGGGCCATCGTCCTCTGGTAGAAGTTTACGGACGCACTCAACCTTCAAGGCTTGAGGGGTGACGTTCACGTACAAGGGTGCGGGTTCCTGCGCCCGCTCACTTCGTCGAATGCATTGAAAGAAGCGCATGCCCTGCTCCGCAAGCAGGTTCCCGCGATGGCGCGGGATCGTCTCATGGCTCCGGGCATCGAGCGCGGGGCAAATTTGGAGCGAAATGGATCGGTGGCTCAGGCACTTTAAAAACGGTATCTAGCAGCGCTCTGGGATCTTTGATAATGGAGCTATCCTAGCAGAACAGCTCGCAAGTTTCAGAAGGACTTGGGGCGTTTATTCAGTACCAGCCAGTAAAGCCCCATGTCGCTGATCGCTTCTGAGAAATTATCAAACTCCACGGGTTTCACGATGTAGCTGTTGGCACCCATTTTGTAAGACTCGATCAGGTCGCTTTCTTCTTGGGATGAGCTCAACATCACCACTGGAACGATTTTGGTTTTTTCGTTGGCCTTGAGTTGACGTAGCACTTCGAGTCCGCTGACTTTGGGTAACTTGAGATCGAGTAGAACGACCTTGGGGAGATGTAGGGGGTCGCGGCCGGAATACTCATCTTTCGCAAAAAGGAAATCGAGGGCCTGCTGGCCATCGCTCACATGAATGAGGTTGTTGGCAAGATTGCGCTTTTTTAGAGCTCGGATAGTAAGGGTTGCGTCGTTTTCGTTATCTTCGACGAGGAGGATTTCGACCGAATCCAATTCGTTGTTTTGCTTCTGCTGGGGTTCTAGCAAAGTAGAGTTCATGGTAAGAGGGATTATGCACGAATACCGCTACGGCAGGGATGCACTTGGATGTTAGGCGGATTGTGATTTTGCCACCAACTTGGATGAAAGGCAAATTAAATTGGGTTCATCTCAGTTTTTTTTGATTCGCTTTTTTGAGCGAATCACTCGGCTGCCCCTTCATCCGATGGTTCGGAGACCCTTACCACGCGCTATCAGCAAAAGCCTTGAAACAGCGCCTTGAGGGCGTGCATCAACGCAATTCAATGTCTGCCGTTTCGCCAGGCATTAGAACCAGTTCCTTGGTGACGCTTCCATTTTGAATCACCGTAAGATGGTGCGTCTGGCTGCGTCGCTCTACCACCACGTCGAAGTTGCGATCGAATGCTCGGATTGCGCGCAGTGCCATGCGTGGCCAGCCATCCGGCAGGCGAGGGGTGCAATTGAAGCGATTCAATCCGGTGGGTTGCAGGCCAAATAATCCTTCTGTGTAGATTCGGCAGTAGAGGCCACTTTCGGACGAGAGGTGGCGTTGGTCGCCCTCGGGCCAAGCCTCGACGGGGTAGGGGACGTGGTCGCCTAGGAGTCTGCGGTTGGTGTAGTTGGTGAGGTAGCGCAGTCCTGTTGCCGTTTCTCCCGCCTGGAGGACACCGCGGAGACCATAGAGGGTCGAGCGGTCCCAGAAGGCAAGGTCTCCGGCTTGGGAAGCCAGTCCATCGGACGTCCAGAGGCGTGGCGAGAATAAGGCGGCGATGGTGCCTTCGCGGCGTTCAGTTAGGCCCATGCAAAGAGGTAGACAAATCCAGGAACGCAGCACGTCGTTGCCCTCGTGATACCGGTAGGTTTTGAAACCTTCGACGTTGGCACCGAAGTAGTTTTCAATCGCCTTCGCCATGGCGTCGGCTTGTTGATCGTAGGTTTTTGCTTCAGCCTCGAAACCTAACGAACGTCCGAGGATTGCTGCGGAGCGCAATCCTCCGTAATACAACGAGGAGGTGGATAGATTCGCTTTTCCCGTGGGTAGGCGGCCTTCGAGTTCATCGCTATCAGATGCAATGACGCCTGCGGGAGTCGTCTGGCGGCGGGAGTACTCGTGGCACCATGCGATGGCTGGCCAAAGTTCATGAGCGATGGCTTTATCGCCGCGTGCGAGGCAGAAGCGTGCACAGCCATAGGCATACATCGCTGCATCGCCACGGTCTCCGTCTGCACCGCCAAGTCCGATCCCTTCGGAGTAGAGTGAAGAGGGGATCAGCTTGTAATCCGGCTTCATGTGCTTTTGGAAAAGACGATAAGTGTCGAGTGAAGCTTGATTTCCGTTTGGGTCACCGAGAAAGGGGAAAAAAGGGCCAGAGTATTCTGCGTTATCGTTGCACCATGCCGCTGCGTAGTATGCCAGTCCGCCTGGCGCGAGCATCATGCCATTGCGGGTGGCATTGATCGCCTCCGCGACTCGGAGCTTGCAGAAGGCGAAGGCGCGGTCGAGCTCAGGCTCAGGGGTTTCCAGTCGGAGATTCTGTTGGATTCCGGCAACGTAGGCGCGGCGCGCGCGTTCCTCGGCCTCGATGTCGATTTTTCGAGGTGCTGCATTGGACAAGCGGCCGCTGAACTCAACAGCAAACGTGAGCTCTGCGCCCGGTGCGATGATCGACGACGTGGGCGCGGTGCAAGTGACGTCGGTGAGGTTGAGTCCATAGGGGCCTTCGATTTCATGATGCACCTTGAGAGGGGCAACGTTCACGGTGACTGGGGCTTTCCCAGTGTTGCGCAGCGTCCATCGATCGATGGTGGTGGATAAGGTCGTGGATGGAAAGGTGCAGCGGGTGATCGCGAGGTTGTTGCTGGCCTTGCCCTCGATGGTGAGCGTACCATCGAGTAGCACGCGGCTCACGGTGATGGGACCAAGGGCTTGGCCATCAACGGTGATTTTGGGCTCAGTTTCCTCGGCGTTGTAGTGGCGGATTACCCCATCGAACATGCCATTTTTTCCCTTGCGGTGTCCGGGCCAGACGACACTGCGTCTCATCGAGAGGGCGTGATTTGAGTCGACCCTGTAACGCACGACTTGCCCCACATGCAGGCCACCTTGTTCGATGAAATCCGCATGAGGGAGTCGTGGATCATTCGGGACATTCCACTCGGTGGTGATACCATTGCCAAGAACCCAACGCGGCGGAGTGGGAGGGGCTGCGATGGTCTTTGGCTTGGTGCCCTCGAAGGTGAAAACCGCATCGGCCCATGCGGCCTCGTCTTGGTCCGAGCCATCGAAGCCGTCGTTGACCCGCAGAGTGATCTGCTTCACACCTGTGAGGTTGAGGTCAACGGGATGCGCATTCATGCCACCGCGCATGATCGGGCTGCACCAGAGGACCTTGCCGTCACCTTCGATGACAAATTCGGCACTTGCGGATTTTGGCACTAACCTTTCATTTCCGGTGATGCCGACCTGGGCGGTGAAGCGAGAGCACCCACCTGCTAGATCGAGATGTAGGACGCTTGGGGAATGGGTCCCGAAGCCATGGGCGAAGTGTCGTCCAGCGATGCGGATCGGATGGTCGCTTGCCGAGCGATCGATCCCGGGTTTGCCTTCGTTTTGTTGGACGTTAGTGAGGTCGAGGGAGGATAGCTGGATCTCCGTGGCGGTGGCTAGCGTGGCGAACCATGGGAAAACTCCAAGTAGTGCGATGACCATCGGCGCGACTCTTGCAGATTTGGGGGACGACCCATTAAATGAGAATGTGCTATGGATGGGACGAACCATGGGTTTTGTGATTTAAGATGTCAGAAGCTGGTAAGGATGGAATGGATCTCCAATGGAGTGGGGTTAGTTACGGGCGATTGGGCTTTCACCATACAAAAATCTGCATGCTGGGCTATGAATGCGGATTTCACGACTTGAGAATCCATAAGAAAAAATTCTGCTTGCGGGTGGACACTGGGTTTGTAACCTAATCGTCAAGCAGCCGTACTGGTACCCCCCGCTTAACGCTCAATCTTACGAATCGAGATTTCCGGAGAAGTACCCCCCAAGCTGCATTTGCACCATTTCAGGCGCTTGCGTCGTACTTTGGGTAAATCCGGAACTCCCCTAATCAGAACGTTTAGAAAAAGAAACAAATGACAAAATCGCGCCCTCCTCACTTCGAGGTCATCATTGCCAACTTTCAATTTTGGGATACCCTTGATAGGGTTTTAAATCTTGTACAAGTTTACGATGTTTCCATTCCCAAGGGAAAGCGAGGAAGGAAGCCAGCTGGATCTGCCGATGTCCTGCGCGCAGCGGTTGTTCTGCTGCATTCGGGTCTCGAGGAGTTCTTGAGAGCGTTAATCAAGGCTGGCTGGCCACACAGCACAGAGAACATCTTGAATCAGGCTTCCTTGGCGGTGGATGATCGAGGGGGGCAACCGGCAAAGCTCTCTCTCGGTAAATCACGCAAGCACCGAGGGCGGTCAGTTGATGAATTGATCACTGAGTCTGTAAATCAGTATTTGGAGGCGTCGGATTTTAACCATTTGAGGGAGATTAAGGTGAAACTCACTTTACTGGGGGTCGACCTCAGTTGCGGTGATTCCTACTACGCAGCCATTGCGCAGCTCACTGAAAGACGACACCAGATTGTCCACAGGGGAGATGTGAATGAGCAACAAGGTAGCGGACATCATCCGACGAGGTCCATCTCAGCCAGTACCGTTCGAACATGGGCCGATGCCGTATGTGGCTTTGTAAGTGCGGTTGGGAAGAACTATACAAAAACAAGGATGGGTGCCGAAACCCAAAGGGTTGGGAGATAGCGATGAGCCTGTCGGTCGTCGGACAGGGGCCTAGGGTGCTGCTTCGCAAGGCAGTGCACCAGCTCGCTGCAGGGTGCTTGGTCACCTACCGTTCACCGCGCGGCGTCATTTTGAGCGAGGAATCAATGCAGTGACTCGTCCCCGCCGTCCTCGTCGAAATTTCCGATGGCTGAAGGTGCTCTAACACGGTCAGAGTGTTGAGATTGATGGGGTGGGGGGATTCATCGACTAGACGCTCCCAGCACACATCGGAGTAACCTGATTTTAGTGAGATCGTGGCCCTCTGCTGGCCTTTGGGAAAAAATTGCATCGAACCCACTTTTGTAGTGGCGGTTGCACATCGATTGTGTATACCTTGCACATGCATCCAATACCCCCACTTCAATTACCCAGTATCAGCCCCTAAAAGATGATCCACCACACACACGCACAGCCGACGGCTCGTTTCATTCGCCCGAGGTTGCGACCGCAGGGTTTCACGCTGATTGAAATTCTCGTCGTCATCGCCATCATTTCGGTGCCAAACATGGACAGCACGTTGAATAAATCAAATGACGTCGCTTGATAGCTTTGAATGAAATATTGAATCATGAAAAATCCTAGAATCATAAATCTTCGTGGTTACCAATTCCATTTCCTCAATGGATTCGCCCTCATTGCCACCTTGTTGCTGATGATCCTGCTCACCGTGATTGCTGTCGGTCTGCTTTCCCTGTCCAGTATCACACTCAGGTCCTCAACTCATGGCACAGCTATGCAGACTGCCCGCGCGAACGCGCGAATGGCGATGATGCTCGCTCTGGGAGAACTTCAAAACACGCTGGGTCCGGATCAACGGGCTACGGCGCGCTCCGAAATGCTGGCGGAGAAACCCGCTTACCCGAAGATTACCGGCGTTTACAAGTCGGTCCTGCCGGGTTTGCCTACCGATCCAGCCGCCTATTTCAAGAAATTGAGAACTGATAGCAAAGACCAGGTCACTTGGCTCGTGTCATCTGCAAAACCAGTAACCGATCCGGTCACCCAGACGCCAGAGGCTCTCAGTGATGATGGGAACGCGGCGACTGTGGATATAGCTGAAATGCAGACAGCGTATGATCCCACTGGGAAATTGTTTCTCATCAAGGCGGGCAAAATAGCGACGAAGAGCGATTCTGGGACCACCACAGGTTCCTACGCCTGGTGGGTAGATGACGAAAGCCAAAAGGCGAAAATCAATGTGACCACGCCGGAAAAATTGGCAACGGGCACCAATTTCGACGAGCACTGGGCTCTGGCTCCAGCCCAACAGTCGAACTTCTTCAAAGTCGATAACAACCCGGCAAGCAGCACCTACAGTCCAGTCACCATCACGGGTTACGATGCCAAAGACACGACGGCGACCCAAAAACTGATCAGCATGAGCCAGGCGGACATTCCCTACAGGATCGGGGCCGAAAAGGATTGGTTCCGGAAGAATCAGACGGACTTCACCACTTGGTCACAAGGATTGCCGATTGACGTTTCCCAAGGGCGGCTGAAGCAGGATCTGAGCGCCTATCTGGAAACAGGCGCCGGGCCGGCCGATACAGATCCGGTGATTCGTAAGAGTGGTGACCCGGGCTTCACTGGGCCCATTTTTTCAGAGCTGGATTACTCAGCGAATGACATGCCGCGTTTCGGCCTGATCAAAAGCTGGAATAAGACCGGGGCCACGGTGACCGATTTTGATACGGGAGGAACGGAGTCCAAGGTGCATACTAACACAGAGAACGGGATTCATCCGGTCATCCTCCGGGCTGGCATCTACTATGCCCCCTATTTTGATCCCATGGTAGGAACTGAAGATGTGGATGTTGGTGTGGTGGGAAACAAGAAACCTGCCCATTTCATCACATGGAAGTTGGCAGCTTTTCCGCGGGTGACCATTTGGAATCCAACGAGCGTGCCTATCACGGATCCCTGGCTCCTCTATCAAGTAGGGGTCACCAACCATGTCATGCTCTATCAAAAGAATGGTTCTGATAGCAGTGGTGCTGCTTCCGATGACAATAACAACCTTTATTGGCGGACTTTTGTGAAAGCAGTTAATGGTTCGGACAACAATAAGTTCGCTTTCAACAACATGATGAATGCAAACCAGTGGAGTTACTCGGTTCCGTCGGGCTCAGGCACAGGCAAGAGCACCATGCCTCTTCACACTTACGCACTCAGGCTGGACACTCCATTGTTGCCCGGACAAACGCGGACTTTTTATCCCGGGACCAGCGGCGAGCTTTTGAAGACCTATGGGAAAACGGGTTCACCACGCTTTGTGGATATCAACAACTCCAATGTGGCAGCCGGGAACGTGATGACCTCAACGCCTGCACCGAACAACTACTTCCGGGTCGCCCAGATCGCAGGCACGGAGTTTACCAGTAAGATCTATGCAAAGAGTTCCACCGGCGACATTCCAATGACGACGCCGCCGGCTGTTCCGCAGTTTCTCGAAACCTATCTCTATATCCGCCAGGCAGAGAGCGGGCCTGCTTTCGAAGGCACATGGACACATGGCTGTGATTACCGCTTGCTTAAGCCCGGGAGTTCGGACCCGCCTGCTTTGCTACAGGAAGTCTTTTCCGCGGAGCACGCCGATACTTCCGGTGGTGCTAGTGGTGCAACGAAGGGCCTTCCCACCTACTCGATCAGCAACGCCTCACAATATGACGACCCTGACGACGGAGTGTCGGCAAAGGGCTACACACTCGTGAAATTCTATTCCGATCCGAACCGCGAACTGACGTCACGGCGTGGACATCAAATTTACATCAGTTATGCGTTGGAAGATCCCAAAAACGACTTCAACAGTATTTATAAGGACAGTAGCAAGCAGCTCTCCGTCTTTGCAAACTACAACCCGCGCTCCCGCTATGTTTTCCCAGGTACCTACGAGGAGAATAAGACCGGGGTTGGAGGTCCGACATTCGATTCGAACGTCCAAGGGGTTCGGCAGGAGCTCTATTCGGAGGGACGTCCGGAGGCAGCCTGGCTCACGGATTGGTCATTGGACAAGGAAAGTGGCTATGGCACGGACAAGGACTTCGGTAGCCCGGGACTTTATGATCTAAACCTGTCATCGAACGGATTAGTCTATCCGCTTTTTGATTTTCCACGTGCCAGGGACGGCGTGCTTTCGTTGGGAGAACTTCAGGGAGTGAATTTCGCGACGTATCCTTGGCAACCGGGAAATGCTTTTGGTAACAGCAGGGCTGATCCCCGCGTTCCTTCCAACCAGCTGGCCGTCGAGATCCCCCAAACCGAGGATCATCCTTACATCAAGTCACTCTCGTTAGGAAATAATCGCTATGTAGACTTATCATGGCTGTTGAACTTCTCGATCTGGGATCGCTTTTTTGTGTCGACCATTCCTTATGGCGATAGTTCCTTCCAATCGAAAGCTGGCAATGTGCTGCGGAATGGGCGCCACAAGCTGACCGGGCGCGAAGGGCAGGACTCCGGCACAGCGCTGGTGGATTCGGCGACTAACGGCTACACCAAGGCAGCGGGCAACATCGTGGTGGACGGAGCATTCAACGTGAACACCACTTCGGTGGCAGCTTGGAAACAGTTCCTCAGTGGGAATTTCAATCTCAAGGTTCCAGTGAAAAACACGATTGGAAGCAGTGAAAGTTCTCCCTCTGACCAGACGGTTTTCCCCCGTTTGCTGTATCCCTATCGAGGTGAGGCTGCCAAAGGCTCCATGGATGTGGGATCCAGTGATTCCGCCACGAAGGGCGCGTTTTCCGCAAACCGTTCTCTAAATGACGAAGAATTGCAGAAACTGGCGGAAAAAATTGTCGAAGAAGTGCGCTTGCGCGGCCCGTTTCTTTCCTTGGCGGATTTTGTCAATCGGAAGCTCGTCGACGCGGCGGACACCAGCATGGGCAAATGGGCTGGGCTTTCGGGAACTTTGCAAACCGCCATTGACCGGGTGACGGTGGAGGACAAGATGATCAATAGTCATCTGGAGGCCGACAGTGACCTGATGTATAAGAAGGATGAAGTTCCCGCCTATCTCCAACAGTCGAACACAGTCGGCCGGCCGGATAACATTCCTCAAAGCCGCCTTGCCGGTGCTCCGGGTTCCCTGACGCAAGCGGACATCCTACGCACCGTCGGTCCGATGCTCACGACTCGCGGCGACACATTCCGGATTCGTGCTTACGGCGAGTCCCGAAATCGGCAGACCAACAAAAGTGAGGCCGAAGCGTGGTGCGAAGTCGTGGTTCAACGCGTTGCCACGCCGGTAGACGGTGCCGACGATTTGGTCGCGCCGAATGAGACGCTGTATCGTTTCGGGCGGAAATTTCAAATCGTTTCATTTCATTGGCTGAAAAAAGCCGAACTCTAAAATCATGAAAAGCCTGAACACTTTGTCGCTAGCTGCACTCATCAGCAGATCCGCTCTGCTGGTCTCGTTGCTCTCGGGACTTTCAATTGCAGCCGTCGCTCAAGGAGATGGTGGGCCCAGTTTTTCCCAAGAGGAATTGAAGGCGCTTGAGGCACTGCCAGCCATACCGCGGCGGCAGGCGCGTAGTCCCGGTGAGTTTGCTTTCGCCGTTTTTTCCTTTGGTAAATCCTCCGAAGAATATTTCTATCTCCGCAATAAACTTCCGGAAATGATCATCTTCAACACAGGAGTGATTCGCCGCTTTCAGTATGCGGATACACCAGATGGTGTCCTGGTGTTTTATAAAAAAACCACCAATTCAGCTGGCGAACAAAAGCTGCGCGCCGTAGGCCGAATGATTCTTCCGTCCGGTTCGCGTGACGGTATCGTTCTCTTCATGCCGGATGTGCCGGATGAGGGTGAGAAGGAAGCGCGCACCATGCCATACGTTGATCTAGCGAGTGGCGCGTTTCGTCCAAGTGATATCCGGTTGGTCAATATGACGACCCAGCCGCTGATGGTGCTATTGGATGAAAAGCCGGTGAATGTGGCCCCCATGGCGGACGTTGTAAGAAAGCACAATCCGAGTTCAAAGATCTTTCCCGTAAAAGTCGGTGTGCAAACAAGTGGGAAACTACAGATGCTCTATTCGAATGTATTTCAGTTTGAGCCTCAAAACCGCGTGCTTTTTCTCATCGTTCCCGATTGGAACAAAACCAACTCAGGGGCGCCTGTGCGGTGTATGATCTACAAGGATAACGGCGTGATCTCCGGATGAAGATCAGCCCTCAGGAGTTGATTCGGTGGAAATTGAATCTTACCAATTCAAATTCCCGGAAAAGCTGAAAATAGCTTACCCGCTAGGGGGGGGGATTTCAGGCTTGAACGAGAAAATCCTCTTCCCGCCAATGCTTTGTAGATTAGCCGTATAACGGAAGATTTTTCAGATAGCTGTCAGAGGCGTAGAGACGGCCGTATCTGCTACCGGTGATTTCCGTGGCCATCCCGATCTTTGTCAGCTTGGTTAGGGATGTGGTGGTCGTGGCCGGGGAAAGCTCCGTGACAAATCCCTCCACGAGGATTCACCCGCGTCCGCGATCAACGTCCCTGCCAATATCCAAGCGGAAATCAGTAAAAAAGCGAAATACGAGGCCTACCTGAAGCAACGCAACGCCCCTGCGGCGACCGGTCGCTGAAGGTTCACGTCCACATAGACCTCCTTGAACTAGCCTTTTTGAATACCGATCTCCCAAGCGACACAACCCGGTCGGCCCGAGTATGCAAATTTGAGAGGTTCCGCGCTGGCAAATCCGCAGAGAGAGGGGACCGAGCAACCCGAGTGCGAGTGGGGAATACTAGCGAATCCTCGAAATGCGCATGCGCTCGGCAGCAAGGAGCGCCTTGAAATCAGCGTAATCCTGTTCGCGAGTTGAGGAGAGCAAGCGGTAGGTGTATTCGCGCCAGTGACTCATTTCTTCTAGAGCATTGGTCATGCGCAAGGCGATGGTTTCCGCGTCGTCGGTTCCGCGACCGGAGAGGCGGCTTTGGAGTTCCTCCTCGCTTGGCGGCATCACAAATAGATCAGCCAACGCGATGCGGATGCTTGGATCCTCGCAGGCGCGTACTTTTTCTGCGCCTTGAACGTCGATGTCCATGACGACGTCGGTGCCGGCGTTGAGGTGGCTGATCACCTCGGATTTGAGTGAGCCGTAGAGATTTCCGTGTACGATGGCGTGTTCAAGGAATTCGCCAGCGTCGAGTTTTTGCTGAAAAACCTCGCGAGTGAGGAAATGGTAGTCCTTGCCGTCTTGTTCACCAAGGCGCGGCGCGCGGGTGGTGCAAGAGATCGAATAGTGGGCTTGTCCCGAGTCGGCCAGTTGGCGGCAGAGCGTGGTTTTGCCGGATCCTGATGGACCTGAAACAACAAGAAGGATGCCGGTGCGTGCGGACATGGGTGCTGGTGTAGCGGCGAAGGGTGGGGAGAATCGAGAAGTTTCTTTGAATTTTCGGAAATCTCGCGTTGAATGCGGGTGGTTCTCGCCACGGCAATTTTCCCGTTTGCCGAGGTAGTACCGAAAGGCGATATTTTCCGCAATGCCCTTGTTTCATCCAGTATTTCAAGACTTGATCAAGCCCCAGTGGGTTGCGGTGCTTCAGGAGCTCAAGCTTTCGGGAGGATTACCCGCTAGCGAGTTGTCGAGGCGGTTGGAGGTCAGCTACATGGCGGTGAAGCAGCAGTGCGAGGAGCTGAAGAAGATCGGGTACTTGGAGCGCTCAAGGGTTCCCCGGACGGTCGTGGGCCGACCTGAGATATTCTACAATCTCAGCGATAAGGCTGATTGGCTTTTTCCATCGGCTGGGGTGGGATTTAGCATCGAATTGTTAGATGCCACGAAGGCACTGTTTGGTGATAGCACTCCCGATAAGCTTTTGTTCCAATATTTTCAGAAGCTCGAAGCGAAATGGCAGCCAGTGCTCGCGAAGTCGAAATCTTTGGTCGAGCGCGCGACGAAGCTGGCCTCCTTGAGGGAGAAAGAGGGAGGGTTCGTCAGGTGCGGCTATGATCCTGAGACAGGGTTCCGCATTGAGGAGTTTCACAATCCGCTACAGCGGATCTTTGAGCGTTATCCTCGGGCGGTCGCCATGGAATTGCGGATGATCGAGCAGTTGTTAGCGACCAAGGTGACTCGCCGGGAGGTGTCCGATGCGAGGTCTGGCCAGCCCAAGGTAATTTTTGATGTGCCAACTCTTGGAAATCCTTAGATGGATTTTCAACCGGCTCCGCTCCATGAATGAATCTGACGATTTAAAAATCCAAGTCCTATGAAATTCCCCTATCTCATCGTTGCCGCAGCGTTTCTGTCGTGGGCGGCCGTTGCATGTAAAAAGTCTGATCCTGCCGTCGCGCAGCGGATCGCTGAGCTTGAGAAAAAAAACCGCGAGGCAAGTGAGCGTCAGGGCGAACTTGAGCGGCAGATCGAGGATCAAAAGTTGGCGGTCGAGCGTGACGCAATCGAGCGAGAGCGCATGCAACTGGAGACCGATCGCGAAGCGCTTGAGCGGCGCACCCATGAGGTCGGGGCCGCCGAGAATGAGGCCATCCGCAATCGCGAGCTTACGTTGGCCCATCGCGAAAAACAGCTGGAGCAGCAAAAATCGACGCTCGAGGCGAAGGGCGATCGGCTCGAGCAGCAAGACCAGCAACTGAGCGAGCGCGAACGTGAGGTTGCAGGCAGGCAAGCATTGTCGGTCAAGCCGACCGAACCGCGCGGCGCAGTGGGGGATTATGGGATGTTTTACGATTCGCTCTCGTCGTATGGCTCATGGTTTGAGACGCCAGACTATGGGTATGTTTGGCAACCTGTTGCGGTTCGGGATGCGATGTGGCGGCCCTACTACCGTGGACGTTGGGTATGCAGTGACCGTGGCTGGACCTGGTTGTCGGAAGAGCCATTCGGTTGGGCAACCTATCACTACGGTCGCTGGGCGTTGCTGCGTGGTCGCGGATGGGTCTGGGTGCCCGGGACTGAGTGGGCACCTTGTTGGGTTTCATGGCGCGAAAATGATCGCTACATCGGATGGGCACCGCTTCCTCCTGAGTCGCTGGCTTATCGTGGGCGCTCATGGGATGCGGCGGTCGATGTGCAACTGGGGATCGGGGCAGGGTGGTATCATTTCATGGAGGTCCGACATTTCGCGGACCCTGTCTATCGCTACCGCTTGCCCGCTACGCAGAGTATCTCATTCTATCAGCAGACCACGAACATCACTTTCATTCATACTGAAAATCGGCAGGTCATTTGTGGAGGGCCGGGCTACAAGAGGCTTTCAGATCGGATTGGCAAGCCGCTGCCATTTTATCGGTTAGAACTGGACCAACGAGCACGGCAAAGTCGCGACACCTTGGGCATGCGTTCAAGGGTCGAGGGAAATCGGCTGGTCGTGAATGCGCCTAACATCGACGCTGAATGGAATGAAGGGTTGAAGCCGAAGCGCATCAAAGGACGGATGGATCAAGTTGCAGTGGAGCGCGATAGCGGCTTGAAGAAGGAGGTTGGTGAGAATTTTCGACGCAGTCGCGAGGAAGGACGCGAGAAGGCGAAGCAAAGCATCGCCGCACTCGGAGGAAGCGAGAATTTTGAGCGAGTTCGCAATGAGAAATTGAAGGAAAATCGCCAAAGGACCGATGCCTTGTATAAGCAAACGCAAGGTCATGAGGTAGATAGCAATCGCGAGGCTCCTCCGGCGGAAGAGCAAAGGATTGAGAAGGATGCGGCAATAGAAAATCCGGTTGTGAGGAAGGCGCAGGATCAACAAGTAGCAGAGGACAAACGTTCCCGGTCTTCGCAGGATCTGAGGGGCCTCGGTAAGCCGCAGCGGCCAGCGCGCGAGTCAACCAAATCCAATGCGACTGTGCCGCAGCGTTCGGAGATACCCCAAGATCAGGTTCATCAGGAAGTCGCTGAAGGTGCGCAGAATGATCAAGTGCGAGATCGAGCTCCAGCAGAACAGCGTCGCGATGTTGAGAAGCAGGCAGCGGAGCAACAAGAGGCCCAGGCGCGTCAGAGCCAAGCGGAGCAGAAGCGTGTGGTGGATCAGGCTCGTCAAGAAGCACAGGAAGCCGCTCGAAATGCGCAGCAAGAGCAAGTGCGAGATCAAGCTCTAGCAGAAAAGCGTCGTGCGGTGGAGAAGCGGACTGCGGAGCAACAAGAAGCCCAAGCGCGTCAGAGCCAAGCGGAGCGTAAGCGTGTGGAGGATCAGGCTCATCAAGAAGCACAGGAAGCCGCTCGAAAGGCGCAGCAAGAGCAAGTGCGAGATCAAGCTCTAGCAGAACAGCGTCGCGATGTTGAGAAGCAGGCAGCGGAGCAACAAGAGGCCCAGGCGCGTCAGAGCCAAGCGGAGCAGAAGCTTGTGGAGGATCAGGCTCGTCAAGAAGCACAGGAAGCCGCTCGAAATGCGCAACAAGAGCAAGTGCGAGATCAAGCTCTAGCAGAACAGCGTCGTGCGGTGGAGAAGCAGACTGCGGAGCAACAAGATGCCCAAGTACGTCAGAGCCAGTTGGAGCGACAAGCTGAGCAGGCCCAAGCCGCCCGAGAAGAAGCGATGCAGCAGCAGCGTGAGGAGGCTCAACAGCGACAAGCCGAGCAAGCGCGTGCCGCCCGAGAAGAAGCGATGCAGCAGCAGCGTGAGGAGGCCCAACAGCGACAAGCTGAGCAAGCCCAAGCCGCACGAGAAGAAGCGATG
>JARWZU010000027.1 GCA_029866215.1 Akkermansiaceae bacterium
AAGGGCCTACGCCTTCCGCCCGAAAGGCAGACTGAGGATCTATCGGTCAGGGTTTACAACGCCACCGAACTGCTCGCCGAGGTCGAGAAGTTCCAACAGCAGGTGCACCTACACACCGAGCTGCGCAAGGAATCGCAAGGGCGCGAGTTCAAAATGCAGATCGTCTATTTTGGCTTGGCCATGGCCTACGGCGTCAATGAAGACGGCACATTTGCCGTCACCGGTCGGCCCGGTGCCGACGGCTGGATTTTCCAAGAACGCCCCGACCTGGCCCCAAAGATTCGAGAACTTGTCAGTGCCGCCAGCGACGAAAAAAACGCAAAATTCAATTACCTTCCTCTTGTTCAACCATGACCATTCACTTTTCCACTGCAAAGTCCCTGCTACTCTCGCTCACGCTCTCGTCGTTTGCTCTCGGCGCAGCAGACAGCCCCACACAGTCGCTCAAGAATGCCGCCGACGAGCTGCTCACGACCAAGAAGGAGTACTCCGATCTCAGGCTCTCCCTTTATCGTGACATCAACAAGCTTGACGAGCAGGTGCTCACGCTCTCCAAAGAATTGCGAGCCCTCGAGCGCGGCGAAGAACTACGCACCTCCAGCATCCGCACTCTGGAGCGGGAAGTAGAAACCCGCAAAACCGACCACAACTACATCAATGGCGTGCTTGGTCAGTATGCGAAGGCCGTCATTTCCCGCCTGCACCCCGCGGAGCAGCAGTTGTACCGCAGCGGAATCGAATCTCACGACCAGAAGGCAGGTGCGGCAGCGGAAGACCCGAAAACCCAATTAAGCGAACGGTTTGCCATTCTTCAAACTGGCCTGGAACGCTTGGGTGTCATTGCCGGTGGTCGGAAATTTGAGGGCAAGGCGCTTGGCCGCAGTGGGCAGGCCATCGAGGGCAAGTTGCTGCTCGCTGGGCCTACCGTGCTGTTCTCCGCATTTGACAACTCGTTTGAAGGTGTTGCCTCACTTGCCGATACGGGGGCGGGCCTTGCCGCCATCGTACCACTTGCCAACACGGCCGGGAGTATCGCCAAAGCCATCGAATCGGGCGAAGGCGAGGTGCCGTTCGACGCCAGCAATGGCCGGGCGATCGAGGCCGCGCTCAAGAACCCTGGCGAACATGGCGGAGCGATGGAGCATGTGATGCTGTTTGGCGACATTGCCAAGAACATGATGTTCGACGGTTGGATTGCTGTGGGCATCTGCGTTCTCATGGTCCTCGTTGGCTGGTGGGTCGCCATCAAGAAGTTCAGGTACCTCAACACCGTGCAGCATGCCAACGAGGCATTCCTCAAGCAGTGGTCCGAGGTTTCAACCGACCTTACCGCAATCGATCATGGTGACAAACAAAGCATCTCCAGTTTCGGCGGTCGGACTACGCCCGAGATTCACAATCTCCTGAAGAAGTCCTCTATTTACGACATTTACCACATTGGATCGGAAGAAATCCGCCACAGGCTCGAGCTGGATCGCACGCGCAAGAAGGGTCTCACCGGTCGGTCAATCCAGGCGATCCGTGCGGCTCTTGATGCCGGGCTCGTGAGGGAAAGTCACAAGCTGACCGACGGGCTCATTTACCTGACCATCAGCATCGCCGGTGGCCCCTATATCGGTCTGCTCGGAACCGTCGTGGGCGTCATGATCACCTTCGCCGTCATCGCCAAAAGCGGTGAAGTCGATGTCAACTCCATCGCACCAGGTATCGCCTCCGCCCTACTGGCAACTGTTGCAGGCCTCATTGTCGCCATTCCCGCACTTTTCATCTATTCTTACCTGAACAGCAGAATCAAGCTCATCGTCAGTGAGATGCAGGTCTTCATCGACGAGTTTGTGGCGAAAATGGCCGAGTTTTACCAAGGTTCAGACAATACCGAATCGGCATCCACCGACACACACTAATCCGCCATGGCTTCTGCAGACGATAAAAGTTTCGATGACATCAATGTCACGCCGATGGTGGACCTCTACTTGGTCCTTTTGCTAATCTTCATCGTGATGACGGCGGCCGGTGTTGAAGGCATGAAGGTTGAGCTTCCCAAGGCGAGCAAGAGCGCCACCAAAAATCTCAGTGTACCCAAGATCCAGGCGATCACGGTTGATGCCGAGGGCAAAGTCCAACTCAATAACACGCCCGTGACGCTCGACGAGTTGGAAACGAAGCTTACGGCCATGAAGGCGAGCACGCCGGATATTCCTGTCGTCGTGCGGGGTGATACGGCTGCCCAGTACAAGGGCGTGATGGGAGTGCTGGATGTGCTTGGCCGCCTCGGTATCGACAAGATCGGCTTGGCAACCCAGAAGCCCAAATAGGCAAGAGACCCTCATGGCGCTCTCGACAGCCACATCTCCAGAACAAAAAAAACGCCGCATGATGCTTGGCATCCTGCTCGGCATTGTCGTTTTCGGGGGCATCGTCTCACTGATGCTCCGGCAAGGGGATAAAAAAGAGGTCAAAGAGAATTTTGTGATTGTGGATCTCGCAGCACCGCCACCACCACCACCACCACCGCCAGAAGAGGAAAAGCCACCCGAGCCCGAAGAGGAATTAGAGGAACCCAGCGAGATTACTGAGGCGGATGCACCCGATGACATGGCCGAGGACACGGGTGAACAAATTGATCTTGGGATCGATGCGGGTGAACTTTCCTCCGGAACCGGTGATGGAGGGTTTTTGATCAATGTCGGCCGTGGCAAGCGCGGATCTGGCGGAGGAGGAGGGGCAGGCATACTCGACGAAGTTGATGCTCCGCCCTCGCCCATTAGCAAGATCCAGCCGACCTATTCGAACGGCTTACTCAAGAAAGGGGTCGGCGGCAGGGTGTTGATCATTTGTGTGGTGGACGCCTCCGGTAAGGTTGTGTCTGCCAACATCAAGCAATCGGCACATCCCGAACTCGACAAGGCGGCCATCGACGCCGTCATCAAATGGAAATTCAAGCCCGCCAACAAAGCTGGGCGCAACGTCACCGCCAAATGCGTGGTGCCATTTAATTTTGAAGTTAAGAAAAGCTAAGCCATGTTTACCGACCGAATCTTTCGCATCATTCACAAGTTAGGACTTGCCGGGCTGCCTGTGGCATCGGTGTTTTTGTCGCACGCCCAAGCACAGGTGATCAGTGCCCCGCCGCTGATGTTTAACGACCCAAAGTTCATCAAGGATTTTGTGGGCAGTTATGGTATCCTTTCAGACGTGGAACCGTCGGTTACGGCTGGCGAGAGGACATTGCTTTCGGAAATCCAAGAGCTCTTTGCCAAGAATCAGTTTGTGGAGGCCGAGCAGGAAATCGTGCGCTACGTCAAAGATGCTGCGAATCCCAAAGAAAAAGACAAGCAACCGACCGAGATCAGCGCTTCGATGGTTTTTGTCTTGGGTAACCTCTACTTTTCATCGGACCGTCAGGAAGAGGCTCGCAGGGCATTTCATGAAGCGATTCGGCGTTTTCCAAGGTTCAGGCGCGCTCACACCAACTTGGGCTACCTCTATGTTTCACAAAACAAGATCAGCGAGGCGCTGCCGATCCTTCAGAGGGCGGTCGAGCTCGGGGAAACCAGCGCGAGGGTCTACGGCCTTCTCGGGTACTGCTATCTCAACCAGAAAAACGCCCTAGCGGCGGAGAACGCCTATCGCCAAGCCTACCTTCTGGACTCCAAAAGCCGCGATTGGAAGCTGGGACTCACCCAGGCACTTGTCTCTCAAGAGAGGTATGCAGAGGCCACCAGCATGCTCGCCACGCTCATCAGTGAAAACCCCAACGACCGCCAACTCTGGCTGCAGCAGGCGAATGCTTTGTTGGCTCAGGACAAAAAAATTGAGGCTGCGGTGAACCTCGAGGTCTTGAGGTACAAAGGCGTGGCGACCGAAAGCGACCTCAATTTGCTTGGCAACCTCTACATGGAACAGGGAGAGGGCCAGCTTGCACTTCTCGCCTATCTCGACGCCATCGGAAAGGCAAGCAAGCCGGATATCGCTAGATCGCTCAAATCGGCGCGCATCCTCAATGATTATGGTTTTCCGGACAAGGCGGCCAAATTCGTCGAGCAGGTCTCCCAAGCTGGAGGCTTGACCCCGCGCGAAACAATTGACTTGGACCTAGTGCGAGTCCGCATCGCCCAAAGTGCCGGGGAGCAGGAAAAAGTAGGCTCTCTGCTTCTCGACCTCATCGTACGCGACCCAGGCAATGCCGATATTCTTTTGGAATTGGCACGCCATTACGACAACTTGGCGAAGGTCGAAAATGATGAAACCAAACGTGGAGCTCATTTGGTTGAGGCGAAATCTCATTTCAAGCTTGCGAGCGAGAAGCCCGCTGTTGCCTATCAGGCCAATCTTGGCTTGGGGCAATTGTTGGCTCGCGAAAAACAATTCAGCGAGGGATTGCTTTACTTGGAGCAGGCGCTTGTTTTGAAAACTGGGGACAAATCTAGCCTCGAACAATATGTGAGCCGCGTGCGTCGTGCCGCGGATCGCGAAGCGCTGCGCAAAGAGCGTGAAGCGAAGGAACGACTTCAAAAGGAAATCTCTACCACTAAGAAAAATTGATATGAAACAAATTGCGTTGGCTGTGGCCACCCTCATCACATGTTCTGGCACCTACGCGAATGAGGCGCTTGATGTGCTAGAGGGCAAGAAGAAAGCCTCTGATCTCGTGCTTCCCGCTACCAAAAATGCAGTGGCGGAAGAGAGTGGAATCACTTACCCCAATGCCGTCTGGCCCGAATGGCAGACCCGGACTTTCGATCCTGTTTGGGCTCGTGCTACGCTTTTTCATGATGATACAAATCCCTGGGTACAGCACTTGGCCGTGACAGGATATTTTGAATGGCAGTCTGCATCGGGAGAGGCCGAGATCAAAAAGGAGGGAGGCTCCACCTTAGATACAGTTGATCTGGATTCTTCAGAGACGCGGCGTGCGCGGCTTGGTGCGCGCATGAGGGCGTTTCGCAACACCAACATCGAGGCTGTGGGAGAAATCGCTGGAGATGACAACCAATCAGGAATCGAGCGACTCAGTGGGCGCACCGAGTTACCCAAAAATTTTGGGGTGACCTACGGTAAGTTTCGTCCTCAATTCAGTGCGGAGTATCGACAAGAGCCAGAATTTTCCCCGTATCCGGATCGGGCGATGTTGGTTAATATGATCGCGCCAGCCGCAACCGTTGGTATTCATTTTGATCACAGGCGTGGGGATTGGGAATATGGGATTGGCTGGTTTTCATCTGATTCGGACCCTTACATTCCGGCAATCCAAGGTAGTGGCATATTGGCTGTTAATGTAGCACGAAACTTTGTTGAAACGACCGGCGACACCGTCACACGCACTCGCTGGCATCTGGATTATTTGCACAATTACGACGTTGGGGAGTCTCGCTCGGCTCCGAGTTACAACGTGGCGGGCCGTAGGTCATCCAACGGCAACCAACTCGTATTGGCCAATCCAGCATTCCTCAATTTGTTTTCGACCGGATTCACGCTCGAGCAAGACCGCTTTTCCTTTCTTGGCGACTTCATGCTTGCCAAGGGTGACACGACGGCGTGGGGGCTCACCCTTGCTCCTGCTGTTTGGGCCGTGCCGGGCTACTTGAAAATTGTCGGCCGCTACCACTACGCAGGCAGCAATGATCCGGGTGCCCTTGTGAGCACCATGGGTGCCTCGTCAGATCCAAATTTCGACAGCTCGCCATTTTTCATTGGTGACGACTATCACTCGTTTTATCTGGGAGCGAATGCCCACATCTACAAGGATCGTCTTGTGCTGATGACAGGGTTTGAAAATGTGCTGCTGGAAGATGATGCGGGCGAGGGATTCAACACCAATGCGACGATTTGGCACACAGGGGTGAAGGCCTCGTTCTGAGGACTCAGGCTCGAGTGCTGTGATATCTTTGGATAAGCGCCGTTGATCAACGCGTGCGCTTCTCGGCCTTGAGCATCCCGCATCCTGCGGCCACGTCGATGCCGCGTCTTTGGCGGAAAGTGCAAGGAAATCCGCCGCCAATCAGGATTTTTTGAAATTCGTGTCCCGCGAGGCTCTCGCTGCCCGCGAAGCCACCGGTCGGATTGAGCGGGATCAGGTTGATGTGGGCATCAATTCCGCGCAGCAGTTCGACTAGGCGGTGGGCCGTCTCCGGCGAGTCATTTTTCCCCGCGATCAGCGTCCACTCGAAGAAAATCCGTTTGCCGGTCACTTGGCCGTAGGTGCGGCAGGCGTCGATCAACATGGCCAGTGACCAGCGTTTGCTTGCGGGAACCAGAGCCGCTCGTTCTTCCTCCGTCGACCCGTGGAGGCTGACGGCGAGGCGGTAGGGCCGTTGTTCGTCCGCGAGGCGCAAGATGCTTGGCACCACGCCCACCGTGCTAATCGCGATTTTGCTGGGCCCGATGCCGATACCACGCACCTCAGAAATCACGCTCAAGGCGGTGATCACGGCGTCATAATTGTGGAGGGGCTCGCCCATGCCCATCATCACGAGGTTCCGGAGGTGTCTTTTTGGGTCGATCGTCCGCAGCACGCGGCGCGCATGCAACACCTGTGCGACGATTTCGCCGGGGCGGAGGTGCCGGACGAATCCCATTTGGCCCGTGGCGCAAAAAACGCAACCCATCGCACACCCCGCCTGGGTGCTCACGCAAACCGTGTGGCGGCCGTCGTAGCCCATCAGCACCGTCTCGATGGTCTGGCCGTCCCGCAAGCGCAGGAGAAATTTTCGAGTCAGCCCGTCGGTGCTGCGGATTTCGTCCACGAGCTCAGGCTCATCGAGGAAAAACCGCCTGCCCTCGCCCACCGAATTTTCCACCCAGCGCTTGAGCGGTCCGGAAAATTCGCACGCGGCGAGGTCGAGGGCGCCATCGCGATGAAGCGTCCGCCAGAGTGCTTTGGCGTGATGCGCCTTCACTCCGTCTGCCGCCAAAACCTCGACGAGCTCGGCAAATCCGAGATCGTGCAATGATTTTTGAGGCAAGTCGCTCACGAACGAATGCAACCCCACAAGCAATGGCATTCAAGCGCCATTTTCAATTGCGTGGGACGGAAACGCTACTTCAGCGCCGCAAGCAGCTCAGAGACGGTATGGCTCAGCCCTGGCAGGATTAAGTCCGGACGAATTTCTGCGAGGGGTTGCAGGACGAACCGCCGCTCTTGAATCCGCGGATGGGGCAGGATCAAGGACTCGGTCACGATCGACTCTTGGCCGAAATAGAGCAGATCGACATCGACGACACGCGGCGCATTCCGCTCAGACGATACGATGCGCCCCAGCTTGCGCTCGATCGCTTGGGTGAGTTCTAAAAGCTCTAGCGGATTTCCTTCATAGCCGATTTCGATCACCGAATTGTAAAAGAGCGGCGACCCCTGCGGGCAGTTCAATGGCTCGGTTTGATGATCCGATGCGGTTAAAAATGGCTCACCGGGGGTGGCGATCTCCCTCAGGCACGAGCGGGCGGCCTCCAAATTGGCGGTGCGGTCTCCAAGGTTGGAGCCGAGGGCGATACCGACGCGTGGCATGGGTCAGTCTTCCAAATTTTCAAGGCTCGCGATGCCATTGGCTTGCATCCGTTTGTTCGCCTCGGCGACCTTTGCGGATGGGATCACGATGGGGCGCTCGGCTCCGAAGAGCTCAATCACGAAATACTCCGGCACCTCCTGCGGGTGAAGCAGCTCGCGGGCGTGCTTGAGATCGCGCACCTCAACACCATTGATCTTCTCCACCGCGAAGCCTGCGAAATTCGTTAGCTGACTCGTCACGGGGTCGCTCTCCACGCGGGTCAGCAAGACGATGTCTTTGTGCTCTTGAAACAGCCCCTTGGGAACGTAGTCCGTGTAAAGGCGGCGGACGGTCACATCGTCGAACTTGGAGGCTGCAAAGAGATTGGTGTCCAATGGTTGGAAAACCAGTCCTGAAAAAAGCAGGTAGCGCGGCTTTTTCTCATACTCTACCGAATACATTCGCGACCAGGTAAGCGGCTTGAGGGTAATTTCGAAATCACTCATCACGCCGTCTCGGAGACAACTCGCGACGACCTTATCGCCGCTGAATTTCCGTTCGACGATTTCCTCCAAGTTCACGTTTTCTGCATCGATGGTGATCATTCCGGCGCTATCCACCGGTTTTCCATCGAGTGACAGCAGAATGTCGCCGGGCTTGAGGATACCGTCGCATGAGCTGGTCGCGATGACCTTAGTGATCAGCACGCCCTTGCCATCGTTCGGCAGGCCCAAGGCCTTCCGCATCGCGGGGTTGAAAAGCGGAAAATGACTGACACCAAGCTCCGCGTAATGGTCGTAGGCACCATCTTCGATGTCCTTGAGGAAGCGCCGGACCACTGGGGTGGGGATGACGTAGCCGGTGTTGTCGGCTTCGCGGAGTCCTTGAAATGCCACCCCGACGACCTTGCCATCCTGCACGCACGGGCCGCCCGAGTTCCCTGGGTTGATCGCGGCGTCAATCTGCACAACCAAGTGCGAATCAGCACGAGAATGAGAATACGGCTGGAAATCAATCCGCGACACCACGCCGCGGGTGACCGAGAGCCGCTCGCCGCCGACCGGGTAGCCGATCACGCGGACCTGCGATTCGAGGCTTGGGACCTCGCCGAGTTCGAAGGTCGGGAAAGATTCAAAATCCTTGAAGTCCTCGACCGACAGCATCGCAAGGTCGCAGTCATGCGCGATGAACTCGACCCTCGCTGGATATTTCCTTGGGCTGCCGTAAACCGTGACCAGGATGCGTCTCGCGTTCGAGACCACGTGAGCGTTGGTCAGAATTTTGTTTTTCCCGATCAAGAAACCGGTGCCGATCCCGCCCCCGAAACGGCCAGAATTCCAAGGCGTCTCGTAGTCGGGCACCTGAGAAGCGACCTCGATCCGAAGAACCGAGCGATAGATGTCGGATGGTAGCGAGGAGGCAGGTGCGCCGAGGGCTGGTAACGCAAAGACCAGTGGGAAGAGGCAGGAAAGCAAACGACTCATGAACTTGCCGTCATTCGTAAGGTTTAGCGGGGCAGGTCGCAAATGAAATTTGCCCGCGGCGGCGTATCGGCTTCCGAGGTTGCAGATCCCCGGCGGGCAATCTTAACTGGCGGGGTGAGCGCAACGCCGACCTTTAACACCCTCACGCGCCCTGCTTTGGCGGGCGAGTTCGTGCCTGCCGATTATTTCCGTGAAGTAGAGCGGGCGCAGCTGTGTCGGGGCGAGCGGCCTTTGGAGATCGACCTCGGTTGCGGCGATGGATCGTTTCTCATGGGGATGGCGAAGAAATTTCCTGAGCGGGATTTTCTGGGGGTCGAGCGGTTGCTAGGCCGCGTGCGCAAGGTCTGCCGGAAGATCACGCGCCAGAGTCTCGGAAACGCAAAGGTCCTCCGCCTGGACAGCCGCTACGTCGTCGAGTGGTTGTTGCCGGAGGCGACGGTTTCCCGCCTGCACTTGTTGTGCCCAGATCCATGGCCCAAGCTGCGCCACCACCGGCGGCGTTTGGTGCAGACCGAGTTTTTGAGCGCGGTGCGACGTGCGCTGATCCCAGGCGGTGAGTTTTTGTTCATGACCGATCACGAGGAATACTTCCAGTGGGCGGTGGAAAAAACCGTGGAGTTCGGCGGATTCGAGCGGCTCGAATGGAATGAAGATTCGTTTTTCTATCCGAAGACGGACTTCCAGGAATTGTGGGAAAGCGAAGGAAAATTGATGTTCCGTCTTCGCTGCCGCAAGCCGCTCAACGACGCTTGAGGACCACCACCGACCGGTCCACAAATCCTTCCAGCCGCAAGTCGCCGAGCTCATCGATGCGGATCGTGACGCCGCCGGTTTGTCCTTGGTGGATTGGCTGGATGCCACGAGACCGCCAGTAGGCCAATGACTCGGGTTTGCGCCGCTCCTCAAGCGGAAATTCCGAATGGGATGCGACGATGGCCTGCGGATTGACCGCGTCGAGAAAGGCATCGCTCAGGGTGGATTGGTCGCGGTGCATTCCGGCGATGATCACATCGGCAGAAATTTCCCGGTGAGCATCGAGCAATTCTTGCTCCGCGGAGATGCCTGCGTCGCTGGTGAATAGGATTTTCCAACCCTGCCAGTGGAGCCGGAGGATCGCCACGCGGTCATCGGCGGGGAGATTTTGAGCGCGCGGGTCCGGCGCGAGGAGAACCTCCAGCACCGCACCAGCAGGCATCGGAAATTGATCGCCAGCGGCGAGTTGCGTCGTGCGGATTCCGTGGGCGAGGGCTTCGGTCGTCCACGCCCGAAATGCAGGGCTGCGGGAGCGTTCCACGGGAAGCAGCACTTGGCGGATCGGGAATGCCTCCCAGACTTGGTTGCCGCCGCCGAGGTGCCCGCCATCGGGATGAGTCAGTACCACGGAATCGGGTGCCACCCCGAGTTGTCGCAGCGAAGGCATCACCTTTCGCTTAAAGCGGTAGCGATCGGCGCAATCGATGAGCACCGCGCCGCTTGCGCCACCTGAGAAACAAGCAGCTCCGGCTCCGTGTTCGAGGTCGTAAACTAGCAGAAACGGCTGAGGGTTCTTCATCAGTTGGAAATGCCCGCCCGGAATTGCGGAAAACCCTTCGGCGGTTTTCACGCAGCCATTTGCCACCACTCCGTTTGCTCGGTTCACCAAGCGGGAGGCAGGTGGAACGAGCGGATGCAGGGCGGCACCGAGAAGTGCTGCGCAAAGTAGTACAAACACCATGGGCACGAAGACCACCCCGGCGAGCACCGAAACCGGCGTGACCAAGCCGAAATGCAAGGCGGTCAATGGCGTGGAGCCGATCCCCGCGGCAAGCGAGACCCCCAGCGATTGCGCGAGGTTTCTGCGCAGGCCCAACCCAAATTTTTGCCAGCGGCTCATCTGGCTGATCGGCAAATAGAGCTCCGGCTTGGCGAGCCAGGCGAACCACCGCATCGCCCACCCCGTGCCGAGGGCGATGGCCGCGACCACGCCGTAGGAAAGTTGGACGCCGGGCTGAAAAAGCAATCTGCCGTCCCACAGGGTGGCGACGAACAAGACGGAGCCCAGGGCGTTTAGCAAATCAGGGCGGCGGCGCGTGATGAAGGCACCGAGAAAAATGGCCGCCATCCATGCCGAGCGTTCGGCGGGAGCGCTGTTTCCGGTGAGCCACGCGTAACCGAAAATCAGCGGGAGCAAGACGGGAACCGCCCACCGCCGAGGCATGCCGACCCATTTCAAAAGTAGCCAACCGATGCTGCCCACCATCGCCACGTGCAGGCCACTCACGGAAAATGCGTGCAAGGTGCCACTGTTGCGAAAAGCTGAAACCAAGGCATCGGCGTCGGGTGGCTGCTCGCCGATCACCACCGCGCGAATCACTGCGGCTTCTTGGGAACCCTCGGGCAGTCCGGCCGTCACCGCTGCACGGAAGCCACGCCGGATTCTCGCGCCCAGCTCAGGCCAGGCACCCGTCACGACCTCACCATCGATCCATGACGCATCGTAGACGGCCGCGATCCCTTGCCGCTCCATCCATGCGGATTGGTCGAATTCCCCGGGATTTCGGGGGACTGGCAACGGGCTGAAATTCCCCTGTCCCCGGACCACCGAGCCCGCCACGGGCGTGGTGCCGCGACCATTCCACCAAACTTTCACACCCGCCTGTGGGCCATCGAGCAAGACGGCGGGCGCAGACCAAAAATGGCCGCCGCTCTTGGCATCCTTGAGCACACAGGCGCGTTGTTCGCCAGGCTGCGACGCTAACAACGCTCTGCTCGCGGCTTCGCAAGTCTCAGTCCGCCAAGTGAAAACCGAGACCGCTAAGGCGCCACCGATCGCCCACGCGAGACCGACCCGCCAGCCGCTCACTCGCCCGCCGAACACCCCGAGCAAGCCCGCCAGCGCAAGACTTGCGTACAAATGCCGATCCGCCACCAGCACACAAGCCGCCGCTCCCAACGCCGCGACGAACAACGGATGCCGACCAGAAAATGCCCCGAGCTTTTCGCTACTTGCGGAGATGATTTTCCGAATGACCACAGACCGAGCCATGGTGCGTCATGCGGTGGAGATCCAGTCCATCTTCGGGGGAGCGGGGATTTTTTTGGGGGGGGGAGTGAAATTTTAAGCCTGCGCCCGAGCTTGGTACTCCGCCTCTTCCGCAGCAGCTTGTGCCGCAGCGTCGGCGAGTTTCCACTCGTGCAGTTTGTGGTTGGCGTTCGCCGAGTGACGTGTCTCGGGGAACTGTTCGATCACCTGATGCATGATCGCGATGGCCGACTCGCGGTTGCCCTCCACCTCGTCGTAAAGTTCCGCGAGGCGGAAAAGGAAGTAAGCGGCATCGTTGACCTCCCACGCTTGGCTTTCGAGCGCGTAGCGGATGGTCGCAATCGCCGCTGCGGCGTCGCCGAGGTTGGTTTTCTGGATTTTCGCGATTTCCACCCACGGCAAGCGGTTCAAGGGCTCGGCCGCAGCCGCCTGCTTGAAGGCCTCGATGGCACCCTCGTACTCGCCCTGAGCCAGCAGAGATCTGGCCGAGTGCATGACGTCCTTTTCAATCATTTCCGCGCTGTCATAGATGGCATGGGTGGCTCGCTGCGCGAAAAATGGCAGCACGAAAACCACGAATAAAATCCCCACCACGCCCGCTGTCAAAAACGTCATCAAGACACCCTGGAACGTCCGCTCGTTATCGTTGGACTGGAGCTGGCTCTCGAGGTCGGCCACTTTTCCGTCGGGGTCGCCCTTTTCGTATTGGACGGTGATCTGCCGCTTGAGTTCTTCCGACTCTTTGCCGCTTTTAGCGAAGAAAAACCATACCGAACCCAAGGCCAATGCCAGTAAGCCGTATCCAATCCATTTCATCATGCCGAAGGTTGAGAGATCCCGATGACCTCGGAAAGCAAAATCCGCCGGATTTACAAACGGCGTGCGTTCCGCCCTTCGTCGATGAGCTTCCAGAAATGCTTGGATCCTGCGAGCGCTTCGTCCTCGGAAAGGGAGAGTTTCGCGCGGAACTTGAAGTCGGAAAAGGTGCCCTTGTGCAGCACCCGGTGGACGATCACCGCCGCCTCCTTGATCTCGAAGTAGAACCGGTAATCCTTCGCGCGGAATCGATACAGGATGGTGCCGTCATAATCCATCTTGCCAAAGCGTTCGCCGCTCAAGTCGTTTAGGTCCTCCTTGCCGACCTTGAATTCATCCAGCAGTTCGAGCTGCTCAAGTGTCCCCAAGGCCGAAAGCTCTGCCGCACTGATCTCGTTAAAAACAATCTGAAACACGCCGTCATGCTAGCCAGACCCGCCATGGTTGCCAGTTCGAAATTGGCGGGTTTTTCCTTGGTTTCTAACATTTTTCCATTGGCGCGGGCGCGGGCAGTGGGACGCCGCCTTGGATGCGGGCTTTTGCTGAAATCACACGATCCTTGCGGTGGCTGCGGTCGGCGGTTAAGGCTCTGGCATGCCGCTGCGGACTCAGGACTTCGATTACCACTTACCGGATGAATTGATCGCTGCGCGGCCGCTCGACGAACGATCCGCCTCGCGGATGTTGGTGGTTCACCGCGCGAGCGGCACGATCGAACACCGGATGTTCCGCGACCTTTCCGAATACCTCCGTCCAGACGACCTGCTCGTGCTCAATGACACGAAGGTGATTCCTGCTCGAGTTTTCTCGGACGATGGGAAAACCGAGCTGCTGTGCCTCGACCGCCTCAGCCCGCTGGAGTGGCGCTGCCTTGTGCGTCCGGGCAAGCGGATGAAGTTGGGCCGCGACGTGAGCGTCGGCGGAGTATCGGGCACGGTCACCGAGGTTTTTGAAAATGGCGACCGCCTGATCCGCTGGGACACGCCAGTCGATCTCAACGCGCATGGCCACCTTGCGCTGCCGCACTACATGGGTCGCGAAGATGAACTGGCCGACCGCGAGCGCTACCAAACCGTGTTCGCACGTGAGGAAGGAGCCATCGCCGCGCCGACCGCTGGTCTGCACTTCACTCCTGAGTTATTAGAAAAAATCCCTCACGCATTTCTCACGCTTCATGTGGGCGTGGGCACCTTTCGGCCGGTGAGTGCAGAGTTTCTAGCAGATCACCAGATGCATTCGGAGCGCTACGTGGTCAGCGAAGAAACCGCGCAACAGGTCAACGCCGCGAAACGGGTGGTCGCGGTGGGCACCACGGTGACGCGGGTGTTAGAATCCATCGGCGGTCCAGTGAGACCGCTGCGGGGTGAGACCGACATCTTCATTCACCCGCCCTACGAATTCGGCGTGGTCGGCGGCTTGTTGACCAATTTCCACTTGCCGCAAAGCACCTTGATCATGTTGGTCAGCGCGTTCGCGGGCCAAGACTTGGTGATGGAAGCCTATCGAAAAGCGGTCGAGCAACGGTACCGCTTTTTCAGTTATGGCGATTGCATGTTGCTCGTGTGATGTAGAAACTTTGCAGCGATGAAACTGATCTCATGGAATGTGAATGGCATGCGAGCGGTCTTGGGCAAGGGCTTCGGTGAATTTGTTGCAAACGAGCAACCAGATATCCTTTGCTTGCAGGAAACCAAAGCACGGCCCGAACAAGTGCCGATGCCGAGTGAACTCGATGGCTACCATGCGTTCTGGAACTCGGCGGAAAAACCTGGCTACTCGGGCGTTGCGGTGTTTTCCCGAGAGAAGCCGCTGGAGGTGAGTCTTGGTCTGGGCATCGATGAACATGACCGCGAGGGACGTGTGCTAACGCTCGAATATACAGATTTCATTCTCGTGAATGTTTACACGCCGAACGCGCAGGATGAACTACGGCGCTTGCCGTATCGAATCAGCTGGGACGAGGCGTTCCGGCTTCATCTCGAGAAACACGCCACGCGCAAACCGGTCGTTTTCTGCGGGGTTCTGAATGTAGCCCACCAGGAAATCGATCTGGCTCGCCCCAAAGACAACCGCAAGAGCCCTGGCTTCTCCGATGAAGAACGCGAGAGTTTTGGGAAATTGTTAGGATCGGGATTTGTTGATACTTTCCGGCATCTCTATCCAGATCAAACCGATGCTTATTCGTGGTGGTCCTACCGTGCGGGTGCACGCCAACGCAACATCGGTTGGAGAATCGACTACTTCGGTGTTTCCAGCGGATTGGTCGATCGCGTTGCGGGCGCGAAGATCCTGCCAGAGGTGTTAGGATCGGACCACTGTCCGGTTGGACTCACGCTCGCTTGATGCGGTCTATGAGACCTCGATGCCGAGCTTGGTGCGCAAGCGTTCGATTTCCTCGGAAAGTGCGCCCCAGCGGGAATAGCTTGTTTCGAGGGATTTCGCGAGTTTCTCCACGGCATTGCTGACCTCGCGGAGTTTGCTTGGATCGTTGGTGACGGCTGGGCTGGAAAGTTGCTGAGTGAGCGTCGCTTGTGCGGCCTCCGTCTCGGCGATCTTGACCTCAAGTGCGGCGAACTCGACTTCAAGCGGCTTGAGCACCTTGGATTTGATTTCGCGGGCCTCGGCTTCGATCCGGCGTTGTTCCTTGCGGTTGACGCCTGGCACCGATTGCCGAGAAGCGCCTTTCGAAGAAGGGTCGGGCGCAAGCGTGGCGAGACGTGGGGCCATGCCTTTTTTCGCTGCCTCATCCTCGGCGGATTTTTCCAGATAGTACGTGATGTTTCCCGCGTAGAGGACGGGCGCCTCACCGGGCCGGAACTCGAGTGTCTTGGTGACCAATGCATCGAGGAAGGTCCGGTTGTGAGAGACGATCATCACGCTTCCGGGGTAGTCGATGAGCGCGCGCTGGAGCACATCCTGCGATTGCATGTCGAGGTGGTTCGTCGGCTCGTCGAGGATCAAGAAATTCGCGGGGCGCAAGAGCATGCACACGAGCGCGACGCGGGAACGTTCACCGCCGGAAAGCACGCCGATCTTCTTGAAGACGTCATCGCCACGGAAAAGGAAACAGCCTAAAAGATTCCGCGCGTGGGGCATGCTCTCGCGAGAGGCCGCGGCCTCCACCGTTTCGAGCACCGAGAGGTTGGGGTCCAGCTCGTCCGCGTGATTTTGAGAGAAAAACGAAGTGGCGACCTTGTGGCCGAATGCGTGGTTGCCGTCGTCGGGCGCTTCCTGACCGGTGATCAGGCGGCAGAACGTCGATTTCCCCGCACCATTCGGGCCGACAATCGCGAATTTCTCGCCCTTGTTGATTTCGAAATCGAAGCCCTTGAAGATGTTGAGTGCGCCGTAGCTTTTCGCGACTCCTTCGAGTTTGGCCACCGTGTGGCCGGAATTCGGTGGAGGGGGGAATTTGAAGTTCATCACCGCGTCGTCTTGCTCGGGCGCGGGGATGCGTTCGACCTTGGCGAGCAGCTTGATGCGGGATTGGACGAGCGTCGCCTTGTTTGCCGAGGCACGGAAGCGGTCGATGAAGCGCTGGGTCTCTGCGATTTCGCGTTGTTGGGCGGTGTATTGCTTGAGGCGGATTTCTTTGCGGAGCACCGACTCGCGCTCGAAGTAAGAGAAATTTCCCGCATACTCCTCGGCCCTGCCGTGTGAGAATGCGATCGTGCGGGTGCAGAGGGTGTCGAGAAGGGCGCGGTCGTGAGAAATGAGCAGGATCGCGCCGGGGTAGTTGACGAGATATTGCTCGACCCAGATCTGGGTGCCGATGTCCAAGTGGTTGGTCGGCTCGTCCAACAGCAAAACCTCGGGCTCCTGGAGAAACAACTTCGCCATCGCGATCCGCATCTGCCAGCCACCCGAAAACTCAGAACAATCGCGCGTGAAATCTTTTTGCTGGAAACCCAAGCCTTTGAGTACCGACTCGATCCTCGGCTTCATCCGGGCGGGATCGGTGGCGTCGAGCTGAAGTTCGAGCTCGCCGATTTCCTCTAGCAGATCTCCGTATGGCGACGACCGCGGGTCGAGCTTGGTGAGTTCTTCGGAAAGGCGGTCGATTTTCTCGCTGAGGGCCATCGTCTCGCCAAAGGCCGACTCGGTTTCCTGCCAAAGCGTGCGGCCGCGGACGTGGATGCCTTCCTGCGGCAGATAGCCGACCCGAGTGCCTCGCGGCGCGTGGATTTGGCCGGCGGTGGCGGGGATGATGCCCGCGACACATTTCATCAAGGTCGACTTGCCAGCTCCGTTGTGACCGGCGAAGGCGATGCGCTCGCGCGGCTGCACGGAAAACGAAAGGTCGTTGAACAGCACGCGGGGGCCGAATTCAACACGGAGTGACTGGACGGAAATCATCGGACGCGGAAGATGCACGCCACAGCGGAAGCGTCAAGCCCAGCGGGATGGCGAACCATGGGAATTCGCTGGATTCCGGCCCATCGGCGCGCGTCGGATGGCCCCGAATTGCCCGAACCCGATCGATCCCGCTTCACGTATCGCGGTTGTGGGTGACCGTCCTGAGGCCGAGCACTCCGAGGAAAAAGCTGCCGAACAAGAACTGAACGCCGAGCACGATGAGCGTGGACGCTGGGATGATCCGGCGGAGGTTGGTGCCGTAGGACAATCCTTGGAAGCCAGCTTTCTGCCAGTCAAGGAAGGCCCACCCGAGCAAGCCCAGTCCGGAAAGCACCATGAGAATGCCAAACACGAGCCCCCATTCGAGCGAGAACACATCGAGGATCTTCCGCAAGCGCGGATTGGGCCGGAGCAGTCCCTCAGCAACACCGAATTCACGAGTGAACACCGCCAGCCAGAGAAGCTGCGTGCCGAGGAGCAACATCATCGACGACACCATCATCGTGCCGACATCGAGGACGACTCTACCGAAAATCATGTTTCCGAGGGTGAGAGCGGTGAGTCCGACCGACCCGATGAGGCTGACCAAAATGCCGGGAAACAGGAAAAGCCAACGCGGGCTGAAGAGCAGCATGAAACGAAGGTGGCGCCAGCCGTCTCGCCAGCTCCGCAGGTGAGGCGCTCGGGAACGTCCGTCTGGATAGAGTGTGATGGGGACCTCGGCGAATTTCAGACCCGTCAGGGTGGCCTTGATCACCATTTCCGAGGCGAATTCCATGCCCGTCGTGCGGAGTTCCATGCGGGCGTAGGCCTCCTTCGTGAACCCGCGCATTCCGCAGTGGAAATCGTGGGCGGGGGCCTTGAAAAACAGTCGGCCGATGAAGGTAAGGACCGGATTGCCAATCCAGCGGTGCTTCCATGGCATCGCGCCCGGCGAAACCGTCCCACCACCGGATGGCATCCGACAGCCCATGACGAGATCGTGCCCTTGCTGGAGCATTTTAACGAATGCCGAAATGTTCGAAAAGTCGTAGCTGTCATCGGCATCGCCCATGAGGATCCATTTTCCCTCAGCTGCTTCGATGCCGCCGCGCAGGGCGTGGCCATATCCTTTGTGCGGGACGGCAACCACGCGTGCGCCCTCACGGGTGGCGATTTCGCGAGAACCGTCGGTGCTGCCGTTGTCAGCGATCACGACCTCGCCGGTGATTCCAGCCGCTTGGATGCCCAAAAGGGCCTTGCGAATGCAGGTGGCGAGGGTTTCTGCCTCATTGAGGCAAGGCATGACGATCGTAAGGTCCATGAGTGGTGGTGGTGAGGTTGGTGGGGAAATCGAGCTGGTGGAGTGCCTTGCCTGCTGAGCCATCAAGACATGTAAATCGTGATTAGGCTAGGATTCGCCACTTCGGTTGTCAATCGGGTGATTTCAGGGCAAAACGATCGGCAACGAGCACGCAACCCCCATCAGCGCGAGCGCACGTCGAAACTCCACCCGCGAGTCTCAAAAGTGCGTTACGGAGGCCTAAGCGTCGATTACGGAGGCTTAAGCGTCGATTACGGAGGCCTAAGCGTCGATTACGGAGGCTTAAGCGTCGATTACGGAGGCTTAAGCCTCGATTACGGAGGCTTACGCGTCGATTACGGAGGCTTACGCGTCGATTACGGATGCCTACGCGTCGATTACGGAGGCCGAAGTGCTTTTTTGGGCGAGGCCGACCGATTTAGGGTTTTTTGATCAGGTTCATGACTTCGCCGGCTAGATCGTTTCGGCCCTTGGCGGCGAGTTGATCAGCCAGTCCTTTTAAAATTGGCTCGCGGACCTCGGGGGCAACGGACTTCACCGCCGCGCTGACCTCATCGACAGCTTCACGGAACTTGTCCTGAGCGAAGTAAATTTTAGAAAGCTCGAGGCGAACCACGTTGCTGTCTGGCGCGTCCTTGAGGATGTCTTTGAAAATCGTTTCCGCTTCTTGGGCTCTGCCTTGGACGACGAGCGCGTACTGAGCGATGTGGAATTTCGCCTCATTGAGACTTTGTCCTTGGGCGACACGGAGCATGAGTACCGTTTGGTTGAGCCCCGCACAGAAAGGAGGCACCACAAATGGAAGCGGCTGAGACCAAATGGGGATGGCCTTGTCGTTGAGAGCTCGCTTGCCGAAGGAATTTTCAAAGGTGATGCCCGGGACCGGCTTCGGATACAGGATGTGGAAGTAGGGCTCAATGAAGTTCTCCCATGTCATCATGGAAATATGGGTGACCCCATGCTTTTTGACGAAGGCGAGTGTTTCATCGTCGCTTTGACTGTTGAGGCCGGCTGCCGCGGCTTTGAGTCCCTCGATGTTTTCCCAGTAGAGCGTGCCAATCGTGCGGAAGCCGCCAAACGCCGAGAGCATGCACGAGCTGTTGGGGCTGCTCAACAACACGACCGGGGTGTCGCCTGCGCTGTCGAGGATGGAGCGCGCCATCTGGCGATGCAGCAGCGCCATGGCTTGGTCGGTGTTGAGACTCAAGTTGGTACCGCCACTGTACTGTTCATAGATCGGCATGAAGCGGAAGCGGAGCGCATCGAAAGAAGTGAGATAGGTAAAACCGCCGATGAGTCCCACGGCGGCCACTTGGGCCAGCCGATTGCGCTGCATGCTCCGCCAGAGCTGAGGAATGACGATGGCAGCAAGTGCGAGATAGAGCGGGCCACTCACGGTGCCCCAACGGATCTGATAAAATTGCAAGCCGATGAGGACAATGATCGGGATGGGCATGCAAACCAGCAGCGCCCTGGTTCCGCGCCCGACGGATCGGAAACACAGCAGAACCCCCGTGGCGATGACCAGCAACGGCATCCAACCAATGGCCTGCTGCCAGCTCAGGTTACGGATTTCGACCAAAGAAGTGATCGGCATGCACTCCACGATGTTCTTCAGCAATTGCCAGTAGAATGCATCCTTCGGTGAATAGACTCGGGCATCTCCTAGCAGAATCATCGCGGGGGCGATGCAACATCCGATTGCGGGCAAAACGAGAGGGCGCCATGGGAACGGTCCACGCTTCGCATCGGGCTGGATGAACCACCGGGAAACCGAAACGATGATGCAGCCACCCCCAAACCATGCCAGAGAATGGAGGGGATGATTGATCTCAAGATGCATCGACATCTCGGAAGGGAAGAACTCCAAGACAAAAAAGATGAGGCTCGCGACGGCACCCCAGACGGACCATGTTTTCCACAGCTCGGGATGGAAAGTCAGCTTCGATTTTTCATCGGATTTAAGTCCCACGGATTCACGGCCAAAGCAAAACACGGCCACCAGGACCCCGAATCCAATGGTCCCAAGAATGATCGCAGTCGAAATCGTACTGATCCAAAGGCCCGCCGCTCCGCACATGGCGGATAAAATCATGCCTTGTCTCGCTTGTTTCAGCGATCGAGGGCTGGCGAAGTCCGTGCCATCGGAGCTTTGGACCCAACCGGCGCCGGCCCACGCGATGCCAAACAACGTTCCGAGGCATGCGAAGGCGATGATGCCGTGATGGTCCGGGTAGGCCGGCATGAATCCCTCATAAAATGAACCGATGCCCACCATCGCAAACGCGATCACCGAGCCGCAGACGGGGCCGAATCGCCGAGCCGCAGCAGTGGCAAACACCGCCAACGCGATCACCAAGAGGATTGGATTCGCCCAGATCGACATCCGGAAAATGCTATGGCGCAAGGGCTCATGAGTCACCGAGCGGTAAATTTCGCCCAGCCCGCGCAAGTACCAGGCGAATGCGGAATTCCAGTAAACCTTGCGGCCATCTGGCGCGTTGTCGAAATCGGTGTCTCGGAGACGCCATGAGCCATCTTTCCCGAGCACTTCGGCGTGGCGGTTCCACAAGTAGCCGTCCATGGCGATCCCATCCAAGAATACCGGCATCCGCTTTTCCACCGGTATGCCTTGGTCAGCCGCCTCACAAAGCCGGTGGGTCACGGTGTCGACGAGATAGGAATGGACCATCACCGCAGCGATGCAGGAAAGTAGCATGGCGACGAAACCGCCCCATGCGAGCGTTCGGTAGTTGGACGGACTTGAGGCGGGTGGCGGCGTTGACATGAGCGGGTGGAATCTCAGAATTGAGTGTGTGCGCGAAATGCGCTTACCAGACTCTTCGTGATTCAGCTCCTGAAGGGAAGTGGATAATGAAACGCACCCGAACCCTCATTCCACCGACTTCACCTGCCTGAAGATCCAGAGACTAAAGAGGCTCACGCCGATGGCGATCCAACCGAGGCGCTCGAAATGGAGGAGCTTGCCACCGGGCTCCTGCGCAATGATGTAGCCACCTAGACTTGCGGTGAGGCCGGATGCAAGGTCGCGCGAACAGGCGATGAGGCTCATGTAGGCACCCCGTTGCCCGCGTGGCACAGCCATGGAAATCGTCGCCTGACCCGGCACAAATCGGCCACTGGCAAACGTGAAAAAGCAAGCGACCAAGAGCAAGATGTGCCACAAGGGAAGCGGGCCTGCGGTGGTCAGGAGTCGAATCGACACACACGCCCCGATGATGAGAATCACGAAAACTCGGTAGCGCCCGTAACGGTCTGCCAACTTGCCGATGAAAGGCCCCGTGAAAATCGTGACGATCCCTCCCGTAAGATACACCATGAAGAGGCTGCTCTCAGGGAGTTTCACATTGCTGACAAGAAAGGCCGAGAAATAGGGGATCACCGTGAAATGGCCAAACACCAGTGCCGTCATCAGGACTAACCCGATCCAGGCATTTGGCTTACTGAGGAGCCCGATGAAATTCTTGGCAGAATTCAATTTTTCACCCGTTAGGTGCCCACGCAAGGGGGGAAGAATCCGGAATAGCCCGATCCAGACCACTGCGGCGACCATCGCCACCGCGAGAAAGGGGGCTTCCCATTTCCAAACTTGTGCGAGCTTGAGCCCGCAGGGAACGCCCAAAGCTGCGGCGGCCGAGAAGGCGGTCATGATGATCCCCATGCCACGGGCGCGGCGCTCCACCGGCACCACATCGGCAACGATGGTCATGATGGTGGCTCCACTGATCCCGCCGAAGGCTCCGCAAATCGCGCGCGCCCACAGCAAGCTCGTGCCGCTGTTTGATAGCCCACAAGCGAGTGTGCCCAATGTGAAGCCCGCGTAGCAGAAAAGCAGCAACTTGCGTCGGTCGAACCGATCGATGAAGGGCGCGGCAAGCAGCCCAACCACGCCTGCGGTGAGGGCGAATGAGGAAATCAGTCCGCTGAACTCCTTGGGTGAGATTTTCAGCTCCCGCATCAACTGCGGCCCCAACGGCATCATGACCATGAAATCCATGATCTGGGTGAATTGCACCGTCGCGAGCAGAAGAAGGAGGTTTCGCTCCGATAAAATACGTTGGTTCAAGTGCTTCTACGGGACGGTTTCTGTGCGTAGGTACCTTGGGAGGCGAAGGGCGTCGTTGCAAGCGGAGGAATCGAAATTTGCCAGAGCTTGCGGCGGTTGAAGGGATTTCCGCTGCGGGCGATCGCCAGAGCTTGCCCAAGTCCGGACTTTCGGACATCATTCGCGGGTTACCTCTGATTTTCCCATGTCCACTTGGCGCCCCATCACCCCCTCGTCATTTTGGAAGCGATGGCTTCCCGAGTGGCTGCATGGCTGGGTGGTTCTCGCATTTCAGCTCACGGTGGTCGGCCTCATCGGGTTTGTAGGGTTTGTCTTCTTTTATTGCTCGCTTGCGATGCGGTTCGACATGGCGGAGGTCGCTAAACTGCCGGCTGGGACGCTTTACTACGACCGCAAGGGGGTGGAGATCACCGCGCCGGGCGGCGAGGGTCGGAGACTCGTCAAGCGGGAGGACATCCCTGATTTTTTGGTGAAATCGCTGTGCGCCCGCGAGGACGCCCGATTTTTTGAGCATTGCGGCGTGGATGTCCGTGGCTTGCTGCGGGCCACGATCCGCAACTTCAAGGACTGGGATTTCACCCAAGGGGCATCGACGCTCAGCATGCAGCTTGCGCGGAATTCCTTCAAAATGAGGCAGAAGTCGCTGCATCGGAAATTTCTGGAAATCGCACTGACGCTGCGAGTTGAATCTTCTTATTCCAAGGAGGAAATCATGACCCACTACCTCAACCGGATTTACTTCGGCGCAGGAGCGGACGGGATCGAACAAGCCGCACGCACGTATTTCGGCAAGACTACCAAGGAGCTCAGCGAGGGCGAGTGCGCGATGATCGTCGGAATCATCCGTGGACCTCACATTTTTTCGCCGTTCCGGAATTTTGATGCGGCAATCGAACAACGCAACCAAACGCTCAATCGGCTGATCGCCATGGGAACCATCGACCAAGCGCATCGCGACCGCATCGTGGCGGAACCGATCAAGCTCGTCAGTGAGGAGCGGCGTGAATCGCAAACGTCCTACGCGCTGCAGGCGGTGCGCCGCGAGCTAGATCGCATCCTTGAAGATGGCGACATCCGGAGCGGCGGGTTACGCGTGCAGACGACGATCGATGCGGGTTGGCAAAATCGCTTAGAGTTGGAGCTCACCCGGGCGGTTGAGGATTTGGAGCACGAAAAGTCGTGGTCTCACCCGACCGAGGCCGCCCATGTTGCTGGGACGGAGCCTGCATACATTCAATACGCAGCCGTGACGACCGAGACACGCAGTGGGGCGACGTTGGCGCTCATCGGCGGGCGGAATTACAGCCACTCGCGATTTGACCGGACTCGCTCGAGCCGAGACCTAGGCTCTGCGTTCGAGCCATTTGTAGCGGCTGCGGCTGCCGAACGCGGCAAGTTGGTGCTTCCGGGCAAGCCGATCCAAACCGGTCGCCAGATCGGCCCGGCTGAGGTCGAACGACTGGCGAAACGCTGCGGAATCGCAGGGCCATTTCTCCAAACTGAGGACCTTTTCCGCGGCTCGGTCGCGGCGACTCCGTTAGAAATGTCAGTCGGGCTTGCCACCCTCGGCAACCAAGGCAAGCGCGCGAGGCCTTACGTCGTCCAAGAAATCCGAGACGCCGCAGGAGAGGTCATTTACAAAGCCAAGCCCGTGTTGAGTCCGGCATTGAGTCCCGGCGCGGCCGTAGATGCCGCGAGCGTTTTGAAAAATGCGGGAGGCACCCGCAGTTTTACGGGTGCCACGGGATCGGAGCGGGATGCATGGACCTTGCGGCTTGGTCCCGGCGGAGCGACCGCGATCTGGCTCGGCTTCGACAAGCCCACCGTCATCGCTCCCGAGCCGCGCCTGAAGTCGCTGCTCGATGAGTTCGTCGAGCGATTGGGCAATCGATGACTTCGTGAGCCAAAGGGCCAGCTGCCACTGCAGTTTCGATCCAGTGCCGAAACTAGTCCCTGAAAAATACGCCCTAAGGATAATTGACCAAAATCAGCAACACGCGCATAACTAACCCCTGTTCAGTTGACTTCCCCTATGACGGTACGAGAGCTAGCTCACCAAAAGCGGCTGCCCCATTGAGGGTTCTAGGCAAATAGTAAAACTCCCCCTGCGTTGGGGCTTGGCAGTGGTGGAATTGAGGGCGTGCTTGCAGTTCCAGTCCAGTGCGTCGCTAACTTCGTAAACCATCGTGCTTCAGCCCGCTCAACTTAGGTTTTGCTCTTTTGACTCATGATTCCAGAGATCGTTTGCATCTGGGTGTCATTCTTTCTGGCGCAACGACCTTCCTCAGCTCTTTTTTTGCTGGTCCGCCGGTGTCATTGATTCAGACGCAGTACGGGATGTGACGCTATCTGGATCATCATGCCACGGGAGTTGCTCGTTTAGATTGCGTTGGAGATTCGCGATCACCTGCGCCCCGACCAACAGGATCAAGGCAACCATCTCCAAGGTGAGGAGAACGATGATCATGGTGGCCATCGACCCGTAAAGCACGTTCACCATCGAGATTTTGGAAAAATAATATACCAAAAGGTACCGGACGATTTCCCACAGAATAGTCGCCGTTAGACCACCCGCGAGCGCGAGCTTAAACGAGACCTTTGCCATCGGAAGAATCTTATAAAATAGCGTAAACAACAACACCAATCCCAACACGCCTGTCACATGAATGCCATGGTTCCCGTATTGTCGTAGCAAGGCGTTCAGTCCCCAGAATGTGAGATTTTTTTCGTAGTGTGAGTCGATGATGGCATTGATCGTCGTGATCGAAATCAACCCTGCAGCGATGATGAGGATAAACAAATAAGGCAGTAGCGCAGAGACCCAAAACTTGCGTTTCAAGGTGGGGAGCGGACGGTGGAAAATGATGGCGATTGCATCTTCTAACACCCTAAATGCAAGTGAGCTAAAAACCAGCAACGAAACCCCTCCCAAAAGGCCGATCAATTGGCGACTACGGAGGAACCCGGTTAAAAACTCGGTTAAAACTGATACAAAGCCCGGCGCGATCAGTGAAAATTCTGTGGTGATCGTTTGAAGCAGTAACGCGTCATCAAAAAAGCGTGAGAGAATCACCAGCAGAATCGCGGCGAGGGGAATGAGCGAAAGCATCATGTTGTAGGCAACCGCCGCGGTAAGCAACAACCCGTGATTGCGCAAAAAGAAATCGCCTAGCACTCGGCTGGCGAACCGAATGATTTTCGGCAATCGTTGATCCATCACATTGAGATTGGCCCGTGCCGCCGGATCAGGCAATGGCAAATCGATTATATCTCAGCGGCACGTGTGGGCCAATTCCCGGGAATCGTCACGTTGGTGTCTTGTGTACGGTCGATGTCTCAATTATGAATGAAGGCACAATTCCAATGGCAACGCCACCATCTGACAAGACCACCCGTCAAGCTCCTTGGGCAACCAAGCGGGGTCCGCTCGATCAGCACCCTATCCGCCGCTTGCTTCCCTGGCTGGGCGTGGGTTCGCTGATCGCCCTCGTCGCGTGGGGGCTCTGGCCCAAGCCGATTGTCATTGAAACAGGCACTGCCATCCGTGGTCCACTCACGGTGCGAGTTTCCGAGGAAGGCAAGACCCGCATCCGAAATCGTTACCTGGTCGCTGCCCCAGTTGCAGGGAAAATGCGGCGCGTCACCCTCAAGCCTGGTGACGAAGTAAGGGCTGGAGCAACCCTCCTGACCACCATCGAACCCGCGGCTCCACCCCTTCTCGATCCCCGCGCTCGAAGCGAGGCAGAGGCCGTCGTCGCCATGCGCGAGGCCGCCCAGAAACAAGCCGCCGAAGCACTCGATGCTAGGCGCGCCGCTGCTACACTTGCTCAGGCTGACCGCGACCGCGTCCGCACCGTCAAGCGCGATGGCACCATTTCCGATGCAGACCGCGACCGTGCCGAAGGAGACGCATCCATTCGTTTGGCCGACGCCCGCGCCGCTGAATTCGCCCTTCAAATCAGCAACCACGAACTCGCCCTCGCTCGCGCCGCGCTGGAACGCCCCGAGTCTCTTGGAAACCAGAACCTGATCGAGGTGAAATCCCCTGTTTCCGGTAGAGTTCTCAAGGTTTTCCAAGAGAGCGAGATGGTCGTCGGGTCTGGTGCTCAGATCCTCGAGGTTGGCGACCCGGCCGACATCGAGATCGAGGCGGAAATCCTCTCCCGCGATGCGGTGAATATCCACGTCGGCGACTCGGTCGTGGTCGAGCAATGGGGTGGCGTTGCCCCGTTAGATGGCCGAGTCCGGCGTGTCGAGCCCGCCGCATTCACCAAGATTTCCGCGCTCGGAGTCGAGGAACAACGGGTGATCGTTCGATGTGACCTTTTGGAAACTCCCGAGGCCGCCAAGGCGCTGGGGGATCGATTCCGCGTCGATGTCCGAGTGGCGATCTGGCAGGCGGATGATGTTCTCATCGTCCCCGCAGGGGCACTTTTCCGACAAGGAAATGAATGGAAAACCTTCCTTTTTCGCAACGGTTCCGCGCGCCTCACCACGGTCAATGCGGGTCACTCCGACGGTCGATTGACCGAGATTCTCTCCGGCCTGCAAATCGGCGACGAGGTGCTGCTCCACCCACCCGACACGATCCAAGATGGATCGGCCGTTCGCAAGCACTCGCTCTGATTCCCGAAGCGCGGTGCCTCGCATCAAATTTCAAGCACATGGGCTATTTTGAGCATTGCCGTATGATCAGGAGATGTTTAATTTTTTTTAGGGATGTTGGATTGGGTTTTCTAACGCTTCCCTATGGTGTTTCACCCTGTGGATCGTGGCTCAATCTCTAAAAATTCTCATTGCGTGTGGCGGCACTGGTGGCCACCTGTTTCCCGGCATCGCGGTCGGGGAGGCGCTGCGTGCCCGCGGCCATGAGGTGATGCTGCTGATTTCAGAAAAAAAAGTGGATGCCCAGGCCTCCGCAAAATACACCCACCTGCGATTTGAGACGATGGCCGCCGTCGCTAAGCCTCCGACGCTCTCGCTGCGCATGTTGCCGTTTTTGTGGAAGCTTGCGGGATCGATCCGCCACTGCAAAAAGGTCATTCGGCGGTTTCAGGCAGATGCCGTGCTGGGCATGGGCGGCTTCACTTCATTGCCACCAGTCTATGCCGGCCACCAGCTAGGCTTAAAGACCTTCGTTCACGACTCCAATGCCCGCCCGGGGCGTGCAAACGTGATGACCAGCCGATTTTGCACCCAGGTTTTTCTCGGGCTCGACGCCGCCAAGGGATTTTTCCCCAAGCGCGAAACCTTCACGACTGGCACACCCGTCCGGCCTGAGATCGCCAACCTGCCTCTCCGCAAGGATGCGGCGGCGCTTTTCGGCCTCGACCCCACCCGCCCAACGGTTTTGGTGACCGGTGGCAGCCAAGGCGCACGCCGACTGAACGAATTGAGCGCCCAAGCCGCTGCCAGCTTGCCGCCGGAGACCCAGGTCCTGCACATCGCGGGGTCACTCGATTTCCAACGGGTTTCGGAAATCACCCATGGCCGTCTAGGCTACAAGGTGCTTGGTTTTTGTGATCAAATGGCCGCGGCCTACGCGGTTGCGGATCTCGTCATCGCTCGCTCCGGCGCTTCAAGTCTCACCGAAATCGCGATTGCCGGCCACCCATCGATTTTGGTGCCCTATCCGCATGCCGCCGATGACCACCAAACGCGCAATGCAGAGGTTTTTTCGACGGCGGGCGCGGCGCTCATGGTGCAAGAGCGGGATCTGGATGCTGAGAAACTCGCGAGCCTTGCCACCTCGATGATACAAGATTTTTCAACGCACGAGCGCATGTCTCTGGCTGCTCGTGCCCTCGCGGTGCCAGATGCCGCTGACCGGATTTGCACTGCCATCGAAGCCGCTCTCTCACCCTCATGACCGACCTCTGCACACGACTCACTGACCGGAGCCACCCGCTCCACATCCATCTCATCGGCGTCGCGGGCTCGGGGATGAGCGGACTCGCGCTCCTCCTCATGGGCATGGGCCACAAGGTCAGTGGCTCAGACCGTGTGACCACCGCTGAGACCGAACGCATGCAAGGAATCGGCCTGAATTTTTCCTCTCCTCACACCGCCGCCGCCGTCAAGGATGCCGACTTGGTCGTCTATTCATCCGCCATCAAGCCGGAAAACCCAGCTTACGCGGCAGCCGAGAAAGCCAATACCCCGCTGCTCCGCCGCGCCGAGTGTCTCGCAGCCATCCTCCACACGAAGAAGGGCGTAGTCATTTCCGGAACTCACGGAAAAACGACCACCTCATCGATGACCGCCCACGTTCTTCGAGAAGCTGGGCAGAAACCCAGTCACTACGTCGGGGCAGAAATCCCAATCCTCGGCGCCAACGCCAAATGGTCGGAAGAGGGCGAATTCATGGTGGCGGAGGGCGATGAAAGCGACGGCACTCTTGCGCTTTACCACCCAGAGCACGCGGTGATACTGAACATCGAGGCGGAACACCTCGATTTCTATCGCGACCTCGACCACATCCGCGAGGTCTTCGCACAACTCGCCCACCAAACGAAAGGAAAAGTCGTTTATTGCGCGGAGGACCCTGTCGCTCTTGAGCTTTGCGCCGACCTCAAAAATGGCGTCTCCTATGGCTGGGAGGACGCCGACTACACCGCGACCGACCTCCGCGACCTCAAAGGATCTTCCGCATTCACCGTCCGGAAAATGGGCGAGGCCCTCGGTGACGTCGAACTCGGTATCCCAGGAAATCACAACATCCTCAACGCGCTCGCCGCCATCGCGCTCGCCGACCATTGCGGTGCGGATTTTAAGCTCATCGCCCGCGCGCTTTCGACCTTCGCGGGAGCCAAGCGCCGTTTCGAGACCAAGTACCTTTCCGCGAACTATCGCATTGTCGACGACTATGGCCACCATCCCTCGGAATTGGCGGCCACCTTGCAAACCACCCGCTCGTTAAAACCCAAACGGGTCGTCGTACTCTTTCAACCTCACCGATACACCCGGACCCAAGCGCTGGCCGACGACTTCGGGAAGGTCCTTCAAGCGGCAGACTTAGTTTTCATCTCCGACGTTTATCCAGCATCTGAGAAACCAATCGAGGGAATTTCCGGTCAAACCTTGGTGGATGCCATGAAGGCTCACGGCGACATCCCCGCGACCTACCTTCCGGATCTAACAACCGCCCACCACGCGGTCGGCCATGCGCTCCAATCGGGAGACCTCTTGATCACCCTCGGGGCCGGCAACGTTCACGAAGCGGCCACTCGGATCGCCGCGGATCTTAAAATCCTCGATGAAATGTGCGGACTCATGCCGCCCGGTGAAATCGATGGCAAGCTCTACGAGCCGATGAACCGCCACACCACCCTGCTCGTCGGTGGCCCCGCCCAGTACTGGCTTGAACCTCACAGTTTCTATGGCTTCGCGTTCCTCGTCGGCTACTGCCGCGAACGTGGTATTCCCGTGCGCGTCGTCGGTCGCGGATCAAATGTCCTCGTGCGTGACGGCGGCATCCGCGGTGCCGTGATCCATCCCACTGGCGGGGTTTTTTCCGATGTCACGGTCGATGGACGCGGCCACATCACCGCAGGTGCCGGAGTTCGGCTCAAGAAACTTGCCAGCGTCGCGGGAGGCAGCGGAATCGGCGGCTTCGAATGGATGGAGGGAATCCCCGGCAATGTCGGTGGCGCACTCCGCATGAATGCCGGTGCCATGGGGATCGATACATTCGACCAAGTCGTTCGCGTCACCTTCCTCGACGAAGACGGCGTGATCCGCACCCGCGAACGCGAGGAAATCATCGCCACCTACCGCAACGTCGCCGAACTTCGCCGGAATTTCGCACTGCAAGCAGTCTTCAAGGGCAAGCACGACACCGCCGCCAACATCAAGGAGCGCTGGGACGCTTCTCGCGAGAAACGCAAAAACTCCCAACCGATCGCGGCATCCGCCGGTTGCACTTTCAAAAACCCCGAAGAAGTCCCCGCCGGCCGGGTAATTGATTCGCTCGGCCTCAAGGGACACAAATCCGGTCACGCGGCCGTCTCAGATGTCCATGGAAACTTCCTCGTGAACCAAGGCGGGGCTTCTGCTCATGATATTCTAACACTCATCGAATTCATCCAGCAAAAAGCCCGCACCGAACGCAACGTCGAACTCGAAACCGAAATCAAAATACTCGGCGAAGATGAAACATCGTTCTAACCTGTTTATAAACTTAATAGAATTATCCAAAAGATCATGCTGACAGGGAAAAAAATCGCAGTGCTCATGGGTGGCCCCGGCTCGGAACGTGCGGTGTCGCTGGCATCCGGAAATGCAGTGCTTGAGGCACTTCTCGGTCTTGGCCTAGAGGCCGTGGCCGTCGATGTGACCCACCATGAAATCCATCTCCCCGCCGGTACCGATCTTGCGTTCAATGTCATCCACGGCACCTTTGGCGAAGATGGCGAATTGCAATCCCTCCTCGATGACCTCGGGGTCCCTTACACCGGCGCTGGTGCGAAAAGCAGCCGCATCGCGTTTGATAAAAACCTCGCGAAA
>JARWZU010000041.1 GCA_029866215.1 Akkermansiaceae bacterium
ATGATCGAGTCGCACACCAGTGTTCGATTGGCCCGCTCCACCGTCAGCTTGCCTTCCACGACGATGCCGCCGCACTCGACATTCTCATTGAGCGTGACGGTCCTGCCTACGGGGATGATGACGTCATCCTCCACGCCCGGCTGCACGCCGCCGAACCAAGTGGACGTGTCCGACCAATTTCCCGTCGTCGCCGCCGTGATCTCCGCCGCTTGGGCGTGTGAAAAAGCGAGACTCACAAAAGCGGCGAGGGAATAGAGGGAAGTGCGCATTTGAGTGATGGTTGGGAGAGGCATCGTGGAGGATTGGGTTGTTTACTTTGGATTTTCGACCAGCAATCCGGTCAGGCAAGTTCTAATAAATGAGTTTTGGGCCGAACACGGCTTGATCATTTGATGGGAAATTTAAAGGAGAGGAAAAGGAGGATTATCGAAAGGGGAGTAATTTCGCAATTAACAGAGACAAAAAAGACCTAGCATCGGCGCAAAGCAAACGAAAATTTGCAATTTTCAGCACATCTTCACTACTTGATGCGTGGCGCACCTCCGCCCCTGGGACCGTTCCCCATGTATTTCTGCACTCGCAGCACTTTGCTCGCGCGCTTGTGTCCGTAGCCTGTCACCCCGCAAATGTAGACGCGTGTTCGGCTCCGAGCGGCGCCTTCGGTGCCCCTATCGTAATGCGCAACGGTCATAAGCTCGGGGGGCACATCACTTTCAGAATCCTGAAATTCACCAGTAGAATGCGGATGGCATGCTGAGATTTTTTGTCAGGGCTATTGAATTTCCAGTCTTGGTGAGGATGATCCAAACTTATGAATTCCTCGCATCTGAATCCATCTCGTCCGCCGGTGGGCACCGCCCGTTGGCAAGAAGTGCGGTGCGGCCTCGAAGCCGAGCTCGGCGAGCGCATCACGCTCGATGCGCTGACGGGGCCTAATGGACTGCTAGACGGCGATGCATTGCAGGACGATGCGGGTGGCGCAGCGGGCTGGCTGATCGCCCAGCGCAAGGGCGGGCATCGGCATTCGGTCGACGACGTTCTAACGGCGTGGTACGCGCTGCAGATTTCGCCGACGGTGAGGGAGCATCTGGATCTCGGAACGGGGATCGGCACGGTGGGCTTGCTGACGCTTTGGGGAATGGGAGCGGAGGCGCGGCTGACTTGCGTGGAGGCGCAGGACATCAGCTATCGTTTATTGCAGGCGAATCTCGATGCCAACGGCCTGCGGTCGCGGGTGGACGCCTCGCAGGGGGATCTGCGCGAGCTGGCCTTGGGGCGGAGGTTTCCGTTAGTCACCGGCAGCCCGCCGTATTTCCCGCTCGGGTCAGGAGTGTTGCCGCAGGACTCGCAAAAGGCCCACGCACGCTTTGAGCTGCGCGGCGACGTCGGGGACTATGCCAAGGCGGCGCGGCTTCATCTCGCCGAGGGCGGGTGGTTCGTGGTCTGTTTTCCTTCGCCGCAGAAACAACGCGCGCTCGACGGGATCGCGGCGGCGGGGCTCAAAGTCGTACGCCTGCGGGATGTGATTCCACGCGAGACGCTGCCGCCGTTATTCACGCTGTTTGCCTGCCAGCATCCGCAGGATTTTCACGGCGAGGTGACGGTGGAGGAGCCACTCACGGTGCGGCACGCAAACGGGCGTCTCACCGAGTCGATGGCCAAGGTGCGCCGTGGATTTGGATTTGCCGACGGCGAATCACACGGGGGATACGACACGTGACACCGCTCGACCTAATCTATCAAGACGCCTTCCTCGTCGCGATCGACAAGCCGGCTGGCATGATCGTCCACCCAGGCCGCGAACCCGAGGGACCCGAATGGATCGCGATGAAGCGGCTGCGTGACCAGCTCGGGTGCCAGGTTTTTCCGGTCCACCGGCTGGATCGGCCGACATCTGGGGTGCTGCTCTTCGCGCTGGATCCGCAGACAGCGGGCCTCGTCCAGCAGGCGTTCGAGTTGCGGGAAGTGGTGAAGACCTATCATGCGGTGGTCTGCGGCATCGCCCCGCAAGCGTGGGTGTGCCAAACCCCGCTGCGGACGAATCCTGCTGACGAAGCACTCCCCGCGCAGACCTCGTTCGAGCGAATGGGCGTCGCCCCAGAATCGACTTTTCCAAGAGATCTCACCCTCAGCCTTTCATTGCTGAAAGCGACTCCGCGAACCGGGAGATTTCACCAGATCCGCCGCCATTTACTAGAAGCGGGCTTGCCGATCGTCGGCGACTTCCGCTACGCGGGGCAAGACCGCAGCTTCCAACTCGGCGAGATCCTCGGCACCGGCACCCGGATGCTTTTGCAGGCCAAGATTCTCGAGCTGCAACACCCGCGGACCGGAGAGCGATTGCGGATCGAGGCGCCGCCGGATGCGGATTTTTGTCGGTGTTTCCCTGGGATTTGATTTGCGATGGAAGTAGCAAACAAAGCCTCATGAGGACCAAGACACGGTCGTTGTCCGAATCAATTTCCTCAAGTTTCCAACCAGCACTTGGACCACCTCATTCCATGCTTGCAGGATGTTCCCGTCAAATTCATGGTCATCACGCTGATGAAACGATTTACCCTTTCTTCTTACGTGTCGGTTTGGTTGTCTCTTCTTGCTGCCTCGCAACTTGCGTCGGCCGCGACTGAGACTGAATCCTCGCCCTCGGCCCTCGGCCCCGCCAAACCGTACTCATTCGACATCCTCGTCGAGCGCGCCAAAGCCTCAGCCGCGGCTGCCTACACCGACGGCGCGGCCCCGCGCGCAGAGAAAGTCCTCGACCGGATCGACTATGACGCGTTCGGGAAAATTCAATTCCGCCCAGAGCGCACCCTATCGGTCGGCCCGGCCAAGACGCCCATCCGGCTTTTCCACCTCCAAAAGTATGCGAAAAAATCAGTCGGCATCCACCTGATTGAAAATGGCAACTCGCGCGAGGTGCTGTTCTCTCCTGATTTTTTCAACTTCCCCAAGGATAGCCCGGCAGCAGAATTGCCCCAAGACATTGGCTTCGCAGGATTCCGCGTGCTTGAGGCGGGCAAGGACACCGACTGGATGGCCTTCATGGGCGCTGCCTATTTCCGAACCTCCGGCGAGCTCGATCAGTTCGGCCTGTCTGCTCGCGCTCTGGCCGTGGACACCGCGATGGCCGACCCTGAAGAATTCCCACGCTTCACTCACTTCTATTTCTCGCCCTCGGAAACGGGTGCTGTCGTGATCGATGCACTGATGGACAGCCCCAGCGTGACCGGCGCTGTCCGCTTCGATGTCAGCCGGACCAGCGGTGTGGTGATGCTCGTCAATGCCCGCTTCTTTGCCCGCAAGGACATGAAGCGCATGGGCATCGCGCCACTCACCTCGATGTTCTGGTTTTCTGAATACTGCCGCCGCAATGCCACCGACTGGCGCCCGGAAATTCATGATTCCGACGGACTCGCGATCTGGAGCGGCAACGGCGAACGGCTGTGGCGCCCGCTCAACAACGCACCGCGGGTGATGACCTCCAGTTTCATGGACAAGAATATCAAGGGCTTTGGGCTTTGCCAGCGCGACCGCGATTTCGGCCACTACCAAGATGACGGCGTGTTCTATGAACGCCGTGCCACCTGCTGGATCGAACCGATCGGCGACTGGGGCCCGGGAATGGTCCAACTCGTGGAAATCCCGACCGACGACGAAATCTACGACAACATCGTGGCTTACTGGCTGAGTGAAAAACCGGTCAAGGCCGGCGACGCAGTCAGCGTGGATTACCGCATCCATTGGGTCAAAAATGAACCCCATCCAACGACGAGCGCGACCGTTTATTCATCGCGCACGGGCGCAGGCGGCATCCCCGGCCATCCCCGGCCACAGGGTGCTGTGAAATTCGTCATCGACTTCGACGGCGGACAACTCGGCGAGCTCAAGCGCGAGGACGGGGTGGAGGCGATCGTTTCAGCCTCCTCTGGCAAAGTCTCCGGCGTGTACTGCCTTCCGGTCGTCGGCACGAAACGCTGGCGGGCCTTCTTCGACCTGATGCCATCCTCCATGGACCCCGTGGAACTGCGACTTTTCCTAAAACACGACGGCGTGACCCTCTCGGAAACCTGGCTTTCCCAGTACCACCCGACCGAGGTGCCGAAGAAATAGCCGCGCCGGCCTCATTCCCCCCACCCGCCATCACGCGGATCGCTTGAATGCTGAAACCTAACCCATCACTCTTCGTGCCGGTGTTGGATTCCCGCCTCGGCATCTCGATTCTCGCCCTGCTCACGCTTGCCAGCGTCACCCTCGCTGCGCCGGTGCAGCTGGTCGATGAGTCACCGGTCTCGGTCGAACGGATCAGCCCACAGGTGATCCTCGTCGATTTCGGCCGCGTTTCATTCGGTAATCTCAGATTGATCCCTCCTGCAAATTTCGACGCCACGATCTCGGTGCACTTCGGAGAGAGCCTGCAGAAGGGACGCATCAACCGCAATCCACCGGGCTCCGTGCGCTATTCCATGGCACAGGTCCATCTCCTCGGCGACTCCCCCACCCTCGTCGCCCCACCTGCCGACGAAAGAAACACCCAAAATCACCTACCCAACACGCCACCCGCCGTGCGCACTCCACCGGAATGGGGAGTTATCGCTCCTTTTAGATGGGTAGAAATCGAAGGCTGGCCCGGCGAACTTCAACCGCAGAGCATCATCCGAAAATCGGCATTCGCGAGCGGCTGGGACGATGCGGCCGCAAGTTTTCAATGCTCCGACCCCATGCTCAACCGCGTCTGGGATCTCTGCCGCTATTCCATCAAAGCCACCACCTTCGCAGGCGTCTATGTGGATGGCGATCGCGAGCGGATTCCCTACGAAGCGGACGCTTATCTCAACCAACTCAGCCACTATGCCACCAGCAATGACATCCAAATGGCGCGCGACACCTTTGACCACTTGATGAAACACCCGACCTGGCCGACGGAGTGGGCATCTCACATGATTTTCATGGCTTACGCGGATTACTGGCAAACCGGCGACAGGCAATGGCTCGCGGCTCGGTACGAATCCCTCAAGCCCAAGCTGCTGCTCAAACGCACTCGCGAGGACGGACTCGTCGTCAGCAACCAAGACCACATCCGGCAAGGAGACCTCGTCGACTGGCCGATGCATGAACGCGATGGCTTCGTGCTGACTCCCGTGAACTCGGTGGTAAATGCATTCCACATCCGTTCGCTCGCCATGATGGCCGAACTGGCACGAGCCCTCGACAAACAAAAGGAGGCCACCGATTTCACCACCTTACACGCGACAGCCCGCGCGTCATTTCAACGCGCCTTTTTCGATCCAGTCAAAGGCACCTACCGGGATGGCGAAAAAACCGACCACTGCTCCCAACACGCCGCCCTATTTCCCCTCGCCTTCGACCTGGTCCCTCCAGAACACATCCCTTCAGTCACCCGTTGGGTGAAGCAACGCGGCATGGCCTGCTCAGTCTATGCCGCCCAATACCTATTAGAAGGACTCTTCGCTCATGGAGCCGACGCCCACGCGCTCGATCTCATCACCGCTCCCACCGACCGCAGCTGGCGGCACATGGTCGAAAGTGGCACTACCATCACCTGGGAGGCATGGGATCAAACCTACAAGCCCAATCAGGATTGGAACCACGCATGGGGAGCCGCCCCCGCCAACCTCCTGCCACGATACGTCATCGGTGCACGCCCACTCGCTCCAGGCTGGAGCCAAGCATTGATCCAACCCCACCCCGGAATCCTCGAATCCGCAGAAGGAAAAATCCCGACCCCGCGCGGCAGCATCCAGGTGAAATGGAGTAACCAACACACCTTCAAGATTTCACTCAAACTGCCACCCAGCATGACCGCCAAGCTCGATCTCCCCGCCGCCGCCACTTCGAAAGGTGTCTATGCCAACGACAAAGCAATTCCCGCACATCGGGTGGATTCACGCTGGGTATTGGATCAAGAAGTCGCTGGCACACTCACGCTAGAAGTTCGCTAACACCCGCGCCACCAGTCACGGTGCGGACCAGCGCGATGTTTCCGGCCTCACCAGTGGCGACCCGCAAAGCCGTTCGCTGAGCTCGGTGAGGCGTTTCCGGCCGAATGGGTGTTGGTATTCAGAAAGAGAACGCCACACCGGTCATCACGAGATCGTTTTCTATGCCGTCTCCGCGGAGAAGTTGAACTCCGGCGAACACCTCAAGGTGTGCACCAAGCTTCACTGCCGGGGTGAACGAGATAGAGTGCCGCGTCTCGTCCTTGTAGAGAATCAGCGCATAACGCCCTGTCAGTGTAAGCCAGTCGGTCAGCGAGTAGGAAAGCTCACCACCCACGGTGTTCTCGGCGAAACCGTCGTTATTCTCGTAAGCGGCGAAATGCGTCATCTCTTCAAGGTCCACATGGGTCTCCAAGCCAACTGGATCGCGGCTGAAAAAGGAGTGACTGGCAAACACGGTGAGCTCGACCGGCCCCGCTTCGACATCGATGCCACCGAGCAGCATCAGGTGGCCGATGCTCACGGGTGATTGGGTCGCCTCGTCAAGAGCGCGGACGTGCGCATAGGCGGGTCCGAAAAACGGTGTAATCGAAACATCGTCGCCGGAGGCAAAGCGCCGACTGCCACGCAGGCCGACTGCCCACGCGCTTTGCTGTTCGACGGGGAGGTAGCCGAAAGAAAATGCTTCCAACCCGTAGCCACCACCGAAGTCTTGAATGAACTCCGCTCCGAGTGACGGGAAAATCTCTCCGTCGGTTTCCTCGCGGACGAAATGGCCAACGATGCCGATTTCCTGTTTCTCATTGATGGGCGCGATCACTCCGAGTCCACCGTGAAGATAGCCTCTCTTGCCAGCGTAAAACTCCGTTTCGATTTCGACACCGAGAGGGTTCTTGAGGCCTGCTCTGCCGGCACCTTCGTCAGCGAAACTAGAGGACACGGCGAGCATGGATGCGAACAAGGTAATGAGGAATGATTTCATGGTTTGGATTACAGTGAGTGGGAGGAATAACGAACGTTTGGCTCATCCACTGCGGGGAGGCAAGCCCGAATTCAAACTGAAGCGTTACCCGCCGTTGGATGCTTGGACTCAAGTTCAAAGTGCGACAGGAGGTCGAGTTTGACGGACGAACACATCGACGCAGAGGAGCGGTACGCAATTGCCGCGATGAGGGGCCAGCATATCAAGGTTGCGGAGATTGCGAGGTGCCTCGGCAGGCACCGCAGCACGATCTACAGAGAGCTCAAGAGAAATGCATCGGCCCATGATGGCAACGACCGTGCGAGCCACTCCAGCCAGAAGGCAAGCGGAACGCTGTGGCAGCAGCGGCGGGGAGCTCCGAAGCAACGGCGTAAACGCTATGCCACCTACGACAGCCGTGGCCACCTCGCAGGCAAGAAAATGATTGGTGCAAATGCCGAGGTGCTCGTTGCGAGGGCCTTCATACCTTCACCGAGCATCGCGCCACCTTCAACTCAACCGCCATGCGGCTGGGATTCAAATCTCCCCCACGTCATCGACCTGATCGCCGCTCAGTGATCAAGCTTGAGCTTTTTGAGCTTGGGTTCGATGACAAACCGACAGTACGGGTTTTTCGATTTGTTCAGGTTGTAGTAGTCTTGGTGATAATTTTCCGCTGGATAGAATTCCGAGGCCTTGACGATCTCTGTCACGATGGGGGACTTGAAATTCGGACCCGCCGCAGCCTTCGATGCTTCCGCAGTCTTCTTCTGAGCATCGGAGTGGTAAAAAATGGCTGAACGATACTGAGTGCCCGCATCGTTGCCTTGGCGATTGAGCGTGGTGGGATCATGAAGATCCCAGAACCAAGCGAGCACTTTCTGGTAGGTGATTTTCTTGGGGTCGAAGACCACTTGAACCACTTCCGCATGGCCTGAGTCGCCATCACAGATTTTTTCGTAAGTCGGATTAGGAACCGTGCCACCCGTGTAACCTGAGGTCGCCGAATAGACACCTTCCAACTGCCGATACGCGGCCTCGATGCACCAGAAACAACCGGCCCCTAGAGTAGCAACTTCGGCCCCTGCGGGGATCTCGGGCATTTTGGCGGCATGTTTATCGGCAGCGGTCATGGTTTTGGGTGGTTCACAGGATGCGAGTGTCGGAATCAACAGCAAAAGCCAAAGCGCAAAGCGGCGGTTCATGCTGACAAAATACACTCAACCTCGATGTGCGCCCATGAAATTTTATCACCACTCGATCCCCACTCCCTCCTCCGGAATCACGACCTGGTCACGGATGCCAAGGCGGCCAGCTTCCTTGAGCAGCCGCTCAACAGGTTCGTGTCGCGGCTCATTCCCCAAGAGAAACGTTCCATAGTGCATGGGAATCAGCACTTTCCCGCCGAGATCTGCAAAGGCACGGACTGCCTCCTCTGGGTTCATGTGCACATCCCGCCCGCTCGGCGATTCGTATGCTCCGATCGGCATGAGCGCGATGTCGATTTCACAGCGCTTACCGATTTCCTTAAATCCCTCGAAGTAGGCGCTGTCGCCACAATGGAACACACTCTTGCCACCCGCCCGAACGATGTAGCCGCCGTAGTCCCGATGCACATCATGGATGAAACGAGCACCCCAGTGGTGCGAAGGAGTGTGAATAATCTCGATGTCACCAAACTGCAATGCATCCCAAATCCGCATCTCGTGGATTGATGGGAATCCCAAGCGCTTCACAAGCGAACCGCTGCCCAGTGGAACCACGATTCCCTTGCTGGCTTGGAGGCTCTTTAAACTCGGCTTGTGAAGGTGGTCGAAGTGCGCATGCGTGACCAAAACCAGATCCACTTCCGGAACGCCTTGAAGGTTCAACCCAGGTTGGCGTTGGCGTTTTACGGGGCCGTGCCATTTTGCCCAGTTGGGATCGACGATCACCGAATGGCCGGCAAATTGCAGGAAAAACGATGCGTGCCCGATCCAAGTGATCCGGACCTTGTCCAACTCGGGAGCGGCCAGCACGGGTTCAAGGATGTCGCCATCTGCTCGTTGGAACATGCCTGGTACCACCCGATGGCTCAAAAAACGCAAGTTCCTCGCTGGCCAGCCCTTTTGTGGTAGCAAGCCTGAATACCTCTTCGGTATCGAATTCATGGGTAACGGCTCCGGATCTTGTGCCACTTGCAAAACATTAGCAGAGATCAGTTAAATAAAATCAAAAACCTTGCGCTTATTTTCCGTAAGCCGCCGCAATTTTCTCCGCCCAATCCTGCGCCCGCGCTGCGAAGCTGCGCTCATCACCTGCGTAAAGAATGCCACGGGAAACATTGATGACATCGGGAGCGCTGCGGGCCGCTGCGGCCAGCGAAGCCAAATCCCCACCCTGGGCACCAAGCCCCGGAACCAACAGCGGCGCATCGGGAATCTTTTCCAAGACGTCGGCCGCATTTGTCAGGCCGACAACATATCCAACATCGGTCGCCCGACCTTCCTCCTTCGCCCGCTCACCCAGGGCGGTGACCAGCTCAAACACCGACCGCCCGTCAGCCAGTTTCTGGCGTTGGAAATCCGCCGAACCAGGATTGGACGTGACGGCCAACAGATAAATCCCCTTTCCTTTCCAGTCGAGGAATGGCTCGATCGAGTCATAACCGAGAAATGGATTCAGCGTGACCGCATCCACATTCCAGCCAGCGAAATACCCCTGAGCATAGTACTTTTGCGTCTCGCCAATGTCGCTCCGCTTCGCATCAAGAATGACCGGCACCTCTTCTGGCATTCCCGCGAGCAGTTCTTCTAACAGCCGAATCCCTTCGATGCCCATCGCCTCAAAGTAGGCCATGTTCGGCTTGTATGCCGCGGCCCAATTCGCGGTTTCTTCGATCACTTGTTTGAGGAAATCCCTCGCCGCCGCAGCCCCGCCTTCTCCGGGCCGTGGATCGAGCCCGACACAAAGTCGAGAACCCGTAACTTCAATCCGTTTTTGGAGACGATCGGCAAAGCGCATGGCTGGAAGTAGCGGGAATCCACGGCCGCCGTCAAATCACAAAGACTCGCGGGCCTCGTCATGCGGCACATCAATCCGCGATTCCATCCACCAAAACCACCCGAGCAGGGCGAAATAGCCGGTAAATTCGATGGCTTTGCTCCAATACTGGATCGGCGCATCGCCACCATGACAGCCACAGGAAATATCCAAGCCCTTGGCCCATGCCCACCCTACAGAAACCGAAAACACTCCCACCAAGCCGGCAATCACAAGAATCGCACCCCGCCGAAAAATCCCGAGCACAAGGCAAACCCCACCCACAAGCTCAAGCCATGGCACCGTGTACGCAGCGACCGCATCCCATGGGGCTTTGACGAGCTGGTAATTCGCCACGTCGTGGGTGAACCGATCCAGCCCAGTGCCAAAAATTTTGACCCCACCGCTATAAAAAAACCACAACCCAAGCAAAACGCGGGCGACCAAGCCTGCCACCTGCAGCTTGCCACTCACCTTCACGCAGGTTGCAGGAACCGGCGCTGCGCCTCCTCCTCCGGATTGTGGGCAAGACTCGCATTCTCAGGCTTGGTATCACCTAACAACTCATCGCGGAACTTCGCAATGATTGCCTCCACCGGCCAAGACGAGGCCTCACCAAATGCGCAAATCGTCCGGCCATCGATCTGATAAGCCACGCTTTCCAAGGTCTCAATGTCCGCCGGGCTAGCCTCCCCTGCCACCAATCGATCCGAGATTTTTTTCATCCACGTCGAGCCTTCGCGACATGGTGTGCACTGGCCGCACGATTCATGGGCGTAGAACGCATTGAGGTTGTTGAGCACCCATGACATCTTGCGGGTGTCATCGAGGACAATCACCCCGCCCGAACCTGCCATCGATCCGCACGCCGCGAGGGTGTCGAAATCCATTTGGATGTCCCAGAAATCCAGATCTTTCGTCGTACCGTCCGGATTCTTGAGTTTGTAAACCTCATCGCACTTGAGGATCTTGGATGAGGATCCGCCGGGTATAACCGCCTTGAATTCACGACCATCCTTGGGTCCTCCACACATGTCATAGAGTAGCTCGCGCATGGTGACTTTGCCGACTTCGACTTCAAAGTAGCCCGGATTTTTCACATCGCCCGAGACGCAAAGAATGCGCGTGCCGGTGTTTCTAGCCACCCCGAGCTTGGCGTACTCATCGCCGCCCATGCGGATGATGTGCTTCACGTGGCAAAGCGACTCAACATTGTTCACAATGGTCGGGCACATGTAGAGACCGAGCGCCGCAGGAAAATACGGCGGCTTGATCCGAGGATACGGGCGCTTGCCCTCGAGCGACTCGATCAAGCCAGTCTCTTCACCGCAAATGTAAGCACCCGCACCACGGTGAACATAAATCTCAACGTCGAAGCCAGATCCCAGCACATTTTTTCCAAGAAATTGGTGTGCTCGCGCTTCTTCGATCGCCCGCTCCACGATCAGCGCAGCTTCCGGGAATTCCTCACGGATGTAAATGTAGGCGGTCTTGGCTCCCACCGCGTAAGCCGAAATCACCATGCCCTCGACCAACTGATGCGGGTCTTGGTGCAAAATGTAACGGTCCTTGAAAGTCCCGGGCTCTGACTCGTCACCATTGCAAATCAAATACACGGGCTTGGTATTGTTCGGCGGAATGAACGTCCATTTCATGCCCGTCGGGAACCCCGCACCACCGCGACCGCGCAGCCCTGACTTCTTGACCTCTTCGGTCACGTCCTTGGGTTGCATCGCAAACGCCTTTTTTAAATCCTCGTATCCACCGTCACCTAGGTAGCATTCAATCGAAGGATCCCAGCCCTCCCGATCCACATTTCTAAAGATGAGCCGATGTTCGCGGGCGTGTGGCTGCTTGGTGTAGGTGATCATGAGCAGAATTTCTGAAGAAGTATTGGCAGGGAAAGCCGCCAAGCAAAACCCAAATTTGCCAAATTTCACCTGACTGCCAGGTGCACCCTAAAAAAGTGGAGCGCCGCCCCTCCCCCCGGAAAGGCGACGCCCCTTTTCTTGCCCCGCCACAAGCCCTCACTTGCTGGCAATGGGCAAACCCTCAACCACTCACATCACACACGTATTCACCATCGCACGAATGCCGCAGTGTCACCGGAAAATGATGCTGATTCTTGCGTAGGGCATTCACCCGACAGGGCGCAGACTGCGCGCCTCAATCGCTCAAGTGGTGCTGCATCGCGTAGCGAGTCAACTCGACGTTCGAGGACAAGCCCATTTTCTCGGCAATCCGGCTCCGGTAGGTGGCCACGGTCTTGGCGCTGAGCGCGAGATCGGAAGCAATTTCCTTGATGGACTTCCCAGATGCGATCATCCGCAAGACCTGCAGCTCGCGATTTGATAAACTTTCGTGAGCCGCCCCCCATGATTCGCCAGCCAACGCTCCCGCCAGTTGTTCCGCCAACACTGGACTGATATACCGCCGCCCCGACAGCACCCGCTGGACCGCTGCAACCAACAACTCGGTCGCGCTTTGCTTGGAAATAAACCCCGCGGCGCCTAACTTCAACGCGCGCAGCGCATAATCTTTCTCCGAGTGCGCACTGATCATAAGAACTGGCAAGGTAGGATGATCGCGCTTGATGTCCTGCAGCAAACCCAACCCATTTCTTCCCGGCATCGTGATGTCCACCAACACCAAATCCCACTCCGCAACATTCGCCGCCGCCAGTCCCGCCTTGGAGTCGCTCGCCTCGCCCACTTCCACATCGTTGAAGTGATCCTTCAACAAGGAAATCATCCCCCGCCTCACGAGCGCGTGATCATCGATGATCAAGATTCTCATGGCCCCAAATCTGGCTGATGCTCCAATGACGAAACCGGAATGGTCAGAGTCACCGTGGTACCCTTGCCAGATGCTTGTTCAAAGCGAATCCAGCCACCGACGCTTTCAGCACGCTCACTCATCCCGATCAACCCCAACGACTTCGGATGGTCGATCGCCCCAGGATCGATGCCCATGCCATCATCATGAATGACCAGCTCGAGTCCCACTCCTGAAACATCGCACGCAACATCGATCCGATGCGCGTGTGCATGCCTCGCCACATTGGTGAGAGATTCCTGAAAAATTCGGAACACCGCCGTGTTAATGTCCGCTGGCAGAATTTCTGGCACCTTCCCAAGTTTCACCACGCAATGAATCCCAGTCCGGTGAGAAAATTGCTCCGCTTCCTCATTCAGTGCGGTGACTAGCCCGAAATGATCTAACGAACTCGGCCTCAGCCCTGCAGCGATCCGCTGGACCGAAGCGATCGTGTTATCAACCATCTCCGAAGACTCTACCAACTTATCAATGAGCGAATTCAAGGTGCGATCTCCACGATCAACTAACCGATCCTCCACCAAACGGAGTTGCATTTTAATCCCCGTGAGCAATTGCCCGAGCTCGTCGTGAATCTCGCGGGCGACCCACGCGCGATCCTCCTCCCTCAAGGTTTGAACGCGTGTCGACAAGCGCCGGGATTGCTGCCTCGCATGCTCGCACACCGCAGACCGCTGATTTTCGGCAACCCGCCAGCCATTGTAAGAATGACGTAACACGCAAAACAATAGAACCGTCGTCGTAAGCACCACGTTCAGCGCCTGCAACCACACGCCAACACTTAACGAAAATGAATCCACTGGCAGCCAGACCCACCACCGATTGGTGAGAATCATCCAAAAACTCGCAACTGCTCCGTACAACACGACCATGCCGATTCGAGGAACTGGCTTAGAATCGACCTTCGGCCGACTGGCTGGGGCGGAGTCCTTCACAACTGAGATGCCTTGGGGGAAAGTGGCGGTATTTTTCACAATTGCATGCTATACTCGATCCGAGACTCGCGGTCGAGTCATGAATTGCATTGAGCGGCAACTAACGCGCGATTTCATCGCAAATCCGTTAATTTCCCGCTTCTCTGTGTGGGTCTGGTTTGGTTTGGCTGGTTGATCGCGCCCAAGCCAGCCAATCTCCCGCTGACCATGTCCGCCGAATTTCCCCAGAACCAACGACTGGCCCCCTTGCAGCGATTGATGCTGCGGGATTCTCTGGTCGACGGCACCTCTGGCCACCACGTAGAGCAGGTGGAAATCGTCTTCGCTCCTAGCCCGGCGCGTCGCCGAGTCCCCGGTGCATGGCTCGCCACGGTCAGCCTCACCGATGCACTCCAACGTTCATTTCTAACGGATGGCGCGGAAGCATCAAGCTGGGAACTCATCGTGCCTACAACTCCTCTGACTCTGTGCGATGCCACTCCAGAATCGTGGGATGCATGGCTCGCGCTTGACCGCACACGCCAACGGCTCATTCCGCATCAAGTGCCATGGCGAGCATGCTACTGGCCTGAGGAAGGACGCTTTATCTGGACCTTCCATCACGCTCTACTCGATGGCAGATCGATCACGAAAATCCTATCAGCCTTCTTAATGAGAGTCGCCGGCAACGAAGTCGCAGGCCTAACCCTTGCCCACTGGCGCACCCCATCACCAGAAACCATTACCCTAGCAAACGACTACTTCCGCGAGAAATTCGCAGACGTGGAGCCGATTCAGTGGACACCCACTGAAGACTATCAAGACTCGGAAACATCGGTGCTGATTCTAACTCAAGACGTCGCGGCACGCTTAAAATCTTGCGCAAACTCGGCGGGGGTCACCATCCCAACTCTCCTCATCTGGACGTGGGGACAAGCACTCATGCGCCATTTCAAGACCACAAGGGTCATCGTCGAGCAATTGCGCGCAGGCGCACCCCAAGAGGGCACCGCTGGATTCACCATGAACACCTTGCCAATCCTCATCCCGCTGGTGGATCCTCAAAACACCTCCGCCCAACTGCTCGAGTTCCGCAACGAACTCATCGCAATTCGGTCCATCGAAACCGTATCAGCCGAAGATTTCTCTCCAACGATTTTCCCTAACACCCAACACATCTCATCCAGCGTGGTCATGATCGAACGGGGCACCTTACCGCACCTAACCGGAATCTTGAGCACCCCTGAAATGGTCGAGTCCCTCACGCTACACGAAGCGCCTGGCGAAACGTTGATGGCCACGGCCCATTTGCTACCAGATCTACGACTGACGGTAGAAGGCCCCGAGAAAAAGTGCTGGCTAGATCGCTGGGTTTGCGAGATCGAAAATCTCCTCACCCATGAGCAATCATGACACCACTAGACGCGTTCGAGAATCTCAACTTCGTAGCCGTCTGGATCGGTGACGAAGGCCATCTTGCGACCGCCTGAGGAGAATTTCTCGCGCCAGCCGGATGGCCAGATCTCGATACCCGCCGTCTCGAGTCCCTCACAATAGGCAATGATATCTGGCACGCCAAGCGCGGTGTGCATCAAGTCTTCGGGGCAACTTGCCGTGTATTCTGGCGAGTGACAAAGCTCAAGGAACACGTCATTTCCCGGCAATTCCATGAAGGCAAGGCGATTGCCCTCCGGCGAGTTTTTGAAATCCCCCGCCACATAGCCGAGTTTTTGATAGAAGGCGACTGAGTTCTCAAGGTTGCGAACCCGTATGCGAGTGTGAAGAAAACGAATCATAACTCAGCGAGCCTAACCTCAATCGAGCACATTGCCAAACAACGATTTCACTCAATGCGGATTCTCCCACCTCGCGTGGCGCTCAAGAGGTTCAAGGGTTTCATCAAACATCCCAGCCAGATGGGCTCTGACTGGGAATGTTGAAGTGCGAGATTACTTCGATGAAGTGACGGTTGTTCTCACGGGTGGTGGTGTGTTTGGGCAGCACGACGCAGCGAATAACGAGACAGCGATGGACATAACGAGCAATTTAGTGATTTTCATGGATTTGTTCCGTTTCTAATTTTTAGTTGGATTTGCACATTGGTGCAAAATCGGCTGATAGAATAACCAATTCATCGTTTGAGGCAAGATTAAATCGTTCCGAATCATGTTGCTCGCCATCCAATCCTAAATCCTATTTTCCCGCAGGTTTCGGATAAATGCAGGCGGCACGAGGTGTCCAATCGAGCCAGAAATTCGTTCAACACTTTCTGCGCTTAGTTATAACGTAACCTAATGAGTAAAATTCGGATCATTCTTATCGATGCTATTGGTTTATCAATCGTCGGTGTGCTGCTCCTCGGCCTCTCGGCGGTTGGCGCCTACAGCGGTCTTGTCGGGCGACAGCAGGGCGTCAACCGATCCGAATACCACAGCGACTTGGTGCCCAACTTGGTCAAGACCGTGGAAGGCTCAGCCAGCTTTGAAAAATCCACGCTCGAAACGGTGGTCAATGCCGGCGCCTCCGCCGGTCAGGTGAGCATCGACGCGAGCAGAGCACCCGACGATGCTGCGACCTTGCAAAAATTCCAAGCGGCGCAGGGACAATTCAGCAGCGCGTTGCAGCGCCTGCCGTGAAATTTGACTTCGGTGGCACCTCCACACCCGCCAAATGATGGATCATTTCCGCCGCCTGACTCGGCTGATGGTTTGGCTCGGCTACGGCCTCAGCCACGCGCCGCAATTGCAAGCTGCCACCCAGCCCATCGCCCCATTTTGTCCGTGACGAGGCACAGTGGCTAAGCTCTAGCGCATTCCAAGCGCTCGATCAGAAGCTGGAAGCATTCGAGCGCGACACAGCCCCGCAGGTCGTCGTGGCGAGTTTCCCTGAAATTCCTGAGGGCGCGGAAGCGAAGGGGGCTGGAGTTCCGGCGGCGGTTCCAGCGGAAAATAGTGACTCCCGAGGTCATTCGCATTCGGAGGCGGCCATTGTCCCACCTAGGCACCTCTTCCCGCCGGTCGGCATCAATCGAGCCGCCCAAAACAAGAAAGTAATTTCACGAGATTTCCCAGTTGACACCCTCAACAGTGCTCTTTAGGTTGCCAACCCCTTCGCACGGAAAAACGTGATCGAAGTATTTTTTACACAAGCACATGAAGACGTTTTCCGCCAAACCGCACGAAGTCGAGCGCCAATGGTATGTGATCGACGCTAAGGGCAAGGTCCTTGGCCAAGTCGCTGTTGAGGCTGCGCGCCTCCTCCGCGGTAAGCACAAGCCAATTTTCACCTCCCATGTTGACACCGGCGATTTCGTTGTGGTGATCAATGCTGACCAAGTGATCCTCACTGGGACGAAAGAAACCTCGAAGATTTACACCCGCTTCTCCGGATACGTCGGTGGTCAGAAAGTTGAGACTCCACGCATCGTTCGCGAGCGTCGCCCAGTTCTCCTTGTCGAGCGCGCCGTCTGGGGCATGCTCCCGAAAACACGCCTCGGTCGTAGCCAATTCGGCAAACTCAAGGTGTATGCAGGTGAAAGCCACCCACACGAAGCACAACAACCGACCGCTCACGCTGTCCGCTAATTTTTGTAGAAACCGATTTTACTCACATGACCGCTACAACCACCCACAGCGCCACTGGTCGCCGCAAAACCGCAGTCGCCCGCGTCTGGATGACCGAAGGCACCGGCCAGATCATCATCAACTCACGCAGCTTCGAGGAGTACCTTCCGACCATCGAACTTCAAAACTCGGTTCTCGCTCCATTCCTTGCACTCTCGCTTTCCAACAAGTTTGACCTGAACATCGTGGTCAAAGGCGGCGGCAAGCCAGCCCAGTCGATTGCGATTCGCCATGCGATCTCGCGCTCGCTGACTCAAGTGGATCCCGAGAATCGCAAGGTAATCAAGCCACTCGGATTCCTGACTCGTGACCCTCGTATGAAGGAACGGAAAAAGCCGGGTCAACCCGGTGCACGCGCCCGTTTCCAGTTCTCCAAGCGCTAATCCGCCTCAAGGAAAACTTCTTTTCTCAAAAACCGCACTTCTCACCGAGTGCGGTTTTTTTGTGCCTTCTCAATGACGTTTGGCAAAAGGCACCCTCCGCAGATCGCCGTTAGACGATCTTCAAGCGTGCAAAGTCTTGGGTATCGACCAATCCCACGGGTTTCCCAGCAGCATCTAACACAATGATATCATCGATCCGATTCTTGCCGATTGCTTTGAGTGCCTCCACCGCGAGGGCATCTGCCTGAACCGTGACCGGCTTGCGAGTCATGAACTCCGCGACCGGCCGATTTCCCAGCGCGGGCTCTTTTTGAAAACTCCGGGCGAAATCACCATGTGTGAAAATTCCTGCAAGCCCACCTGCCGAATCAAGGACGAGGCAGGCCCCAGCACGCGCCCGATTCATTGCATCCAATGCAGCGAAGACATCGCATCCCTCGACCACCGTCGGTAATTCTCCGCCCATCCGCATGATGTCCGAAACGCGGGTCAGCAAGGCTCGCCCAAGGGATCCTCCCGGGTGAAAACGTGCAAAATCCTCCTCGGTGAAGCCCCGTGCTTCCAACAGCACCATCGCCAACGCATCGCCCATCACCAGCATCGCAGTCGAGGATGAGGTGGGAGCCAGATTCAACGGACAGGCTTCCCGCTCAACAAAGGTGTTCAGAGTCACATCGCAGAACCTTGACAGCGTTGAACTCGGATTCCCCGTGAGCGCAATAAGACTCACCTCAAACCGCTTGATGAAAGGAACCAGATCGATCAACTCACGCGTCTCACCCGAATAGGAAAGCAAGAGAACGGCATCGCCATCCGAAACGAGGCCTAAATCACCATGCAAGGCGCTTTGTGCATCCAAAACCACAGCGGTCGTCCCAGTCGAGTTCAGGGTTGCAGCGATCTTGTGACCAATATTCCCCGACTTTCCCACGCCGACCACGACCACCTTGCCCCGCTGATTCAGGGTGCGCTGGAGGATTTCAACCGCATCGATCATCGCATGGTCTAGCCGGATCGCCATCTGACGAAGTCCATCGATCTCGGTTTCGATCACAAAGCGAGCTCGCTTCAAATAGTCCATTCCTCATCAAAACCTGAGAACCACCGACTTGGCAAGTGCCGCGCATCCCTTTAAGCGGTTCGATCGAGCGCCGACCACGCTCACCGAGCTTTCAACGCGGCGTATCCGGTACGCAGCATTCGCTCCGTGACTTCCCAGCCCAAGCACGCATCGGTGATCGAAACCCCATAATTCAACGCGGCAAGACTCGAAGCCATCGGCTGCGAGCCCTCAAACAGGTTACTTTCGATCATCACCCCGACGATCGCTTTGTTTCCCGCGATGCGCTGGCCAATCAGACTGTTCCAAACCTCTTCCTGCTTGCCGTGCTGCTTGCCCGAATTGGCGTGGCTGCAATCAACCATCAGCACCTGCGGCAAACCCGCCTTCGCAAGGCTCTCCGCAGCCTCGTGGGTACTATCGGCATCGTAATTCGTCAAACCACGACCACCCCGAAGCACCACATGTCCCGCTGGATTGCCGTTGGTCCGGATGATACTGGTCGCCCCGTCTTGATCGATCCCAAGAAACGTGTGAGGTGCAGTCGCCGAGTGCATCGCATCGATGGCGACCTGCAGCCCACCATCAGTGCCATTCTTGAATCCCACTGGCATGGAAAGCCCGCTTGCCATTTGCCGGTGGGTTTGTGACTCGGTGGTGCGCGCGCCGATTGCCGCCCAGCTCACCAAGTCGGCAATGTACTGGGGCACGATCGGATCAAGAAACTCGGTGGCTGTAGGCAACCCCATTTCATTGATTTCTAACAGCAGCTTACGAGCCTGCTCCAAGCCGATCTCGATGTCGTCGCTCCCATCAAGGTGGGGATCGTAAATCATTCCCTTTCAGCCGATCGTCGTTCGCGGTTTTTCAAAATAGACCCGCATGACCAAGTAAAATTGATCCTCAAATTCTATCCGAAGCGCATTCAGCTTAGACGCGTATTCGAGTGCTGCCTTGGGATCATGGATCGAGCATGGCCCGAGGACCACGAGCAAGCGCGGGTCAGATTCCGCGAGGATGCCACCAATCACTTCACGCCCCAAAACCACCGTCTCATTGGCCGCAGGTGACATCGGCAAATTGGACTTCAATTCGCTTGGTGCGATGAGCTTAGTGCAACCGCGGATATTTAAATTTTGCGTCGGAATCACAGTGAAATACGGATGAATGGAAACCAGCGTGAGAAGGCGAAGCCAAAATCATCAAAGCGCCTTGATGGCGGCCATGATTTGCTGGGTGATGCGCTCGTAGCCTTCCTTATTGTTAGAAGATTGCAGCTCATCGGGCGTCAAGCGGATGGGCGGCCCGACGTGAACCGTGATCCGAGCGAGGCGAATCCGCCCGGAACCACGCGGTAACGCCTCATGAGCGCCCGAAATTCGAACAGGCTGAATCACCGCACCCGATTTCACCGCGATCAAGCCAATCCCCGGCGCAGCATCACCGACGGTGCCGTCGAGCGTTCTTGCCCCTTCAGGAAAAACAAGGACGCGGTGGCCCTCCTTGAGCTTGCGGATGATGGTCTTGAGACTGGCCATGTCGGGCCGATCTTGGTCTACAGGGATTGCATTCCATTGCCGATAAAGCCATTTGAAAAAACCGACAAACAAGGTCTTGCGGGCAAGAAAAACCATCTCGGTCTTGTAGAGATTGCCGATGAGGGGAGGGTCGAGAAAACTCTGGTGGTTCGAGGCGACCAACACTGGGCCGTCGCTAATGAGATTCTCGCTGCCGATGATTTTCAGACCGAAAAGGGTGCGGAAGGCAGCACCGAATGACATCCAGCCAAGCCAATAAACCCAGCGCATTTGGGAAGGTTCTTTCACTTGCTCGTTGGAGAAGGTTGCGAGCTTTCCAGGCCCTGTTCCGTAAGAATCTCGATGGCGGCACCCACCGCGCTTTCGATGCTGTGATGAGAGGTGTCGAGGATCGTTGCGCCATTTGCAACCACCAGCGGTGCGGTCACGCGCTCGCTGTCGGCGGCATCACGCTTCGATACCGAATCCACCTCGCCCGCAAGAGAACGGCGTGCCGCGCGAACCTCCTCATCCGCATCGACGTAAATCTTGAACGGCGTGTCGGGAAAAACCACCGAGCCAATATCACGGCCTTCCATTACGATACTCGTGCGCTCGAGGTAGCTTCGTTGCAGGTTGACCAATCTTTCTCGGACCTCTGGGATCGCTGAAATGGCAGAGACATTCGCATTGATCACTTCGCTGCGCAGTTCGTCGCCGGGATCGATGCCATCGATGGTGCACGTGGAACTCATGCCACTTTGGCCGCACTCGATGCGGATTTGGCTGAGCATAGCGACCACTGCCGCTGAGTCACTCGGGTCGATCTTTTCCTGAAGGGCCTTCCAAGTGACTGCACGGTACATCGCTCCAGAATTGACCATGACCAGTCCGAGACGTTTCGCGAGTTCTCGAGCTAGCGTGCTTTTCCCCGAGGCGGCCGGCCCGTCGATGGCGATGGCAAAATGGGGCTTGGATGAATTTTGGCTCACGGTGAAATCGGTGGTTTTATTAGATCGGCAAGGGGTGTTTTGAATGTCACCTCAATGCGGCGTGGCGAGCGTAGGGAGCACGAAGTCGGAAGCGCTGCTGCGTTCATGGAGGATGGCGTCGAGGTGATGAGCGAAGCCTGGATAGGAAGTGTTCACGCATTCCGTGTTTTGAATGATCGTTTCGCCCTTGGCAAAAAGTCCGGCGATCGCGAAGGCCATGGCGATGCGATGGTCGCCAAAGCTATCAATGACCGCGCCATGGAGCGGCTTGCCACCTTCGATTTCCATTCCGTCTTCAAATTCATCAACCTCCGCGCCCATCGCCCGCAACCCTTCTACCACCGTCGTGATGCGATCGGTCTCCTTGACGCGGAGTTCTTTTGCATTGCGAATGATCGTGCGGCCTTGGGCCAGCGCTGCCGCCACCGCGATCACTGGGATTTCATCAATCAGATTCGGCACCTCATCGATGAGGATGGTCGTTCCACTCAACGCCCCTCCCCTGACTTCAATGTTGCCGATCGGTTCACCATGCGAGTGATGGACGATTTCCGTCATGTGAGCGCCCATGCGGCTCAAGACCTTGAGGATCGCCGTGCGAGTTGGGTTGAGACCGACGTCTTTGATAAGCAGGTGAGAATTCGGGATCCCCGCCGCGGCGACAAGCCAGAACGCGGCGCTTGAAATGTCCCCGGGGACGGTAAAATCGCAGGCCTGCGGCACTTGTCCGCCTTCGAGTGAAATGGTGTTGCCCTCACAAGTGGTGGTGATTCGGAACGACGCGAGCATTTGCTCGGTGTGGTCGCGGGTTTCGGCAGGCTGAATGACGGTGGTTTTACCCTCTGCGAAGAGGCCCGCGAGCAGCACGGCGCTCTTCACTTGAGCGCTGGCGACGGGCATTTCGTAAGTGATCGGGCTGAGCGTTGCAGCATGAATCCGGAGCGGTGCGCAGCCAGGCTTTTCGCCGAGCGTCTCAATTTTAGCCCCCATCTGCCCGAGCGGGATCGTGATGCGGCCCATCGGGCGCGACGACAGCGAGGCGTCGCCAAACAATTCGGTACTGAAGGACTGACCTGCCACCAGTCCCGCGAGAAGCCGCATGCCGGTGCCGGCATTACCACAGTCGATCGGCGCACTGGGGGCGCTGAGTTTCATCGATTGTCCATGGATGCGCAAGTTGATGGGGCCGTAGCCCACGAGTTCATCGAGAACATCATAGGTTGCCCCGAGCGACCTCATGGCATTGAGCGTGTTCACACAATCCTCACTGGGCAGGAAATTACGAATCGTGCACGTGCCATTTGAGAGCCCACCAAGAATCGCGGCGCGGTGCGACATGCTCTTGTCACCCGGGACGCTGAATTCGGCCTGGAGCGTGGAAATGGCGGTTACTCGAAATTGCGACATACGATTGGCAAAAATTGGCTATTGGGGCTGATTGAGCGGATCTCGGCGTTTTTTGGCGACGTCAAGCCACTGTCGCGCTTGTTCTTGGTCGCCGTTTTCGAGACTGGCAAGAATTTCGCGCAAGTCGGTGATGGTTTCTTGGATCGGGCCGATGAGCGCTTCGCGATTTTCCGTCACAATTTCCGCCCACATCGATGGGTTTCCCGCTGCAACTCGAGTGGTATCACGCAATCCGCCTCCACCGAAGCGACCCTCCGATGGATCCCTAAGACAAATGCGGGCAGCGCTTGCGGCGATCAAGTGGGGCAAGTGGCTGATCCGCGCGACAAGCTCGTCATGCGCTGCCGCACTCATCCATGACGTCCGGCAGCCGATCGTTTGCCAAAAGTGTTCCAACGCATCTGCCAGATCCTTGGGTGCCGCATCATCATTGGTGAGAAGACAGGCGGCATTTTGAAAAAGGGTTGAGGACGCCGCCGCGAGCCCGTTCCGTTCTGAGCCTGCCATCGGGTGACTGCCAATGAATTGGATTTCACGACCTTGGAGCAGGGGCATGATGGCATGGTGGGGTGCTCGCTTGACGCTACCGACATCCGTGATGAGGCAATGATCCGGCAAACCCGCATCCAAGGCCGCCGCCACCAGTGAACCCATGGCCCCAACGGGGACGGCAAGAATCAAAAGATCCACATCCTGAATCGCTTCCGCCAAATCAAGCGTGACCTTTTCAATACCAATCGCACGCGCCTCATCGACGGCTTCCGATTTCCGCACCCAGAGCCGCACGCACGGAGGATTTTCCAAACCGGTAAGCGCAAGCGCCAGTGAGCCGCCAAGCAGCCCACCACCAAGGATCGTAATGTTTTGGAAATCCGTTTTCATCGACAATAAAAAGACTGAGTCCAGTGTGCCGGACTCAGTCGATTTTTCTGATCAGGCTTGAAGGAATCCGAAGCAATCAAGGAACCCGGAAATAGCCCTTACCGGCACCCGTGTAGGTCGGGTCTTGAACCAAGGTCCCACTCGGGATGTCACGCACGTCGACGACTTTGTTGTTGTAAGGACTGAAGACAAACCCCTCTTTTCCGGGAACCTTGTTGGCTACAGCGTACTCAGGGCGCTTTTCCGGAGCCGGCGGCTTCGGACTTTCTTTCGGGCGACCCGATGGGCTAGGTGACCCGGCAGCTGAGGGCTTGGTCTCTGCCGCTGGCGCCTTGGATTGGACGGGCGGAGTCTTCGTTTCTACCGGTGAAGTCTTCATCTCAGCAGGTGGAGTGGTCGTATCGGTCGGGGTGATTTGTGCCACCTCCGATTGATTCGATGGCACCGTTTGTTCTGGAAGCGTCGGTGCCTCAGGCGTGACGACCATCTTTTTGATCGGCCTCCTGGATTGGCGCCGTTGGTCCTTGCTCTCGTCGTAAGGGTAGCAAGACGCAAGGAGAACACAGCCGAGTGCGGCAAATACCTTGATTGAGCTAGATTGCATTTGGGTAGGTTCGTAAAATTCTGGCAAGCGGACTGAAATCCATCATGCGCAGTGGCTGTGCGGAATCATGCCGCTCTTCCGCGTGCCGTCAAGCAAGGTCGTTGGCCATGAGATGGTTTTCTGATGCAACATTTTCGCCAGTGGTGCTTGTCGCCCGAGAGGATTCCCGCTGAAGTTTCCCCGCCATGCCAGATGACACCCTCCTCACCGTTGGAATCGTTTTGGAAAACGTCAATCCGATCCTCTACCGAGTCATCTTACCAAACGGGAAAAAGATCCTCGCGCACCTCTCGAAGGCACTGACGGAAACCAAAGCAACCTTTGAAGTCGACCAGAAGCTGGTGCTGGAATTCACGCCCTACGACTTCGACCAAGCACGGATTTTGCGGTTGGCGGACTGAGCCCCGCTCACTTCCCGATGCAAAAGCTGCTGAAAATCACCCCGAGGAGATCCTCAGTGTCGACCTTGCCGGGAATTTCACCAAGCGCGTCCAATGCCTCGCGCAGATCGATTGACGCCAGCTCGGGATCGGCCGCGCCGTCATTGAGAAGCGCGAGAGCCGCCCACAGCGACGCGCGTGCCACTTGCAGGCTTGCTTGATGCCGAGCATTGATGGCAACCGCATGTTCACCCCAATCGGCCTCGTTGAAATGAAGTGCCGCACGGATGGCATCTGACAGAGCACCGAGTCCTTCACCCGAGGAACAAGAAAGTCGCACCGCGTCGGTGCTCGCCCAACTCGCATCCTCCCCAAGGTCGGTTTTATTCAATACCAAAAGACGTTTTGCTGGAGTCGCTGGGAGATTGAATTCCTCAGGCCTCGGCTGGCTTGCATCCACAATTTCTAAAAGCACGTCGGCCGCTTCGATTTGGCGGACGGTCCGCTGAATCCCTGCAATTTCGATCTGATCAACCGCCTCGCGAACCCCTGCCGTGTCGATGAGACGAAGTGGGATGCCGTGCAAATTGATAACCTCCTCGATCGTGTCACGCGTCGTTCCAGCAACGTCGCTGACAATCGCACGGTCAAATCCCAACAAAAGATTGAGCAGGCTGGATTTTCCCACGTTCGGCTGGCCGAAGATCACCGTCCGCACCCCTTCTCGGAGCACGCGGCCTTGATCGGCCGTGGCGAGTAATGACTCGACCACATCGAGTACCGCAGCGACCCGCCCACGCAACAGAATCCCAGTTTGGGGGTCGATATCCTCCTCTGGAAAATCGATCCAAGCCTCAAGGTGAGCGAGCGTTTCCAGCAATTGGTCACGGGCGGCGGTGGTGCGTTTGCCGAGCGTTCCCTCAAGCTGACTGCGGGCGGCCCGAAGCGAGAGGCGGGTTTGCGCCGAGATCAGATCCATCACGCCCTCAGCTTGGGTGAGATCCAGCTTTCCGTTGAGAAACGCCCGCTGGGTGAATTCACCGGGCCCCGCGGCAACCGCTCCACATGCGAGAAATCTACCCAACACCTCGCTGGTAACAAGGATCCCGCCATGGCCGGTGAACTCCACAGAATCCTCCCCAGTGTAGCTTTTAGTCCCTCGAAAAACGGTGAGCAAACCATCATCTAACACCCGACCATCCGCGTCTTTGACATGGCAATAGCAAGCAGTGCGCGGCAGCGTCGATGAAGCTTTCCCACCAGTTGCCGCATCAGCGATCGCAATTGCCTCCGGCCCAGAAATTCGCAGCAAAGAAACTGCGCCCATGCCGGGAGGCGTGGCGATCGCGGCAATGGTCGTAACCCCAGAATCTGGAAATTTCTCCATCGCGTCGATCACTGCGGCGCACCGAGGCTGGCGAGCACTGAATCCAACACTTCAAGGCAGCGGTCGTTTTGCGGTGCGGTCCCGATCGAGATCCGGACCCACTCCGGCAGCTTGTAGCCGCTCATGGCACGCACGATCACCCCTTGTTTCAACATATCACGGAAAACTTGATCCCCATGGCCCGTCTTGATGAGAAGAAAATTGGCAAAGCTTGGCACGTACTCCAATCCTCTCGCCGCGAGAGCCGCTTCGTAGAACGCCATCCCTGCGCGGTTGACCGCAAGAGTTTGAGCGATGTGGTTCGCATCCGCCAAGGCAGCGAGCGCCCCAGCTTGGGCGACGGAGTTCACGTTGAAGGGCTGCCTAGCTTTTTGCAGGAGCGTAGCAACATTTTTCGAGGCCAAACCATACCCAACCCGGAGCGCGGCGAGTCCGTGAATTTTTGAAAACGTCCGCAGCACGCAAACATTGCGACCTTCCCGCACATACTTGAGAACATCCGGCGGCGCGTCTGGAAACTCGAAGTAAGCCTCATCGAAGACCACAATGACATGCTCCGGAACCTTCGCCATGAAGCGGTCGATCTCCGCTTGACCCACCATCGTGCCCGTGGGGTTATTCGGGTTCGCGATGAATACGAGCCGCGTCTTGTCGGTGATCGCCGCGGCCATCGCATCAAGATCATGAATGAAACCAGGGTCCGGGACTTCCACGTATTTTGCACCGAAGAGGGTGGCCATCAGCTTGTAAACCACGAAGGCATGCTTGGCGGCGATCAATTCTGCATCACGGTTCAGGAAGGTGTGGCAAAGCAGTTCGATGATCTCATTAGACCCATTGCCTAATACCACATTGGATAGCTCCATCCCAAAGGATTCCGCGATGGCGCTACGCAAGCGGTAGCCACCACCATCGGGATAGATGTGCGCATCCTCAAGGGCGTCCCGCATGGCGATTTTTGCCAAGGGTGATGGCCCAAGCGGATTCTCATTCGAGGCGACCTTGACGATTTCCGCAGGATCCAGTCCGAGCTCTCTCGCGGTTTCATCGATCGGCTTCCCTGGCTCATAGGCTACAAGGTCACAAACAAAGCGGTTGGCGTATTGGTCAATCATGGTCAGGTCAAAGGGTTAGTCATGGAAATCGGGCGGGTCAACTTCAGGCAGCCGATCTTTTTAGCGGCTCGCATCGAGGAGCGATTGAAAACGGTCAAGGGCGCCCTCATAAATCCCCGCAAGGGCAGGGTCGGGCTGGAGTGCAGATCCGGCTTCTGCTTTGCAAAACGTCTCCTGGAGTTTTGGTAAATCATGCCCCGCAGCGGCCGCGGCAATGAGCGCCGCCCCCAAGGCCGCAGAGTTCAAGACCTCCAAGCGCTCGACGGGCGACTGGAAAATGTCGGCGACCAACTGCGCAATCCCGTCGTTTTTAGCGGCCCCACCGGTGAGACGGATGCGCTCGGTTTTCACGCCCATCCATTGGGAATGCAGGCGCATGTTGAGAAATTGCCCTTCGAGCAGCGCTCGGACCTGCAATCCCGGTTCCTCACCAGATTCGAACGCCGCGTCCCCTTGGAGCACGGGCGCGCTGAAGTCGTGCCGTGGAGTGATCTCTGGGCCGAAGAATGGCAGCATCAGGTTCGTGCCTGCAGCGGCCTGAGTTTCGGCCAGCGCCTCGCGATCAAACGCCGACCAGTCCAGACCCAGTTGATCACGCAGCGCCTCGCGTGCAAGTGAACCGTTGCGGAAGCAAATCAGCGACATGAACCCGCCGGCAGGATTTCCGAACACGTGGCCAAAGCCGTTAGGGTCGGTCTTCGGGCCCGGCATGGCCGCGAAGAAAGTATCGCTGGTTCCGAGTGAAATCACCACGTTGCCCGGGGTGGTCGCTCCCATCCCAACCAGCGATGCCGGATTATCGCCGGTGAACATCGCGACGACCGCCTGTTCTGAAAATCCGTATTTTCCGACAAAATAGTCGGCGAGGCTGCCTTGGACCGTGGTCACAAGCGCCGCTGGAAGTAGTTTTTCTCCCAGACCCGGCGCAGTGGCCGCCAGCAAGCTCAGATCCCATGACTGGGTGGCAAGATTGAGTAGATTCATCCCGGCCCCATCGCCGAAATCGATTGGCACGGACTTGCCCGCAAGCACGGATGCGATGAATGAGCTCACCAAATGAATCCGAGCGGTGCGCTCGTAAGCTGCGGGGTCGGACTTGAAAAATCGGCGAATCTGTGGGCCGGAAAAGCGCTCGATGGCGATTGATCCACTCAGGCGGCAGACCTCCTCGGAACCCCCAAGCGCTTGGGTGATTTCCTCACATTCGGCTCCCGTCGAGGTGTCCATCCAGATGGGTGAGGTGGCGCGGGTAAATGCTGGCGAGAGTTGCGCCGCCAAACTTTGCGCCTCATCCAATGCCGCCAGGCGTGTGTCGAAGGTGGAATCCAAATAAACCGAGCCATGTTGCTGACCGGAGCCAGCGATGACCTTCACCTTCGAGAGATCCGTCGCCGCCGCCAAACGGCTCATGAGCAGGTCCAGTGCCTCAAGCCACATCGCTGGATTCGCATGCACCTCGCCGTTCGCCCCACCCGGAATGAACCCGCTGGGCGATTGATATTGCGGCAATTCACTGCCAAAATTGACCGAGAGCTGGCATGCAATCGTCCCAGAAGCGGGATCAATGACCACAGCGGTGAGTGACTGAGTGGATGAATCAAGACCTAAAAACATGGGCGGAGCATTCCAACACGGGCAGGGTTTTCCAAGCGGTAAAATCGGGCAATTGATCGATCCAAGCGCCGACGCAGCGGGCCCGCAAACTGCGCAAGACGCCCGCCGCCACTCAATCTGGCCCATTTCACCCGAATCGCGAACACCCCCCAACCACCCTCATGCTTGCCTCCGTAATCGACGCTTAAGCTTCCGTAATCGACACTTAGGCCTCCGTAATCGACGCTTAGGCCTCCGTAATCGACGCTTAAGCCTCCGTAATCGACACTTAGGCCTCCGTAAACGACACTTAAGCCTCCGTAATCGACACTTAAGCCTCCGTAATCGACACTTAAGCCTCCGTAATCGGCACTTAGGCCTCCGTAATCGACGCTTAGGCCTCCGTAATCGACGCGTAAGCCTCCGTAATCGACATTTCAGCTTTCTGCTTTCCAAATTTCAGCTTTACCCCAATGCGCTGCGACGATTTAAATCCGTGCCAACCCGCGATCCAGCAGACTAGGATCTGGCCATGCCGTTCAGCAACTTTGGACTCGAGACGCCGATTCTCCGTGCGATTCAGAAGGTCGGGTACACCCGCCCAACCGCCGTGCAGGCGGCCGCCATCCCAAAAATCATGCAGGGAGCCGACCTCATCGCCATCGCTCAAACGGGCACCGGCAAAACGGCGGCCTTCGTTCTGCCGATGCTCCACCAGCTCTTCCAATTTCACCTCCAGCAACAACCACGCGGAATCAGGTCGCTGATCCTCGCCCCCACCCGCGAGCTCGCGGTGCAGATCATGGAAAACATCCGCACCTATGGGCAAAGTTTGCCGATCCGAGTGGCCGCAATCTTCGGCGGCGTGGAAGAGGATGCACAGATCAAGTCGCTGCGCAAAGGGGTCGATTGCATTGTCGCCACCCCGGGACGCTTGCTCGATTTGATCGGTCGCCAGAACCTTGATTTCCGCCCACTTGAAATGCTGATCCTCGACGAAGCCGACCGGATGTTGCACATGGGTTTCCTCCCGGACATCGAGAAAATCATCGAAATCTTACCTCGTCGCCGACAAACCTTGATGTTCTCCGCCACGCTCCCGAAGGAAGTCGAGTCGCTCGCCCGCCGGTTTCAGCACCACCCAAAAATGGTGCAAATCGGCAAGCGCTCCAACCCTGCGGACACCGTTTCCCAATGCATCTACGAGGTCCCGACTCATCTCAAAAACGCCCTGCTGCTCGCGCTCCTTCAGCAACCCAAGTTCCAACGGGTTCTCGTCTTCGCCCGCATGAAAGATGGCGCAGACCGCATCACCAATTTCCTCAAACTCGCTAACGTAAAAGTGGCCAAGCTCCACTCCAGCCGCTCACAAGAACAACGCCTCCAAGCCCTGCAGGACTTCAAGGACGGAGCCGTCCAAGTCCTCGTCGCAACCGACATTGTCGCTCGCGGCATCGACATCGATGGCGTCACCCATGTGATCAATTTCGACTTTCCAGTGAACCCAGAGGACTACGTGCACCGCATCGGGCGAACCGGTCGAGCAGAAGCACAGGGCGATGCCATCAGCTTCGTGCCTAAGCAGGATCTCAACCTGCTCAACATCCTCGAACTCTTCATCGGCCAACGCCTCGAACGCAACCGCCTCCGTGGATTGGACTTCCTTGGCCCAGGCGGGGGGCGGGCGCGCGGGGGCGCG
>JARWZU010000006.1 GCA_029866215.1 Akkermansiaceae bacterium
CCTGGCGATGCCGAAGAGACTGCGGGTGCTTTCATCGCAGCGATGAGTCGCACCGATGGGCCAACCGCGTTGATCCTGACGCGCCAGGCGATTCCGCTGATGAACGAATTGTCGGTTGAGACACGGCGCGATGGGGTTCTCCGTGGTGGGTACATTGCTCGCAAGGAGAGTGGTGCGTTGACGACCATTCTTTTGGCCACGGGTTCTGAGCTTCAACATGCAATGGCTGCGGCGGCGGAACTCGGCGATGGCGTTCGGGTGGTTTCCATGCCTTGCTTCGAGCGGTTCGAGCGCCAAGGGGCGGACTACCGCGAGAGCGTGCTTCCTAAGGCCTGCACCAAGCGGATTTCGATCGAGGCAGGTGTCACCGATCCATGGTGGAAATACGTCGGCACCGAGGGCAAGGCGCTCGGCATCGATCGCTTTGGCATCAGTGCGCCGGGGGATGTGGTGATGAAGGAACTTGGGATGACCAAGGACCACGTCATCGCAGCTGCCAAGTGAGTTGAGTGCTCACACAGACGTCGCCGTGCTTGTGGCAGTGAAGGATTTCACTCACTTCGTCGAGGACTGTGGTTTCCCTTTGGGGGATCGTCACAGGATGCTGCGGCCGAGTGTGGGAGGCGCAATTTTTGCAGCGGAATAAAGCAGCACACGGAGGTCGTGGAGAAGCCTGCGGGTGGATCGGCTGTCTTCGCAAAGCGCACGGAGCACAAACACGCCGTCGCCGAGGGGGCCGTGGCCGATGAGGGTGGTTGCGGAATTGAGCTGGTCGATCGCGTCGGCGGGCCAGTGCTGGGTCATTTCGCCCGAAGCGTAGAGCGAAAGATAGTGGGCTTTGGGGAATGCAGCTTTTAGTCCCGATAGGCTGTGGTCGCCGGGCTTGAGGTTGAAGCGCTCACGGGCGATTAGATTTCCGCCGATGCGAAGATCCAGTTCCCAACGAAGGTTTTGATAGGCGAAGGCCTCGCCGCTTGCGACGCGTCCCGGCGCGATCCATTCGAAAAACAACAAGCTTGATGAAGGCGCGAGGTGGATGCGTGTGGTTTGTTCGTAGGCGGCATCGGCATGGGGGATGAAGGCCTCGGGAATCCACTCCAGAAACGCATCCTCACCCACGGTGAACTTTTGGAAATTGGCGGGAGTGCTTCTAGGTTTGGGATCTTTTCTGGATTTTGGCCGATCGCTGAGTCTTCAATCGCACGGAGACGCTTTTTGAAGTCGGGATTGGCGAAGGCGGCGAGATCGGAAACTTCCTTCATCGCCCGGCGCAGACTTGAGTTGGTGTCCACAAACTCCTCGGCTGAAGGATCCAGGCGGACTGGATTTCCATCTGGGCCAATGAGTGGAGCACCACTTGAAACTCTGCTAATTGCAAGGGTCCCATCGCTGGAGGCCTTGCCGGTTAGGTAAACGGGCGTCTGGTTTCCCTCGGGATCCTGATGGAGAAAAATCTCACCCGCCTTCCATTTTTCGAGCAGAATTACGACTTCCGATGCTGGATTTCCTTTGAGCGAGATGACGAGATCGCACTGTTTTGAGGCGGATTGCTCGACGATGGCGGAGGCGATGATCTCACTTGGAGTGGCGGCGTGCGCATGGGTTACGGACACCAGCCACATCAAAAACACCCCGGAAAATCGGGTCAAGGTGTTTGGAGTAAGCGGTGGGTTCAGTAAAAATCGCATGGGTTTTTGCCAAACAGCACTCGTCGTGCCAGCTTTGCATCAATTCCCAAAGATTTCTGTATTTGCGGTAAATTTAGGGGATTTAGTGATTTACGCGAGTTTCATGGTCCATTGGTTTGGTGGGGCTAGGATGCCCTTGTGGGCGGATCCTCCTTCCATGAAGATTTGATACATGTGCCAATGAAAATCGTAGGCATGGCTCCAATTGGAATCGAAGACGCCCACATTGATGAAATAAGCGCCAGCTGCCAGATCGAGTCGTTCGATGGTCAGTTGGATGAAGCCATCCCCATGGAGCGGGGGGATGGGGATTCGTGCGGAGCGCGTGTTCGTGTCGAGGCAAATCATCCCGTCAGGGCGGGTGATGGACAGTGCGAAAATCGGCGAGTCGAGGGTTGCAGGGCATTGGAATTGGATTTCAACGGCGAGTGGGGCACCGCAAGTTAGCTTTGGCCCCGGGCGCAAAGTGACGCCAGAAATCTCCATTTCCATCGAACCAAAACGGTTTTCTTTACGAAGGGCTGGGGTGCCCGAGGCGGTCGAGAGTGGTAATGTTTCCGGAGTTCTTCGGAGCGACTCCTCACGCATCTCTTGCTCGTAGTAGGTTGCGACGGCTTTGGCAGTATCACAGGCTACCACCTCGCCACGCCGCAGCCAAAGTGCGCGGTCGCACTGTTCGCGGATCTGATCCATCCCGTGGGATACGAGCACGATTGCACAACCTGCTTCGCGCAATTTTGCGATGCGGGCATTGCACTTGGCTTGAAATGCAAGGTCACCCACGGCCAAGAATTCGTCCACCAGCATGATTTCTGGTTCTGTGTGAACTGCGACCGCGAATGCGAGCCGCATCGTCATGCCGGTGCTGTAAGTGCGGACTGGGGCATCGATGAAATTCTCCAATTCCGCAAAACGAATGATTTCCGGCAAGAGTTCGAGAGCCTCAGACTTCAGAAGGCCCGCGACGACCGCCGCGAGAATGGCATTTTCTCTTCCTGTTAGATCTCCTTGGAATCCGCCACCCAGCTCGAGCAAGGCACCGATCCTGCCGTTCATTTCGAGCGTTCCGGTCGTGGGTCTGCCAATGCCGCCTAACAGACGAAGTAAGGTCGACTTTCCTGCGCCGTTTGCTCCAACGATTCCCATCATTTCGCCTCGGGCCACCTCGAATGAAACATTTCGCAGGGCCCAAAACGGGTCGGCGGTTCGTGAGGTTCGCGCCAATGACGAAAGGTGCAGTCGTTTTGCGGTGGTGGGTTTGGTGGTGAAGGTTTTCCCTAACCCATCGGCTTTGACTAATGCATTCATTACAATTCTTCTACGAAGCAGTGGCTTTGTGCCACGAAGGTTCTACGGCCGATGATGAGGAGGGTGATCCCAACCACCGAAAGGGTGAGGAGCGTGACTGGATTTGGCCAGTTTCCATCTAACAGAACATCACGCCATGATTGAATCAAGCCCACCATTGGGTTGAGGTAAAACCATGGGTGCATTTGCTCGGGGACTTGGTCGAGGCTATAAAAAACTGGGGTCACAAACATGATCAATTGCAGCGATACGCCGACGATATGCTGGGTGTCTCGGAAAATGACATTGAGTGAGGCAAGTGGGTAGGCCATTCCGACAATGAGCAGGTATTGCACTACCAAGAGGCCAGGGATTGAAAACCATGGCCAGGCTGGGCGTATCCCTTGGCACCAAAGCAGCCCGAACAAGATCGGTAGAGCGATCAAAAAGTGGAATAGTCGCACGCTGACCATCACATGCGGAAGGAGTGTGAGTGGGAATCCCGGCTGGGTGACCAGCGATTTACTGCTTGTGATGATGCCTCCGCATTGACTTAAGGCACCTTGGAGCCAGCCGAAAACCAGCACCCCGATAAAGACAAACGAGGGGTAATTGTGCACCTCCATTCGGAGGGCACGCCGAAAAACAAATGAGAAGATGAACAGTTGAAGTAGAGGTGTCACGAGGGCCCAGCCAAATCCGAGTGACGAGCGCTTGTAGAGAATTTTGAGGTCGCGTGAAACAAGAACCGAAAAGAGGTCTGCGGCATGCTTCCATGCACGCTCTTGGCTGTTTTGATGGGACGGTTTTGTACTCATGATTGGATCTCAAGTTCTGAATTTACGCTGTGCTCGGCGTGGTGCTCAAGAGGGTTGGATAGAGTGAATTCCCGCCTCCGCTTGCTGGACAAATAGGACCCACTCGTACCCAGCATTCTGACACGCCGCCGCGATTTCCACAGTGCAAGTGGGCCGAGTGCGTTGCCTTTGATTTCTAAAAAAATAGTACGAAGTGAGGTTTGGCAACGACCACGCAGAATACGGATGAGTTGCTGCAGGTGATGGAGCGGGAGTTCTGCAAAGATTCGCACCAGTCCTCTACAATCGTGATCGCGGAGAAAGGTGGTAAGGTTGTAGGCCGAATGACCTTTGCTGTAATTCAAGATTTGTCGATGGAGGCCGTCGACACTGATCCGGTGCTTGTGCCAGACAAACGCTTTTGGGGTATAAATGATGGTGTGGCCAGCCTTGAGGGTCTTGTAAAAGAGATAGGTATCTTCACTGCAACCCGTTGGGGTGCCTGTGCCCAAAGATTCATCTAACAAGCCGATCGCGGGATCGTGCAAAAGAGACGCTCGGATGGCCGCATTGGCAGTGGCGCCAATCGTCCAAGTGGGCACCGCTTTTCGGCGGAATGAGTTGAACCAACACCGATTGAACTCGCGGCGTTCAAACCCTCTGCCAAGTCCGCCATAATTCTCGAATTCAATTTGTGATTGGGTTTCAAGCTGAAGTGGCAAGACGTTGCCTGTCACCAACATCACGTCGTTTCGGGTAAAGGGTTCTAATAGATTTTCAAGCCAGTTGTTGGGGAAGGTGACATCGTCATCGGTGCAAACGAGGATATCTCCTGTGCTGGCGGCGAAACCGGTATTTCGAGCATAGGAAAGGCCACCACGCGGTTCATCTACCTTGATCACTGCGGGAAATTCGGCGATGACTGCTGGAGTTAGACCTGACTCGGGGTGATTGTCGACGACGATGATTTCGGTGGCATGAGAGCATTTTTGATCGCTGAGTGAGCGCAAACAATCACGCAAGGCATCGGGTCGGTCATGGGTGGCAATCACGATCGAGGCGGATGGTTTTTCAGGCTGCGTTGCGGATGGGCCTTTGGCGGGAATGATTGCGAATTGTTGTAAATCGGCCATGGACTGTGCCCATTTCAGTGCGGCACTTTGGGTTGCGTCTGAATCTAATAAATTGTTGCCGAGTGCATGGATGACCTCATCTGCGATTCTTGCGGGTGAGATGCTGCAACCTAGATTTTGAATTTGGACTTCTCCGATGGCGGAACCACGGCGTGTTAGGATGAGCCGAGTGGCATGGTAGTTCTTAACATCATCGATGGGTACTGGTGTGCTGGTGATTTCATAGGATCGGATGGCGATGCCTTGGGGTGTGTATGGATTCGATTGATCACTTGTGGGAGTGGTGGTGGCACTGGGCAGGATGGGATCGCTGGCCGCGAGCAGCGGCTGTGCTTGTTGCTTCGCTTTGCGATAGCGGAATAGCCCCACGAAGGATCCGAATAACTCGGCAGCGATGAGTTGGTGGGGGATTTCGGCGGGTTTGAATTTTGAATCAAGCCAGCGGCGGAGGTTCCATGCTCGCAGCCACCAAATCGCGAGCTTCGCGAGGCCGAGTCTTTCTTCGGGAAACTCGATGGCATTGCGCACGAGGTGAGAATAGAATCCGATGCCGTTGTTCTCGATCTGGGTGTGAAGGTGTTCGAAGTCGCGGCGATGTCGGTGCCTCACCATGGCGGCCGGCTCGTAGACGAGCGTATGGCCGAATTTAAGCACTCGAAAAAACATGTCGAGATCTCCACCGCCATGGGTGACGGTACCAACATCCAATGCTGGATCAAATGGGCCGATTTCGCGGAAAACGGTGCGACGAAATGCCATGTTTGCGCCCGTGCCAAATTTCCCCGCACCAGCATGTTTTTGTGCGAGGTGGCGGCGGTCTTGGTCACTGGGTCGATACCATTTTCGGATGTAGCCTCGACCGAATCCACCGTATTTCTCGAAAAGGATCTGTGGCTCGGTTCCTAACTCATAGGGCACGACCAGCCCTGTGACAGCCATGGTTTCCTCGTGATCCGCAAAGATGCGTGCGATGGCATCCGTCCACAGGGAGTCCACCACGACGTCGTCGTCGGTGTAAGCAATGATGTCGCCGCTGGCAGAAGCGATCGCTCGGTTGCGGGCCCAGTCAAGTCCAGGGTTCGGCTCAAGGATGTAAGATACCTGTGGAAATGAGGATTCGATTAGTTCGCGGGTTGCTTGGGTTTTTGGAGCATTGTCGATGACCAAGATCTCTAATGGGGGATGCGCGAGGTGCTGAAGTGCTTGGAGACAAATCACGAGCGATTCTGGGCGGTCACGGGTGCAGACTGCGACCGATATGGTCGGTAGGTTGGATGGCTTCGGTGGCTGACGAAGTTTTACTAACGATTGGATGTTCCATGGCACTTCTGCAGGTGGGTTTTCCACTGCTAAATGAAGGAGTTGATGGATCAAGCTCGTGGTGCATTGGTCCATCAGTGTTGCGACGATGTCGGTTGCCAGACAACGGTCTCCTCTAACAGGAACAGTGATCGTGTGGATCGGCTGGCCGCGCCAACGCACGAGCAGTTGCAGGAATGCGTAGTGGCGTAGATCGTCGAAGTCGGGAACCGGCTCAGAGAGTTCAAGATCGGTGACGCGAATGGGTTGATGCATGGTTAGGCAAGTTTCGAAAGGGGGGCGCTTGGCTTTGGTTGGGTGGAATCTTGGAGGAGTCAGTGTGGGAGGCATTCACTCCCAAGTACAGAAGCCCACCTTCGGTTTTGAATTTGATCTAACAGGGAAGTGGAAGAGCGGGGACTTCTGGCAGGGGCTTTTTTTGCGTCATCGGAATTTGGGCGGCGCGGGGCTGAGCGTCGTTTGCCTGTGGCCAGCCAGATGAGGCTTTTTAGAGTGAGCTGGTGAAGGCTCCGATTGAGGATCAAGACGGGGTCTGACAAAATCGCTCGGCTGGCAGCGACGATGCACGATGGGTAGTCGCAGCTACCGTAACTTTTCGAGACGAGGTAGCTTTGGAAATGTCCTTCTGCCCAGCGGAAGAGTGCGAGTGGTAGGTCCACATTGCGAAGTCGGGCCCGAACCATAACCATTTGAAACGACTGCGCCATGGAAGGCGCTTGCGAACTCATGCACGCATGGGTTTGGCGGTAGCCGACCAGCACGTCATCCACGAGTCCGATTTCCCAGCGCTCGGCGATGCGGATCGATAAATCCCAGTCTTCGCAGCCTTGTGCACCACCTTGTTCATCGCGCGTGAGATACAAGCCAGCTTGATGGACTGCGTCACTGCGGAACAGGGGCACGCTGGCATTTCCGATAAAATTTCTTAAAATGATCGCCGACCTTGCCATGCCCTCAACCCTGAAGGGGGATTCCCACCCGAGTGCGACCCCGTCTTCATCGAGCCATTGGTGCCAGCAGTAGATCAGCGCGGTTTCTTCACCCCGCTCTTCCATTCGCTGAACCTGTCTGGCTAATTTTTCAGGCTGCCAGAGGTCATCGGCATCCAGAGGGGCGACGAATTTGCCTCGGGCCGATCGAATCCCCGCGTTGCGAGCTGCACCAACTCCTGCATTTGGCTGCTGAATGAGGTGAATCCGCGGGTCGTCCTTCGCGATCCTCATGACCATCTCGGCCGTGTCATCCGTAGATCCATCATCGACCACGATGATCTCAATCTCGCGCAGCGTTTGGCTCTGGGCAGATTCGATCGATAGATTGATCCATCGCTGGGCGTTGAACGCAGCGATGATGACAGAAACGATGGGGGAGGGTTGCATGAACCTAGCTCAAGGTGGGTCTCATTTCACGCATTCCGCGCCGAATTCTTCAAGGGTCGTGCCCCAGCGAAGCAGGAATTTTGCCCTGAAATGGGGCTTGAGGTGTATGATTGGCACCTGTAGGTGCGCCAAAGCCGATTTTCGGTCGGAACGATCAGGGGGAAGATCATGAAATCATTGATACCATGATTCCGTGTTGCATCAAAGCAATTTGCCAAAGATTGGCGCGTGTGGATTCATTTTCGCCCTAAAGCGAGGGCGCAGAGAGCTTCGGACTTTAATTGAGCTTGGGTAAATTTTCGGGTTGTCAAAGCGTGCAGGACGCTTCTTAATGCCGCTCCGCCCGCAAGGGTGTTAGTGATGATGGCCCGATAGCTCAGTCGGTAGAGCAGTGGATTGAAAATTCACGTGTCGGCGGTTCAAATCCGTCTCGGGCCACCTTCACATGCCTTTAGTTTAAAGGGTTGAGTCTGCCCAAAAGTTAGGGAGGTAGCGTTTTTTGAGGTTTCAGCTTGCTGGCGTCCCAGAGTGCACTCCGATCGCCCTGATGTTAATCGCTGGCGGGTGCTGATCCGGCGGAGGCTTTGATCCTTTGGTGGGGACTAGGCTTTTGCGCTAGTTAGGCGTATTAGCAATAAGATTGAAGCGATCGTTTGATTTAACCTGGAATCCGTAGGTGAGGTGCGGATGGTGTGTGCGGATGGGTGAGGTACGGGCACTGGCAGCGGAGGTCCGGCGAGATGATTTTCAACCGATTTCATGCGCGACTCGTTGTTTATCAATCCACGCGTGGTTGTGGGAGTATCTTTCCATGTTTTGAGGGTGAAGTTGAGCTCTCTTTAACCCAATGAGTGAACCCGTGGTAGGAAGGTTTCCGTCTTCAAACGCCGACAAGATTAGCGCTTGCACTCCTCGTCATCACTCTCAACTGCGGATTAGAGGATCTGTGGGTGATCTATGTGGCGAGCCTCAGTGGCCATTTCCGGGAGCGGGGGCTTGGAGTGGCCGAAGTCGGATGCCGTTGCCCTTGAAGCTGGTGTCGAGATTGAGGCTGTCCACGCGATTTCGCACGTTGGCAGGGGCTGCTGCTTGATCTTGCGCGGTATCCCATGGGCCAGTCCAAGTGATTTGCTCGTTCAGGTCGCGGATGGTTACCTCTTTTCCTCCCTCGGTGGACTTGATTTCCACGCTGCCAAGTTGGTCCTTCATTTTGATGGTTGCGCTTCCTTGAGTGTGGGTTCCTGCGCCAGCGGCATTGGGGGTAGGGGCCTCTTGTCCGCCTAGCATCTGCATCTTGAGGTCTCGCATTGCCTGTTCCAAGTTTGGGGGGAATCCTGCCTTTTGGGTTGCGAGGTCGAGGTCGCCGAGGTTTCCAGCGATTGCACCTCGGATGCGGTCGGCGAGGTCCTTCGGGAGTCCGTTGAGTTCGAGTGGGCCAAGTGCTTGAGGAGTGGCCGAGGCCATTCCTGCGGGTTTTGAGCCAAGCATGACTTGGATTTGGGTGGGTTTGCCCTTTTGAATGATTTCTAGGGCCAGCGAGTCTCCCGGTTTTTTGGAGGAAATCTGGTTTGAAAAATCGAGTGGTGATCCAATCGGTGTGTTTCCGGCATTGAGGATGATGTCATTCACATGGATGCCCGCATTGGCTGCTGGGCCGTTTGGGACGAGGGAACGAACGATGATGCCTGAATTGGGTTTGAGGTTGAGGTGTTCGGCGAGCACCTCGGGGACTTCACTGGAAATCACGCCAAGAAAAGCGGATTGGGAATCTTGGGAGGGTGGATTGGATTTGGGTGCCTTGAGAGCGGGCAATTTGATTTCTGGGAGTGGTTCGCCTTTGCCCATCTTTCGCGCCGCAGTGGGCGGGGGCGAGTTGTCGTCGGGAGCCTCGATCGCGAATGCGGGTGAAGCGAGAACACTGCAGCATGCGAGGAATGAGTGAAGTCGGTGTGTCGGATGCATCGCGGATGGAAGCGGGAGTTTGAGGTTCGGTTGGCTCAGTTAGAATCGAAGGTTCAGTCTGTTTTCGCGGGAACTAGCATGTATTCCGTGCGCGGTTGCTCGACTTCGAAGGTGCGGCCGGTTTGGTCTTTGAGTGTCATGTGGTCTTGGTAAGTCACGCGGACCAGGCTGTGGGGTTGGTCGTTGGATTTCCAAACGATCCCCTCGTCGTGGACAGCGGTTAGGCCGCGATTGAAGCTGGCGGGGATCAGGTAGGGATTCGGGTTTGCGGGTGGAGTTGCGGGGGATGGTGTGGCGGCGGCCTGGGGCGCGAGGGCATCCGGCTGGTGCCTTGCGATCGGATCGATAAGCGCAGTTAGAGCTGCGATCAATGCGACGGCGGCAGCGGCGCTCCACGAGGGCAGGTTGCGGCGTGTGGGCGTGTTGGTGCTGGTTTTTGGAAAAAGGACAATGGTTTCATCGACATGGAAAGGAACATGGTGGCAGACCGTGGCCAGACGGTTTTTCAAATCTTCTGGCAGTGGTGCGGGGAGGAACGAGCGCAGGGATTGTTCGAAGCGGAGTTCTTCGGGGCTGAGTTCCGTGAGAGTTCCATCGACTGCAGCTTCGAGGCGTGAGAGCAGCGAAGAGTCCAGTGACTCGGGGAAAAGTTGTTTCAGTTCGGAGCCGAGAGAGGCAGGGTCTTGGTTCATGAAGATTGGCTGAATGATTGGTTTGAGCAATGGGTTAGATGGATAAATCGCCGCGTTGGCGGGCACTGCTCAAGTGACGTTTGAGTGCTTCGAGTCCGTAGCGATAACGTGATGCGGCGGTGTTTTGTGAGATGCCGAGTGTTTCGCCGATTTCAGCGAACGTGCGTTCGCCCCAGACTTTCATGACGATCACTTCGGAGAATTTTTCCGGTAGATCCTTGAGCCCGCGTTCGAGTTGCGTGCGGGTTTCATCGTCGGAGGTGTCATTGTCGAACCACGACTGAAACACGTCGAGCTGGTCGATTTCAGCATCGGCGCTGACGTTGTTTTCGCGGCGTTTTCGGCGGTCATCGCGACGGCTGAGGTCGATGGCAAGTCGGCGGATGGTGGTGTAGATGTAGGACTGCCATGCGTCTTGTCCGCCGACGAAATCGCCGGAGTTAACCTTTTCCACCAGTTTTACCAGAGCGTCTTGGAAGACGTCTTTTGCGTCTTCGTGGCAGCGCGTTTGTTGGCGCGCGAAGAGGAGGAGCTTGGGTCCGTGGGTTTCCAGCCATTCACGCCAAGCGGAAGCGGCGGGTGATAAGTGGGATGCGGTTGAGATGTGAGCCATGGGATTGGATTCATCCATTGAGCGAGGCGAGGCGGGGGATTTGTCTTCGATTTCGCGAATCGCTGGGGGGGCGGAAGATCAGGGCTTCCAACCGGCGAGTTTGCAGGTGCGTTTGAAGTGGAGAGGGTCGACTGGGTTGATCGAAAGGCGGCTTCCGCGTTGGCATACCATCATTTCGCAGAGCACGGGGTCCGATTTGAGAGCCTCAAGAGTCAGCATTTCTGAGAATTTCCCGACGAATTCGAAATCCCTGAGCCACCAGCGTGGGTTGTCAGGGGTTGACTTTGGGTCATGGTATTCGCTTTGAGGGTCAAACTGGGTGGGGTCTGCGTAAGGGGCTCCGACCACGCGGGCGATGCCGACGGCGCCAGGTGGTTTGGCATTCGAGTGGTAGAATAGAGCGAGGTCGCCGGGTTTCATATCCTTCCACATGAAATTGCGAGCTTGGTAGTTTCGCACGCCGCTCCATGGTTCGCGGGTCACCGCAGCGAGGTGATCGATGCTAAAGACGTCGGGCTCGGACTTAATCAGCCAGTGTTGCATGGCGGTTAGGCGATGGTCTTTGCGATGCTTGGATTGATGGCGGGCAGTGCGAGGTGCTCGGGGCCGAGTTCGATCCCGTGGGAGGCGCGGACGTCTGCTTCGATCGCCTCGAGCACATCGAGTTCGGGGCGGAAGTCGGCGGCGTGGTATGAGCTTCGGACGAGTGGGCCGCTGGCGACGTGCCGGAAGCCCTTGGCGAGGGCGATCGCTTTGTATTCGTCGAAAGCATCGGGCGTGATGTATTCCACGACCGGAAGGTGTTTTTGGGTGGGGCGTAGGTACTGGCCAAGCGTGAGGACTGTGACATCGTGGGCGATGAGGTCGTCCATGGCGCGGAGGATTTCATCGTGGCGCTCGCCGAGGCCGAGCATGATTCCGCTTTTCGTGGCGACCTTGCCATTCACCATGGCTTTCGCCTTTTTCAGCACGGTTAGGCTGCGTTGGTATTGCGCGCGTGAACGGACGAGCGGGGTGAGGCGCTCGACGGTTTCGAGGTTGTGATTGAAAATGTGGGGTCGGGCATCCATCACCATCGAGAGTGCCCAGTCGCGGTCATTGAAGTCGGGGACAAGCACCTCAATGATGATTTTTGGGTTCGCTTGTCTGACTGCCTCGATCGTTTGTTTGAAGTGTTCGGCACCTCCGTCGCGGAGGTCGTCACGTGCGACGGCGGTGATCACCACGTGTCGGAGGTTCATGCGGCGGGTGGCTTCGGCGACGCGTTGAGGTTCGTCGGATTCTAGGGCGTCGGGTTTTGCGGTTTTCACGGCGCAGAATCCGCAAGCACGGGTGCACTTGTCACCGGCGATCATGAAGGTTGCGGTGCCTTGGCCCCAACATTCCCAGCGGTTTGGGCATTGGGCTTCCTCGCAGACGGTCACGAGTTTCAGGTCGGTGATGAGCGACTTGGTCGACCAGAATGCTGGGTTGTTTGGCAAGCGCACCTTGATCCAGTCCGGCTTCTTGTCCCGGTGCAAGGATGGATCCATCTTCATTTTAGGTCCGCAATTGCTCATGTCGGCGGCAAGCTAGTCCCGCTGAACCCTGCGGGAAAGCGGAAAGTGACGCGGGTGGTGGGGAATGCGTGACCCTGTGTCACAAAAAAACCCCGGTCTCCATTCGAAGAGCCGGGATTGGATGAAATCAGACGCGGGGAGCTTGGGTGCTTATTTTGCCGCCTCAGGCTTCTTGACGTAGACCATGCACCAGCCGTTACCGGCCACCACTTTTCCGCCGACCGCGCCGCAAGGGCCACTGGCATCCTCCGCTTTGCCTTGGAAGAGCGCGCAGTTACTGCATTTCTGCTCGGGCTTGTGTTGTGGGTATTTTTGGGCATCCACTTGAGTGGTATTGTCTTTGTAGCCGAGTGCGGCAGCCATGGGGTCCGACTCCTCCAGTTTCGCAGGAGGCGGGGTTTGGCCAAAGGCACTGCGGCAAAGGATGGCAGGTGCTGCGGTGGAAACGATGAGCTTGGAGAGGAAGTGGCGGCGTGAGTTCATGGTAATGTTGAAGTGTGAGTGGTGACTAGGGGTTAGGGATTCCTCACGAAGTTATGAGATCATTCGGGGAATGCTACGAATTATTTCGGGGTTGGCGAAAATTTTGAATTTTAGCAAATTTGGTGGCCCGTCGGTTCCCACTTGTCGGATCGGCGGTGGTGAGCACAATTGGGCCAGTGAGATCAGCGCCTCTTGGAATTTTCGACTCGGGTGTCGGTGGCTTGACCGTCGTTCGTGCGGTTCAGGAGCTGTTGCCTGCGGAGGATATTTTGTATTTGGGAGACACCGCGCGGCTTCCTTATGGGTCCAAGAGTCCTGAGACGATCCGTCAGTTTGCGGATCAAGATGTCGGGTTTCTCGTGAAGCGAGGGGTCAAGGCGATCGTCGTTGCCTGCAACACGGCGACGGCCCATGCTTTACCGAGTTTGCAGGAAAAATACGATTTGCCGATTCTGGGGGTAATTGAGCCTGGCATCGAAGCGGTTCTGGCGAACCCTGCTGCCGAGAGGATTGGGATCATTGCAACTCGCGGAACCATCGATTCTCATGCCTACCAGCACGCTTTGGCGCTCCGTAGGACCGGGTTGATGATCTATGGGCAGGCCACGCCGCTTCTGGTGCCATTGATCGAGGAAAACTGGATGGATCACCCTGCAACTCGGCAAGTCTTAGCGACTTATTTGAATCCGTTGGTTGAGAAGGGGATCGATACCTTGATGTTGGCATGCACGCACTATCCGTTATTGATTCCGATTCTTCGGGATTTGCTGCCGGCGGAAGTCCGGATGGTGGATTCGGCGACGACCTGTGCGGAGCATTTGAGTCGGGAACTCGCGCGGTTGGATTTGCTTCATGATGTCGGCGGCGTCGGCAAGCTTGAGTTGCATTTGACCGACCTCTCGGATGCATTTGAGGCGCTGGCGCGTCAGTTTCTCAAACAATCGACGGGCAGAATCCACCGTGCGGTCTTGGATGCTTGAATGGGGCCCTGATTTTTCCTTGAGTTGTGGCATGATTTAAGGACCATTGAACTTCAGCAAATTTGAATAAAGGCATGAAATTATTTGGAACTGACGGCATCCGAGGTCGAGTCAACGAGTTCCCCATCACCGCAGAGATTGCATTGCGGATGGGCAAGGCGGTGGCTGAGGTGTTGCGCTCGTCCGGTCAGAGGCGCAACCGCGTTTTGATCGGTAAGGACACGCGGATTTCTGGCTACATGCTGGAGACGGCGATCACGAGTGGGCTGGTCTCCATGGGAATGGATGTCTATCTGGTGGGTCCCATGCCGACCCCGGCGGTGGCACACTTGACCAAGTCGATGGGGGCGTCTGCCGGCATCATGATCACGGCGTCGCACAATCCCTACGAAGACAACGGAATTAAGATCTTTGGGCCGGATGGATTTAAGCTTTCGGATGATCTTGAATCGCTCATTGAGCGTCATGTGATGGGGGACTGTCCCGAATCTCCGCCGCTTCCACCGGGGGCGATCGGAAAGGCGCACCGCATCGACGATGCGCGTGGCCGCTACATCGAGTTTGCCAAGCACGCGGCGAATAACATTTCGCTGCATGGAATGAAAATCGTGGTCGATTGTGGGCATGGTGCCGGATATTTTATTGGTCCGCTTATCTTCAAAGAACTTGGCGCTGAAGTCATCGTCATGGCGAACCAGCCCGATGGGCTCAACATCAACGCGAACTGCGGTGCCCTGCATCCAGAGGCCGCTGGTAAACTCGTTCGCGAGCACGGTGCCGATCTCGGGATCTCGTTCGATGGCGATGCGGATCGCGTGATTTTCACCGATGCAAGTGGTTCGGTGGTGAGCGGCGACCGGGTCCTCGGGCTTTGTGCTATCGGTCTCAAGGAGCAAGGAAAACTGCGGCGCGACACGCTTGTTGCTACGGTCATGAGCAATCTTGGACTCATCGAGGCGATGAAGCAGAATGGTATTTCGGTGGAAATCACTCCCGTGGGGGATCGCAGTGTCATCGAGTGCATGCGGAAGCATGGATATTCCTTCGGTGGTGAAAATTCTGGGCATTTGATCTTTGGGGATTATGCGACCACGGGTGATGGCATTCTCAGTGCGCTGCAAGTGCTGCGGATGATGCGTGAGCGGGAGGCGACGCTGGCCGAGCTCGCAGACATCATGCATGAGTATCCCACGAAGCTCGTCAACATGCCGGTCGCCACGAAGCCGCCGCTCAGCTCGCTCACCAAACTGCAGGCGCTCATGACGGAGGCCGCTGCGGAATTTGGCGACAATGGACGACATCTGATCCGCTACTCCGGCACCGAGAACAAGATCCGTATTTTGGTGGAACACCGTGAGCTCGCTGAGGTGACTTCATGGGTCGATCGCTTTTCAAACCTCATCCAAGAAGAAATCGGATAGATGTCATCGACGACTCACGATTCACCTGATTGCTGGCCGCTTTCGTTGACGCGGAAGATTGAGGATTTCCCCATCGGAAATCTGTTGCTTCGAGATCATCAAAAACAGGTGTTGCTGGGGTTGGAATTGTCGTGCCAGCCGAAAGCTTGGTTGGACCCGTTAGATATTGCCGATTTCGTGGCGAGCGGGAAAAATAGCATGGTCGATCCAGAGGGCACCGTGCTTGCGTGGAAAGGGGATGGAGCGGATGATGCTAATATATTTTTAGCGAAGGCATCTTTTGTGATTCGGTATCCATGGGATTTGATTCGGGCCAATGAACTCCATGTTGGATCGCTTGGTGAAAGTATCATTCAGGGCGAGATACATCCGTTGGCGGTGATGGATGGAATGGTTCATCTTGGTCCGGGAAGCCGGATTCTTCCCGGTGTGGTGATCGAGGGAAACGCGGTCATCGGGGCGAATTGTAAGATTGGCCCCAATTGCTATCTTCGCGGCCATACGAGCATTGGCGATGGCTGTCATATCGGGCAGTCGGTTGAGATTAAAAATAGCCTGATTCTCTCAGGGACCAACGTCGGTCATCTTTCCTACGTTGGAGACTCGGTGCTTGGGGAAAAGGTCAATCTGGGTGCTGGCACCATGACATCCAATCTTCGGCACGATGGGAAAAATCATCGTTCGATGGTTGATGGGGTTCTGGTGGATACGGGTCGCCGAAAGTTTGGGGCGATCTTAGGCGATGGGGCCCATACAGGCATCAATACCTCCATCTATCCAGGCCGCAAGCTATGGCCTAACACGAGCACTCGTCCTGCCGGAGTGGTGCAGCAAGATCTCATTTTTTCATAAATTAGAATACCAATAAATCATGTGTGGAATTGTCGGATACATCGGAAAAGCAGATGCGCCTACCGTTTTGATGAACGGGCTTCGGCGGTTAGAATATCGTGGTTATGATTCCGCAGGCATTGCGATTCTTGACGATGAGCGGGTTCTAATTGCCAAGGCTCCTGGAAAGGTTTCCAAGCTCAACGAGCGCGCGCATGCGGATTGGCCATCTTCGCTGTTTCAGCGTGCGAGTACTGGGATCGCTCATACGCGATGGGCGACGCACGGTCCGCCGACTGAGGTCAATGCTCACCCCCATCTGGATCAATCGGGTGAAATTGCACTCGTGCACAATGGGATCATCGAAAACTACCGATCAATCCGCGCTCGGCTTGAGGCAAAAGGGCATCATTTTTACTCAGAGACGGATACCGAAGTTCTCACGCATCTCATTGGTGACTGCGACAAGGGTGACTTGTTTCAGGCGGTTTGCGATGCATTGCATCAGGTGGAGGGAACCTTTGGGATTGCAGTCATCTCGGCCCGAGAGCCGGACAAGATCATCACCGCCCGCCGTGGCAGCCCGATTGTGATCGGGGTCGGCGAGGGTGAGACAATTCTAGCCTCTGATGCGTCGGCCATTGTCGCTTACACCCAACGCGTGATCTATCTGGATGACAACGACATCGCGATCATCACCAAGGATTCCATCGATATTCGGGATCTTAACAACATTCCGGTTACTCGGGAGATCGCCGAGCTCGCCTTCGATGCGGCGGCAGCGGAAAAGGGTGGTTTTGATCATTTCATGCTCAAGGAGATTCACGAGCAGCCAGAATCATTGGGCAATGCCATTCGTGGGCGCTTGGACTTCAATCTCGGCTCGTCCGTTTTGGCTGGGATGGGAACCTCGCCTCGCGATCTAGCAGAATTGAGTCGCATTGTCTTGGTGGGTTGTGGGACGTCGCTCCATGCGGGGATGGTGGGTGAGTATGCGTTTGAGGATTTGGCCGATGTCCATGCGGAGGTGCAGCAGGCGGCGGAGTTTCGTTATCGGAATCCGATCTTAGGGAGCCGAGACATGGTGGTGGCGATTTCCCAGTCGGGCGAGACGGCGGACACTTTGGCTGCGGTGCGTGAGGCCAATCAAAAGGGTGCATTTGTGATGAGTCTCTGCAACGTAGTCGGCTCCACGATTGCCCGTGAGACGGGTCGAGGGGTTTATCTGCATGCGGGGCCGGAGATTTCAGTGGCATCGACCAAGGCCTTTACGTGTCAGGTGGTGGTGCTTCTCATGATGGCGCTGCGCCTCGGGCGTGGGCGGCGGTTTTCGCGCGATGAGGGAATCAGGTTTGCGCGTGAGATCGAGTCGATTCCGATGCTTGTTGCGAAAGTGGTCGCGCAGAACGCAAGGATTGCGGAAGTCGCGGCGGACTATGCCAAAAATGAGCATGCTTTCTTCATTGGTCGGGGGCCGATGTTTCCGGTGGCTCTCGAAGGGGCGCTGAAGTTGAAGGAGGTTTCCTACATTCATGCCGAAGGCTACCACGCGGCTGAGCTCAAGCATGGGCCCATCGCTTTGTTAGAGCAAGGCACGCCGATCATTGCCCTTGCGGTGGATATTCCCGGGAAGGATAAAATGCTGGGAAACATCGAGGAATGTCGTGCGCGTGGCGCGCGGATCCTTGGAGTGATCACGGAGGGGGACCACGAAACCGCCGAATGCATGGATGACTTCATCAGCATTCCGCGGTGTCATCCGCTTGTTGCGACGATTCCGGCGGTGGTGGCGCTTCAACTTTTTGCCTATCATGTCGCCCGGTTGAGGGGTTGTGAGATTGATCAACCGAGAAATCTAGCCAAGAGCGTTACGGTCGAATAGGCATGGCAGGTGGTGGATTTGAAAACTTCTGAATCTCACACCTTGCCGTCTGCGGTTCGCTGGTTTTAACTCTTTCCATGCATGAGGAAATCCTACTTACCCGCGAGGTTGCCGCGATCCAAATCCCGAGTGGTGACACACTGACGCTTCCGGTCGGAACTGCGGTCTTCATCACTCAGCGCCTTGGTGGCACGTTCACGGTGGCCACTTCGCAGGGACTTGCGCGGATTTCCTCGCAGGACGCAGATGCGCTTGGAGTCAATCCCGAGGAGGAAGCGAAGAAGCAGGCCGAGACCACCCGGCTGAAGGATGCACCACTCGAGGAGCAGGTCTGGAACCAACTCAAGGGCGTTTATGACCCTGAAATCCCTGTGGATATCGTCAATCTGGGATTGGTGTATGACTGCGCGATCGAGGAATCCGAAGGCAAGAAAACGGTAGCGGTTAAAATGACTCTAACCGCGCCAGGCTGTGGGATGGGGCCAGTGATTGCTGCCGATGCACAGGCGAAAATCATGACCATCGATGGAATCGATGACGCTCGTGTTGAGCTCGTTTGGGACCCTGCCTGGAACCAAGAAATGATCTCAGAAGAGGGTAAGATGAAGTTGGGAATGATCTGAGTTCTTCGATCGTTGTGGCATCGATCGGCCAGTAATCTGCGGACAAGACCCGCTTATTTCCATGTTTGATCGATGTACGCGATGATGGATGGGATTGCCTTGTCCAAGACATCGGCGACCTCCTCATAGGCTTTTCGGCCCATGCCGATTGGGTCTGGTACATCGGGCACGTTTTTTTGTCCTGAAATACCGGCGAACTCACCGACGAGGTAAAACTTTTCGGCGTGGTTGGGAAATTGGGATTCCAAAGCATGCAAGTGGCCACGCGTCATGGCGAACACATGGGTTGCTGCCGCGAGAATCGACTCCGTGACGGGTCTGCTGGTGAAATTGTCCAGTGGCGCGTTGCGGGTTTTTAACACGCTGGCCGTTTCTCGGCTGCAAGGTGTGCCCTTCGACGCTGCGACTCCCGCGGAGCTCACTACATAATCGGTTTTTTCCGAGGTGGCTCGACGAAAAAGCCCCTCCGCCATCGGGCTCCGGCAGGTGTTTCCGGTGCAAACAAAGAGCACGTGCTTGTGGTTAGGCATCGGCGCAGAGTCTGACGCTCGGAGATCGATCCGTCAAACTGCAAAGGTCTGGCTGATTTCGCTGCTGTTGCAGAATGTAAGCGAGGACAATTGAATTTGGATCTGGTGACATTTTCCACGCATGCTCTCGTGTCTGCGGTTGGATTCCATGAAAAACTTGGCCATAAGACCGTGAGTGGCGAGTTTTCGGAGGTCGGTATTCCACATGTGGAAATGGAAAAGATTCGCATCGGTCGGGGGGAATGAGGTAACCAATGAGCCTCCGGGTCGATCTCGTCAATTGCACGCAACCAATCGAATGGAGTTCAACCCATGAAGGTCATCTCAATCGTTCTCAGCCTATTTGTTTTTCCTGCGTTACCGCTTGTCCACGCCGAAGGACCCATGTCATTTGGTTATGTTCTGCAGGCGGATGTTTTTGCGAAGGAGAAATCCTTGGCCGTTGAGCGTTTGGCTGCATGCGGGCGTGACTGGATCATCCTCGATGCCTCATTCGACGGGGAGTTGCCGTGGCCGCGTGAGGACTTGAATGCGATTCGCCAAGGACTCCCTGAGCGGAAGGTCATCGCCTATTTATCGATTGGAGAGGCAGAGGACTACCGGTCTTACTGGCGCAAAGCATGGTCGGACCACTCCGCTCTAAGCCCCAGTGCGCCTGCTTGGCTTTGCGGTGAGAATCCCGAGTGGAAGGGTAATTATCGGGTGAAGTATTGGAATCCTGACTGGCAGAAGATCATCCTCGAAGCGGTCGAAGAGCTGATGGCGCATGGGTTTGACGGCGTGTATCTCGACATTGTTGACGGGTTTGAGACTTTTGAGCAAGAGGGTGGAGAATACATCGACGAACGGATCAATCCAGAAACCAAGCAGAGTTATCGGCGCGACATGGTTGAATGGGTCAAAGCCATCGGTATTCGGGCTCGCCAGAAGAATCCGCAAGCATTGGTCATTCCGCAAAACGGATCTGCCTTGTTAGCGCAGGCGGATTTTGCAGCGGCGATCAGTGGCATCGGTGTGGAAGATCTTTTCACCGAGGGCAACAAGTTGCAGCCAAAGTCACACACTGACGAGGTGTTGGCTCACTTGCAAACGATCAAGCGGATGGGAAAGCCCGTGTTGGTGATCGAGTATCCGAAACGTGACGAGCGGCGTGCGATTTCCAAGAGTCTCGCGAAAGAAAACGGGCTGGTTTGGCTCCTGACCGATCGGCAATTGAAGACGTTGGGTGAGTCGGGCAAATGATGACTTATCGTTCCCACGTTGGGCCGGCGGGTTCTGGGAGTGCTGGGCGGACGTCATTGGGGCTTTTCTGACGCGTTTCGTTGTTCTTGATGACCATTTGATCCACTGGGCAGCGAGATTCGATGACTTTGCCTTTTGGGGAAATGATGATGTTGTTGCTCACCTCCGAGCCGATTGGAGGGAGGGTGGTTTCCGGGCCGTTGTTCATCCCGATCAAAATGTTATGCTCACAATTCACCAGCGTGTTGGCGGTGACTTTGGCATGCTTGACTTGAACATATCCGCTTGGTGCTGAGTTGGGAATGCCAAGCATCAAGCAAATGCCGCTGCGGTAGCCATCGCCTGTTAGGTTTTCCAGGTAGTTCCCCGTGACGATGTGGTTCTCGCCGATGATTCGGATGCCGCCAGTGGCGTGGGCTCCCTCGCCGAGGAAGGTGTTATTCTCGACCCTGCAGCCATTGCCGTGTCGCAAGGTGAGGGTGCCAGAGACCGCCTTGAAAGTGTTATTTCGATAAATGTTACCGCATGATTTGTTCGAAATGCATTCCGTTTCACCGTTGCACTTTTCGAAGAGGTTGTGCTCGATGATGCAGGTGGCGTTGAGCATGGATGATGCACTATCCCCGACGCGGATCGTCTCTCCGTCGTTTTTGTTGAGTGGTTCGCGCGGGCCAAAGTGATTGTGGTCGATGCGGTGGCTGCTTTCGGCATTTGCAGCTAGCCAAACCACCAAGCTTGGCCCCCCGGTGATTTTGCCTGCGAAGTAACAATGATCGACACGATTCCGCGAGCCATAGAGCGAGATGAAACGGGTCACTGACTTTGAAGAACTCAGCGGACGGGTGTCGGTCACCGCGCAATTCGTGATACGACAATCGGTTGCTGGGGTATCGTCCACTCGGAGTTCGATGGCGTCGCTGGTCGACGGATTTTGAAACCAGAGGCCATCCAAGATGAGATGTGAGCCGGCGACCGAAATGCTGGATTTACCGCGCAGGATGACCTTTCCGGGAGTTTCGGCTTTCAGCGTGATGGGTTGGTCGGAGGTGCCGTTGGCCTGAATGCGGAGGCGCTTCTCCTTCCATAGGCCATTTTTAAGAATGATCGTGTCGCCGGCTTGGACATTCTTGGCGGCGTTTGCAAATTCGGCGGGATTTGCCACGAGCGTTTCCTTGGCCCAGGCGATGGGGGTGATGGTGCTGAGTTGAACGAGCAGCGTCGCAAGGATTCGAGCGTGGAGTTTACGGCGATGGATTACGGCAAAGGTGTTCGATTGATGCATTTGAAAGGTTTCGAAGAAGATTCGGCGTGGTGGTGAGCATGGACGCATGAGGTTTCACGGCAAAGCAATTTCCTTACGCTGGAGGCATTGGCCAAAGCCCGTGAAGCTCCGGTATAAAATCGGCTAGCAATCAAAAAAAATCTTGGCAAAGCGGTTCAGAAATCTACGGTCACGACGAAATAACCTACTCCTCATAGCTTGCAATGTCCTCAGGGACACCGCTGTTTTGTCGTGTTTTTCTTATCTCCTCCCCATTCCCCTTTTCCCTGCCAAATCCATACCCTTAAAACCTCACTTCTTTCCCCAATGAGATTCCTCATCTGTATCACCACCTTCTTAAGCCTCTGCCTCGGGAGCACCCGTGCATCCGGCCAGTCGTACGGGTTGGATAGTGCGCCACCTTTCGCGGCGTATCTCAACGGCAAATTTCCCACCCTTTCACCGGATTCACTCACGACTCTCGCAACGGTGAATGCTTTCCCCGGGCTCAGTTTCGACAGGCTGATGCTCCTGACCCCGTATCCGAAGTCGAACCACCTCGCGATCGTGACGCAACCGGGATTGATCTACCGCTTCGAGAACCGTGCCGATGTCACGAATGCCGACGTTCAGACCATTCTGGACATCAGCAGCCGGGTTCGCAACTACAACGACGACGAAGGCATGACCGGACTGGCCTTCCATCCCGAATTTGGCCAGGCCGATTCGACGAACCGGGGCTATATCTATGTGACCTACAGATGGCGGCCCAACCCCGATGGCGGTGCGCACGAACGGCATGGCTACATCCGGCTCTCGCGTTTCACGGTGCCGGATGGCCAGACGGCGGCGGACCCGGATTCGGAACTGGTCCTTGTGCAAAACTTCGACCGCCAAACATGGCACGACGCAGGCTGCTTAATCTTCGGACTCGACGGCTATCTCTATTTCTCGATTGGTGATGAAGGCGGAGAAAACGATGAGTTCAATGTCGCCCAGCGGATCGACGCCCGCCTGCACGCGGGCATTTTCCGAATCGATGTGGATCAGGACCCGGCGCGCAGCCACGCGATCCAGCGGCAGCCGAGCGCGCATCCCGACCTTCCCGCTGGCTGGCCCGCGAGTTACACCGCCAACTACTTCGTGCCGAACGACAACCCTTTCGTGACTCCGGACGGCAGCGTGCTCGAGGAGTATTACGCGCTCGGGCTGCGCAATCCCTACCGCTTTTCTCAAGATCCTGTGACCGGTAAGATCTGGATAGGAGACGTCGGCCAGTACACGCGCGAGGAAGTTAACATTCTGCAGGCGGGCGCGAACTACGGCTGGCCGTTTCGCGAAGGCGTAGGCGCGGGCCCGCAAGCGCGACCTGCTTCCATCATCGGAACACTGAAGGAACCGATTTGGGATTACGGACGGGATCAGGGCAATTGCGTGATCGGCGGCTATGTCTATCGTGGCGAAAAGTTCGCGGCGGAGTTAGCGGGAAAATACATTTGCTCCGACCATACCAACCCAATATTCGCATTGACGACCAGCGGCGAGACGCACGAGTCCGTCGAAGATCTCGGGAATTTGTTGCGGTTGCGTTCCTGCGGTCTCGACGCAAATGGCGAAATCTATTTTCTCGATACCTCCCATATCTACACACTGGCCCGCCGGACCGCTAGCGAACCGGAGCCTCCAGCGCTGCTTTCCCAGACCGGGGCTTTTACCAATCTCGCCACGCTTACACCCAGCACCGGGTTCATCCCGTACGACGTGAATTCTCCATTCTGGTCGGATAACGCGGCCAAAAAACGTTGGATGGCAGTTCCCAACGATGGCACGCCGGACACCCCGCAGGAGCGGATCACCTTCTCAGCGAACAGGGAGTGGCAGTTCCCAAGCGGGACGGTTTTTGTGAAACATTTCGAGCTGCCCATCGACGATACCAATCCGGCACTCACCCAGCGACTGGAGACACGCTTCCTTGTCATCGATCGAGAAGGCGGCTCCTATGGTGTCACCTATCGCTGGCGGGCGGACGGCTCCGACGCCGATCTGCTGACCACCCGAGCAAGCCAGGACTACACCATCGCGACCGCTGACGGCGGCACGCGGTCTCAGACCTGGCCGTTTCCCAGCCGCCTCGACTGCACGCAGTGCCACAACTCCAACTCCAAGCACGTGCTTGGTGCGAAAACCTATCAACTCAACCGGGATTTACTTTATCCCGTGACCGGGCGGACGGACAACCAGTTGCGTGCACTTGCCCATGTCGGCCTTCTGAGCGGTGGCTTGTTCAGCGAGGCGCAGATTCCGGAATATCCGAGAGCGCGCGGGCTCAACGAGACGGACGCTTCCTTGGAAATCCGCGCACGCTCCTACCTGGACTCCAACTGCTCGCATTGCCACCGGCCAGGCGGCGTTCGGGCCCGCTTCGACGCCCGCTTCACCACCCCGCTCGCCGAGCAAAATCTTATCAACGGCATGCCAGGGGCCAATATCAATGGACCAAATGACCGCTACATCCGCCCGCGGGATCTCACGCACTCCCTCACCTACGAGCGCGCCAACCGAGTCGGTCAGCTGCAAATGCCGCCGTTGGCGAAAAATGTGGTCGACACGGCAGCAATGGAGGTAATTGCCGCATGGATTAACAACCTCGGAGCGTCTGTCAGCGTCCGGATAAACCAAGAAAAGACCTTTGCTGCTAACGATTTCCCGTTTTCGAATCTGGGTAGCGGCGTCACGCAGGGTGAAATCAAGCTAGTGACTGCGCTGCCGACTCACGGCAAATTGTACCTTAACGGTAACGAAATTACTTCAATACCGAGCGCGCCCATTCTCAGGACCAGTATCCACACACTCACCTACACGCCAGACGAGAACTACACCGGTCCCGATTCGTTCAAATTCCAGGTGCGCGATGCGGCGGACTTCGGTGGGGATGTCGTCATGACCATTGACGTCACGCCAATCATCCCCGTGTTGAACGGGAGCTTCGAGGAAAGACAAACGGGTGATAGCAATTGGAGTGACGGTGCTTGGATGTATATTCCGTCGCCTTGGATTGCAAACACGGGTATCTACGGGCGAATAAGGCATGATAGAGCTGGCTTGGCTGGCTTAAGTGCCAGCCCTGGCGGTGAAACTTGGATCGCCAATCTGACTGATGCGGGGCATGGCGTGCTCACTCAGAATCTGAATGCTTCCGTCAATGCGGGCGACCCCCTTTCGGTGACATTCTACATCTGCAGAGACGAATATGGATCGGGGGTATTGGAGGCCTCATTCATGGTTGGCGATAACGCGTATAGCCAAACCTTTGACACGTCATCCCTCGCTGTAAATACTTGGACGAGATACACTTTGACTCAGACCGTTGGTGTTGGGGGCCCTCTCAGCCTTCGCTTCAAGAATCTAAGTGGCAGGGCGGGTTGGCTCGACAAGGTCAGCAATGTCAGCGTGATTCCCTCCGGCAGCGGAAACACTCCCACCATCACCGGCGGGACTCTATCCGATGCATTGAGCACTTCCTACGGCACAGCCTCCAGCCCCGGTAGCTTCACGGTGAACGGTGTCAATATGACCAGCGGGATTCAGGTAACCGCCCCCACGGGCTTTGAGGCTTCCCAAGCCTTTGGCAGTGGATATGCGCCCACGATCACCGTGGGTGCCGCCGGCACGATCCCCGCCACTACGGTCTATGTGCGCCTCGCCGAAACCGCTCCGGTCGGCACCTATAATTCCCAGAATATCGTGCTTTCGAGCACGGGTGCTACATCGGTGAATGTGACCACCACCGCCAGCGGCAACTATGTGGGTGCTCCGCCGCCTGTTATCACCCTAGCGGGTACGTTGGGCGCGGTGAACACCACCTACGGCACGGCCTCAGCCACGCCGACGAGCTTCCAAGTTTCCGGTAGCGCGTTGATTGGCAATTTGACGGTTACGCCCCCGACTGGTTATGAAGTGTCACTTAGCAGTGGCTCGGGCTATACCACCAGCTTGACCATCACGGCCAGCGGCACGCTGACCAGCACCCAGGTGTTCGTGCGTTTGTCGGCCACTGCGGGTGTGGGCAATTCCCCCTATTCGGGCAGTGTCACGGTTTCTGGTGGCGGAGCAAGTTCCAAAACCATTGCCACGGCCTCCAGCGCGGTGAGCAAGGCGACGCCCACCGCCACCCTCGCACTTAGCAACTCTCCAGTGACCTATGACGGCACAGCCAAGTCGGCCACCGTCGTTATCGCGACCAGTTCGGTGCCAGGTGTGGTGCAGAATATTCTAACAGGA
>JARWZU010000070.1 GCA_029866215.1 Akkermansiaceae bacterium
GGCTGGGATGAGTTATTAGACCAAGAGGGCGTGATCATCGCAGAGTGGGGCGACAAATTCCCAGAGTTGCTCCCACCGGACACGCAGTGGTTGCATTTCACCGTGGAGCCCGATGGCAGCCGAACGCTGCGCGAAGGACCAACTTAGGTCCGCCTCGTAGTGACACTTTTGAAAAACAACGTGAATTCATGCCGATTGTAGGTGAGATGCGTGCTCGCAAGGAGCTCAAGTCCACCGGCCACGGCCTCGCTCAACACGCCGCGATAGAGCAAGTTGGTTTCCAGGTAGGACGTCACACCCGGAGTCTTCAGCGTGAAAATCACCAGCCCGCCTGGATTGAGATTTTTTTCCAATCGCACCACCTGCCGAATCGCCTCACGGGCATCGCCATTCATGTCCGACAAAATCGCGTGGTACTTCATGCTCCCATTCGGCACGAACGCCGCGACGTCCATCTGAGCAAACGACAAATCGCTGCGGCGATCGAGCCGCTTGTCGAGCGGCGCACGGTCGATCGCAGTGACCTTGTAGCCCCTTGCCAGCAACTCCGCCGTCATCCCGCCAGGGCTTGCACCGAGCTCAAGCCAATGACTGCCCTTCTGCGGTGCTGGATGGTGCAGTAGCAATCCATGAAGCGCCTCGGCCGCTTTCGCCCCCGCTCGGCTGATGGTGTCTGGCGAGCTTTGGCTGATGTACTTGGTGCCGCCCGGATAGAATCCATTCGAATCCAGCGGACTCTGCATCCCACAAAACAAACCCTCCTTGCCCACCAGGCAAAACAATGTTTCCCGCTCCGGCTGCTGCGCTTCAACCTCCTTAAATGCGGCGATCTCCTTTGAAAAAAGCTGGAGCGTTCTCCCACGGAGGTTCGATGCCAGCGTCTTGTAGTAGCGGCTTGCTGCGCTTGGATCGAGCTGGCCAATGAAAACCGCCTGAGGATGGCGCCCGGCAAATTTGCGAAACATCGCTTGGGCCGCCTTCTCGACAAATCCCTCCATTTTCTCAGGATTGCACGGCCAAGCATGCTCAACCGGCAAGTTCCACCTGAGATACTTGGACGCCTCCGAACCCCGCACCCCCACGGCACTCGCCACCTGAATCAGCTGATACTCCGTGCCCAACTTCCTCAGCAACTGACCTCCCAACCCCTCGACAATCTCACCCGAAAAATCCGCAAACACCTCCGAGATACGGATCAGCCACGTCGCAGGGGATTGATCAGGTGAAACAGCGGTCAAAATCGTTGGAGTTGGACGCGGATGCTATTGCCCCCACCGCCACCGTGCAATCTCGATCACGCCGCCACGCAAACCACCCGCATCGCGCCAAGCCGACATGACGCCACACCGTTGGTGCTGATGACTCGGCTCCGCTCTTGTTCGGGATACTGAGACTCGACCCGAATGCTCCCTCGAATCGGAATTCCTTTATCGGCTCGATGGGCTCTTCAAGTTGTGTGGGAAATTGATTCGTGTTCTCCCACTTAGTTTGTGTATATTCCCGAGACTATCAATGAACCCTCAGAATTACTTTTGACAAGGGCTACATCCCAGAAAAAGGTTCTGTAGTATAGCGCCTCAGCATCGAAAGCTACATCCTTGTCCTCCAACTCGCCGAAGCCTCCGAGGTCAAATGGATGCCAGCTCATTTTGTAATCGGATAGCTGCGTTGATCCTCCTGGTGTAGTCAAGGTCGCTGCAATTGCTGGATCGAGCTTCCACTTAAAGTATACGTTGTTGGAATCGCCTCGACTCTCGATAAATTGTGCATTATCTGGTATATTAAAACCTGCAATTTTATTGGCAGTTGATCGAGGGTCGCGCGAAAAGCGAACTGACGACCAAACAATGAGCGCAAGTATTGCTCCGACAATGACAAAGGAGACCACTTTAATCTTCATTTTCTTGGAGAACGTCAAAGAGCACGCGCCGCCACTAGCGGGAGCGAGCGTCGATCACGGAGTTGTTGTTGTAGTTCCAGAAAACCATCGAAACAGGGCGACTTCTCGTGGTTGGTTAATGCGGCTTCTTAGCGTTTGGCATGGGCTCGGAGTAGGCCGCGAATCGATAAGTCCTCGTCGAGGTCTGGCCAGTGCAGACCCATAGGAGACAATTCGATATTCGAGCGCTCCTCATCCGTTGCCGCGCCTAATCTGGGGTATGCCTCACAAGGAAATGCGAGTTCAACCCCGCTCTCCATTAGGATGGTGATCATCCCGGAGGAGTGTTTCGCCGATTTAGGTGTATCAATCAAAGTATTCATGCCATTTCTGTGTAATAAGCTCTTGATGCTCGATTGCAAGGTCTTCTGCCTTAGAAAGTTCACTCGTCTTCATGCCGACAGACTCCCGCAAAACGACATCGCCCTCAACGATAAATACAGCTTCTCCGTTCCCAAACTTCACATGGACGTGGATTGGGGTGTGGTCGTTGCTGTAGAAGAAGAATCGGAATCCGTCTTTGGTGAATACAGTCGGCATTGTATTTTTGATCGCTAACGTTTGAGTGCGCCCACCGGCGCGGTTGAATGGGAAAATGAGATGAGATTGAAAGGCTTATGGCCCGTTAGGAGCCACGACTTACTCGGATTCTTTCATCCGAGGTGTTGTTGTCGAGGCGGAATCGTTCCGTCGAAGTCTGACTTCCTCAACTTGGGCAGGCCGTTCTAAAAAGCCGCTTTGATCACCCCGAATGTTGATGGTCTTTCGAACGTCGCTTCACTTTGGGTGGAAAATTGAATTTAGGGGTTATCTTAGGTCAAAAATTGACAAAAAGGCGGGTAAAATGGCGTCCCGCGACGCAAGGGGACGTTTTGGTGCCGCGCGGGGCGTTTTTTCTGCGCCAAGGGGAAGATCCCGCGTCGTAGGGGGAGAGAAATCTGCGGCGCGGGATAAATCCCCTGCCTCAGGGGGAATTCCCCTTGCGGCAGAAAAACCATCCCCAGAGGCATGGGATCTTCCCCATGAGCCAAGGGATTTTCCCCAGAGGCAAGGGATAGCTTCCCCATGACGCAAGGGGAAGATCCCGCATCGCAAGGGGAAAATCCCCTAGCGTAAGGGGAAAATCCCATGGCGTAAGGGGAAGACCCCATGGCGTAAGGGATTTTCCCCTTGAGGCAGGGGAATGATCCCCCAGCAGTGGGGATCACCTCACTTTGTGTGGGAAATTGACCTGTGTCACTTTGTGTGGGAAATTGACCTGTGATTGCTAGAATAAGCGTTCTCAAGCGCCGACTGGTTCGCTTCTTTTCTGGATGAACGATTGCCGATGATCGGTAAAAAAAATCAAAATTAAAATAGCTCCCGCAGCCATCGTCGAAGCATCTTCAAGAGTGCGCCCCCATGCGGTCGAGACCAAAGGCCCCATTAGCGGCGTCGTGATCCAAGCGACTGCAAGCCCAGTCGCATAAATATACCTCGCAGGATTCCAAAAGGACCAGAGACCAATCAAGGAGATGATCATCAAGCAAACGGTCACAGCGCCTATGCCGTTGGATACCACAGGGTATTGCTCGAAGAACTCAGAGTAATAGTAATCACGAATGCCGGAAGGTAGAGAATCTTGGGTGATGTGGTCCGCAACCAAAGACCCAGCACCAAATGCGATATACACGATGATAAGTAGCCTCAGGGGCCATAGGAGACTTTTCATTATAGTGCGAACAGTATTATTGAGACACGCGCGGCATTTCACCTTGAGCAGTCGCGCGCGGTTGTTTCAGGACAGAGGCAGCCCCGAAGGGTGCTTTTCTAGGAATTCCAGTTATGACCGCTGCTTCTGTGGCCTCAAAGGAAGTAGTCAGTTGGAGTCGAGGCGAGCCAATCGGCCACTTAGCGACTTAGGTCGTCTTGGTACATCAACTTGAACCCGCTTTGATGGAGGATGCCCACCGCGAATTCGTAGTCTTCGACGTGCATGGCGAGCATCGACTGACCTTCTGGACTCGGCATCAGGGCGTAGGCGAAATCGATGTTGGTCTCCGCGATCATCAAGGTGTCGAGACATTGGAGGAGACCGGGGCCCGACTCACGCATGGCAATAACCACCAACTCGCAGGTGGTGTATGGAATCCCTTTTTCCATGAAAAGCTGCTCCGTCCCATCGGGGTCAGAAACCACCAAGCGAGCCACCGTCGCATCGCGTGAATCCTGAACACTCAACCCGATCACCTCGATGCCAAGTGAGCGCAACAGCTTGACCATCGCGGCCAATGCACCGACGCGGTTGGGCAATAACACGGAGAACTGGCGAACCGGCTCGCTGTGATCGACAATCATTTCGGAATCCATGGCGGTGAAAGTACCCTAACCGAACCATTCGCGCAAGACGATCGTCTCCAACCGCATTCGGCGGCCCCAACAACCTCAATACCCCACGCTGGGATCATCCAATCCGGCATCGCAAACCTGTTCAATTTCACCGATCCGACAAACTCCATCGCGAATCGTGAACCGGACATTGTGGCCACCCAAGAGGGCGCCGAACACCCTCTCGGGGTCGGCCGTCTGCGTGGCGGGCCGCGGATCCAGCGACAGCGCTTCTAATACCAATGCACGCGTCCGCACCGGCAACCGCTCGAAATCCGGTCTCGCACCCGTCTCAACTTCCACTGGCAACCGAGAAATCCCGTCCCCAGCGAAGCCGCCGGTCGCATCAGGCAACGCCTCAGCATAAGCCAAATACGGCTTTACATCGAACACCGGAGTCCCATCGATGAGGTCGACACCGCCTAGCAAAAGAACCGGCGATTCTGGATCGGCTAGATCAACGCTCTCCAATTTCACCAGCGAGAGACCGACCGAGTTGGGACGAAAGGTCGACCGGCTGGCGAAGACCCCGACCCGCTGGTTCCCCCCGAGACGCGGCGGACGGACGGTCGGTCTCCAACCCTGTTGCGCAGTTTCATGAAACCCGAAAATTAACCACAAATGCGAGAACCCTTCGATGCCACGCACCGCTTCCATGCTCCGGTATGGAGGATGAAACACCAGCCTCCCCCACGCGCTCGGGCAAAGGCCAGGCTGCCGCGGCGCCGCAAATTTCCCGCCGAAGCAAGAACGCACCACACCGATCGGATCAAGATTCATTTCGAGCGCATTGAAGCCATTTCCGCATGGAAAACAAGCCTCCACTCCACCGGTCTCCATTGGAAATTTCATCCCCGCCCGAGGATCAGCAGCCTTCTTGGATGCGCGTGGCAAGCATCTCGGGCAAGCCCGCCGCAAGAATCTTCTGCTGTGTCGTTGCGATATCATACTCCACACGTCTGAAAACCACCAACTGTTCCTCCAGATCGTAAATCACGTAGCACGCGCGCCAATCCCCGTCGCGCGGCTGACCCACCGATCCCGCATTGATGAAATACTTCATGCCTGGCTCGATGGCCACTGACTCAGCAGGCACCTCCTGGACTTTGTCGGATTTCAAATACACCCGAGGGACGTGAGTGTGGCCGTGGAAACAGACTTGGGTGAATTGGTATGAAAAATTCGACATCGCATCGAAGCGATTGGTCACGTAGTTCCAACGGTTCGGCTGATCGAGCGTGCTGTGCACCACGGTGAAGTCCGCCACCTGACGGACCATTCGCAGCTTGGCCAGCCACTCCCGCTGCTCGGGGGAAAGTTGTTTGCGCGTCCACTCCAATGCTTGAGCCGCCACTGGGTTCATCGTTTCAAGCGAATGACTGCCCGCCGCATCTTCATCGTGATTGCCCTTGATGGTCGGGCAATCCATCTGACGCACGATTTCGAGACACGCGGCTGGATCCGCATTGTATCCCACGATGTCGCCAAGGCAGACGTAGTCCGTAACGCCCTGTTGAGAAGCATCCTGAAGCACTGCTTCAAGAGCCTCAAGATTGGCATGAATGTCACCGAAGAGTGCGATCCGCATGGGGAAAATTGGAAATTAGGGAGGGGTTTGATTGCCGTTAATGGCGGCGGTGTCGAGAAGGAATACTCGTGATTATTTGGAAAACCATTGGTCGGGTCCGCTGGGGACTTGTAAGGGCTTGTTAAAAATGCTCTTTTCCGGCGGCACTGCCAACGTTTGTTCCAATGCCCCCAAGGCACTCGCGACCCCATCCACGGGGAACCGTTCGCGGGTCCGCTGCCAGTGACCGGACAACGCTTCAAGCGCGCGCTCGGGAGTTCCAAACAACTCCACCGCCAGCTTCGCCGTATCCAGGGCAGGATTCTCATGAGCCTCGAGGACCAAAAGCAGGGCCTGCAAGGTCGGGAGGCGGTTTTTAGGATCGGCGTAAAGTGCCCTCGCAAGCGCAAGCGCCTCCGTCTCGCGCCCCTTGGCACGGGCCAGTGCGTAGAACTGCGCGCGATTCACAAAGGCCGGCGCATTACCGGTATCGACCGCCTTCTGGTAGGTATCCGCCGCCGTAATGAAGGTGGCATCCGGATCACGAAATGCGGGGAATTTATTCGCATCGGTCAGCATGAAACCCAAGGTGGACAGCAGGCTCCAGTCTCCGGGGTTGTTGCGGATGCCCCGCTCCAAAAAGGCCCGCCCACGATAAATCGCCGCACGCCACGCCTCCTTCCGGCGGAGGGATGGCATGCTGGAATTGTTGATGTAATACGATGCCGCATTGTAGGCGGAGTGCCAAGATCCCGTTTCCCAGTAATAGCGGGTACGAGGCGCAAGATCCACGATCATCTCGAAGGTGTCTGCAACGTCTTCCCAGCGTTGCTCTTGGAAAAACGAGAAAGCCCGCAAATTCAGGAAGGTCGCCACCAGTGTCCGCAAGCCGCCCAAAGCCACCGCCGAACTGGTCTGCCCGATTTTATCCCGCGTGCCAATCTCTAGCGGCGGCGGAACGAGTCCATCCTTGCGCAACTCGTCTCCCAAGGATTTTTCTAACGGTAGACGGATCGCCCCAAAGGCCAGCAACGCTGCCAACAAAATCCCATTTCGTTGCCAGGCTTTCACGTGCTTAAAACTCCTTTTCCGCAAAGACAAACCATGAGGCGATCGTGAAGAACAAGGCGTAATAAAGCCCGATCAGGCTCAATTTTACGAGAACCATCAATGGCATCGCCTGCCCCTCGATCACCGCGTCGATTACGTTGAAGTTCTGAAAATCTGGCAGCGCCAGCGAGAAAACCAAAGCCGTCATCCTCGCGAAAACCCCCTCACCCGCTTGGCCAGCTTGAAGGTAGGCATCACGTGCATCCGCTTGAAAGTGCCCGATGAAATAAATGAGGAAGCTGATGATCGTCGTGAACAAGGTGCTCGTCGAAAACGTCGAAATCAACAGCGCCAAGGAGGCCATGATCGAGGCGCGCAAAAAGACCGCAAAAACCGCACCTTGCAGCGCCCAGTTCGGGCCATGCTGCGCCGTCTCCGCCCGCAACGATTCAATCGCATCCTGCGGCCAACCCTGCGCCTGCGCCATGGCAATTTGCTGCGTGAGGATCATCGAAGAACGGATCTGCAACACCACCGTCATCAGCACATCCATCATCGCCAACGAGACAAAAACCAAGATCAACACGCCGAGCAATTTCCCCGCCAAATAATCGAAGCGCGGCACGGGTTTGGCTAAAATCGTGTACAAGGTGCGATCCTCCACGTCTTTGGGCAGAAGCAGCGCCGTCGCCACGATCGACAATACCACCGAAAACAACGTCATCGTTCCGAGCGACCAACTTTTGATCGAGCGCAGCACGTTCATCCCAATCGACTCAGGGCCTTCATGCTGCGGCAGATCGAAAAAGTTACTGGCGATGGCGATCACCGCAAACACGGCGAGAAAATAAAAGACCTTCATGCGCACCAGCTGCGTGAACGCGTGACCGGCGATCACGAGGATGCGGTTGAAATGAGATCCCCGCGCGATGGGTTCGGTTATGCTGCTCATGAGTCCTTTCCTTGGGTGGTTTCACGGAGGAAAAGCCGCTCCAATGTCGTGCGAGGCTTGCCCGTCCGCACCAGCGAGGCCGTGGTCGAATTTCCCACCAACGCGGTGATCTGCGAAATCAACTCCGGGCTCGCATCTTTGATGATGATCTCGGTCTGGTCTTCGATGGCGATCAGGTCCTCCAAACGCCCTTCTTTCACCATTTTTCCTCTGAAAATAATCCCAACATGGTCGCAGACCTCCTGAACCTGCTCCAACAAGTGCGAGCAAAGAAACACGGTGATGCCCCGCTCCCTGAGCTTGAGAATGAGATCTCGGATCTGCCGCGATCCCACGGGGTCCACCCCGGCGGTTGGCTCATCGAGGATGACCAAGCGGGGCTCCTGGATCATCGCCTGTGCGAGCCCGATCCGCTGCAACATCCCTTTGGAGTAACCACCAAGCCGACGATCCCGTGCATTCTCGAGATCGACCAATGCGAGCAATTCCGAGACTCGGTCGTCGAGGTGCTTCCCCTTCAGCCCGCAGAGTTTTCCATAAAACCGCAGGGTCTCCGCACCGCTCAGGTGTTTGTAGAAATAGGGATTCTCAGGCAAAAATCCCACATCGTTTCTGGAATCCACCTTCAACGAGTCCTTGCCAAAAATAGCACAACTCCCAGACGTCGGAGCCACGAGGCCCAGCAACGCCTTCATGGTCGTCGATTTCCCAGAGCCATTCGGCCCGATCAACCCGTAAACCTCGCCGGGCATGATGCGGATCGAAACATCGTCGACCGCACGGAGCATCTGCCTTCGGAAGGAGGTCTTGAAATCCTTAACGAGGCCTTTGATTTCAACAGCGGGTGTGGGTTCAGCCATCAGCGAAAAAAGTCTTAATCAAGCATACGGATCTGGCAACGGACAAATTACTAGAATCTGCAATCTTGCCTCGTCCCGCTCATCAGCTCCGGCATTTTTCCAGCAGTCCCCCGAGGAAACGGGTGATCTGAACGAGAGCGTCCGAGTGGACCGATTTCCCAAGCGGCGCGAGATCTTCCCGGCATTCGACCAAGAGACTCATGGCCGTATCCACTGCCCTCTCGATGGCGCCCTCATACTCGGCGATCCCCAGTAAAATCGGCAAATCCAGCGGCTCTTGATCGAGAATCCGCTTATTGAGTTTCATCCGCTGAGCATCCGAGGCGGTCTCGAGCAAGTTGAGAATGGGCAGGGTCAGCTTGCCCTTGATGAGGTCGGTGCGGAGGGTTTTGCCCACCACCTCCTCAGAACCCACGAGATCGAGGCAATCATCGTAGATTTGATAGGCGGTCCCCAACTTCATTCCGTAGCCATACAACCGAGCCTCCGTCTCCGCATCAAGGCCCGAGAGATTTGCCGCAAGCCCAGTGGCGGCAGCGAAAAGCGCCCCAGTCTTCATTTCGATGACCCGAAAATACTCGTCCTTGGTGAAGTTGAGGTCGAAGCGCCGCTGGGTCTGGATGATTTCTCCCTGACAAACCTCGCGGGCGGCATTTCCGACCTTCCGGCAGATGTCGATGCTGTTAAAATCCGTCGCGAGGGTGAGTGCGTGCGAAAACAAAACGTCGCCAAGCAATACCGAAAGCGCATTTCCCCACTTCGCATTGGCGGTAGGAACCATCCGGCGGGTGTTGGCTCCATCCATGATGTCGTCGTGCACCAAGGTCGCCATGTGAATGAGCTCAAGGATCACGCCAATCTTGAGATGGTCGTCATTCACGCCACCGGCCGCCCCGCCAACGAGAATGGCAAGTGCCGGGCGAATGCGCTTGCCCGAGGTGTTGCAAATGTAAGCTACATAAGGCTCAACCGCAGGATCAAAACTGCGAACCTGCTCGCGGATGGCAATTTCGATTTTTTCGAGCTCTGGGCGGACCAGATCAAATGGAAAAAGAGCGTTGCTGGAAGATGGAATGGTAGGAGTGGCCATGGTCGTCGGGCTGCACTTAAGTCACACATCTCGACCACTCCCGCAACATGGATGTGATAAGAACTTGAAAGAATGGTGCAGAAATGGCGTCCTTTACGCAATGAAAGTCCAACAATTGGTGATTTTGGCTGTCTCGGTCGCCTGTGGTGCGGCTCAAGCAGAAATTCGTGGCTACGCCGGCGGTCCGAAATTGCCCGGTGTCCCCTACTGCGTTCACGATCCCGCACGTCCACAACCCCGGATCATCACGACCGGAGGAGCCATGGTCGTGAAGGCACCCTCGGATGCAGTCGTGCTTTTCGATGGCACTTCGCTCGACGCGTGGACACCCGGCTGGATTATCAAAGACGGTGCAATGGTCGCCGCGACCCGTAACATCCAATCGAAGGAATCATTCGGCGCGATTCAATTGCACTTCGAATGGCGCTTGCCCGCAGGCCGCAAGGTCGATGGCCAAGGCGGCGGCAACAGCGGCGTTTTCCTCATGGGGCTTTACGAAGTGCAAGTGCTGCAAGGCAACAACAACAAGACCTACCCCGATGGGCAAGCCGGTGCACTCTACGGCCAACTTCCGCCCCTCGTGAATGCGACATCACCCCAAGGCGAATGGCAAAGCTTCGACATCGCATTTGAGCCACCCATTTATAGAGAGGGCAAAGTGACTCAACCCGCCAAAGTAACCGTCATTCACAACGGCGTGGTATTACAGCATGGCGAAGCGTACCTGGGCCCGACCCTGCATCGCAAGCTGGCTTCCTATCCAGCCACCCACCCCGAGACCGCGCCCCTAGCCCTTCAGTTTCATGGCGACCCCATGGAGTATCGCAACATTTGGGTCCGCCCGCTCGGCAAACGCGACCTACCGAACTGAGCCAACGACAACGAAACTTCCTCGCCGTTCGAATTCTCACGTGAAACTGAATACGCCTTAACCAAAAATTCCTATGAAAATCCATCCCCCTCTGTTTTTCATCGCCACTTTGGCGATCACCCTTGTTGCCTGTAAGCAAAAAGAAGCCCCGAAAAATACCGACCTGCCGAAGCCAGCTCAGGCGTCGTCCTCCGAAAAACCAGCAGCCGCAAAGCCCAGCACCCCACAACGAAACGCTGCGGAACGCGCCAATCAACTGGGATTCGTCAAGTACCTCGCTCAGGACACCGAAGTCGTCGTCTCGTATCACAACGGCAAAAAAATCGCCGATCGGATTCAGTCGAGCAACCTCTGGAAACTCGTCCAGAGCGAGATGGGAGTCTCAGACCAAAGCGATCCCAATGCGGCGGATGAACCCACCGGACCGGCTGCGCTTTTTGCCACGGAGTTCACCATGGCTCTCGGAAAACCCACCGGCGAACAAACCGCCAATCTCCTGACTTTCAGCTCGCGCCTGAACTACTTGCAAATGCGGGCACTTCCAAAGGCATTTGCGGCTGCGATGAAATCCAACGACCTCAAAGCATTCAGCAAGTCGCTTCAAGACTCCAGATTTAGCGCTGAGCTGACGAAAGACCTCCTCAACGACCCAGAATCCGGCATCACCCTCCTGCAAAAGATGCAAATGCCGCCGCTCTATCTGGCGTTCAAAACCACCGAAGCGAATCGGTCTGCCGCCGCTCAAGAGCTCGCCGCAACCATCGCCAACGTCGGCATGCTCGGTCCAATGGTCAAACCCATCGCCACCGAAAGCGCAGGCTACAAATTCGAGGGAATGAAAATCCTCGGCTCCGAGGTCTCCAAGGTGATTGCCGCAGAACGAAGAAGCATGGACCAAGAACTCGGCGCATCCATGGTCGATCAAATCCTCGTGGCCATGAATGAAAAAAATATCGTCGCACTCAGCGGCACCGTTGGCGATTACGTGGTCTTATTCATTGGCGGCGATGAGGCCGATCTCAAGCTGGCCGCAGACGTCGATCATTCCCTAACCGCATCGACTGCCCTTGCATTCAGCGACGCATACGCATCCAAGGAACTTGCCGCCATGATCTACGTGCAGAAGGAGATGCTGGCCTCGAGCATGGCCTCCCTCGGCGGCATGGAGACGATCACCAGCGGCTTGCGCGACGGCATCGCCGCAACCAGCGGCCTCGGCGACACCCGCGACCTCGAGGCGATGCTTAAAATTGTCTCCGAGCGCGAAGCCGTCCTCCGTAAACTTGGAGGATATGACGCAAGCGGCATGATCGCTTTCTTCGAAGATGGTCTCAAGATCGAGTCCTTCGGCGGAGTCGACACTGGCAGTGTCGATTGGAATTCACCCAACCAACTCGCCTCGCTCGGCGATTCAGAGCAGGTGGTGCTGTTCGCAAACATGACCACCGACGCGATCTACGATGAGAAAGCTCGTGCCTACGCGGAGTCTCTGTTAGAAACTGGATACGCCATGACCATGAAATTCGTGGAGTCTCCCTCCGAGAGCGACGAACTCCTCCAATTCAAGGGGCTCGCCAAATGGTTCGACCTCAAACTTCGCTCCGATATGACCGAATTATGGGACACCTTCAGTCACGATTGCGGGCCGAGCCTCGGGCAGGAGACCGCATTCATTGTCGACCTCAATGGCTCCGCCCCAACCGTCCCAGGCCTCCCTCAAGCGGTGGTGGATCATGCCAAAGCCCCTCGCATTTCGGTGATCAAACCCGTGAAAGATCGCGCCAAACTCGCATCCTCATGGGACAAGATGAATGCCACCCTCACGAGCACTCTTGGAAAAATCAGTGATCTAACCGGGTCCAAGATCCCCATGCAGAAACCCATCAGCTCGGAGAAAAATGACATCACCACCTGGTTCTTCCCCATGCCATTTCTCAATGACGACTTCATCCCTTCCATCAGCCTGAACAACCAGTGGCTTGTCGCATCATCATCCAAGAACCAAGCACTTGACCTCATGGCAAAGGCATCGTCTGGCGGAGCCGCACGGGACGGGTTTTTCTTCCGGCTGAATTTTAAGGCCCTCGAAAACTACGCGCGGGACACCTTCAAGGTGGTCGATGAAAATGCCGAGGCGCTCACGGGAGCCCCACTTTCCGAAGCACAAAAGAAGTTGATCAAAGCCTCGATCGTGACGCTCGGAAACCTCGACTCGCTGACGGTTCACTCTCGCCGCGAAGACGGCACGCTACGCTCAAGCGTCCACTTCAAGGCACGCTGACCTGCGGGAAACGGATGCCCCCCTGCGCTTAGGAAGAAACCAAGCCACCACCCACTCGACCCACGCCGATCACTTCAGCGGGGACATGTGGTTGAGCAATTTCTGATTGAACTCATCCGCCATGTTGTAACCGAGGCGGCGCAGCTGCTGGTCAAGCGCGGCGATGGTCACCATGCGCGCGGTGTCGCGGCCAGGGCCGACGGGAACTTCGACATGAATCACCTGCTGACCGAGGATTTCATAAGTCTTTTGCTGCAACCCTATGCGATCCACCTCATTGAGGTCGGCCTGTGGCTTGAGGGTCACGACGAGATCCAACCGCTTCTCGGGCCGGATCGAGGCTAGACCGTAAAGGTTCGCCACGTTGATGATGCCGATTCCTCGGATTTCCATGTACCCCCGCGAGAGATCAGGGGACGTTGCGACCAGCTCGCCTCCCACATATTTGATCCTCACCATGTCATCCGCCACCAGCGACGCACCGCGCTCAAGCAAACCAATGGCGGTCTCCGATTTGCCCGAACCGCTTTTGCCAATAATCAGAACTCCCACACCCCGCATGTCGACCATGCATCCATGCAGCGTCACGCTTGATGCGAATTCATGCTCCAGCCGAATGGTCGCGGCATTGAGGAAATTCATGGTGACCTGCGAGGTCCCCAAAACAGGAATCCCGTGCCGCCTTGCGACTTCGGTCAGAGCTTCGTCGAGCGTCAACCCACGCGCCACGGCGATGCACGGGATCTCGCGGTCGCACATCCGGCTGAAGCGGTCGACCCGCATCGTTTCGGGAAGTTTTTTTAAATACGAAATTTCGGAGTTCCCTAGCACTTGGACGCGCTTTTTGGCAAAGTAGGAAAAAAATCCTGCAAGCGCCAGACCGGGACGATTCATGGCCGGTTCACTGATCGGCCGATCCAAGCCGACTCGGTCGCCCTGCAATGTCAGTCCAAGCGCATCTCCGTGAGCATCCAAAAATTTCTCGACGGAAATCGAGGCGACGGTTTTCACACGCGGTGGCATGAAGCTGACTCAACCAGATCCAGCGCGTGAGGGCACGCGAAATCCTCCACGAACGATCACATCGCCCAGAGAACCCCAAGCACACGAAGGTTGCACGGCGGTAGGAACGTGCTACAAGCCTGTCCAAGAATTATGCCAAACTACGATTACGAATGCCAAAAATGCGGGAAACGATTCGAAGTTTTTCAGAGCATGAACGATGCAAAGCTCAAAGACTGCCCTGAATCAGGATGCGAAGGCGAAGTCAAACGCCTCCTCGGAACCGGCGGCGGGATCATCTTCAAAGGCGCAGGGTTTTATCAAACCGACTACCGCTCAAGCTCGTACCAAGCCGGTGCCAAGGCAGACGTTGCATCCACCCCGACTCCCGCCGCACCACCCGCAACGCCCGCACCAACAAAGTCCGCCGATTGAGCCTCCGATGCAGGCTTTGCAAGTGCGCTAGGACGTGATAGGTAAATCACCCCATGGCAAAATCCACACCGCAGCGACTCAGTGCAGGATGCGCATCTCGCCTGCTTTTTTTCATGTTGCTCACCGCATGCATCGGCCTCGGGTGGGCGATCACTTCGGCCCTGCAGCCTCAAGACCTATCCGACATCGGCGGCCATGGCCCATCGAACAAAGTCACACAAGCACCGCGCGACCTGAAGGCGACCTTGCGAAGCTCCATCGACCGCAAGTATCCGCTCACTCTCTCAGAAACCGAGATCAATCGATGGCTCGCCCATACTCTGGCGACGCGCCAAGGCGGATTCTTGGGAGAAAAAATCACTCTCGATGCCGTCTGTGTGCGCCTTGAAGACGGAGTGGCAGAAGTGATCATGGAACGCCATTTCCTCAGCAAGCCCTTCACGGTCTCGATGTTCCTACAAATCGAACGCATGGAGGGTCTGCAAGGAGTCACGACCGAAATCCAACTGCATGGCGGCCCTTATCATCCAGACTTCCCCAAGCCGCCGAAAGGTGGACGTTTCGGAAACCTCGTCGTGCCTCAAGGATTTCTCATCTTGGTGATGCCCGCCTACGAAAAGTTGGCTGCTCTTTTCTCGGAGGAAATCGATCTAGCATTCCGCGAGATGTCCCGCATCAAAATTGAAAAAAACCAACTGGTGCTCGACCCTCGCGATCCTGCCGACAGTGGGATGATCCCGCAGACGTTCTAACATCGATGACGGCTAGGACTCTGGTTTTGGGATGGATTCTCACGTCAGCCCTTCTCGGGCAGGAAACGTCTCCGCCCGTTCCCGTTCCCGAGCCGCCCGCTCCTGCTGGACGGATCGATCAAGAGCGCGTCATCAGCCACACCCAGCAATTCCAAGTCTACGGCGGCGAACCCAAACAGCGCGGTATCATTGCCACCCTGGCAGAAGAGGCCAAAGATGAACTGCTGCGCCTCACCGAAGAACAAGACACTTGGAAGGTCCCCATTTCCATTCGGCTTCACGGCAAGCTCGGCGACCCGATCCCGAAACGATCGATGGCGATGGAAATCCTCGTCAGCGAAGTCGGCTACCAAATCCGCCTGGAGTTACACCTCGCCGAGGGCATCGCACCCGAAAAAATCAAGTACGAGCTCACCTCAGCACTCACCCTCGAGCGCACACTTCGCACCATGCCGCCCCATGAATCCGACACCCCCTTACTAGTACCACCTTGGTTGATCGACGGTCTCCTTGAAGCGAGCGACTGGCGACTCAACCAGAGCGACCGCAAGCTCTATGGCGCACTCTTCAAAAGCGGGAATCTTTTCAAGCTCGACGAACTTTTCGCCCTCAACGAACAGGAGTTCTGGGAAATGGACGGTGCCAGCCGCGCCGCCTTCCACGTGTCTGCTGGTGCTCTTGTCATGGCTTTGCTCGAGCAACCCCAAGGCAAACAAGGGTTCAAAAAATTCCTAACCGATGTTGGATCTTACGGTGGAGAAATGCCTTCCCTGCTTCGCAAACATTTTCCAGAACTCAACCTTTCCGAAACCAGCCTCTCCAAATGGTGGGCTCTAAAACTCGCAAGCATCGGCGGCAAAAACCTCGCGACGGAAGTTTTAACCATTTCTAACACCGAATCAGCACTCACTGAGGCACTGCGCCTCAACTTCCACACCGCTGAGGGCATCATCGAACAAAAAGAATTCACTGCATGGCCAGAACTCGCCGCCCTAACAGTCGCCGAGCGCACCAAATCCGTGCAAGCGGCCCAAGATGCCATCGCCCGCCTCAGCTACCGCTGCTTCCCGTCCTACCGCCCGATCCTCGCCGAATACCAACTCATCCTCCGAGCCATCGCCGCCAACAAAACCAAGGATCTCCCCGCCCAAATCGCCGCCCTCAGCGAACGCCGCAGCGTCATGCTCGCCAAAGCCAGCCGCGCTCGCGATTACCTCGATTGGTTTGAAATCACCCGCGCCCGCAAAACCAGCGGCGCATTCAACGACTACATCCGGCTGAAGGAGCGCCTCAAGGACCCCCCCCACCGCCGCAATGACGATATTTCGAAGTACCTCGACCGCATGGATGCCATCTTCAACCGTGGCCAAGATCGAACAAAACCTCCCAGCAATGTCCCTCAGGTTGAGTCGAACGAGCCGACCGATTTAGCTCCCTTGTCGAGGTGAAATCCTAGCCGACCAGCGCGCGCAACCTACGGCAGACTTCCTCGACGTTGGCGCGGGAATTGAATGCGGAAATCCGGAAATACCCCTCACCTGCCGAGCCAAAGCCAGAGCCCGGCGTGATCACGACCTGGGCCTCACCGAGCATTTTGTCAAACATGTCCCATGAGCTCAATCCCACAGGACAACCGACCCATACGTAGGGAGCATTCACGCCTCCGAAAACCGCTAAACCTGCTGCCGCTGCGGCCTCACGCAGCAATTTCGCATTCCCCATGTAGTGGGTGATCAAGGCATGGACTTGAGCTTTTCCCTCTTCCGAGAAAACCGCAGCCGCTGCCTTTTGGACGGGGTAACTCGCACCATTGAACTTGGTGCTGTGACGGCGGGACCAAAGTTGATGCAGCGGAATGCGCTCACCGGTGTCTGATTTACCACTGACCGTTTTTGGAATCACGACATAGGCACAACGCACCCCCGTGAAACCTCCATTTTTCGAGAACGAGCGGAACTCAATCGCCACATCCCTCGCACCTTCGATCTCAAAGATCGACCGCGGAATCGCAGGGTCTTGGATGAATGCCTCATAGGCAGCATCAAACATGAGGATCGCATCGTTGGCCTTGGCATACTCTACCCAAGCTTCTAACTGCTCACGTGTCGCCACTGCCCCAGTCGGATTGTTAGGGAAACAAAGGTAAATCAAGTCGGCCTTCTCGGTGGGCACGTCGGCGACAAATCCATTCGCAGCATCGCAGCGAAGATAGAGCAATCCACCATACGCTCCGTTTTCATCTGCATCGCCCGTATTGCCAGCCATGACATTGGTATCGACATAAACCGGATACACCGGATCAGTGATAGCGATGACGTTTCCTTTACCAAAAATATCGAGGATGTTCCCCGTGTCGCACTTGGATCCATCTGAAATGAAAACCTCATCGGCGGAAATGCCGAGATTCGCGAACTGATGGTCGACGATCGCTTGGCGAAGAAACTCGTACCCTTGCTCAGGCCCATAGCCCTTGAACGTCTCGCGGCTTGCCATTTCATCCACCCCTTCGTGCATGGCCTTGACCACGGCCGACGGCAACGGCTCGGTCACATCACCGATGCCACAACGGATGATGCGGGCCGCCTTGTCCGGATTCTGCTCGGTGTAAACGCGAACCCGTCGGGCGATTTCAGGAAAAAGGTAACCCGCCTTGAGCTTGAGGAAATTGGAATTGATCGTTGCCATGCGCGCGGACGTTTAACGGTCAAACCGCCATCGTGCAAGGGCAGAGGCGCAATCCTCGAATTCCGCACGCCAGAAATCTTGTGGCAGCAAACGAAAAGTGGCTGGCAGATCTCACCCGCCAGCCACCAAAAAATCGGTTGGAATTCAAGCCTTAGGCATCAGCAGCCACAGCCACCACCACCGCAGCAACCGCCGCCCTTTTCAGCGAGGTCTTCCGCCGTCGGCACACGGCCCAGCTCGATCGTGGCGCCCACGTATTTGCTGATTTCCCTCTGGAGCGTCTCCAATTCGCGCTGGGCGGACAGGAAATCAGTGGCGATTGGATTCTCGTAAAGCGCATCGCGAGCATTCTCGAACTCACGGATCTCCGCCGCACCCAATTCGATGCCGGCTTGCTGCTTCTGGTGCAACTCCTCACCGCGCTCATGGACGCTCTGGTACTGGAGGCGCGCAGCGTCGTCGCTCAAAAAGCGCTCGACGTCAGCTTGGAGCTTCAAAAATGAGGAATGGCTGGCGATTTCAGCGCACAGTTCCTTGGTCTTTACAATGAGGGTGGATTCTTCGGCAACAATGGACATGAGTGGTCCATAACCCTGCAAGGCCCAACTGGCAACGGCATTTGCGCGATTTTTGCATCCCATCCCCCCTGAATTCACAACAAGTGCGTGACAGAATGCCCATCCGAGGTTTTGTTGAACCTACGAAAAATGGCATTTGAACCCCTTAAAGACGGCATCCGCTCGACCGTACGCATCGATTTTCACGGCAACGTCCACAAGCGATTGCGCGGAACCGATGCCGAACAACGCTACGCCATGGAAGTCGCCGTGCTCAAGGTGCTCGAAGAGCGCGGCTGCCCCTACGTCCCTCGTTTATTAGAAGAATACCCCGAGGAGCTCTACTTCGTCTCGACCAACTGCGGAAAACCCGCAACCCAAATTTCCAAGGAAAAATCGGACCAGCTTTTCGCAAAGCTCGAGCGCGACTACGGCGTCCGCCACCTTGATGCGGAACCCCGGAACATCACCTACTCGGATAAACTTGGCACCTTTTGCATCATCGACTTCGAGCTCGCAGAAGTCCTTCCCGTTCCACCACACCCGGCACCGTGAAATCCGAAGCATCGCAGACTCGCGTGAACCGATCCATCCAAGCCATGCCCCCAGAGATGTCTCTCAACTGGACCGCGCTCAGCCACAACGGCTCGCGAAAACCTCTCAACGAAGACTCGCTCATCGCCTTCGCTTCCGGGCCTCATGGCGCCGAAATCCTCCCCACCACGGGCAGCCACTCGCTCGCCCACCACGATCTCGTCTTCGCCATTTCCGACGGCATGGGCGGTGCCAACGCTGGCGACATCGCTTCCTCGATCATCCTCCAACAAATGACCGAGATCATCCCCGAAACCTTCAAAGCCGCCGCCAGCGGAATTTTCCCAGACTCGCTAAGTCACTTGGCCGACGCCCTCCGCAGCGTCCATGAACAAATCAACACGCTGTCGCAAGAATCTCCGGAAAAATCCGGCATGGCCGCCACCCTCGCCCTGGCATGGTTCACCCCTGAGAACCTCTACATCGCCAATGTCGGCGACTCCCGAATCTACCGCTCACGCGGAGAATCCCTCGAACAACTCAGCCGCGACCACACCTCGGCATGGGGCCAATGGAAGCGCGGAGAAATCAGCGAGATCGAATACCGAGCCCACCCGCGACGCGCCGCTCTCTACGAGGTGGTCGGCGGCGGGCAACCTATGGTCAACCCTCAGTTCGCAGCAATCCCCTATGAAGCAGGCGACCGATTCCTCATTTGCTCGGATGGCCTCATCGATGGGCTTTGGGAACGCCACCTCTCAAATGGCCTTGCCCACTGCCCCAAAGACCCAAGCGTCACCGCCGCATCCCTTCTCACCCGCGCCATCACCAACGCCGGTGCCGACGACACCAGCCTCGTAATCATTGCGGTTTCTGACAAAAATTCGTGACGAATTCCACGCTTGGGCAGGGAGATCAGTGCATTGCGCCAGGTTAACAGGCTCAGGTCACACGATGCTTTTCAGCTTTTCAGCGTCTACCCACATCCCGAATAAAATGACTTGGAGCTTGGCATGCGAGGTGCTTTATTTCGCCCGTCAGTGAGTCTTGGCAGGTGAAATTATTGATTCACCCGCTAGGACTTATTGGAATCCACACCGTTAATTACCGAAACTCATCATTACCATGGCCAAATACAAATTGGAATACATCTGGCTCGACGGATACACCCCCGTGCCAAATCTCCGCAGCAAAACCCAAATCAAGGAATTTGCCAGCTTCCCTGCACTCGACCAGCTCCCACTGTGGGGCTTCGATGGTAGTTCCACCCAACAAGCCGAAGGCCGCAGCTCCGACTGCATGCTCAAGCCTGTCGCGATCTTCCCAGATGCTACCCGTAAAAATGGCGCCTTGGTGATGTGCGAAGTCATGATGCCCGACGGTGTCACTCCTCACCCTTCGAACGGCCGCGCCACGATCCTCGACGATCCCGGCGCTTGGTTCGGCTTCGAACAAGAATATTTCCTCTATCAAGATGGACGTCCACTCGGCTTTCCTGCCGATGGATACCCAGCACCACAGGGCCCTTACTACACAGGTGTTGGCTACAAGAACGTCGGTGACATCGCCCGCCAAATCGTCGAGGAGCACCTCGATCTCTGCCTCGATGCCGGCATCAACCACGAAGGCATCAACGCCGAGGTGGCAAAAGGCCAGTGGGAATTCCAAATCTTCGGCAAAGGCTCCAAGCAATGCGCCGATGAAATCTGGGTTGCCCGCTACATCCTGAACCGCCTTTGTGAAAAGTACGGCATCGACGTGGAATACCACTGCAAGCCGATCAAGGGCGACTGGAACGGTTCCGGCATGCACGCCAACTTCTCCACTGAGTATCTGCGCACCAAAGGCGGCAAGGCTTACTTCGAGGCACTCATGGCTGCCTTCGGCGAACATTGCGAAGAGCACATTGCCGTGTACGGCCCAGACAACCACCTTCGCCTCACCGGCCTCCACGAAACTCAGTCGATCGACAAGTTCTCGTACGGTGTTGCCGACCGCGGTGCTTCGGTTCGCGTTCCTCACAGCTTCGTGCAGAACGACTACAAGGGTTATCTCGAAGATCGCCGTCCAAATTCCCAAGGAGATCCTTATCAGATCGCCTCGCGGATTCTCAAGACGATCTCGCTCGTCCCGACTCCCTGAATCTGAGCTTTATTCATCCAGAAGCCGTCTTCCTTCGCGGGAAGGCGGCTTTTTTGTCTCAAGGTCTTGCTGGAATCCGGCGAAGAAGTTCCGGGCTTCATCGCCGAGCCCCGGGCGATCGTGGGCGCAAATGAGATCACCCACCTCGGAGGGTGGCGCGCTTGGCTCGATGAAGCGTAGCACTCCTGACACTGCCGAATTTTGAAAATTCGAGGATCGCCAGATGCCCGAAGCTCTGGCACAAATCCCGCGTGCCAGAGACCCGAATTGTCCAAGTTGCTGATGATGAAATGAAGGATGCCGTCGCCGATGCCTGCGCGTTGTTGCGCGCCGGTGAGGTGGTTGCGTTACCTACTGAGACCGTTTACGGCCTTGCCGCAGATGCCCTGAACCCCACAGCCGTCGCCAAGATTTTCGCCGCCAAAGAGCGCCCATCGTTCGACCCACTCATCGTCCACATCGCCTCCCGCAGCGATCTGAAATCCGTTGCGATCGTGCCCGATGACATCGCGGATGCGGTCAACAAACTCACCAACGCCTTCTGGCCAGGCCCTCTCACCCTGATTTTGCCAAAGCACCCCGACGTGCCAGACCTCGTCACCAGCGGACTCGCCACGGTCGCGGTGCGGCAAAGCGCCCACCCAGTTTTCCGGGCGGTGAACAAGGAGCTTGGCCACCCGATCGCCGCTCCGAGTGCCAACCGGTTCGGCCGGATCTCACCCACCTCCGCCTCCGCCGTGATGAAGGAACTTGGCGATCGAATCCCCCTCATCGTCGATGGCGGTGCCTGCTCGGAAGGGGTCGAAAGCACGATCATTTCGATCGAACCCCGCGAAGGGAAAAAACCGATTTTCCGGCTGCACCGCGCAGGCCCTGTCACCAAGGAACAACTCCAAGAGTTCGGGAAAGTTGAAAAAGTTCGCGAGGTCCAGCTCGATGCCCCCATGGCCCCTGGCCAGCTCGCGAGCCACTACGCTCCCCTCACGCCATTGATTTTACTGGAAAATCTCGCAGATTTCACCCCCGAGGAAGGCAAAAAGTACGGACTTCTGTGCTACACGGGCGACGACGACAGCCCATATGTCACACTCCACGACTGGGACGTGATCGAATCCCTCAGCCCGGGAAGCGGAAAACTCGCGGAGGCTGCCATCCGCCTGTTTTTCGTGATGCGCGCGCTTGATGAGGCCGGACTGGACGCGATCATCGCCGAGCCTGTCAGTGAAACTGGCCTTGGCGTCGCCATCATGGATCGCCTCCGCCGCGCCGCCGCCCGTCCCTGATTTCGATCCATCCCATTTCCCCAACTCATCTCCTACCCACGCCCCATGCCATCCTTCACCGCCAACGCTGACTACGAAGACAAAGACAGCCAACCGCTCCACTTGCAGGCTGGAGACGAGGTAACGGTAGGCATCTCCGATCGCGCATGGCCCGGCTGGGTCTGGGCCTCGGACAACGACGGCAACGATGGCTACATCGCCGAGGAATTCCTCGAACCGCTGGGCGGCGGGCGATTTGCGGCCACCGAACCCTACGATCCCACGGTGCTCACCATCAAACGGGGCGACCGCCTCGAGTCACTCCGCCAGATCCATGGCTGGCATTGGTGCCAGAGCGAATCTGGCTCCCAAGGCTGGGTCGCCGGGTATTTGCTCAGGCCCATTTAACCCTCCAGACCGAAGAATTCCTGAAATGAACGGAGGATTTCCCTTGCCAAATCCTGCGAGTTTCCCTATTCCCCGCGTCCCTCTTTGAGCCGCATTAACACCAGCGAAGACCCGAGGGACCACTCACGCGGCAAGTCTTCAAGAATCGCCCGACCTGAATCAAGGCGGGAAACCTGAATATCCAATGATCAACGACCTCATCAACGAAATGGTGGACGCCGGCGTCCACTACGGCCACCAAACGAAAAAATGGAATCCACGCATGAAGCCCTTCCTCATGAAGGACCGCGGCGGGATTTACATCATCGACCTCGAAAAAACCGTCCAACAACTGGACAAAGCCTCTGATTTCCTCGCCGATCTCGTCGGCAAAGGCAAAAAGGTTCTTTTCGTCGGTTGCAAACGCCAAGCGCAAGACGCCATCCGCGAAGCCGCCGAAGCCACTGGCCAACACTACGTCAATCACCGCTGGTTGGGCGGAATGCTCACCAACAGCCTTACCGTCCGCAAGTCGGTCGAGCGCCTCAAGTACCTCGAAAACATCGAGAAACAGCCTGAGTTCAAGGCCATGTCGAAAAAGGAACTCGCCGCCCTCGGCCGCGAGCGCGAAAAACTCCTCCGCAACCTTCGCGGCGTGCGCGACATGGACAAGAAGCCTGATGCCGTGGTGATCGTGGACTCCGCTCGCGAAACCATCGCCGTAGCCGAAGCCCGCCGCTTGAACATCCCAATCATCGCCTTGGTCGACACCAATGCCGACCCTGCACTCGTCCAGTTCCCAATCCCTGGCAACGACGACGCCATCCGCTCGATCCGCCTCATCCTCCAGAATCTGGTCGATGCCATGGTCGCTGGTCGCAAAAATTAACAACTTTGTCACACGGGCGTCCTGTCATTTGGCGGGGCGCCCGTTTTGATCTCTTACCACCTCTTCATTTTAAAATTATGATCACCGCAGCAATCGTCAAAGAACTTCGCGATAAAACCAATGCCGGCATGATGGACTGCAAACGCGTCCTCACCGAAACCAACGGCGACCTCGAAGCCTCCATCAAACTCCTCCGCGAGCGCGGAATCGCCAAGGCTGGTGCCAAGGCCGACCGCGCCGCCAACGAAGGCGTCATCACCGCACGCGTCAACGCCGACGCCACCTCAGGCCTCTTGCTTGAAGTCAACTGTGAGACCGACTTCGTCTCGAAAAACGAAAGTTTCCAAGCGTTCGTCGCTGGCATCGCAGACGCTCTTGCCGCGTCGGACGCCTCCGACCACAGCGCAGCCCTCGCCCAACAGTTCGGCGAGTACACCATCGAAGACACGGTGAAGGCCAAGGTCGTCGAGGTCGGCGAAAACCTCCAGTTCCGCAAGTACGTGCGTTTCAACGCAGCCCCAGGCGGCGTGGTGGCATTCTACATCCACCTTGGTGGCAAAGTCGGCGTGCTGATCGAAGTGGGCACCACCAAGCCTGAAACCAAATCAACCGAGACATTCCGCGACCTCATCAAGGATCTCACCCTCCACATCGCGGCATCCGCTCCGAAGGGGCTCTCCCGCGACGACATCCCTGCCGATCTTGTGGACGCCGAGCGCGAAATTTTCCGTGCCCGCCTCGTCGAAAGCGGCAAACCTGCCAACATCATCGAGAACATCCTCGTCGGCCAAGTTAGCAAATTCTTCGCAGAAAGCTGCTTCCTCGAACAAGGATTCGTGAAGGATCCAGACATCACGGTCGCGAAACTGCTCGAAGCCAAAGGCAAGGAACTTGGCGACACCCTCACGGTGACCCGCTTCGTTCGCTTCGGCCTCGGCGAATAATCGAACGTATTCAACCAAGCACTTTAAAACGCCTGCCTCCCACAGTGGAGGCGGGCGTTTTTATGTCATTGGCGCCCGCGACTCAGCCGAGGTCTGCGCTCGATTGAGCGAAGTTTCTTATGCCACCATTTCACCCTCTCATCCTCAGTTAAGAGTGATGGAGAGGATCACAAATTCTGATCTTGTCGGCGTTTGAAGGCGGAAACCAACGCACCACGGGTTTACCCATTGGGGGGAACCAGCGGCGCGTTGGTTTTCATCCTAGAGCGCCGACAAGATCAGCACTTGCGCCCCTCGTCATCACTCTTTCTTAAGTGCGAATTAGAGGATTATTAGCGATGGCGGTAGCTCACTTCTTCTTTTTCGCTTCGAGGCCTTCTTTTACCTTGGCCTCGATGTCGGCGTAAAGAGCGGGATCGCCTTTGAGCAACTCCTTGGCAGCATCACGGCCTTGAGCGAGTTGCGTGCCATTGTAGCTGAACCAAGAACCCCGCTTTTGGACGATTTCCATTTCGAGGGCGAGATCAAGCAACGAGCCCGTGGACGAGATCCCCTCGTTGTACATGATGTCAAATTCAGCCTCCGTGAAAGGAGCTGCGACCTTGTTTTTTACGATCTTAATCTTGGTCCGGTTGCCGGTCACCGTGCCATCGGTCGACTTGATGGCGCCGATTCTGCGGATGTCCACACGGACTGAGGAGAAGAACTTGAGGGCACGTCCGCCAGGAGTGGTTTCAGGGTTTCCGAACATCACGCCGATTTTTTCGCGGATCTGGTTGGTGAAGATGCAGACCGTTTGGGCTTTGGAAATCAAAGCCGTGAGCTTCCGCATCGCGGCGCTCATCAAGCGCGCTTGGGCACCGACCGTGGAATCTCCGATTTCTCCGTCGAGTTCCTGCTTCGTCACCAAGGCCGCCACCGAATCGAGCACGATGACCGCAATCGCGTTGGAGCGCACCAAGGCCTCACAGATTTGGAGTGCTTCCTCGCCCGATGAGGGTTGAGAGACGAGAAGATCGTCGAGATTCACGCCGAGCTTGCGAGCGTACTGAGGGTCAAGCGCATGCTCGACGTCGATGAAGGCCGCCAATCCGCCCCGTTTTTGAGCTTGAGCGATCACCGTGAGGGTCAGCGTTGTCTTACCCGAAGATTCCGGACCGAACACCTCGACGATCCGGCCGTTCGGGAACCCACCCACTCCGAGGGCACGGTCGATGAGAAGATTGCCGGTCGGGATCACATCCACATCGACGCAACGGTCGTCACCCAAGCGCATGATGGCAGACTCGCCGAACTCCTTCTGAATGTGGGAAATGGCCAGATCCAAGTTGCGCTTGCGAGCTTCATTGAGTTTTTCGGTGGCAGTTTCTTCGGCGGATTGTTTGGTGGCCATGGGAGTGTGTTGTGGTTTGGATTAATGTTTCGTGTCGCCAAAGGATTTGCAGTCCTTGGTGTTCGATGCAAGAAAAAAGATGTTCACTCGAACAAAAAAGTGAGTTTTCTTGGCGAGTAACAGAAATGAATGCGGGCGTTGGCAGGCGGGAGAGCCAAATTGCGAGTGACGATCCCCCGTCGGAAATTACGGGAATTTTAATTTTCGCGAGACAATTTGGCATTTCGTCGAACTTTGCGGTTTGCAAGTTGGCGATCAGAGATTTAATTCAGCCATTCATGAGCCAACCAAAACTTCGCATTGCCATTGGAGCCGATCACGGAGCCTTCGATCTCAAAAACGCCGTGGTCGCACACCTGAAGGCCGCGGGTCACGAGGTGCGCGACTTCGGGCCGGACACGGGCGAGCCCGTTGACTACGCGGACTACGCCAATCTAGTAGCTCGCTGTGTGGCCGACGGCACCTATGATTTCGGCATTCTTGCCTGCACCTCCGGCGTCGGCATGTCGATCGCAGCAAACCGCCACCGCCACGTGCGTGCCGCCAGCGTACGCTCGGTCGACGAGACGATCACCACCCGCAAGCACAACGATGCCAACGTCCTTTGCCTCAGCGGCAAGTTCACCGACGCGGCAACCGCCACCGCGATGGCCGATACATTTCTAACCACCGCATTTGAAGGCGGCCGTCACGAGGCGCGTATTTGCAAATCATCCGGTAGCCGCATTTCTGAGACCGATCCGGCGATCTACGCGGCAATCACCGCGGAAGAGCGCCGCCAGCGAAATAACATCGAGTTGATCGCATCAGAAAATTTCGCATCGCCTGCGGTGATGGAAGCACAGGGCTCACTCCTAACCAACAAGTACGCCGAAGGATATCCCGGCAAGCGCTGGTACGGCGGATGTGAGAATGTCGACGTGGTGGAGCGACTCGCGATCGAACGTGCGAAAGAGTTGTTTGGCGCAGAACATGCAAACGTCCAACCCCACTCAGGTTCACAGGCAAACACCGCCGTTTATTTTTCGGTGCTGAAGCCGGGTGATAAGATTTTCACGATGGACCTCGCGCACGGTGGTCACCTCACCCACGGCCATAAGGCAAACTTCTCCGGCCGTTTCTACGATGTGACGCACTACGGGGTGAGCCCAGATGACGAACGGATCAACTACGATGAGTTAGAAAAAACTGCACGCGAGTTGAAGCCCGCGCTCATCACGGTAGGTGCCTCCGCATACTCCCGCATCATCGACTTCGAGCGCATGGGCAAGCTCGCCCGCGAAGTCGGCTGCTACCTTTTCGTCGACATGGCACACATCGCCGGACTCGTCGCCGCGGGCGTGCATCCAAGCCCGTTTCCGCATGCAGATTTCGTCACCTCCACCACCCACAAATCGCTGCGTGGTCCGCGAGGTGGCATCATCCTCTGCAAAGAAGAATTCGCGAAAAAGATCGATTCCCAAGTCTTCCCCGGCATCCAAGGTGGCCCGTTGATGCACGTCATCGCCGCCAAGGCCATTTGCTTTGGCGAGGCCCTCAAGCCTGAGTTCAAGGAGTACTCAGCACAGGTCGTCAAGAACGCACAAGCCATCGCCACCCGACTCACCCATCATGGATTCCGGATCTGCTCTGGCGGCACCGACAACCACGTCATGCTGGTCGACCTCCGCAACAAAAACCTCAACGGCACCGATGCCTCACACGCACTGGATGAGGCGGGCATCACCGTAAATAAAAATGGTATCCCCTTCGACACCGGCAGCCCGATGAATCCAAGCGGCATCCGCATCGGAACACCAGCGGTCACCACTCGCGGCATGAAAGAAGCCGATGCCGAACAAGTCGCAGATTTCATCCACGAAGCTCTATCCGATCACACCAACCTTGCGAAGCTCCACGCCATCCGTGACCGGGTGTTTGCCTTCAATCGCAGCTTCCCGCTGCCCTGGTAATTCAACGTCATGGCGCATAAAGCGCGGATGATCGGTCATGTCCGACCTTGATTTCCATGCTTCCAACCATGACCCATCACTCATGACCACGCCCAATCCCTTCCGCGAAGACTTGGTTTCACGCTCGCGTGCCGAGTCTTGCAGCATTGTGATCTTCGGAGCCACTGGCGATCTCACCCACCGCAAGCTGATCCCGGCGCTGTACAACGTCGCAGTCGATGGCGAGCTGCCGACGGGCGTCAAGATCATCGGGTTTGCACGGCGCGACAAATCCGACGCAGATTTCCGCAGTGGTCTCGAAGAGCTCAACCGCAAAGTTTCCCGCTCAGGTCACGACAGCGAGATCTGGGAGAGCTTCATTCAGAACGTTTCCTATCACACCTCAGAGTTTTCGGATCCCGCTGGCTACCGCAGCCTTGCGGAAAAGCTCGATGCCATCGACGCCGATCACGGAGGCAAGGGCAACCGCTTGTTTTACATCGCATCGGCACCGGAGTTCTTTGATGAAATTCTAGTGAATCTGAAAAATGCTGGCCTCAACGAGGCCAAGCCGGGTTGCTGGGCGCGCGTGATTGTCGAGAAACCCTTCGGCACCGATCTCGCCACCGCGAAGCGCCTCAACGAGGTGGTGAATGACACGTTCCAAGAGCGGGACACCTACCGGATCGACCACTACCTTGGCAAAGAAACCGCGCAGAACCTCATGGTGCTGCGCTTCGCCAACGCGATTTTTGAGCCACTCTGGAACAGCAAGTACATCAGCCACATTCAAATCACCTGCTCGGAAAATCTGGGCATGGAAGGCGGCCGCGGCGGGTACTACGAGAAATCCGGTGCGCTCCGCGACATGGTCCAGAACCACCTCCTCCAACTCCTCAGCCTCGTGGCGATGGAACCACCCACAGATCTCAGCGCCGATGGCGTGCGCGACGAGAAGGTGAAGGTCATCCGATCACTTCGCCAATGGGACACCCCTGAAAAGGTCGCTCAAAACGTGGTCCGCGCCCAGTACACCGCTGGCCATGTCGATGGCAACCCAGTCCCAGGCTATCGCGAGGAGGACCGCGTCAGCCCGCAATCGAACACCGAGGCTTACGTCGCCGTCCGCCTTCTCATCGACACCTGGCGCTGGAGCGGGGTGCCGTTCTATATCCGCATGGGCAAACGCCTGCCGAAGCGCTCGACCGAAATTTCCATCCATTTCAAAGAAGCGCCTTGCGTGCTGTTCAATGCCATCAGCGGTGGTGTTCCCGGCAGCAATGTGCTCGTCATCCGCATCCAACCCGACGAAGGCATCTCGCTGCGCATGGTTTCAAAGATCCCAGGAACCAGCCTCCGCCTTGAGCCTGTGAAAATGGATTTCCACTACGCCACCAGCTTTGGTAAGGGCAGCCCAGAAGCCTATGAGCGACTTCTATTAGATGCAGTCGCGGGGGATGCCACGCTCTTCGCCCGCCGCGACGAAGTGGAGGAAGCATGGAGATTCATCGATCACATCGAGCGCGCATGGCACCAATCACCGAACCCACCACCGATGGCGGAGTTTGTCGCCGGTTCATGGGGCCCCAAGGAAGCAGATGACCTGCTACACAGCGACGGCAATGCATGGCGCAGGCTCTGATCCGCATCATTCTAACAGAGTGCTAGTGAAACCGTCCCCCAGCACGACCGACCCTCGACCATCCTCGCCGCCACCATGAGCCCATCCACCGATACCATCCCTGACGTCTGCCCCGAGCTTGGGGTCGCCGTACCCGTGGCTGCGATCGACCTCGAGCTGCGCAAACTCTGGGAACAGGATGATGCGCGAACGAATGCTTCGTTGATGAATCTGGTGGTTTATTCAGAGAAACCCGGAGCCCTCATTGAAAATTCGGAGATCATCCGATCACTGACCCGCGATCACGCCTGTCGGGCGATTCTAGTAGGAATCGATCGCACCGAGCCAACGCCTAGCCTGCGCGCTTGGATCACCGCTCACTGCCACCTTGCCGATGGACGGAAATCGGTATGCTGCGAACAGATCGCGTTTCACCTAACAGGCCGCGTCACCGGTCGCTTCCGCAACACAGTTTTTGCCCATCTGAACTCGGACTTGCCGCTCGTCTTCTGGTGGCAGGGTGAGCTGTCAGATATTCTAACAGAGAGCCTTGTCCGGGTGATGGACCGCTTCATCATCGACAGCTCCGCATGGGTAAATCCAGCCGCGTCGTTTGCCATGATCGAGGAGGTTTCCGGCAGCAACCCAGATCTAATCATTCAGGACCACGCATGGACACGCTCGTGGCAATTCCGAGTGGGGATCGCCGGCCTGTTTGATGATCCAGTGGCGCTGCAAGCCTTGCCTCACGTTCAAGGGGTCGAGATCATCCACCACTCAGATCACCGCAACACCGCGTTGCAGGTCCTCGCGTGGCTTGCAGTTCAGGCGGGTTGGAAAATCATTTCTAGCAAAGGCACCATCGTATTCGAGTCAAGCGGTGGCTCTGCGATCACCGTGGCGCTCCACGCGAATCCCACATCGCCACCGTTGTCCGCTGTCACGATTCGTGCGGGAACAACCCAAGTTCAAGTCACCCAAAAAACTGGCGCATCTCACGTCGAACGCACGTTAGATGCAGGACCATACCACGCAAGTTCACTCTCCCCCATCGATCCCACCATCTCCGCCGAACTCGTCGCCGTCCAGCTCGCACGCGGTGGACGCAACTCGCTCTATCAGAAAATTCTTTCCGCTTTCCGCGCCATGCTGGAAGCTTAATCTCGATGCCTACCCCACTCCTTTACGAATCCCACTGCCACACGACCTTGTGCAAACATGCATTCGGAACGACCGACGAATACGCAGCGGTAGCGGTAGCACGCGGATTTAAAGGCATCACCTTCACCTGCCACTGCCCTCTGCCCGACGGATTTTCTGCCAACGTGCGGATGTCCCCTGACCAATTCGACGACTATGTGGCCATGGTCGCCGCCACGCGCGAGGTCTTCGCAGGTCGGCTCGATGTGCGGCTCGGCTTAGAAAGCGATTTCTATCCGGGCGTCGAACCATGGCTCGCCGAACTCCACTCACGCGTGCCCTTGAGTCACGTGCTTGGATCGGTCCATTACCAAGTCTCTGACTATCGTAAACGTTTCTACACCGGCGACACCTTCAGCTACCAACAACTCTACTACGACCACCTCGCACAATCCGCCGAGAGCGGGCTGTTCGACACCCTCGCCCACCCAGATCTCGTGAAAAACGAATCTCCTGACGAATGGGATTTCGCACGAATCGAGCCAGACATCGCGCGGGCGCTCGACCGCATCGCCGCGACAAGCGTGGCCATGGAACTGAATACCAGCGGCATTCAAAAGGCATTGCCGGAGATGAATCCATCTCCCTCGCAACTCGCGATGATGCTAGAACGCAACATCCCCGTGGTGATCGGTGCAGACGCCCACGTTGCAGAACGCGTCGGAGATGGCTATGCCTTCGCCCTGCAACTCTTGCGCGAGGTCGGCTACTCAGAGGTCAGCTTCTTCATCGACCGGCAGCGCCAATCGGTGCCAATCGATGATGCACTCGCTTCACTGCGTTGATCCTCAAACAATCGGCCTAACAGGCACGCCGCGCGCCGCAAAATGCTGCTTGGCCTCGCCCACGGTGTGTTTGCCAAAGTGGAAAATACTTGCTGCTAGAACGGCGTCCGCCTTGCCGGCATTGAGCACATCCACCATGTGATCAAGATTTCCAGCGCCCCCACTCGCAATGACTGGAATGCCGATCGCCGATGAAACCGCGGCGGTAAGCTCGATGTCGTAGCCGGCTTGGGTGCCGTCAGAATCCATGCTTGTTAGAAGAATCTCACCGGCTCCTCGCCGCCAGACTTCCTTGGCCCACTCGACAGCATCCAAGCCGACCGGCGTGCGGCCACCGTGCGTGTAGACCCCCCACTTGCCCGGGCCTTCCCGCTTGGCATCGATCGCCACCACGATGCACTGGCTGCCGAATGCTTTCGCTCCTTCATCGACCAACCCAGGATTGGTCACCGCAGACGTATTCACCCCGACCTTGTCGGCCCCAGCCAAAAGCATTTCGCGCATGTTCTCAACGCTGCGAATCCCGCCACCCACCGTCAGGGGAATAAAGCATTTTTCTGCCGTGCGCCGAACGACGTCCACCATCGTTTTGCGATTGTCGGACGACGCCGTGATGTCGAGAAACACCAACTCGTCAGCCTGCTGAAGGTTGTAGGCAATCGCACATTCCACTGGGTCACCGGCGTCGATGAGATCCACAAAATTCACGCCCTTGACGACGCGGCCAGCCGTGACATCGAGGCAAGGGATGATTCGTTTCGCAAGCACGCCCGAAGCAAAGCGTGATCCAGCGCCCGCGCCAAGAAAAAGGGGCACATCGACCATTAAATCATCGCCCGCCGGATGAGATCATGGAAAATGCGTCCTCGACCAAAGCCACCCGCGACAAACCATGAACCTTCTGCACGAATCACGCCTGACCCTCCGGTTAGCCGTTCCGTTGATGATCGGGCAACTGAGTCAAATGCTCATGGGCGTGGTGGACACCTTGATGGTCGGGCACCTCGGCGTATCTGATCTCGCGGCACTGACGTTTGCAAACTCGCTGTTTTACGTGCCCTTCGTGTTTGGGATCGGACTGCTGACTGGCATTTCGGTTTTCACCTCAAGCTCGCGTGGCGCGAACGACCCAGCGGGCGCGCGCGGCAGTTGCCGACACGGACTCTATCTTGCATTGGCAATTGGGCTGGTGCTTTTCGCCATCGCATGGGTGATCTCGATGCGGTTAGAAATTTTCCAACAACCGGCAGAGGTCACGCAACGAGCCAAGAGCTTTTTCCTGATTCTCATGGCCTCGGTGATTCCCGCGCTGGCATCGATCTCACTGAAAAACCATGCCGATGCCCTCGGTCGCGCATGGCCGCCGTTTTGGATTTTCCTCGGAGGAGTTGGCTTAAACGCCGCACTGAACTGGGTGCTCATTTATGGGAATCTTGGCTGTCCAGCATTGGGCTTAAATGGCGCTGCGTGGGGCACGCTCATCGCTCGGGTCGCTATCCTGCTTGCCATGCTGCTCTGGTTAAACCGCGCCAACGGGCTGCGGGATTGGGTGCCTCATCACTGGCTGCGAGCACCGGATTTTAAAGATCTCCGCCGCCTTCTGTCCGTCGGATTTCCAGCAAGTCTGCAGATGATCTCCGAAGTCTCCGCCTTCTCGTTGGCCGGGCTCATCATGGGCCGCTTCGGGCCTGCGGCGATGGCGTCGCACCAGATCGCGATCACGCTCGCCGCCACCGCATTCATGGTTCCACTCGGATTGTCGATGGCCCTCACCGTCCGGATCAGCGAGGCCGATGGTGCCGGCGAAATCGCACGCCTGCGCCCGATTGTCGTGTCGGGGTGGCTGCTCGGCGGTGGGTATGGACTCATCGCCGCAGGCACGCTTTTGGTATTCGGCAGATTCCTCGCTTCACTTTTCATTCATGCGCCCGATGTCATCGAACTCGCGGGATCAATGCTGATGATTGTCGGAGTTTTCCAACTGTGTGACTGTCTCCAGGTCGCATCGGCATCGATGCTGCGTGGCCTGAGCGATGCTAGGATTCCAGCGGTCATGGGATTTGTATCGTACTGGTTAGTCGGTTTACCGGTCGCCGCAGGCTTGGCCTTCGGCCTGAAACTCGGCGCTCTCGGGGTTTGGTGGGGCCTCGCCGCCGGACTCGGGGTTGCCTGCCTGACCTTAAGCCCGCGCTTGTGGAAACGAACCCGCACTGCTAACTGTTAGTCATGATTCGTTGCTTTCTCATCCTCCTGATGACCCTACTCGCTTGCCGCGCAAACGAGGAACTCCTCCGATTCACCGGCTGCGTGCTGGTCCCAACCGAGTGGTCAGATGGTGATAGCTTTTCCGTTAAATTCCCTGATGGCAAGGAGCGCACGATCCGGCTGTATGGTGCCGACTGCATCGAAATGCACATCAACGGCGACGATTCCAACGCACGACGCCTGCGAGACCAGCGCCGGTATTTCGGGATCGCCGACATCCTAACTGCAAAATCATTGGGTGAGACGGCGAAGGTAGAAACCTGCAAGCTGCTGGCCAAACCTTTCACCGTGGTGACTGCCTTCGCCGATGGGCGGGGTGATGGGAGGTTTGAGCGGGTTTATGGATTCATCGAGACCTCGGACGGAGAAAACCTTTCGGAATGGCTTGTTTCGCACGGTCTTGCGCGTGCCTTCGGTGTGGTGCGTCAGCTTGCAGACGGCACCAGCGGGAGCGAATGGAAAGAAGAGCTTGCCGATCTTGAACTCACCGCCGCGCAAGCAGGACGAGGCGCCTGGGCGAAGACGGATTGGAAAAGACTGGCAAGCATTCGCAAAGAAGCACGCGCAGAAACCGCCGAACTCCAAACGGCGAAAGGGACCGGCCAAGCAGTCGAGAACAAGCCGGTCGATCTCAACCACGCAACCCGCAATGAATTGATGACCTTGCCTGGGATCGGTGAGAAAACCGCAGCGAACATCATGCAAGCCCGCCCATTTCAATCGCCCGAGTTAGTCAAAAACGTGAAGGGCATGGGCGCATCAACCTACGAAAAGATCAAGGCCTTCATCCACGTAACTCCGCCCTGAGCCTCCAGTGCGCGTCACGCTTGAGCAAAAACTTTTGACGCTTCCCCTTGCCCCGCGCTGCCGTGCCATGCTCGACCAGCACGTTGATTTCCACATCATTCGACTGGATGTCTAAAATCCGAAATACCGGCTCGCGGCGGATTCGGAAAAAACAATGAAGCGGCACGTCTGAATGGTCTGCATTCCAAAAATACCGGCTAGGTGGAAAATCGGGCACTTCCGCGAGAGCTGCTAGAATTTGCCGGATCAACGAGGCTCCGTGGCGGCGCTGCAACTGACCGGCTGCCCGCCGTGCCAAAAGCGTTTCAATCCAAGCGGCCGCCGGATTTTGATAGTCTTCCTCCATTTCTGAAATCAACTCGCGGGCGTGCAACGCCATCAAGGCATGCATTTCATCACGCTCGATTTCACCGCGCTCGAAACTCATGAAAATTTGATGAGGCGACGGAATCATCGATCAAATCACGCGCCACAAGAACCCGCGCGCTTGGCAATTTCTAATAAAATTTCATCCACGGGAGCCAAGCGACCCACCCCTTCGTAACCGCAAGCAAGCCCCCCCTCGGCAGGACCAACGAACGAGCAACCATCAGCCACCAACTGGGCGAAATTACGCTGCGTTGCCGGATGAAGCCACATCTTGCCATTCATCGCAGGAGCGATCACCACCGGGGTCGAGCGCGGGAGTGCGAGATAGATCGAGGAAAGCGGGTCAGCCGCGAGCCCATGCGCGAGTTGGCCTAGCAGATTTGCGCTTGCCGGCGCCACCACGAACAGATCCGCCTGATCGGCGAGCTCGATGTGACCGGGCTTCCATGAATTTTTTTCGTCTTCTAGCGAGACGAGCACGGGGTTCCGAGTGAGCGTCTGAAGCGTGAGTGGCGTGATGAACTCCACGGCAGCTCGACTCATGACGGCATGAACCTGATGTCCCTGCTTGACCAACTGCGACGCGAGATCGGCCGCCTTGTAGGCCGCGATCGATCCAGAAATTCCGAGGACGATGTTCATGAGATGAGTCTGTGCTTTCCCTGAGTGCCTCTCAAGAACAGATCTTTAGCGCAGCATGGAGACTGCCTTGGTGGTGGCTACGGCCAGCGCATCGATGTCGTTCTGAGAGTTGTAGAGGGCAAACGACGCCCGCACGGTGCCCGTCATTCCAAATCGCGCCATGAGCGGCTGGCAGCAATGATGACCCGTCCGGACCGCCACGCCCATCTGATCGAGCAGTGTACCTAGGTCGTAGTGATGGATGCCTTCCACCTGAAAGGATAGCGAACCCGCGCGGTCATCTGGACCAAAGAAACGGATGCCCGAAATCTTCGAGAGTGCCGCCGCCGCCGAGCGGATCAATGCTTGTTCGTGCACCTCGATTTCCTCCAAGCCAAGGCCATTGACGAAGTCGATTGCCGCTGCAAGCGCGATGACCCCCTCGATGTTGGGCGTGCCCGCCTCATACTTGAATGGGAGCACGTTGTAGCTGGACTTCTCGAAGGTGACCTCTTTGATCATTTCCCCCCCACCCCGCCATGGCGGCAAGCGATCCAGCAACGCAGCACGTCCCCACAAGACGCCGATGCCGGTGGGCGCATAAATTTTGTGGCCGGAAAACACCAAAAAATCGATGTCCAGAGCCTGCACGTCGATCTGCGTGTGGGCGACCGCTTGGGCAGCATCCAGCATCACCAGCGCTCCGACCGCTTTGGCCGCCGCTGCCATTTCGGCGACCGGATTGACGGTGCCGAACGAATTGGAAATCCACGTCAGCGAGAGGATACGGGTCCTCTCGTTCAGAAGCGCACCGTATGCCGCCTGGTCGAGGACGCCGTCTTCGTCGCAAGGGATCACCTTGAGAACCGCGCCAGTCCGTTCGCAAAGCATCTGCCACGGCACGATGTTGGAATGGTGCTCTAGGGTCGAAATAAGCACCTCGTCGCCCGATTGGATAAGTCCCGAGAGCGCGAGAACGTTGGCAACGAGATTGATCCCATCGGTCGTGCCGGAAGTGAAAATCACCTCGTCGGAGGTGGCGGCATGGAGGTAGTTCGCGACCGTTTGGCGGGCGTGTTCAAAAGCCTCCGTCGCCTGCCGGGCGAGATGGTGAGTTCCTCGGTGAATGTTCGAATTAATCGCCTCGTAGTAATGCCGTGAGGCATCAAGCACCACGCGAGGCTTCTGGGTGGTCGCAGCATTGTCTAAATAGATCAATCGCCTACCATGAACCGTCTGATTCAAAATAGGAAACTCAGGAAGAAGCGAATCGGGTGACAACATAGGCGTGGATTCAGGCGGTACGGCCTAACGGCATCAAGGTGGAACAGGTGACCCAAGTCCGCAATGCCAGAATCACTCGCCGCCCGAGATCAGATCGCACTCGGGCTTTCAAATCCCTCACACTCCGCAGCACCCTGCCTGCGGCCTTGCCACCGCTAACTGCTCATGCCCCATCCTATCGCTCCAAGCCACCCAGGCGGAAACTCTACTTTCTGAACGGGATCTTTGAGGTAAGCGTCACCCAAGTTGATATAAGTCGTGCCACCACCGGTCGTAAAACCTTTCACCTCGCCCCGTACTTCCATGACCTCTCCGGCATGTTTCTTAGCGTCCTCGGGGCGGATCGGTTCGCCCGACAGCGGCAGGGAGATTTGGAGGGACACGAAAGCCAATATCAGCATCGTTTTCACGCTGCACCGGAGCGCGACTCCAGTTTTACTTGGTCTGGGAAAATCGATGGCGGATTGGAAGATCATGGCTGGGGATTCGGGAAAACGGAGGGTGAGAAGGAGAAAACAGGGCGGGAGACGCTGAAAACGACTTGGAGGCCGTGAAAACGAAACGGGTGAGAGTGAAAACGACACCGGAGGGGCGAAAAACGATACCGGAGAGGCCAAAAACGACTCCGGAAGGGCCAAAAACGACTCCGGAGGGGCTAAAAACAACTTTGAGAGGGCGAAAACGACTCGGGAGAGGCGAAAAACAACTTTGAGAAGGCGAAAACGACACCGGAGAAGCAAAAAACAACTTTGAGAATGCGAAAACGACTCGGGTGGCGACTGAGTCGAATCATGGATTCACGGCCACCCGGTAAAAGCCGGAGCCTGCCGAGGATGAAGCGGTAAATTCGAGAATGGTTCCGGTGCTGCCGGTTTGCGGCAGGCCAATGTTCACAAACGATCCGCCGTTCAATGTCGGGGAATGTTGGAGTTGATAAGTGTGCCCCGTGTTCGAGTTGATACGGACGGTGACGTTGTTGCTCGACCTTGAAACAGAGGTCACACGGACCGAGTTCGCATCTATGATCACCCCGTTGTTCTGGAAACCTTGCGGCGGAGTGAACGTGCCTGCGTTGATAACATCCAGTGTGCCGTTATTCACAAACGACGAGCTGTTTCCCGTGAAGCGGGCGCCGTTGCTGAAAATGATGAGGCCGTTGTTGGTGATGCTACCGTTGACCGCAAATGTGCCGCCGCTGAATTGGGCGATGCCCCCGCTTGCCACGGTGAGATTTCCTCCGATGCTCCCGCTGCCAATCAACCTCCCGCCGGCCTGCACCGTGAGATTACTCGCAACCGAGCCGTCGAGTTGCAGGGTGCCTGCGGTGACGTTCGTGAGGCCGGTGTAGGTGTTGTTGCCGGTGAGGGTCAGCGTGCCGGCGCCATTCTTGGTCAGGCCACCGCTCGGTGAACCGGCCCGCAGGTTCGCCGCAGCCGTGATATTAAAGCCCGCCGTGTCGAAAATCGCACCGCCAGACTTCACGTTGTAGGTGGTATTTGCAGTCTGTGTGAAGTCTGTGGCGTTTGCCCTCGCTAGCACTGAGGCTCCATTGAAATTCACGGTGCCAGTGAATCCGACACTTTGAAATTGGCTCAATTTAACGGTGCCACCATCCAGGTTGACGGTTCCGACACCTTGACTCACACGGATGCCACCGATATCGATAAGTCCACCACTCACAGTCGTTGTTGCCGTGCCACCGTAGGCGTTTAGCAGCCATGCGTTTGATATGTAGGTGCCGCTGGAAACGGTGAGTGTGCCGGTCTGGAGAGTCACATAACCGGTCGTGCTCAGCGCACCGCCCGCCACCGTGAGGTTGCCGCCATTCAACCACAGACCTGACGTAGAGCTCTGCACTTCGGTACCCGTAATGTTGAAGGCACCGCTATTGATGTTTACTTGGCCGCTTGTAAGTTTAAAGCCAACTAGCGTGTCTGTATTGCCGACACCGGGGCTGAACGTCAAATTGCCGCTTCCCGTTTTGGTCAGGGCACTTCCACCGGACACGAGTCCGGTCAGCGTTGTGCCAGCGGTATTAGAAGTATCAATCGTACTGTTACCGGTAACCGAGATTGCTCGGCTGGAACTGAACGCCGAACTCCCCGTGGTCTGAAGCGTGCCGCCATTTAGCGTAATAGCGCCGCCACTGCCAAGGTTCACGTCAGTTGAGACTGATAATGCGCCCGCGTTGATCGTTGTCGCTCCGGTGTAGGTGCTGCTGCCAGAGAGAGTCAGCGTACCGGTACCATTCTTGGTAAGGCCGCCACTCGGTGAACCGGCCAGCAGGGCCGCCGGAGCCGTGATGTTAAAGCCCGCCGTGTCGATGATCGCACCGCCAGACTTTACGTTGTAGGTGGTATTTGCAGCCTGGGTGAAGTCTGTGGTGCTTATCTTGGCTTGTACCGTGGCTCCATTGAAATTCACGGTGCCAGTTGAAGTAGGGTTCCCCCCCTGAAATCCCCACAATTTGAGGGTGCCATCATCTAGGTTGACGGTTCCTGTTCCATTTCCTGCACTCACACGCAAGACACCATCGATATCGAAAAGTCCACCACTCACCGTCGTTGTGGCAATACCCCAGTAGGCATTCTGCAGCGATCCCTTTGATGCGTAAGTGCCGCTGGCGACGGTGAGTGCGCCATTATTGAGGACAACATAACCCACGGTAGACAAAGCGCCACCATCCACCGTGAGGTTGCCGCCATTCAACGACAGACCCAGCGAAGCATCTTGCCATCCGCTACCCGTCACGCTGAAATTACCGCTCGTCAGGTTCACCGCACCGCTCACGATTTTAAGCCCCGTCAGCGTGTCCGTGTAGCCGGTCCCGGGGCTGAACGTCAAACTGCCGCTTCCCTTTTTGGTCAAGCCCCCGGAACTGGTGAGCACTCCAGTCAGCGTGGTACCCGACGCGTTGGAGGCGTCAATGGTACTGTTACCGGTAACCGAGATTGCTCGGCTGGAACTGAACGCCGAACTCCCCGTGGTCTGAAGCGTGCCGCCATTGAGAATAATGCCGCCGCCATTGCCAAGGTTCGCGTCAATTGAGACCGACAGATTGCCAGAGCGAATGGTTGTGTTGCCGGTGTAAGTGCTATTGCCGGAAAGCGTCAAGGTGCCGGATGCAAAGTGGGTGAGGCTGCCGTTCCCGCTGATTGCGCCACTGATCGCCATGTTGCCCGAGCCAGCCACGGTGAGAGGGAAGCCGCCATTGCTCACGGCACCGGTGCCGAGAGTGAGCAGGTTGGTAGAGTTATTGGTCCATGACTGAGCCGCGCCCAGGGTGACCGGGGCGGAGATGGTATTTGCACCTGAGCCGGAGTTGACAGTGATACCGCCGTTGTTGATTTGCAGAGTTCCTCCAGAGCCCGCGCCGATGCTCGATCCGGCGGTATTGGAGCTGCCGGTGCCGGTAAAGGTCAGGCCGTTGATGGTAAATGCCTGATCCAGCGTGGTGTTGAGGTTACCCGCCGAGTTTGCCACCATGAAAACGTCGCTCACCGAACTGGGCAACTCAAACGTGTTGGTGGCTCCGGTAGCTTCGCTGGTAAAATTCGTATTCAGCGTCCCGCTATTCTGTGATTTCCAACTCGCATCGATGCTGCCCTGCCAATAGAAGGGCGGAATCGTCGCACCGGCCTCAAACGAAAGAATTACCGCCGTGTCGGTGGAGGTGGCAAGGCTCGTGTGATAAGGGCTCCCCCCGATCATGAAGTTTCTGGGAGCAAGTTTGAATTTGGCTGCGCCGCCCAGACCGCTTGCCGCAGTTATGAGGGTGTAAGTCTTCGTGCTGTCCGAGGGAGCGGCGAGGAAGTTTGTGACAATCACGGGGAGCTTCGTTTCGACGATGGCTCCGCCGGAAATGGCCAGCCTGTCGCTCGTCTGGTTGGCTGTAGCAATGTCAAACGTTAGAACCGGAGACGCGGCATTGACATCGCCACTCGACAGCCTTGCCCCGCCCACGTTGACAATGCTGGTGAATGTATCGGCCATCGTGAAGTTCGCGCCGGTATACAGCGTCAGGTAGTTCAGCCCGTTCGAGGTGCCGCTTGCGTTCTGACGGATGGCTAGGGTGCCGGAAGAGAAGACCGGAACCCAGGTGTTAGTGAGGTTGCCGCCGTTTCCCAGCTTCAGCGAACCGGCTTTGACCGCGGTCATGCCCGTATGGGTGTTGCTGCCGGTGAGAGTCAGCGTGCCGGCGCCGGTTTTGTTAAGACCGCCAGAGCCAGTGATCACCGAAGCAATCTCCGCATCCACATTCACGTTAAACCCGCTGATGCCAGGGTAGGCGGGCAGGGCGAGCGTGCCACCCATGAGCTTGTAGCCGGCAGTGTCAAAGCAAAGCGCCGTCAAACTGTCGGCCAGCGTCTGCGTGCCGGAGACCGTGACCGTGCCCACGCCTGTAGCGCCGAATACCGCATCGGCACCGGAAGTCCAGACCGCCCCACCCCAGTTGGTGGAGGTGGTGTTCCAAAGAAAATCTCCGGCGCCGTTGTTCCATGCAGCCGCGGCATTTTTGTTAACCACAAATGGCTGGGGAATGGAGGTCCGCTCGTTGCCCGACGCGTCGCGGGCAATCGCAGTCACTCCTCTGCCGCCCCAGGGCCGGACTGCGCGGACCGACATGGACCCACCTTTATCGACGGTTCCTAGCTTAAAGGCGCCATCATAGACATCTGCTGAAGTCCAATTCGGAAACGCATTCGAATCCACTGCCACCCTGAACTCGATCTCCTGAGACGCTGAGAAAAGCGGACCGCCCACGGCCGTTACCGTTACCGCCGGGTTATAAGTGGCAAATCCCCGGTAGAGATTGGCGACGTCCGCATCCATCAGCCAGCAGGCGGTGGTTTTGGTGCCCGAATAAGCAGCATAAGGGTAAACCGTGCCAGATAGCCCACCGCTGACTGTCGGCTTTGCAGCTAGCCAACCGTTGGACTCAGACAAATCCAGCAGGGTGACCGGACCGAGGAGCGGCGTCACTCCGGCAGGATAACGCGCCCGAATGGCATGATCAAAAAAAGTGAAAAACAGGCCGTTGACGTTCCCCTCGACATGCCCGGCATTCTGTTCAACGGCAAGGGCGCAGAGCCCTCCCCTGAGGCGGTTTGAGTCGAACCTGTCAATGATCCCCGTGCGGCCTGCTCCGAGATCAAATTGACCGCCTACGGCAATAGACGGTGTCTTCAGAGCGGCTGAAGACAGAGGGTCGGGAACATAAAATGCTCCCTTATTCATGATGTAGGCAATCACTCGCTCCGGGATCTTGGTATTGATTCCATAAGCGATCTGCCCGCCACCCGACCACCCAGCGAGAACAAACGGCAGATTCGCGATTTCAGGACGGTTGCTTGCCGTTGCATACCAAGCGAGATCCGCCAGGAGCATCGGCACTTCCGCATTCACATCATTAGCTGATTGGCAAATGTATAGAGAAGTGCCCATCAGCGCAAAGTCATGTGCACGTGCCAATGCCTGCCAGTCCGTCTCCTCGGTCCTATTGCGTTGATCTCCATTAGCGCCGTTACCGAGAACAATAACACCCCTGATGGTGGCCTCGGTCTTCGGGATCCACAATCGGGTGTTGTGGACAAACCCACGATAAGACGGCGACAAGGTCGCGTTATAATACGTGCCCTGTTGTGCCCTAGCCAACCCGCTCAAGCACAGAAGTGGGATGGCAAGTAGCCAAGTGGCAATCGAAGCAAACATACGTGATTTCATAGAATTGAATGACGGGCAGACGAAGTGAATGAGAGTGTGGAACTAACATCATCTGTGTTACCCTACACACCGGCCCGGTTCTGTATATAAGCCTCTGGTCGTATTTTTTGCGCTGTTTAAATTCTCCGAGTTGGCCGAAGGTACCTTCTCAGCAAGGCTGGATTGCAGGACACGCTCATCGTTTGGTGAAATGGTGATGCCTAGTGATTCAATACAGGCCCCCCCTCTCCCCCACCTGAAAATCTAATCATCCGCTAAAATTGCATTGATCCGCTCGAGTTCCTCGGTCGTGAATTGAGCCGAGCTCGCGGCGGCAACGCACTGGTCGACCTGATGCGTCTTGCTAGCACCGATGATGGCGCTTGTGACTCGCGGATCGCGGAGCACCCATGCGATGGCCATCGAGGCGAGCGGCTGCCCGCGCTCGGCTGCCAGTCCAGCCAGCGCGCGGATCTTTACCAGTTTGGCCTCATTGACATCATCCCGTTTGAGAAAACCAGTTGGCTTGGCCGCACGGGCATCCGATGGAATCCCCTGCAAGTAGCGGTCGGTGAGAAGCCCCTGTGCGAGTGGCGAAAAAACCGCAGCACCGATTTTCTCCCTGCCAACGACATCGAGCAAACCTCGCTCAGGCGTCCGCTCGAACATGCTGTATTTCGGTTGGTGAACGACGCACGGGGTGCCCAACTCACGCAAGATGGCACACGCACGCACGGTATCCTCTGGCGAATAGTTTGAAATCGCAGCGTAGAGCGCCTTGCCAGATTTCACCGCCGTCGCAAGCGCACCCATGGTCTCTTTCATCGGGGTGTTCGGGTCTCGCCGGTGACTGTAAAAAATATCCACGTAGGGAATGCCCATCCGCTTGAGCGACTGGTCCAACGATGCCAGCAAGTATTTGCGCGAGCCAAAATCACCATGCGGCCCGGGCCACATCGTGTAGCCTGCCTTGGTCGAAATGATCAGTTCATCGCGATAATCGCCCAGATCCTCGCGCAGAATTCGCCCGAAAGTCTCCTCTGCCGATCCAGGAACCGGCCCGTAGTTGTTGGCTAAATCGAAATGCGTCACTCCAAGGTCAAAGGCGCGAAGGGCAATCGCGCGCGCATTTTCCAAATCGTCCACACTCCCAAAGTTATGCCAGAGGCCCAGGGAAATTTTGGGCAAATGAAGCCCCGAATTCCCGCAACGAGCTTGAAAAGACAAATCCGCGTAGCGCGAAGGACTGGCGAGGTGCATGAACACAACCAAGCGAGAATTGGACGAATTGACCAGCGGCAAAAGCCAGCGAAGCACACCCCTGTCCTTCTCCTGCTTGCGCATGGCCCATCTGCCACCTACAACCTTGGTCATGACCATTCGCACTCGATTCGCTCCGTCGCCCACCGGGTACCTCCATGTTGGCGGAGCACGCACCGCATTATTCAACTGGTTGTTTGCCCGCAAACACGGCGGCGTTTTCGTCCTCCGAGTGGAGGACACCGACGAAGCAAGAAATACGGAAGAGGCGCGTCAGGCGATTTTTGACGGCATGCATTGGTTAGGCCTCGACTGGGATGAAGGGCCCGAAGCCGGTGGAAATTTCGGACCATACTTCCAAAGCCAGCGCAGCGAAATTTACGATCGGTGGTTCGCCAAACTCGTCACCGCAGATCGCGTCTACGAAGATGGCGGCGCGTGGCGATTCCGCTTTGACCGAAAACCGGTAACGATGCACGACTTGGTGTGCGGCGAGGTCACGATCGATTACCGCGACGAATCGAACACCCCAGACATGGTGGTGAAGCGCTCCGATGGTTCTTATGTATTCCATTTCGTCAATGTGGTGGACGATCTCGAAATGGAAATCACTCACGTAATCCGAGGCGAAGACCACCTCATGAATACGCCCAAGCATCTTCAACTCATCGAGGCATTTGGCGCCCAGCCACCGCATTACGCACACATCCCACTCATCCTCAACCCCGACGGGTCTAAAATGTCAAAGCGCGATGCAGGTGCCGCGGTTTCGGACTACCCGAGGCAAGGATTTCTGCCCGGAGCCGTGGTAAATTTCATCGCATTGCTCGGATGGAACCCAAAGACCGAACAAGAAATTTTCAACCTAACCGAACTAGTCGAGCGCTTCTCACTGGAGCAGGTCAACCGCTCGCCCGGTCGCTTCGATCTCGAAAAATGCAAATGGGTGAACCAGCAGCATCTGCTCGGCTTGAGTGTCGATGACTTTGCGGCTGCAGCAAAACCCATGGTTGTAGCTGCTGGCTTGCCCATTCCTGCCAACTTCACTGAGGTGGTCCAAGCCGTTAAAGACAAGGTCCGTCTGTTCAGTGAGGTCCCAGCGGCGTTAGACTTCCTGCTCAAAGATGAGTTCTCTTACGAAGATGAGGCGGTCGAGAAGGTACGCGCCAATGCCACAGCAACCGCTTTGTTTGGAGATCTAGCAGATGCCTTCAAGGATCTCTCAGAGTGGTCGGCAGACGCGGCCAAAGCCGCACTAACCACCACCGCACAAGCTGCCGGAGCAAAGCCAGGACAGTTGATGTTCCCTTTGCGAGTCGCACTTTCCGGCCGAGGCCATGGGCCCGACCTTGGTGACATGCTTAAATTGTTAGGCCAAGATCGCTGCGTGCTACGCATCCGCCAGCTCATTAAAATGATCTAATAAAATTCATGAAACAAGTCTACACGTTCGAGGATTTGGCATCGCGGGATCAACTAGATGCTGATTGCACCAAGCCGGCACGCCTTGCCGTGATCGGCCACCCGATCGCCCACTCGGCATCTCCTAAGATGCACCAAGCGGCACTCGATTCTCTCGGAATCCACGCACGCTATGTGCGCATCGACATCCAGCCTGGGCAAGTCGCAGAAGCCTTTGCCCAAATGCGCACCTTGGGCTTCATCGGCTGCAATGTCACCGTCCCTCACAAACTTGAGGCCATGGCGTGTTGCGATGTTTCACCCGAAGCATTTGCCCTCGGAGCGGTCAACACCATCCGTTTTGATTCCGACACCACCCGCGGATTCAACACCGATGGACCAGGATTTGCCCTCGCGATCGAGGAGGATTTCAACGCTCCATTGGCGTCATTGAACGTCCTCATCGCTGGCGCTGGCGGTGGTGCTGGGCAGGCAATTGCAACTCAATGCTGCCTCCAATCAGTTAGGAAACTTGTCATGGTCAATCGCAGCTTAGACAAACTTGCAAACCTAACCGAACGATTGCACGCCTTGAATCGAAGCACAGACATCACCGCATTGTCATTTGATGACCCAGCCCTTGCGGAAGCGTGCGTAAGCTGTGACTTAATCGTCAACACCTCATCAGTAGGACTCAAGTCAGGTGACCCATTGATCCTGCCCGTCTCTTGTTTAGGCCGCGATCACTTGGTTTACGACACCATTTATCAACCTCCGATGACGCCGCTGTTAGTTGCAGCAGAAAATCTCGGGTGCAAGACAGCCAATGGCTTGTCCATGCTAATTCATCAAGGCGCATTGGCATTCCAGCATTGGTTCCCTGGAACCTCGCCACTCGCCGTGATGCGCGATGCAATGCGCCCCCCCGAGTGACCGATTTCTAGAGCTAACCCTTGGTTCACTTTGCCGGAGCATCCTCTGGAATTTCAACTCCAGGTGCATCCGTAGAAAACCAATGGCACGCAATCACCTCATCGATTTCAAACGTATTTTGATCAACCCCCTTGATGCGGCTAACCTTCACTCGAACTCGAACGAGCCCCTCGGGATCAATATTCGGAAGTTTCGATTCAAATACATGCTTACCACTTTGATTCAATTTAAACGCAGCATCGAGCATACGACCGTTTTTACTGCTTCGTTCAATTAGAAATTCGGGTGATCTAATTCCAAGTTTATCGGGAAAGCCAAAGCGAGGCGCATAAAGCGCGATACTGATGGTGTCTTCGTTTTTCCTCTCGTCCGCCAAGCGCTCACGCGCGAGGAGACGGAACTCACCCACATCATCACCCGCACCCGACAAGAATGACGCCCATGGATAGTCGCTATACCTGACATAGTGATTCCAATCGAGTAGCCACTCACCATTTTCTTCAACAAAAACAGTATCTAGCACTTCGCCACCGTCAGCAGTCCAGTAGCATTCAACCGCCTTGCCTATAGGTAGATTGACAATGCCGTAATGGGTCAAATTCAGCTTCTCCGTCACCACATTCACCCGAGCGTTGAAGCTGTAGTAACGATCGATCCGGCCTGCAGCGGCAATGGGCGCAAGAATAAACTGCGACCACTCTTCCGGAGTTCTAGCATCAACGAAACTACCGATCGTTTTCTGCAATAGAGGCATCGCCTTATCAATTAAGGCGGCATCTACCTCGGAGATTGTAACTTCGCTTATGGCAGCAGATTCGGGCTTTTCCGTCTCAAAGCCAGTCCCTATCAAAAGTTGAGCACTAACTACAATCACTACAGCGAATGCCAAACATCCCAGAAGTACCTTGGCCATCACCGGAAGCGTCCTACGCTTACTTCGTGAATTTCTCGAATCATGGCGGACTTGGACCTCTGGCGCGGCAGATTGGACCTGAACTTCCGGAGTTACAGCCCCGAAGCCGATAAAGGGACTTCGCCCACAACTGGTGCAAGCCCTAACTTCGGTTGCCAAGCTGCGCGCTCGGAACAACGAGCTGCAACGTCCACAGTGGAACCAATAATTATTTTTTACCATCAGAGCTTAACCTTTGTTTCTAGTATCATGCTGGCGAAAGTTAACATTGATCAAGTGCCGATTCAATCGCGGACGACCAACTGCCGGTCCAAGGCGAAATCCAATGCTTGTTCCACCAGCCGCGCGGCAAGTGCCTCCGTCGCGAGGTCAAGCCGTTGCACCGCTGGCTTGAGAAGATTGGGCGTTCCATCCAAAAGTCCGGCGCGTACCGCAGCGAGGGCATTCTCGATTTCTCCACGCTCCTCAGCGGTGGCCAGTCCCTGACTCAATGCCAGCTCAACCGCCGGAATCAACTCCTCCGCCTTCAACTTTGCCTCGGTGAAAACCCGCTGAGCCATGTCGGCGAAGGCATGTTCCACGGACTCGCTCACCATGGCCTCAACCGCAGCATCATCGACATTCACTGCCGCACTTTCAATCTGGATCACTTGGTCAATCCCAGTTGAAACATCTCTTGCGAGCGCCTCAAGGATGCCATTTTCATCGATTTTAAATTGCACGCCGACACGTGCCTGGCCTTTTGGCGAAGGTGAAAACGGAACATCGAAGCAGCCAAGCTCCCAGTTATCCTTGGCCATTTCCCTCTCGCCTTGGAGCACCCTCACACGCATTCCCATTTGCTGATCCGCCGCATTGGTAAACATTTCACCCGCTTTGCAAGGAATCGTCGTGTTTCGCGGAATCAAAACATTCATCAACCCGCCGAACGTTTCAATCCCAAGGCTCAATGGCGTCACATCCAACAAAATAATCTGACGCATCGCACCGCTGAGCACACCACCTTGGATCGTGGCACCAAGAGCAATCGCCTCATCGGGGTGCTGAGAAATGTCTGGCTCAAGCCCGAAAACCTCTTGGACTGCTCGTCGAACCGCAGGGATGCGGCTGCTCCCCCCGACGAGCACCACGGCGTTTAGATCAGAAGCCTTCAGCGATGAATCTGCTAGAGCTTGGCGACATAGACGCACAGTTTTCTGAATCCATGGCATGGCGATTTGCTCCAGCTCCGCACGACGGATCGTTTGCTCAAGGCTGCGGATGCCATCATAGAATGGTACCCGAAAAACCGCCTGCTCATGCTCGGAAAGAGCCACCTTGACTCGATCTGCCTCGGCGAGCAACCGGACCCGCACCGCAGGATCCACCCAGGAAATCCCTACGCGCATGAGTAACTCATCAAGAATCATCGCATTGAGATCATCCCCGCCCAATCGAGTATCGCCATGGGTCGCCAGCACCTGAAACACACCATCTTGCATTTCCAAAATGGATAGATCGAAAGTTCCGCCGCCCAAATCATAGACGGCGACTCGCGCCATCTCGCCCAATCGATCAAGCCCGTACGCTAGGGCTGCAGCCGTTGGCTCATTAAGAATCCGAATCACCTCAAGCCCAGCCAATTCCCCAGCACGCTTGGTCGCTGCACGCTGGCCATCATGAAAATACGCCGGCACCGTAATCACCGCCTTGGTGATTTCCACGCCCATCCGCCACTCCGCGATGCGCTTCATTTCACGAAGAATTTCAGCGCTAACCTCCTCGGGTTTTTTACCCAAAACCTGCGGGAAACCGTCGGGACCATCGGTGATGGCAACTGGGAAATCCTCTCCAATCTCACTCGTGCGACGCCCCATCAGCCGCTTAATGCTCGTAATGACTCGCTCAGGTTCAGCCGCTTGGCGACGCACCGCCTTCTCTCCCACCTCGACCGAGCCGTCCGCCCCAATCCACACGGCACTCGGAGTGATGCGCCGACCCTCCTCATTGGCCAAAAGCATCGGAAATCCAGAATCGACGATGCCAACCGCAGAATTCGTCGTTCCTAAATCAATTCCCAGAATCAGTTCGCTCACCGAGTTGAGTTTCGAGCTGCCAATCCTTCAAGTCAACTGCCGACTGTCCAACTCATTGCGCCTCGGAAGATGCCGCCGCCGCTCTTTCGTCAGGTGGCAGAATCTCATCGGCAAGCCGCTTGTAGCCCAATTCCGCGAGATTGCTCTGCGGATAAATGCTACGAGCCTTAAGATACCAGGACAACGCAGATCCAACCTGCTTTGGCGTCCGGTTCTCGAACTGGCGAGCCTTGTCCAGAGCGCGGGTGAAATCTGCCACCTTAGGAGCTAACAACTCCAACTCCCGGCCCAGTTTTGGGTCATCAGGGAAATCCTCACGCAACTTGGCGAGCTGCTCCCATGCCGCATAGTCTTGGCCCATCTTGCTGAATTCCGTGGCTTTCCCCAGAGCTGCTTCGATCTTGGTGAGATTGACGATGATTTGCTTAAAAGCCTCCTCGCGTTTTGCGTCGCCCTGGATCACCGGAGCGATCTCATACTGGCGGCGCGCCACTTCGCGAAAGTTATTCTCACTGATAAGCCGATCAAAATCGTTCCGAACACTCACGAGTCCACTGCTGTTATTCACTAGATTACGAAACTCCTTAAGCTTTGGGTTCGTAGGCCAAATCTCGGCAGCCACACGGATTTTCTCTGCGGCCTTATCACTTTCCTTCGCAAGAAGGTGTGCCTTTGCCTCCTCAACGGCCAGATCCGATGCAAGAGTGTAAGCCGCGATGGCGCTGTCAACCTTGGACGAAGGGAAGTCTTTCGCGGTTTTTTTCAGACGTTCAGCAAGCTCCATGGTCTTCGTGTAGTCGTGCGCTTGCAAAGTCCCATATAGCTCATGCAAGTCACGGACGTAATCGGCGACGCGGCGCTTTTTTTCTAATGAAAGCGTGGCAAGCGGCTCCAAGTACTCGCCGATGGCATAAGCCTCCATCAACCGCTGCGAAGCATTGTGCAACTCATCGCGCGAGAGCATGAGTTCGAAGGCCTCGATGTATTTACTGGCTTCACGAATCGCCTCGTTTGAGAGCGAATCAAGCGACGCCACCGTGGGGCTCACTCCGACCGACTCAGAGAATAATTTCGAAACGTCCGAATTCTTGTCGATGCGTAAAGCTGCATCGCCATCCTGCCAAATCTGGTTGTAGAAACGAGCTGCCATGAGCACATGCTCATACCGCCGCTGAACAAACCATTGAATCATGCTGACTTGATACTGCGCCTTGGTCCGCAGGGTTCCCGCCTCGGTGCGGGCAATGTTCGATTTCTTTAGTACCTCGATTTCGGCGATGCGACGGAGCGTCTCGACATACTTGAGCGAGTTGACACCACTACCCGTTTGCGTGGCAGCCTTGGGTTTTTCCTTCTTCTCTTTTATATCTTTGCTTTCTCCCAGGTCATTGTCCCGCTCGTGCCTCGCCAACCAGTCACCTTCGGCGATGATCGCCTTCTTTTCTGACTCGATGGAAAGGTTGAGTTTGTTGAGGCCATTCACATCCTGCTTCGCGAGCATCGCCATGTAGATCGACTCCGCAAGTGAGCCACAAAGATTCGCATCGCCAGGATATGCAGATGCCCCAGGCAATAACTTGAATGCAGAATACAAGTCAGGGCCACCCGACTTGAACGGCGAAATGGTACTGAGGATTTTCGCAATCGCCTCGCGGTACTTAGCAGCCGCTTGATCGCTTTCCGGCGGTTGGCTCAAAAACTTTTCAAACCGAGCCTTCAGCAAACGATTGTCTCCAAGTGGGATCGCAACGCCCCCCACGGTGATCGTCTCTGCCGATGGATCGAGCATCGGAATTTCCTGCCCGAGCGGACTGGCTGCAGCTGGTTTTTGCTTGGCAGGTGCGGGGGCATCAGTCGGCGTGGCCTCCTTGGCGGGCGATGCTGCAGGCGGCGGCGTATAAACTTGGCCATGAGCCATTCCGACGAAGCAGATGAAAAAAAGAATCGGCGATTTCATTGGTGATACGGGAGGAGTTAGAGTCGATTCAGTCCAGTTGCGACAGGGATACCACCTTGTCGAAATTTCACTCGAAATGCATATTTCTGTTTGGTGTCGATGTTCAGCCTGTTGAATTCTTGCGGAATCTCCACTCCCACAAAATCATCGCCGCTCGGCGTCGTCACCCGCACACTAACTAGCTGGCCACGCTCGGTGGTCCACTGGAGTTTTTCGTCGATCTGCCCCTCGATGACGTATTCATTTCCACGCAGGCTGTTGCCGTTCTCAAGGAGATCTCCGACGCTGAGTTTGCCAATGTCGCCGAAGCTGGCAGATTTCTTTCCGATGAGAGATTTCCCAGCAAAAACTGCGACGACCATGGCAGCGAGCGCACCAATGATCATTCCCGGGTGAAGTTGTGAACTAGCGCGACGTGCCATAAGTAATGGGGGTTTGAAAATTTAAGTTAATTGAGGAATCCATAAAATCGAGCGAAAAAACGGCTCAGTCCCACTGAGGGCGACGAGCCCCGGCCCAAGTGGCAATGAGCGCCACCGCAATATGAGCCCCTAAAACATAGTAACAACCCTGCTGGGCCGAGAGACTGGTGTCCACCACCGACTTCACCGCATGGTGCACTTGGCTTTGCAGGGCCTCGACAGACCCTGACCATGCCCAATACGCAGAAATGAACGGGCGGGTGAACACCTCGATGTTTTCAGGCAACGCCAGCACCGCGCCCGACAGTGGGAGCTGAAAACCCACCAAATAAATCGAGAGCAACGACGCCTGCTCGGCCGTGCGCATCAACGAGGAAATCGCCAAGCAAATGGCCGTCATGGCCGCGTTGACGAGCAATAAAAATCCCGCATGCTCGACAAAATTACCACGAAAGGCGCCGAAAAAATTCACGAAGAACGCCATCCAGAGCGACTGTCCGATCACCAAACACGTCAAAAAAACCACCTTCGATGCCAGATAGGCCGAAGGTCTCAATCCGCCAAATTTCTCTTTCTCGTAAATTGATCGCTCGCCGGCAATCTCACGCGCCGAGTTATTAGATCCCATTAGAGAAAGCAGAACCACTTGAAACATGATAATGCCAGAAATCGCTGAACCAACCTTGGCCTGATCCGAGCGCACGCTCTGCTCCTCTTGGATTTCTGCCGCCATGTTGTTCTGTCGCGTGTCAGAATATCGCCGAATATTTCCTGATGCCTTATCGCTGAAAATAGTCACCAAAACCGGAAAGCAAATGATAATTGCGAGTTGCAGAAATACCTGCCCTCGATCCCGGAAAAAAATCCGCCAACGCCGAGAGATAAGCGTGGCGACCTGACTGAAAAAACCAGGGAGTTGCAAAGCCTCGGCCTCATCACTGGTGCCGTCGACTTTGGACGATGAAAACTCACCATTGGCCACCTGGCGTGCGCGGTTCACCTCCATCATTTTCTGAAAGGATTCGCGGTGCTTCTGCCACGAAACGTGCCACCGCTCCGCGTCTTGGGAGGTCAACCGCGGGTAAACGTCCTCGGTATCACTCACCGAGAAATAATAGTTTAACTGATCAGGCGGTCCGTGAAATACCACCTTGCCCTCGTGAAGAACCAAAATCGAATCATACAACTCAAGGTGCGCCAACGAGTGAGTCACCGAGAGCACGATGCGTCCATCATTGCGTGAGAGGTCATGCAGCAACCGAACAATTTCCCTCTCCGACCTTGGATCAAGCCCAGAAGTGACTTCATCACAAAGCAATAACTTGGGGTCTGAAACCAGCTCCATCGCCAAACCAAGACGACGCTTCTGTCCGCCCGATAGCACCTTGACCTGACGATCACTGATCGAACTAAGCCCGGTCTCCGCGAGCACTCGGTCTATGCGTTCGTCCAACTCGGCATGATTGTGGCATCGGACGCGCAACCGCGTGGCAGCCTCGATCGATTCGTCAACCGTCAGCGGTTCATAAGCAATGGAAAACTGCGGGACATAGCCGATCTCTAATGGCGAAAAATCACCCTCTTCTGATAGGTTTCTTGAATCCCAAAACAAGGCACCACCCGACTCGGGATTCAGGCCCGCGATGGTTTTCAACAAGGTGGTCTTGCCGCAGCCCGAGGGCCCAACAATCGCCATGAAATGCCCCTTGGGCACAGCGATGGAGACGCGGTCAACCAACGGGATATCCTCCCCGTCTTTGCGGATGGTGAAACTGACTTCGTTTAACTCGAGCACGGGATCAAGGGGCTGAATGGTTTGCGGCGCCTAGCGGAATCGTTGTAACGTGTTAGATAGAGATATCAAAACGACAACCGGCATCATTTCAATCAATGGGAACAATCCGAATCGAGCCAGAGCGTGATGGTTGGAGTGACGAAGCAAGCGTGGGAGCCATGGCGCTTGCCTGTGGGTTGCTAGAGGCGATGGCAGAGGCGTCTTGATCCAACGCATTGCGAAGCGCGCCTTCTACCAACTGCCCGCAATGAATTTTCATCGGCGGCAGCGGGCCGAGATCACCCGTAAGTTCCTGCGCGGTGAGATGCTTCGCTTCATCCGCAGTTTTCCCTCGAAGCAACTCGGTCGCCATGGATGCCACCGCAATCGCAGTTTGGCAACCGAATGCCTGGAATGACGCCCGATCGATCACGCGTTTGCCGTCTTTTTCGGTGAATTTAAGCCACATCCGCAGCATGTCGCCGCATTCAGGAGAGCCTACAGTCCCGACAGCATCTGCATCAGGGATTTCGCCTTGATTCTGAGGACTCGCAAGCGCTTCACGGACTTTGGTTTCAAAGGAACTCATGGTAGTTTAAAAGTTTGACTGCTGGTTCACGCTAACGAATTAAGATAGGATCGCTTCGTTTCGCCGTCATGCTGAAATGCGATGCTCACTTTGCGTTAAACTTCCGACCGCGGCCCGTTTCCCATGCGTTTTGGACGCTGCCATAAAGCGAGGAAAGTTCGGCCTCGGTGAGCAGTCGATACTCGATCGACTTGGCATGGGTGGTGTCGGGATATTTTTTGACCACCATGTTCTGCACCTCAGTGCCCACGTATTTGGTAGCCTTATCAACGAGTTCGCGCCCACGCTTTGCGAGATCGGCCACCGTGTTACCCGGAGCGGCGTCGGTGACTGGGGAAATGAAATAAAACCGCGCCAAGGCTTGCCCAGTCGTATCGATGGTCACTTCATCGACAATCAGTGCCCCATCGAGCAGATATTGATGACGGCTCACTGACACAATCCGGTCCAATGCCACCATGTAGCTTCCACCGCTGAGATTGGCTTGCCAGAACCGGGCATCTCCTACCGACTCCTTAGTTTTTTCGGTCGGGGACTCGGTTTGGGCACGAAGATCAACCGAAACTGCGACCACACTCGCAAAAAAGATTCGCAGGATTTTGCACAACATGAAAAAGTTCATGGCAGGTTGATCTTCGTTTGACCAGTCCCAGCATCGGCCAACGCGAAAAATTTTCGACGCTCAGGTTCTTTTGGCCGCATGCTCCGCACGAGATTTTATGGCTGATGCCGTTGGTGGGTGCAGCCTTAGGAAAAAGGCGTGGCGTACGTAGAGTTTTCGTGGGCTGCCGCAGATGCACGAGGTTTCTGAGACCTATCCAACATCGAGATCATACCCAGACACGCCATGACAAAAAGCTACTACATCGAACTCGACTGCGTCCTCATGGCGCCGTCCAAGACCGAGCGCAAACCCAACGAGAAAATCAAAACCGACAAGCGCGACGCCTGCAAGATCACCGGGCACTGGAGCCCCGTCGTCCGGGCTAGAGAGCCCCATCGTCCGGGCTAGGGAGCCCCAACGTCCGGGTTCAGGAGCCCCAACGTCCGGGCTATGGAACCCCAGCGTCCGGGCTATGGAACCCCAGCGTCCGGGCTAGGGAACCCCAGCGTCCGGGCTATGGAACCCCAGCGTCCGGGCTAGGGAGCCTCGTCGTCCGGGTTCAGGAGCCCCGTCGTCCGGGCTAGGGAGCCCCAGCGTCCGGGTTCAGGAGCCCCAGCGTCCGGGTTCAGGAACCCCGTCGTCCGGGCTCCGATCCCGGTCCGCCGGTATCGCCCGAGCGTTTTGCGGCGGCGTAGTGGTGACCACCACCCGAATCAATCCCAGAAGTCGCAGCGACTTTCAACGTTGTCCGAGACCGAATTTCGGTCGAACGATTCTCTCGATCCCACCAAACAGTCGTGATAGTCTGTCACCCCCTTCGCTGGCATCATGCTCGCGTATTGCCCCCATCGAATCCAATCCCATGATCTCCCCCAACGAACAAGATGCACGGTTCGCCCATGAGAAACTTGCCGCCTGCTGCGATGCAATGAAGCATTTACTCCAAGGTCTCCAATGCCCCAAGGGCCCGGTCGCCGATGACATCCATGCCATCCGCAAACTCGGGAAATCCCTGCGTGGCGGCTTCTCGCTCTTCAGCCTGAGTGCCACTTCGGCACGAGAGATCCAAGCAATCGGGCGACTGCTTTCTGGCCCACGCGACGCGGTTTCCAGACTCAGCACATGGCAAAAACTTGGCTGGAATGAGGACCCATCAGTCGCCTTAGCCATCATCGGCCTCCTCGAACAACAAGGGCACTCGGCAGCACTCAGCCCACCCGCCGAAACCATCTCGTGGTGCACGGATCGCCTCGATGCCGCCACCCGAAATCTACAGCAAGCCAGCACGAAATCTCTCGCACACGACCTCGCTCGCCGCCTCGCCAAGCTTCACCGCAAGCTCTGCAAACGCTGCCGCAACCTCGGACTGAATGGCAAAGAGGACTTTCATGAGGCTCGAAAGGCTCTCAAAGCCTACCTCGGCGCCGTCGACTTCCTGCCCAAAGGCAGAATCCCACTCGACCCAAAAATCACCGAAATCGCCGAGATTCTTGGCGATGAAAACGACCTCACCACTCTCTCAGCTTGGTTGAAATCTCACGGATTCACCCGTCATTTCGTCCCTTCCTTGTGGATTGCAATCACCCAAGCCCATCGCACATTCCAAAAACAGGCGATCCGCGATGTCGCAGCATGGGCCTCCGCACGCGAAAGTTGAGGGTTTTCCAGAAGCCTGGGCAGAAATTCGCTGAATACTTGCGCCCAAGGGTTGCGTAGAAATGATCTTCCATTATGCAATGGGCACGCCGCTCAGTAGATCCACTTACCAAACCGATCACCTATTTCCATGTCCGCACGCCTCGATTTCCGCAGCCGCCACCTTGGCCCCATGGGCTCCGATCGCGATGAAATGCTCCATCAACTCGGCTACCCATCACTTGCGACACTGATCGACGCCGCAGTCCCCGCAGGAATCCGCCTCAATTCCGCTCTCGACCTGCCCAAGGCAGACTCCGAGCACGATGCACTTGCACGATTGAAAGCAATCATGGGGAAAAACAAGGTGCTGAAGTCATCCATTGGCCAAGGATACTACGGAACTCACACACCCGGAGTCATCCAACGGAATATCTTGGAAAATCCTGGTTGGTACACCGCCTACACACCTTATCAGGCAGAAATCGCACAAGGCCGACTCGAGGCTTTGCTGAATTTCCAGACGATGATCACCGATCTCACTGGCCTGGACTTCTCCAACGCTTCGCTGCTCGATGAGGGCACCGCCGCCGCCGAAGCGATGAGCCTCGCACTCGCGGGCAAACCGAAAGCCCGCGCGATCTTCGTCTCGGACCGCTGCCACCCCCAGACGATTGATGTGGTCGCGACTCGCGCCGAACCGCTCGGGATCGAAGTGATCCTTGGCGACTGGCAAACCTTCAATCCCGCAACCTGCGAGGGGCTCTTTGCTTGCCTTGTGCAATACCCCGACACGCGCGGGCGCATTGATGATTTCGCCGAGTTTTTCTTCCAAATCAAGGCTGCTGGTGCGATCACGATCGTAGCCGCCGACCTCTTAGCCCTCACCGTCCTGAAGGCCCCAGGTGAATTTGGTGCAGATATCTGTGTGGGCTCCGCGCAACGCTTCGGCGTGCCGATGGGCTTCGGCGGACCACATGCGGGCTTCATGGCCTGTGCCGACGCCCTGAAACGAAAAATGCCAGGTCGCCTCATCGGCGTTTCCGTGGATTCACGCGGCAAACCAGGATACCGCCTCTCTCTTCAGACCCGCGAGCAACACATCCGCCGCGACAAGGCGACTTCGAACATCTGTACCGCCCAAGTACTCCTCGCGGTGATGGCTTCAATGTATGCAGTCTACCATGGCCCTGAGGGACTCAAACATATCGCATCCTCCACTCATTCTCTAACTGCTCAATTGAAGGCAGCACTCGTCGGTGGTGGAATCGCGGTCGAAGAGGGATCCTTTTTCGACACCATCGTCACCCAAGTCCCCGGCAAGGCCGCCGCCATCTGCTCCGCGGCGGCAGCCCACGGCATCAATCTCCGCAAATTGGATCACGACCACCTCGGAATCTCGTTGGACGAAACCTCATCCGAAGAAGACGTCCGGACGATTGCCGCTGCCTTTGGGGTCGATCCCCAACTGATGGCAATTTCGAATGCTTCCTGGCCAGCCGGACTCGCCCGTAGCACCGGTTTTCTGACGCAAAAGGTATTCAATACCTACCACTCGGAAACAGAAATGCTCCGATACATCAAGCGCTTGGAATCCAAGGATCTCGCACTCAATGAATCCATGATCGCACTCGGCTCCTGCACCATGAAGCTGAATGCCACGTCAGAGATGATTCCTCTCAGCTGGCCAGAAGTCTCCTCGCTTCACCCCTTCGTTCCTGCGGACCAAAGCATCGGCTATCGCGAAATGCTCGCTACCCTAGAAGACTGGCTCGCTCAAGTCACCGGCTTCGCAGGTGTTTCTCTCCAACCCAACGCAGGGTCACAAGGCGAATACGCAGGACTTCTCGCCATCCGCCGCTACCACATTGCACGTGGGGATTCCCACCGCAATGTTTGTCTCATCCCCGTTTCCGCACACGGCACCAACCCAGCCTCGGCAGTGATGGTCGGCATGAAGGTCATCGGCGTGAATTGCGATGCTGATGGTAACATCGATGTAGATGATCTAACGCAACGCACGAACGAACATCGCGAAAATCTAGCAGCGTTGATGGTGACCTACCCATCGACCCATGGGGTGTTTGAGGAATCGATCCGGTCCATTTGTGAAATCATTCACGAAGCTGGTGGCCAAGTTTACATGGACGGCGCGAACATGAACGCCCAAGTCGGCCTCACCAGCCCGGGCCTCATCGGGGCCGATGTCTGTCACCTTAATCTCCATAAAACCTTCTGCATCCCTCACGGCGGCGGCGGACCTGGCGTCGGCCCGATCGGCGTGGCATCACAACTGCTACCATATCTTCCTGGGCATCGTGAACTGGAGTCCAAAGAAGGCTCCGTCTGCTCGGCTCCTTGGGGCAGCGCTTCGATCAACACCATCTCATGGATGTACGTCGCCATGATGGGCCCAGACGGGCTAACCGAAGCAACCGAAGTTGCCATTCTGAATGCAAACTACATCGCAAAGCGTTTATCACCATTTTTCCCAGTGCTCTACACTGGCAATCAGGGCCTCGTCGCTCATGAATGCATCATCGATGTTCGCCCGCTCTCAGATGCCAGCGGCATCACCGTCGAAGATGTGGCCAAACGACTGATGGACTATGGTTTCCACGCGCCAACCATGAGTTGGCCCGTCGGCGGTACTCTGATGATCGAGCCGACAGAGTCTGAGTCAAAGTCCGAGATGGACCGCTTCTGCGATGCGATGATTGCCATCCATGGCGAAATTTCTGCCGTAATCAGCGGCGAGCTCGACTCCCACGACAACCCGCTCAAGCACGCTCCTCACCCATGCGAAACCGTCTGTGGCGACGACTGGGCCCACAGCTACTCTCGTGAGCAGGCGGCATTCCCACTACCTTACCTCCGCCAGCACAAATTCTGGCCATCCGTCAGCCGCATCGACAATGTCCACGGCGACCGCAATCTCATCTGCACCTGTGACTCGGTGGAGGCATATGCCGAGGCCAACGCCTAACTTTTGATCCTACCTAACTATGCCACACACATCTCCCATTGACTGGACTTCCTGGCGTGGCGAGATGCACGCGACGATTCTTTTCATCATCAAAGATGGCAAGATTCTACTGATCGAAAAAAAACGGGGCCTCGGCGCAGGGAAAATCAATGGCCCAGGCGGAAAAATCGATGCAGGTGAAACTCCGCTCGAAGCGGCAGTCCGCGAAACCGAAGAGGAACTCTGCATCACCCCCACCGCCCCAAGAAAACTGGGCGAGCTTCAATTCTCCATGTCGGATTGCCCACACATTCATTGCCACGTGTACCGCGCCGATGACTATACAGGAACTCCCACAGAAACCGATGAGGCCGTACCTGTCTGGACCGCTATCGATGCAATTCCCTATCAGAGAATGTGGGAGGACGATCAACACTGGCTACCGATCCTATTAAAGAACCAATCGTTCCTCGGGCGTTTTGTCTTTGAGTCAGATCGATTGCTCTGGAGCGAGGTCACCCTCGACCTTACCTGGTAATCGAGGCGAGACCCTCCCACCAGAACAGCAAAAAGCCGCCCACCGACCAGCGGCAGACGGCTTGATGATTGTAAATTTAATCTATAATCAGAGCGATGCCTTGATCGAACTGAACTTCGAGTTGAGTTGAGCAAGCTCAGCCTCTGCCTTAGCGATTTGATTGCTCAATGAAAGAAGCAAGCTCAGCTTGTTCGTGATTCCTCCCGAAACAGCTGGAGTTGCTGCAACCTTGCGAGGTCTTCCGGCTGTTCCAAGCTTGCTAGCTTTTTTGACCAACTTCTTGGGAGCCTTCTTGATTCCTGCGGCCTTCAACCAAGCCATCACCGTGATTGGCGAAAGCTTGAACTTCTCGGCTGCCTTGCTCTGCCCACCACGTCCATTGGCAGCATTGTAGTCACTGACAAAGTCAGTAACTTCCTTTTTCTCAGCAGGAGTGTAGCGCGGACGGACGCCCTTTGCGGCATTCGGAGCTTTTGCTGCCTTCGGAGCTTTTGCTGCCTTCGGAGCCTTTGCTGCCTTCGGAGCCTTCGCTGCCTTCGGAGCCTTCGCGGCTTTGAGGGACTTCCCAACCCCAGCGGCTTTCAGCCATGCCCCAATGGTGATCGGGGAAATTTTGAATTTGCTGACTGCTTTAGCCTGTCCTCCACGACCACTTGCCGTGTTGTGACTAACGACAAAGTCTACCACTTCTTTCTTTTGCGCATCGGTATATCTAACCCCTTGCACTGCTTTTTTGTTAACGTTGGTACTCATGACGAGAGCGAACCTATAAATCGGCACCCTACTGGCAAGCTAAATATAATTCGCCGATTTCAGATATTTTGACGACGCAAACGATATCCATGATTACCCCGAAATCACATCACTCAGAATTGGCCACTCATTGAGATCCATCAACCAATGATCGCAACGCTCTTTGATCATTGGGCGACTCACGACGCCACCAAAGCCGATAAAATGATCCACATCAGACCGAGTCTCTAAATCGGAGATTCCATCACCCATCATGATCACCCGTTTGGGGAGGGTTGCCTGCTTCCACTCACGAATCACCTCATTTTTACCCATATTCCGAGTGGTAGGGTAATCCTTTCCATAGCCCCTGTAAGAACCATCTTCATTAAAATATAAAGGCACAGCTTCCACATGCTCAATGCCTAGCATATCCGCTAACGGCTGGATCAATGGGGCAAATCCACCCGAAAGCACTACTGGCAACCAGCCCGCCATCTTCAATTCTGCAACCATTTCCACCGCACCCGGCACAACCGTCCGCATATAGAGATCCGCGATGGCATCACAAAGCTCACGGTCAGGACGGATCATTTCCATCCGGCGCGGGAATACCTCATTGATGGGAATTTCTCCATTCATCGCCGCATGAGTCAATTGAACCACGCGCGAGAACACATCACCTCCTCTCGCACGTGCCAATTCATCGATGCCTTCGATCGTCGAGAGCGTCGAGTCGCAGTCGACAAAGAATAATTTACCTCTGCGTCGCGTTGCCGGTTTGATTTCGAGCTGCATTCCTTCATGAGCCATTTCAAATAGCTCGAGGATCGCCGTGTGACTCAGCCGGATGCAGCCCTTACTGGCGGGCTGCCCGAGCTTGTCTTCATGATTCGTACCATGAAGATAAATCATTCTCTCCATGGTGTTGGCATTGTCGGCACCCAGTCCTTCAATCCGCAGAATCCGCGTCAAAATCAAATCGCCAACGTCCAATGAATCTCTCTGCCAGACACCGATGGGTTTTCGATGTTTAAAGATCGTTCCAACAGGTTCACCCTCTCCGATTTTTTCAGAAATCCGGAAATGCCCCGTTGGGGTACGATAACTCCCTTCGGAAAAACCCATCCCTTTGATTGAAGAAGAGATGGAAAACTCCGTGATGCATTTTGAACCCTCCATGACCTGGAGCAATTGATCATCTAGGGAAACGACGAGATGGCGATTTGAACTCATGGCGGCGAAAGAACAAGTAGAGCATTGTGCCCGCCCATTCCGTGGGAGAGCTTATAAATGAGTCCACTGAGATCAAGCGATTGATCAGGCACGAGAAACCCTGCAGGCATGTGTCGCCCAGCAAGATTCGGCGGGAGTTGATGATCTCTGGCGAACCTTGCTAGAATCACACTCTCTAACAAGCCGCTCGCACCGATGGTGTGTCCGATGAATGACTTGAGGAGGTGCAAGGTGGGCCGAGATGCAGCCTCGCAAAAGACCCGACTCAATGAAGCTGGATCAGCCACTGCTTGGACAGCGGTTCCGGTCGCGTGAGGACAAATAGCCGCCGGGGCACCAAACTGACTGATTGCTTTTTCTAACAGAGAATAGGTATTTCCACCATCGGCAGGGATGCCCACCGGATCACACGCATCGGAGTTGCATCCGTAGTGGAGCAGTCGGGGAAAAGCGCCCGAGTGCCTCTCGATCGCCATCGCGGCTGCTCCCTCAGCAGGGATAAATCCAGCTGACTTTGGGTGATACGGGTCAAGATCCATCTCAGATGCCAGCAGTCCAGAGGCAGCGTAGTTATCTAATAGAATCGGGACCAAAGGGAGATCCACTGCGACAGCCAGGGCACGCGACGCAGCCCCTGACTGAACCAGCATCATCGCAATGCCAACGGCATCCAGACCCGCAGCGCAACCGCTTGCAAGCACGTGATTTGGGCCTGCGATTCCAAGCTCGATGGTGATTGCTGAAGCGGGCTCGCTGTGAATCGTGTTGCTGGCCGCCATCAGTCGAAACGGTCGCCGCCCCGGCCACGGCCCAAGCCAGCCCGCTGCGTTTCCACGGCTTGTTCCCACTACTAGAGCTGCATCGCGCAAATCTGCGTCGCTCCAGCCCGCTTCGGCAACCGCTTCCCGCGCCACGTGCAACGCGGCCATCGTTGCAGGGCTCCATTTTCGATTCACCAATAACGATCTCCGCTCGATCCATGCTCCAGGCCGCATGGCATGGGGACTCTCTGCACCCAAAAGATCTCCTAGCCTACGAAACGGAACGTGCCGCAGTCTAAGATTTCGGTGGTGAGACGCCACATCATTGCCCAACGCAGAGAGGGCTCCGAGGCCGGTGATCGATAGAGAGGATGAGGTGGCCACAAGCGATCAATCAGAAAATCGTCCAAGCGAATAGGCGCACAGCGAGTTATAAGGTAATCTGTCCGCCGAGCTCAACCACGCGCCCAGGAGGGAGTTGAAAGTAGGCGGTTGCAGATGAAGCATTGCGGGCCATTGCCGCGAATAAAGATAACCTAACACGGTCGGCAAACGATGCTTTCTTGGTAATGCCGTAAGTTTCTCGGCCAAGGAAATAAGTGGCCTTGCCGGGTTGAAATCGCGCACTTTCCGGCATCCGAAGCTTAAGCGCCGTGGGCACGTCTGGTGTTTCGGCAAAACCGAACCGCAGAGTGGCTCGATGCACTCCATCTCCCAAATCTTCGTACTCCAACATTTCGGCAGGATTCGCCCTTGGCTGGTCGAGGGTCATCACATGAAGAAGCACCACCCGCTCGTGAAGAACTTGATTGTGCTTCAAGTTATGCAAAAGCGCAGTTGGAACCTGCAGTCCTTTGCCACTCATGTAAATGGCCGTGCCAGACACTCGATGAATTTTCCCTCGGTGCAGGTCGCTTAACAGGTCTTGGATTGGCAAAGAATCCCTCAAGATCCGCGCATAAAGCCGCCGCCGCCCCCAGATCCAAACGAGCATGAACGACATCACCACAGCGGCAATCAGCAGCGGCAACCATCCAGTTGGCCAGATCTTCAAGGCATTTGCGGCGAGGAATGCCCCATCCAGCAACATGAAACAAAAGGTGACCAAGCCTGCCTTCGCCACAGACCATCCCCACACCTCACGGGCGGCAAAGAAGAACAAGAAGGAGGTGACCGCCATGGTGAGCGAAATGGCAATGCCATAGGCACCCGCAAGTGCTGCGGATGTCTTGAATGTGATGACGAGGAAAATACATGCAGCGGCAAGGATATGATTGACCACCGGCACATACACCTGCCCCATCGAATGCTCGGATGTATAATGAATCCGGACGCGGGACAAGCATCCCAATTGAACCGCTTGGGTGGTGAGCGAAAAAGCGCCAGAAATCAGCGCCTGACTTGCAACGATGGCTGCACAAGTCGCGAGAATGGTTAGCGGCAACTGCATTACATCAGGAGCCAGCAGGAAGAAGGGACTGCGAATCGCCGATGGATCTGCGGTAAGAAGGGCAGCCTGACCGAGGTAGTTTAAGACCAAAGCAGGCAAAACCACATAGAACCAGCCGACCTTAATAGGCCTCGTACCAAAGTGCCCAAGATCCGCGTACAGAGCTTCACCGCCGGTAACTGCTAGAAACACGGCCGCCAACAACGGAAACGCATGTGACCATTCACGCACCAAGAATGAAATTCCCTCCCAAGGACTGAGCGCCATTAGGACTTGAGGATGATGCCACAACGCGCCAATCCCTAACAACCCAAGCGACCCAAACCACAACAAAACCACCGGACCGAACAATCTCCCCACATTCCCCGTTCCGAACTTTTGGATCGAAAACAGACCTGCCAATATGAGCACCGCAAGCGGCACCGTCAAATTCGCCAAGGCCGGTGCACTCACCGAGAGCCCCTCGACCGCACTCAAAACCGAAATCGCAGGCGTGAGCATCCCGTCCGCATAAATCAGCGCAGCCCCTGCTAAACCGAACAAAAGAATCGTCCGCGGATCTTGCCCTGCTCGCGCTCTCACCGCGCCTCGGATCAAAGTGGAAAGCGCCAAAATCCCACCCTCACCCTTGTTATCGAGCTTCAAGATCACAAAGAGATACTTCACCGAAACCACGAGGATCAATGACCACACGATCAAAGACGCAGCCCCCACTAAGTTGTGCGGATTAATCGGCGCACCATGATGCCCGGAAAAACACTCGCGAAATGCATAGAGGGGACTTGTTCCGATATCACCGAAGACAATACCCAAAGCAGCAAGAGTGGTCACCGCAAGGTGAGGTCGATGGCCCGAATGGCCTCCGTGGGAGTCGTTCATCGTGATAATGCAGGTGGCCCGCACGCGGGTTAAACCACGCCCAGTCCCGAGTGACCAGCGAATTTACACAGCCACCATCCCCCAAAAATCTCGATCATAGGTCTTGGCTCAGGCCCCCCACCGACGCAATCTGGCCTCAGACTTTCAAATGAGCACCGTTCTGGAAACCATTGATGGCGGGACCCGCTACCTCGAAAAACGCGGAATCGATGATGCACGCCGCAACATGCAGATGCTCATCGCCCGCCAACTCGGCTGCACTCGGATGGATCTCTACCTGCAATTCGACCGCCCGATGGAGGAATCCGATCTCTCCCCGCTCCGCGAGTCCCTCAAAAAACGGGGCGAAGGCGTCCCACTCCAACACCTTTTGGGCTTCGTCTGGTTTCACAAACACGAGTTCAAATCAGACGCTCGCGCACTCATCCCACGGCCCGAGACCGAAGAGCTTACCGAATGGATTCTCCAGAGGGAATTGCCAAAGGATCTGGAAATTCTCGACATGGGATGCGGCTCCGGCGTGCTTGGCCTCAGCCTCGCCGCCGCCCGCCCCGATTGGAAAATCTCGCTCGCCGACGTCTCACCGGACGCCCTCGCCCTCACCGAGGAAAATGCCAGATCCCTTGGCCTAACCAACGTTTCTCTAACTCACAGCGACTTGTTTTCACAGATCACAGGAACCTTTGATGGCATCGTCGCCAATCTCCCCTACATCCCCGAAACCGAGCGCGCCACCCTCACCCGCGAGGTCATGCACGACCCCGCCCTAGCACTCTTCAGCGGCGACGATGGGCTCGACCTGATCCGCCGCTTCGTCCCCGATGCGTTCCACCACCTCAAACCCGGCGGATGGATCGTTTTAGAAATCGGACACGATCAAGCTTCACAGGTTCGCGAAATTTTACAAACTTCCGCCTTCACCGCCATCGAAGTCAAAACCGACCTCTCCGGAGTCGACCGTTTCCCCTTCGCCAAGCGACCTTAATCTCAACGAAGAACACCAAGCTTTCTCATATTTCCATGGATAAACTCATCGTTCACGGCGGACCCACCCTGCGGGGCACTATCAACATTTCAGGCTCCAAAAACGCTTCGCTACCGATCTTGGCCGCCAGCCTGCTCACCGCAGACGACTGCATCATCCGCCGCGTGCCCGATGTCTCGGACACCAATTACATGATCCAAATCCTCAGCGCGCTCGGCGCCGATGTGGAGCGCTCATCTGGCACCGTCCGGATCACTTCCGCAGACATCATGGACGAGGCACCCTACGAGCTGGTCCGCCGCATGAGAGCCTCGATTTGCGTGATGGGCCCGCTACTCGCAAGAAATGGCCGTTGCGTGGTGTCCCTGCCCGGCGGTTGCGTCATCGGGGATCGACCGGTCGACCTCCACCTGCGCGGGCTCGAAGCACTCGGTGCAAAAATCGAGTTCGAAGGCGGCAACATCACACTCACCGCTAAGGACGGCCTGCGGGGCGCAGAAATTGATCTGCGCGGCACCCACGGGCCCACTGTGCTTGGCACCGACAACGTAATGATGGCAGCCACCCTGGCGGAGGGCATCACGGTGATCGAATCCGCCGCCGCAGAACCCGAGGTTCTCGACCTTGCGAATTTCCTCAACGCCATGGGCGCAAAAATCACTGGCGCCGGCACCCGCCGAATCGTCATCGAGGGAGTCAAAGAACTCCACGGGGTCGAACACACCGTGATCCCCGACCGCATCGAAGCGGGCACTTTCATGGCCGCAGCCGCCATCGCCGGCGAAAACGTAACACTCCGCCGCGTCTGTCGAGACCATCTCAAGGCGATCACCGCCGCCATCGAGGCCTCCGGCCATCAGGTCGATTTCAATGAGGATGGCGACATTTGCACCGTGCGACGCAGCGAAGGCAAAACCCACGGAGTCAACCTCGTCACAGCTCCATTCCCCGGCTACCCCACCGACATGCAGGCACAAATGACCGCACTTTTGGCCACGACACCCGGCATCAGCGTGATCAAGGATACGATTTTTCCACAACGGTTCATGCACTGCGCCGAACTCAAACGCATGGGCGCAGACATCCGCGTCGATAACGGAACCGCCGTGGTTCACGGGGTCGCCAGACTTTCGGCCGCACCCGTCATGGCCTCCGACCTCCGCGCATCCGCCGCTCTCGTACTCGCGGCACTCACGGCGAAAGGATCCACCGAAATCAGCCGACTCTATCACATCGATCGCGGCTATGAACAAATCGACGAAAAACTTCTGATGCTAGGTGCCAATGTCGAACGAGTGAAAGATCACTGATCGCTCAATTGCCGAGCCATGGCACCTCGCATCTTGGTTCACCTCGCCGCAATCCACAGGGAAAAATCGGTTAGGGCTTTCAACATCATGATGCGATCCACTTTTTCTCAGCGCGAGAAAAACCCAGAGGTTCATGATCTATCGACCCTGCCACCCACGTAGGATCACTTTCCAATCTCTGCACCCACCGCCCATGACCGCTCATTGTCTTCCTTCTTCTGTCCGAGCCCTTACCCTTGGACTCCTCTGCGCGGGTACGCTCACCCATGGCGCAACCAAGGCAGACGCCCCCTTAAAAGCTGAGGTTTACATCGTGAAACAAGTGCCTTTCGCCAGAACCCTCTCCACCGTTGGCACCTTGCGCGCCAACGAATCGGTCACGCTCGTTTCCGAACTTTCAAGACGATTGGTAAAAATCCAAGTCGAGGAAGGCTCGCAGGTTGCCGCTGGCGATCTTCTATTCAAACTCGACGATAGCGATTTGATGGCCGAACTGGGCGAGATCGATGCACGTATGAAGTTGGCCGATACCAATAAGGCTCGCGCCGACAACTTGCTCCCCAGCAAGGCAATCAGCCAGCAGGAGTTTGATAGCTCAACCTCCGCACTCGACCTACTCAAAGAGCAGCGAAACACCAAGTCGGTCCAAATCGCCAAAACCGAAATCCGCGCACCATTCGCGGGTCGCGTGGGCATCAGACAGGTCAGCGAGGGAGCCTTCGTCTCACCCGCCGTGCCATTGATCAATCTGCAAGATGTGTCGCAAATCAAAGTGGATTTCCCACTGCCCGAACGCTACTCAAGCGAGATCAAGCGCGGACAAAAGTTCACCTTCGCAGTCGCAGGAAATGGCCAGACATTTGATGGGGTGGTGACGGTGATTGAACCTGCAATCGATGCCACCACCCGCAGCCTGCTCGTCCGTGGTCTTTGCACCACGCCTCAAGGACTCCTGCCCGGCGGGTTCGCCGAGGTGACCCTAACACTCGACGGCCTCGCCAACGGCTTCATGGTGCCTAGCCAAGCCGTGATCCCCTCGCCTCGCGGCCAAGCCGTTTATGTGATCGAAGACGGCAAGGCGAAATTGCACACGGTCGAAATCGGTACCCGCACCGATGACCAAGTGCAGATCTTACGCGGCCTCAACGAGGGCGATGCCATCGCGATCACCAACCTCCTACGCATCCGGCCTGATCTAGCAGTTTCTCCATTGCAGAAATAACCCTCTCGAACTGCTTCCTACGTTTTTCCGCAGATCCTTCACATGAGCCTATCAGAAACCAGCATCCGCAGACCGGTCCTTACGATCGTGATGTCGCTGGCCATCATCTTATTCGGACTCACGGGATTTCACTTCCTCGGAATTCGCGAATACCCCGCGGTGGACCCGCCCATCATCACCGTTCAAACGAGTTACCCAGGCGCGAGCCCAGCCGTCATCGCCTCACAAATCACCGAACCCCTCGAACAAGCGATCAATGGAATCGCCGGTATCCGCACGCTCAGCTCAGAATCCCGCCAAGAAAAAAGCTCCATCACCGTCGAGTTCACCCTCAGCTCGAACCTCGATACCGCGGCGAACGATGTCCGAGACCGCGTCGCCCGCACGGTACGCGACCTCCCCGTCGACGCCAACCCGCCCGTGGTTGAAAAGTCGGATGCGGACTCGTTGCCGATCCTGTTCCTCTCACTCACGAGCGACACCCGCGACATCCTCGACGTGAGCGACATCGCCGACCGCCTCGTGCGCGAACGAATGGAAACCATCCCCGGCGTTTCTACGGTGAGAATTTTTGGCGAAAAACGGTATGCCATGCGTCTTTGGATGGATCCGGTGAAACTCGCCGTGCACCGCGTGACGCCCGCCGATGTCCAAGCCGCACTCAACGCTCAAAACATCGACCTCCCCAGCGGTCGCCTCGAAGGAACGAATAACGAGCTTTCGCTGCGAACTCTCGGGCGCCTCTCGACCGCCGAAGAATTCGGCGAGCTCATCATCAAAGAGGAAAACGGCCGCCAGCTCCTCTTCCGCGATATTGGAACTGCCGAACTCGGCCCCGAAAATCTTCGCTCGGGATTCAAAAGCGACCGCCTCAATCGCGTCGGCATTTCGATCGTGCCTCAGCCGAATACCAATGCCATCGCCATTGCTGACGAGTTCAATAAACGCTTCGAACAGGTGAAAAAAGAAATGCCGCCAGACATCAAGGTCGAGATCGGTTATGATTTCACTCGATTCGTGAGGCGCTCAGTTGCGGAGGTGAAAGACACGCTCATGATCGCGTTTGGCCTCGTGGCCTTGATCATCTTTTTGTTCCTCCGCGACTGGCGCTCGACGATCATTCCGGTCATTGCCATTCCCGTCAGCATCATCGCCGGGTTCTTCATCATGTACGTCGCGGGGTTTTCCATCAATGTGCTGACCCTCGTCGCGATTGTGCTATCGATCGGCCTCGTTTGTGACGATGCAATCGTAGTCCTCGAAAATATCTACTCGAAAATCGAGGAAGGAATGACGCCCCTCGAAGCGGCGCTCAAGGGTTCTCGCGAGATCTACTTCGCAGTGATATCTACCACCTTTGCCCTCGCCGCCGTTTTCCTGCCGCTCATTTTTCTCTCCGGTCTAACAGGCCGCTTGTTCCGGGAGTTTGGCATCACCCTTGCGGGCTGCGTATTGGTATCCGCATTTGTAGCACTGACCTTGTCACCGATGATGTGCCGCTTTCTGCTAAAAAAACGCGACAATCGCTCGAAGGGATTTCATCACGCCACCGAGCCGTTTTTCCGAATGGTGACCCAAGGTTACCGCGCCTGCCTCACTCCATTCCTGCACAAGCGCTGGCTCTCCATCCTGATCCTGCTGCTCAATGGCGTGTTGATCGCATGGCTCGTTAGAACGATCCCCCAAGAACTGGCACCCCTCGAAGACCGCGAAAACATCCGAATCAACGTGAGTGCACCCGAAGGATCGAGTCTTGAATTCACCGAAAGCTGGATGGATAAAATCTCAGTTTACATCGACGAAAATGTACCGGAGAAATTCCGCTCTTTCACGATCTTTGGAGGGATCGGTGGAAGCCGAGCCGATGCCAGTGCAGCCGTGCAAAACATCTATCTGAACACCCCTACAGAGCGGAAACGATCCCAAAAAGAAATCGCCGCACAACTGACCAAGGAGCTGCAACAATTCACTGGGGTGCGCGCATTCACCTCACAGCCACCCACCATCGGTGACCGCCGCAGCGGCCAACCGCTTTCCTACGTGATCCAAGCCCCAGACTTTGACGCGCTGGTCAAGGTGCTACCCGAGTTTCTTAACGAGGCAGGCAAGAGCCAGATTCTAACACAAGTGGATGCCGACCTCAAGGTGAACCGCCCCGAAGGCATCCTCACGATCAACCGAAAAAAAGCCGCAGAGCTTGGGATTTCTGTCGCAGAAATCGCCAAGACCGTCGAGCTCGCCTACTCAGGAAGACGCTTCGGCTACTTCCTCAAAAATGGCAAACAATACCAAGTCATCGCGCAAATGCGCCGCCAAGACCGCAATGATCCGGAAGACATCAAGAAGCTTTTTGTCAGAGCCACCGGCGGCGAAATGGTTTCATTAGATAACCTTGTGACCTTCGCGGAATCTGCGAGCCCGTCATCCATCTTCCGCTTCAACCGCTCGGTTTCAGCGACAATCCAAGGCACTCCCACTCCCGGACACACCCTGGGCGATGGCATCAAAGAACTCGACCGCGTGGCAAAAAAGATCCTGCCCGAGGGATTCCACACTTCTCTAGCAGGTCAATCCCGCGACTTTGCCGAAAGCTCATCCTCGTTGTTGTTCGCCTTCGTGCTGGCATTGCTGATCATCTATCTGGTGTTGGCCGCGCAGTTTGAAAGCTTCCGCGACCCATTCATCATCATTCTAACCGTTCCTCTTTCAGTCGCAGGCGCACTCCTCTCCCTTCATCTCACCGGCCAGACGCTCAATGTGTTCAGTCAAATCGGCATCATCATGCTCATCGGCATCGTGACCAAAAACGGGATTCTCATCGTCGAATTTGCCAACCAGCGAAAAAACGCAGGACTCTCACGATTTGATGCGGTCTTGGAGGCCTCGATCGCGCGCTTCCGGCCGATTCTGATGACCAGCCTTGCGACGCTTTTTGGAATCTTGCCGATCGCGCTCTCGCTCGGTTCATCCGGCGGATCAAGGCAATCCTTGGGCATCGCCGTGGTCGGCGGCTTGCTTTTCTCCGGATTGCTCACGCTCTTCGTCGTGCCAGCCGTTTACACGGTATTGTCAAAGCAAGATGCCAATTGATCGCAAGCGAGTGGCTCACAGCGGCAGATCGTAACTGCGGCCGCAAACGCCCTCGTACCAGCGGAGGTAGGCTTGATTCACCATCGAGTAGCCACCTGGCGTCGGGTAATTTCCAGTGAAATACCAGTCGCCACAGTCGCCTTTGATCGATGCGTGCAGGTTCTCGATGCTCTGGAAAATCACTTCGACTTCGCCATCCCATTCGATCCCTTCAGGGTAAACCATCCGGCTGATTTCTGCCGCGATTTCCTCCTCGGAAAACGCTGCATAGACTGCTTGGACGCGGTTCTTGCGCTGATCTGCGGGTAGCTTGAGTTCCGCGCGACAATCATCATAAATCCGATCCAACAGCGACTGGCGACCAGCACGGCGGTGCAGTGCGACAGTTGCTTGGAAGGCGATGAATTTGCCGAGCTCTGACATGTCGATGCCATAGCAATCGGGATAGCGGATCTGTGGAGCAGTGGAGCAGACGACAATCTTCGAGGGCTTGGTGCGGGCGAGGATCTTGAGGATCGACTGCTTCAGGGTGGTGCCGCGCACGATCGAATCATCGAGCGCCACGAGGTAATCGCCGGGTTTCACCACTCCATAGGTGATGTCATAGACGTGAGAAACGAGTTGATCGCGGCCTTTTTCCTGAGAAATGAAGGTCCGCATCTTGATGTCCTTGTGCGCCACTTTTTCCCCCTTCGGCCAGTTGCGAAGAATGAGATCATCCACCAACTCTGGTGTTAGAGTCCCATCCTCGGATGCCTGCAAAATTGCAGACCTTACCTCTTGTCGGCGATAAAGCCGGAGGCCATCCATGAGGCCATAGTATGCGGTCTCTGCGGTGTTAGGAATGAACGAAAAAACCGTCTTGTCGAATGCCCCTTGAATGGACTCAACCACTTGAGGCACCAGCGCGGCACCCATCGCTTTGCGCTCACGATAGATTTGTGGATCATTGCCGCGTGAGAAATAGATTTTCTCAAACGAGCACGGAGTGTAACGGCGGGGCGGGGCGAAGGCCGAATCCGAGAAGGATCCATCCGATTTGATCGTGATCACCGACCCAGGATCGACCGCCTTGACCTCGCTAGCATCCGCCTCGAACACCGTCATCAACGGCACCCGCTCGGATGCAAATGCGATGATATCTTCCGTGACTAGCATGTGGCATGGACGGATGCCGTGTGGATCGCGCATCACGAACATGTCGCCATTGCCGATGGCTCCGCAAATGGCATAGCCGCCATCCCACGATGCAGCGGACTCCGCGACGAGCTTCGGCAAATCAAGCGCTTCGGAAATTCTCGCAGGGATCTCGGCACCGGACACGCCGGAGTCGCGCAGGTGACGATAGAGATCCGTATGCGCCTCATCGAGATGATAGCCGATTTCCTCTAAGACCGTCTGCGTGTCGGTGCCGAAGACCGGGTGCTGACCACGATCAATCAGCACCTCATTGAGTTCAGCCGCATTGGTCATGTTGAAATTCCCCATCACCATCAGCGTGCGGGTTGGCCAGTTGCTCCGGCGCAAATACGGGTGGCAGGACCCCGCATCGAAGTCGCCTGATGTCCCGTAGCGCAAATGCCCGATCAGAATTTCTCCCCCGAAATCAAAGTGCTTTTTGACGCTCTCCGGATCCTTGTGATCCATGACCCCTTTGCGGGACATTTTGAAAAAGTCTTTGATCTCCTTACGAAAAATTTGAGCCAACGCATCTTTTTCAATGCCACGCCGACGATGGACGTACGGCTGGCCGATCGGCATGTCAATTTTCACACATCCGATTCCCGTGCCGTCTTGACCACGGTTGTGTTGTTTTTCCATGAGGAGAAACAACTTGTTTAGCCCCCAGAGGCAGGTGCCGTAGCGATCGTAATAATACGCGAGAGGCTTGCGGAGTCGGACTGCGGCGATTCCGCATTCGTGGGTGAGGAAGTCGCTCATGCTTGGGGAAATTTGGGTCTCACTCGCCTGTTACGCAAACGCGAACGCCTTCTTCCGGGACCATGCGACCGATGACGACACCGCCCGCGCCCGCTTTCAAGGCCGCTTCGACATCCGCCTCCGCGACAATGGCCACCCAGCCAATCCCCATGTTGAAGGTGTGGAAACGATCCTCCGAATCGACGTGCGAGAGAAGTTTCTCAATGCCCGGAAGCTCCCAGCGTGGGATTTCTAAATCTGCTCCCATCCCACGGAATAGCCGCTCGAGGTTCTCCGGCAAACCGCCTCCAGTGATGTGAGACATCGCCTTGGGCTTGACGCCTGACGCCTTGAGAGCACGCGTGACATCGTGGTAAAGCCGTGTCGGCTTGAGCCATTCGTGCAATTCAGCGTCGGTGACCTCACCGGGGAATTCATTGAGCACGCGGCGAACGAGCGACCAACCATTCGCATGGATGCTGTCGGATGCGTAGCCGATCAACACATCGCCAACGGCCACGGTCGTCGGGTCGATGAGATCTGGTTTTTCGGCGCAGCCGATACAGAATCCCGAGAGTTCGATGACGTCCACAGGCACGATGCCTGGCATTTCGGCGGTTTCGCCACCGGCAAGGATGCAGTCGCAGGCCTCAAGGTAGTCGGCCATCCCCGAAATGAGGCGGGTGATTTTCTCTTCGTGCAGGGCCGCGATGCCGATGTAGTCGAGGAAAAGCAGTGGATCGCCGCCCGTCGTGAGAATGTCATTCACGCTCATGGCGACAAGGTCCTTGCCAGCGGTTTCGAGAAGATCGTGCTCCAAAAGAAGCTCCAACTTGGTCCCGACGCCGTCGCAACCGGTCATCATCACCGGTTCTTTGTACGAACTCAGATCGTAACACGCGGCAAAAAGCCCAAAAGCTCCCCACAATTTACGCGTCTGTTGAGTCCTGCGCACATGAGTGCCGATGTCGCCCACCAAGGCGGCCGCTTTCCGCGTATCCACCCCTGCTTGTTGATAAGTTAACTTGCCCGCCATAATCCGCTGGCGGGGTTCTACCACCCCCCCGATTTCCGTCACGAAGAAAAAAATATATTGGTGAAAGATCGTGGGATTTCTTCAATGATTCCATGAAACCCGTTGGCCGACCCACCCTGATGATGAAAACCCCCTCCCTAACCACCCGTTCGATGGCCCTGAGAATTCTCGTCTTGGCCATCGCTGCGATTTCCCCAGCATCCGCCTTCGAAATCCCCGCCGAATCGACCCAATGCCTCGTGGGCACCTCAGATGGCTGGGACAATTCCACGGTTTCCTTGCATCTCTTCGAGAAACGAGGGGGCGTCTGGAAATCGGTGAGCAAGCCATGGCCGGGCCGACTCGGGAAAAGCGGGCTCATCTGGGGGCATGGCCTCCATCCGATTCCCAAAGGCGCCACCTCCAAACAAGAGGGCGACAAACGCTCACCCGCAGGAGTTTTCATGATCGGCGGGGCTTGGGGCTATGCCCCTGCCATTCAAAAACACCGCGATTTGCCCTACCGCCAAGTGACCGCACGTGACCTCTGGGTCGAGGACCCCCAATCACCCGACTACAACCGAAATGTGATCCTCAGCCACGAGCCCACCACGCCATGGGAGAAAAAACAACAAATGCGGCAGACCGACCCCGCCCACGCCCTGAAGCTTTTCATCGCCCACAACGCGCCCCCACACGCCAGCCCGAATGCGGGTTCGTCGATTTTCTTCCACATCTGGCGCGATGGGGGTTCTCGCGCGACCGCCGGCTGCACTACGATGGAAAAAACCAAGCTCGAATGGCTGATCTCACAGATCGATCCATCTCGCCGCCCGCTCTATGTGCTCCTCCCCCAAACGGAATTCCAGCAGCTCCGTTCGGCATGGAAACTGCCCTAACCGTGAAACCATCCGCTCAGTTTGCAAATCTCCCCTTGAATCATTCGCCATCCCACAAGACACTACAGCCGTCCATGGCCACCGCAATTTCTCCGACTTCCTCGCTCCCCGACGCCACCGGCCACTTCGGCCAGTTCGGAGGGATGTTTGTTCCCGAGACGCTCATGGCTCCCCTCCAGGAACTCGCCACTGCGTACGCCGCTGCAAAAACCGACCCCGCCTTCACCGCAGAACTCGACGATTTGCTCACCAACTACTGCGGTCGCCCGACACCACTCTATTTCGCCGAGCGCTGGACAGAATTCCTTGGCGGTGCGAAAATTTATCTCAAGCGCGAAGATTTGCTCCACACCGGAGCCCACAAAATCAATAACGCCATCGGCCAGATTCTCCTCGCAAGACGCCTCGGGAAAAAACGCATCATCGCAGAAACTGGCGCCGGCCAACACGGCGTAGCGACCGCCACGGTCTGCGCACGATTCGGCATGGAATGCGTGGTCTACATGGGCAAGGTGGACATGGAACGCCAAGCGCTCAACGTCGCTCGCATGCGCCTCATGGGCGCCGAAGTGCGGGCCGTAACCGCGGGCCAAGCCACCCTCAAGGAAGCCGTCAATGAGGCCATGCGTGACTGGGTGACCACCGTGGATCACACGCATTACATCCTTGGCTCCGCGCTGGGATCCCATCCATTCCCGATGATCGTCCGCGACTTTCACCGCGTCATCGGCGTGGAAACCCGCAGGCAGATCCTCGAAAAAGAAGGTCGCCTCCCCGATTTACTCGTCGCCTGCGTCGGCGGTGGCTCGAATGCCATTGGCATGTTCCACCCATTCATCGAAGACGAAGACGTCCGCATGGTCGGCGTGGAAGCTGGAGGCGATGGGATCATCCCCGAGCGCCACGCAGCCCGCTTCCAAGGCGGAAAACTCGGTGTCCTGCAGGGGACAAAGACCTGGTTGCTGGCAAACGATGACGGACAAATCGAACTCACTCACTCGGTTTCCGCGGGGCTTGATTATGCCGCCGTTGGCCCCGAGCACGCATACCTCCAAGACATCGGCCGAGTGGAATACACCTATGCCACCGACGATGAAGCGCTCGCCGCATTCAAGGAGCTAGCTCACTACGAAGGCATCATCCCCGCGCTCGAAAGCGCTCATGCGATGGCCTACATTTCGAAAATCGCTGGAAGCTTGCCAAAATCCACCATCCTCATCGCCAATCTGTCAGGACGCGGAGACAAGGATGTGGAACAAGCATCCAAGTACCTCCTCTAATGAACGAGGCCCCCACATGCTTTCCTAACAATTACATATTTGATCTACGCCCCCATGAAGCCCGTCATCCTTGGAATTCTCATCGCACTACCGCTTCACACCAGCGAGGCAGTTTCACTCATCAACTTGAACTTTTCAGGTCCCATGAGCGCGATCCAGCAACAAACTTTCGTTGACGCTGCAGCCTACTGGAACTCAGTCATCACGGGTTACGACCTGACTTCGAATTGGGAGGGTCAGCCCGTTCCCCACAGCCTCACCATCGATGCGTCGATCCCGTTCATTGATGGAGTCGGCAGCACGCTCGGGAGTGCAGGGCCGCAATTCGTGGACTACTACGACAACAACCCGCTGGGAGCTCCCACGCACGCTTTGTATTACACGTCCTCAGGCGCGATGGAGTTTGATTCAGCCGATGTCGACTTGCTGGTCTCCAACCAATCATTTTACGGCGTGGTCTTGCATGAAATGGCTCACGTCCTAGGGATTGGCACGCTATGGAGCTACAATAACAATTTAAACGGCACTCAATATCAGCTCTACACATCAGGCTCTGGCCAATACGTGGGCCCAAATGCGCTGGCCGAATACCGCCGCGAATTCAACAAGCCAGCAGCCACCTACGTCCCCGTCGAGATGGGTGGCGGCATGGGCACGGCTGAGGGCCACTGGAACGAAGTCGACGGGGATGGCGGACTTACCGGCATCGTCAGCGCCGATAATGGCATGGATTTCCGCTACGAACTCATGACTGGCTGGGCGTCTAACCCGTTCTTCGTGAGTCGCACCACGCTTGGCGCACTCGACGATCTTGGATACACGGTCGACTATTCCAAAGCAGGCATCGTCGATCACATCGTGACGGTGCCCGAGGCCTCAAGCCTCCTGTTCATTTGCGCGGCGTTGCCTTGGTTGGCACGACGCCAACGCAAGTGAATCAAGCCACCTGCACCTGCTTGTCGACGTCTTCGCGGAGGTTTTCGATGATGAAATCCTGACGATCCGGGGTGTTTTTCCCCATGTAGAAAGCTAACAATTCTTTGACGCCTTTGCCCTCTTCGTACTCGACGTGATCGAGTCGCATTTCTGGACCGATCATGAAACTAAACTCGTCGGGTGAAATTTCGCCCAGCCCCTTGAAGCGCGTAATCTCGGCGGCCTTGCCCAGTTTTTCCATCGCTTTCTTGCGCTCGCTCTCATCGTAACAATAGATCGTTTCCTTCTTGTTGCGCACGCGGAAGAGCGGTGTTTGGAGGATCCACAAGTGCCCATCGCGGATCATTTCTGGGAAAAACTGCAAAAAGAAGGTCAGCAGCAACAAGCGAATGTGCATGCCGTCTACATCGGCATCGGTGGCGATGATGACCTTGTTGTAGCGCAGGTACTCGATCCCGTCCTCGATGTTGAGGGCCGCTTGTAGCAAAGCGAACTCCTCATTTTCATAAACGATCTTGCGCGGCAGCGCGAAGGTGTTGAGAGGCTTGCCGCGCAAGGAAAATACCGCCTGGGTCTCGACATCGCGACTCTTGGTGATCGAACCAGAGGCCGAATCACCCTCGGTGATGAAGAGCGTCGATTCATCACGGCGCTTGTGCTTGCTGTCATAACGCACGCGACAATCGCGGAGTTTTTTGTTGTGCACCTTCGCTTGCTTCGACCGCTCTCTTGCAAGTTTTTGGATGCCCTTCAGATCCTTGCGTTCGCGCTCGGCGGAGAGGATGCGCTTCTGGATCGCCTCGGCGACCTGCGGATGCTTGTGCAGGTAATTGTCGAGGTTGGTCTTAAGGAAATTCCCAATGAACGTGCGCAGCGATTCACCTTCAGGCGCGATACCGGCAGAACCCAGCTTGGTCTTGGTTTGCGACTCGAAAACCGGTTCCATGATCCGCACACAGACGGCAGCTTCGATGCCCGCCCGGATGTCGGCCGGCTCGTATTGTTTCTTATAGAAGCCCCGCACGACTTGCACCAGCGCCTCGCGAAATGCCACAAGGTGAGTGCCACCTTGTGAGGTGTTCTGACCATTTACAAAAGTATAGTATTCCTCACCACTCTCGGGCGTATGGGTGAAGGCGATCTCGATGTCTTTACCCACGAGATGGATCGGCGGATAGAGCGCCTCGTGTTCCATCTCCTCACGCAAGAGATCAAGCAATCCATCCTTGGAACGGAATTTCGCACCATTGAAAACAAGAGTGAGCGCCGGATTCAAATAGGAATAATACCGACACATCTTTTCGACGAATGCATCTTTGAATTTCGACTTGGCTGGGAAAATCTTGCGATCGATCTCGAAGGCGAGCCGAGTGCCGTTCACACCATCGTCGCGGCGCGGGTTCTTCATATCCACCGTGAGCTGCCCTTTGGAAAACTCGAGCGCCTTGGTCTCGCCGTCACGCCATGCCTGGATTTCGAAAAAATCGGAAAGCGCATTCACCGCCTTGATGCCAACACCGTTGAGTCCAACCGATTTCTTAAATGCCTCGCTGTCGTACTTCGCACCCGTGTTGATTTGCGCGGCGCAGTCAAAAAGTTTCCCCAGTGGAATCCCCCGCCCGAAGTCGCGAACCTCCACCCGGCCCTGTTCATCGATGCCGATCCGGATCTCTTTTCCGTGCCCCATGATGTGCTCGTCGATCGAATTATCCACGGCTTCCTTAAGCAAGATGTAGAGCCCATCGTCGGGCGAACTTCCATCACCCAACTTGCCGATGTACATTCCGGGCCGCATCCGGATGTGCTCCCGCCAATCGAGTGATTTGATGTCGTCTTCGGTGTAGTTGGCTGCCATGGTTGGAAATTTGTTTAGGATTGCTTAAATGATCGGCAGACTGGATGCAAGGCCGGTGACGACGAGGAATCCAAATGAACTGGGAGTTTCCGATTGCTACCGGCCGCCTAGACCCGCAGATTCTTGAAAAGTCATGGAATGGTACAACAAAATCTTGGGGATTGATCCCGCGGCCGGCCTGATGGTCATTTTCATCCTGATTTTGATCGAGGGGGTGCTCTCGGTGGACAATGCCGCAGTCCTAGCGACCATGGTCATGCGCCTGCCCAAGGAGCAGCAAGGAAGAGCGCTCAAATATGGCATCATCGGGGCCTACGTTTTTCGAGGAATCTGTCTGATGCTGGTCGGCTGGCTGATGAGCATCTGGTGGCTGGAGCCCATCGGCGGGCTTTATTTGTTATGGCTCTCTTGGAAACACTTTGCCCGCCAAGAGTCGGTGGAGCAAGAGGGCGCCGAAGCGGTCGCAACCGAAGGAAATTGGTTGTATCGCCAGACGATCGCGCGGATCGGACCATTTTGGGCTACGGTCGTCGCTGTCGAGGTCATGGATCTCGCGTTCTCGCTCGACAACGTATTCGCCGCCGTCGCGTTCACGAAAAACAAAGATCAATTCCCTCCGCCGTCGGACCTGATTCTGGTCTGCATTGGGGTATTTCTCGGCATCCTCGCCATGCGCTTCGCAGCTCAAGGGTTCGTGCGACTGATGCACCGCTACCATTTCCTGGAAACCTGCGCGTTCGTGGTCATCGGGATTCTTGGGCTGAAGCTACTCCTCAGCGTGCCCCGGCACTTCCTCGCTGCGGGCAACGGCATTCACGATTTTCTCGCGAGCAAATATTTCGACATGGGGACCTCGGTGCTCACGCTGCTGATTTTCATCGTCCCGGTGCTAGTTCACCGCATGAAAAACCGCTAGGTCAGCCCTTCCAAAGCATCCTGACGCCAAACACCACCAACACGCATCCGAAGATGCGGCTGAGCGTCTGATTGCTCATCGATCGCATGAGATCACTGCCGAACCACGCGGCAAGCGCGGAGGCCATGCCTACCACGATCACGATTTTCCAATCAATCAACCCCGCGACTCGGACGTTATTCGCCGTAGCCGCGACCGCAGTAACAATGATCACCGCCATCGAGGTCGCCACCGCCTGCTTGTGCTCAACGCCCAGCGCATAGACGAACGCAGGCACCATCACCAACCCCCCACCGACCCCACACAGGGCTCCTAACAGCCCAGCGAGCAGGCCTATGAGAATGGCTGAAATGATGAATTTCATCGGCGTGAGGAAGTGGGTGATTTTCGAGCAGCCGCGATCTCCACGACCAACCGGTGCAAGATCAACCGGTGATCCAGCCCTGTGGTGACGAGCGCCTGATCTGCCTTGAGGGTGGCTTCCATCACGTGTTGGAGGCCAGCGAGATCGAAGTTCTCTGCGCTTTTAGCAGCGAGAAAGACCGGGAAAACATTGACGCCCGAGCCATCTTTCTTTTGCGGGAGCCATGCACGATCCGCATCAGAAAGCCGGTTGAGCGCCCCAGAAAATGCATTGTAATTCCCCGTGGGAACTTTGAATTTCTCCACGATCAACTTCGCCATGAACAAGTTGCGCACCACCGAGATGATCGAGGCCCGCATGATGCCGATCGCCGATTCATCCGCTTCTAACTGCTCGTCGATCAACTGAATCGCGCGCGAGACATTGCCAAGTTGAAGAGCCTTACCCGTTTCAAAAACCACGGCGGCGCGGCTGAGAGGAACCAGCACGCGGACATCCTCCTCGCTGATGACTCGACGCTCTTCCCCGAGATAGAGATCCAACTTTTCCAGCTCGTTGCCAATCTGCTGGGATTGCTCACCCGCAAGCATCACAAACAATGCCAAAGCGTCGGGGTCGAAGCTCAAGCCAAGATCTTTGGCACGGCGCATCACCAGCGCAGCCACCTGATCCTGCCAACCATCTCGCCCCGTATCAATGCGATCATGGACCTGCACGTTCGCTGATTTTTCGATGTACTTCCAAAACGCTCGGCGCTTGTCCACGCCTTGAGCGGTCATGAGAAACTTGACGCCGTTGGGGATGCCTTTCTCGAGTGTCGCACGCAGACTTTCCACGCCCGATTCCGTCCGCTGCGAGCGCCCCGTCACATTGTCTGCTAGAAAATTCGCATTGCGCAGCCAGACGACCTTGTCCCCGCCGAACATCGGGATCGTCAGCAACGCCTGGACCGTCGAGGCACAAATTTCGTAAGCCGAATCCGAATTGTCCGCAATGCCATCGATCACCTCGTGGGTGAACCCATCGTCAACGCCGCCGGTCAACTGGTTGTAAAGCACCAAGGCCTTCTCACGAACGAGACCCTCGTCACTGCCCACCACCGCGAAAAAATTTCCGGCGTTCTGAGGAGCTGTCTTTGCTTTGGCGGCCACACCGAGGGTTTATCGGGATGCGGGCTGGGGTGCAAGCACCGCGGCGGGTGAAAGTGCCGAAATCATCCCTCTTGGTCGGTACGTTCGATCTTCTTCCGCTCGCGGGCTTCGCGGAAAAAACTCTGCAGAAGATAAAGGCACTCCTCATGAAGCACCCCCGCCGTGACGTCGCACCGGTGATTGAGCGGCGGATTGGCCTCGAGCAGATTGATCCACCCACCCGCCGCACCCGCCTTGGAATCCGGGCAACCGAAAACTACCCGCTCCGGCCGGCAATGGACGATCGCCCCCGCACACATCGGGCAGGGCTCCTTGGTGACATACAGCGTACACTTCTCCAACCGCCAGTCCCCCAAGGCCTCCTGCGCCGCCGTTAGCGCCAGCATCTCCGCGTGAGCGGTGGCATCCTTGAGCGTCTCAACCTGGTTCCATCCACGCGAAATGATCCGACCCTCACGGACGACGACCGCACCCACAGGGACCTCCTCCGCCGCGTACGCCTTCCGCGCCTCACGGAGCGCCTGCCCCATGAAATAAACGTCGCTATGCAAATCAATGATCGAACCCTCGTCTTCCATGCCCCGATCCGTAACCGATGCCGCCCAACGATGCACGCGGATTCCTTTCCCACTCCACCCCCGAACGCACTTCGACCCACCATTCACGCAAGCCACCGAAAAATTTCCGTGCCTCGACGCGAGATTCATGGTTCGTATCAGCCCCGTGATCCCGAAAAACTTCCAAGACCGCGTCATCGCTCCATCGTTGCTAGCAGCCGATTTTTCCTGCATCCGTGATGAAACGAGCCGCGCCATCCGTGCCGGAGCCGACTGGATGCACCTCGACGTGATGGATGGCCACTTCGTGGAAAACATCTCCTTCGGCCCGGCGGTCGTCCAAGCCGTGCATGAATCCAACGATATCTTCCTCGATGTTCACCTCATGATTTCACGGCCGGATCACTACCTCGAATCATTCATCGCCGCGGGATCCGACCTAATCACCGTGCATGTCGAGTCCGACCATGACGTCGCCAAAACCTTAAAACGCATTCGCGATGCAGGCTGCCAAGCAGGCCTCGCGCTCAATCCCGCCACGCCGATCGATGCCGTCGAGCCATTCTTGGGGGACATCGATCTACTCCTCTGCATGACCGTGGTCCCAGGCTTTGGCGGGCAAGCATTCATGCCCGAAGTCCTCGAAAAAATCACCGCCGCCACCCAACTCCGCAAATCGAGAGGATTAAACTATCACATCGAAGTGGACGGCGGCATCGACGCGACCACTGCGGCGCGCTGCTACACCGCCGGTGCCAACGTCATGGTTGCAGGTTCCTCCACCTTCCGCGCCCCCGACATGGCCGCCGCGATCCGCAACATCCGCAACGCGTGAGCAAGCTCTGACTGAATTCCAGCTGGGGGGCCAGAACGCTTGGCCTAACGCCCGGTCACATCGCCCCCACGGCGCTCGCCAACCTGCACCGTCATTGAATTTCCTGCTTTGGTCTGGAAATTGAATATCAGCTTCGGCGTCCTTTTAAAATAAGGTAACCCGCACTCACACCTTATGTGCCGAATTGAATTGGTAATAATAATTTTTTAGGTACAATAGAAAGTTAAAACATAATTCATGAAAACTATGATCAAAAGGATGATTAAAACGGCCTTACTAGAAGTACCTTTTGTAAACACAAGAATCAAAAATTATGACGGCATGAGGCAAATCATCAATGACTGTGGATTTGAACCAGGTCATTTCTATAGCACCATTCCAGATCTTGCTGAAGTTCGCGATAATTCCAGTACTATTTTCGGAAAGAAAAAAGTAAATGAAGTTGATCTAAATACTGAAAAACAAATCAATCTTTTAGAAACCTTCAAACCATACTACTCTGAATATTCGTATTCTGCAGAGAAAACTAAATCCAATGATTTAAGGTATGAAAAAGAAGGGGCGTTCTACAGGCATTCCGACAGTGTTTTTCTGTATTGCATGATGCGCACCTTCAAACCAAGAGAGATCATTGAAATCGGCTCAGGCCATTCTTCGGCAATCATGCTAGATACCAACGAGATCTACTTTGATAATAAAATCAACTTAACATTCATCGAACCTTATCCAGAGGAGCGTCTGATGAAAATATTAAAGGATTCCGACAAGATTTCGCACACGATTATCAACAAGAAGGTGCAATCCATTGATTTGGATACTTTCCTGATTTTGTCTGAAAATGACATTCTTTTTGTTGACTCTACACATGTTTCAAAAGTGGGTAGCGATGTAAACTTTATACTGTTTGAAGTATTGCCGGCATTGAAACCTGGAGTCTTAATCCATTTCCACGATATTTTTTATCCATTCGAAATGCCGAAACATTGGGTTCTGGAGGAGAATTGGTTTTGGAATGAAAATTACATGCTCAATGCTTTCTTAATGAATAATAATAATTATGAAATAGTCGCATTTAATACCTATCTTCACGAGATAAAGGCTGAATGGTTCAGGGACAACATGCCGGAGTGCCTAGAAGGAAAAGAAAACACGGGCTCGTTATGGATACGGAAATTGAGATGATCATTTTCGTAAGACCATCAACTCGAAATCCCAGACCAAAAGAAATCGCCCTCCTCGTCATCAATCTTAACTGCGG
>JARWZU010000079.1 GCA_029866215.1 Akkermansiaceae bacterium
ACACAGAATCTTTGCCGTGTGTCACTATCGTGAAATTGAGTTATTTCAAACTCAAAAAGATCAGGCGGATCAAGTTCAATGGTTAGCCCCTTGATTAAATCTGCAATCGCATCCGAACCCCGCTCCTTAGTTTCGACAGTATTAAATAAATTTAGTCTCAAAACACAAGAGGGTGTATTTATGAGAGCAGATAGCATCCGCATTAAGTCCGATCTACGATCTTCGTTAATTGCCATGGTGTTTTGGAACTCGAGCTGAAGTTGACGCTTCCCTTTGAGAAATTTCTCCAACCGCTGCTCCACAAACTCGCAAGAAGCGCGAACTTCGCCGTTTCCATCCAAAGCATCACGAAGCGATTCCCAATTCAGAGGCAAACCTGATCTTATAATAGAATATTGCTGGGCAGGTCGAACGGAAGGTGCCCCGTGATAATCGGAAGCCTGGATATACTTAAATGGCTTGGTCCGCTTATATTCGCCATTATTCAAGGCCTTCTTGACACACTCCCGAGTATCGGGATTTACAAACTGAACCGCCAAAACGGAATCGTGCTTGAATAGGTCGGCGCGTGGTTGCCCAGACAGATCCTTCCACGCCCCCTTTGCGCTCTCAACATGAGGCAAAATACAAAAGAATTTACCCTCAAATAGTTCTTTCGCTTTATCAAGAACAGCCACAGCAGACAACTGACTCACTTTAGCAGGATCTCCTGTGGTTACAGCATCACCTAAGCCAACAAAATCCCGAAGAAAATGGGTCACCATATCAACAACAGACTCGGAGAACACCAGAATTATGTGGATTCCAGGATATACCGATATTTCCACTCCCGCAAGAACTACAACCCGCTTGTAACATTCGACTTCGCTTCTCAATTGCGCAACCAGCTCGGGGCTTTCCTCTCTGCCGATCATCAATTCATATACTTGCATTGCCTGATCGCGATGTCGGCAATAATCAAGATACCCTTGAATAGTATTATGATCAGTCAAAGCAATTAAGTCGACGCTCTGTTCCGCATAAGCTGAAAGCAATTCTTTGAATGCTTTCGGACCGCTACCACCTTTGTAATCAATTGACGCGGGAGAGTGGACATGAAGATCAATTTTGTAGTCTTTCATTATATTAAAGAATCTTTAGAAGTTTCGGCAACAGCAGGTCGCGGGTGCGGCGGAGGGTTTGGTTGCGGCGGCGTAGATTCAATTGCTCTTGGGCCATTGGTTCGAAAAGGTCCGAAGCCTCCCGCATGAGAGATTCCGGTGGCGATGCGAATTCGATTGTCTTGATGTGACTGTCGCCAAGATGGGCGACAGTGGTGCCCGTGATCGTCGAATCAAAATAGTGGATTGGCTTTTCGAGCGTAAGAAAGAGCAGGTAATTGCCCATTGCGCCCTTCGGTCGAAACTTCGCGACCCGTTGGTTCTGCCATGCGTCTCCGCCCGACCAGATCGTCATGTGGAAATCTCCGTCCATTCCGACGAGGATGTCGCCGTTTTTGATGCGGTGCTTGGGATCGCCCTCTTCTTCGGTGTAGGTCTCCGACTGACCGTCTTGAATGTTCCGGATACGGACTACTGGGATTCCTTCACCTGCGGTGTTGAACCGGTTAGCTTTGAAGGAGAACCCGTAAATCACGTCTGCGAAATCGAGAATCTTCCGAACTTCCCAGCCCTTCGGCATTCGACCGAGCGAAGAATCGATGAAGCGTGCGGATTCATGGCCGGGGAAGCGGAAGTGGACGAACCACTCGCGGTAGAGGGATTGCGCCAGCTCCTCCAGGATCTTGATGCGCCGCAGGTTGTTCTCGATCAGGTCGTCGTAGGCCGAGAGGATGCCCGCGATCTTGCGTTGGGTGGGGAGGTCGGGGAGATTGATCTCCATTTCCTTTGCCGCGCCGACGTTGAAGTGCTGTTGGGCTGCTCCAACAAGGTTGCCGCCGACAGTGGCCACTCCCCAACTCGAATTGAAGACTGCTGCCAGATATCCGGAGTCTAGCTCCGTTTCATTCGGTGAGATGATGACCAAGTCAGAGCAATTGGACACAGGTAGAGATTTCGGGATCACACACGCCGTCCCCGGATATCCTGTGCGAACGACGGCGACGTCTCCAGGCTTCAACGCAGACTTTTTCAATTTGGCGTGAAACTCCGGCGTCACGAACTTGATGTCCGCAAGGTTCAATCGAAACGGATGAATGTTCTGCGAACGAAGGAATGATATGCCTTCTGCCACATACTCATCTTTCATCGACCCAACATGGCCGACAGTAATTCTGTCACACACATCTTTGAGACGAACCTTTCTCGATTTCGTCTTCATGCCTCCAACAGTTCCACGACGTTTTCCGCAATCTTCGCTTCAAGCTCCCGCGCTTCGGCGTTGAGGACTTCGAGTTCCTCGTTGAGGGCTTCGAGCTGTCCCTTGAAATCCTCGTCGCTGAGATCCTCGCCCTTGGCGACGCCGACGTAGCGGCCGGGATTGAGCGACCAGCCTTGGGCTTCGATTTCGGCGAGGGTGGCGGCTTTGCACAAGCCAGCAACATCGGCGTAGCCGATTGCTGGCTTGCCCTCACCCCCGACCCCTCTCCCAGAGGGAGAGGGGAGGCAGAAGAGTTCGCGGATTTTTGGCTCGGAGCCGTGGTGGAATTCGCAGGGCTGACCGCGATAGAGGCGGACGACGTTGGCGAGGAATTCGAGCTGGGCGGGGGTGAAATCCCGGTGGGCTCTGTCCAATTGGCGGTAAATATGACGCGCGTCGATAAAGAGGACGGTATCGCGGTAACGTGCCCCGCCCGGATTAGTATCGGAGTCCGCCAAACCCTCACCCCCGGCCCCTCTCCCAGAGGGAGAAGGGAGTTCATTGGCGATCTTGGACAACACATTGGCTGTATCGTCGAAGACTTGTTGGTTTTTGAAACGGATAACCTTGTGACCGAGGGAACGGAGGTAGGCATCCCGTTTTTTGTCTGCCTTTATCCTGTCTGGCTTATCGTGGACAGAACCATCCAGTTCCACAATGAGTCCGCGTTCCGAACAAAAGAAATCTACGATGTAGTCGCCGATCTGGTGCTGACGACGGAATTTCAAATCCGCCAACTGCCGATTCCGAAGTAACGCCCACATCGCTTCCTCCGTAGGCGTCTGCTTTTTCCGAAGTTCCCTGGCCTGCTCCACCAAACCCTGAAAACGAAACCCTCCCCGCCCCGGCGAGCCATTCCCTTTCTTGCTCCCCTCTCCCCCTGGGAGAGGGGTTGGGGGTGAGGGTGGACAAGGGGGAAGCAAAGCTTTCCCCTTGTCCATGAACCAGAGGGTGCAGGGCAGGGTGACGGTGAAGAAGAAATTCGGGCCGATGGCGACCATGACGTCCACATCACCCGCGCGGATGATTTTTTCCCGGATCTCCTGCTCGGAGGCGCGGGCATCGGCGGCGGAGTTCGCCATGACGAATCCGGCGCGGCCGTTTTTGTTCAGCGCGGAGTGGAAATGCTGGATCCAGAGGTAGTTGCCATTGTCGGTGCGCGGGATGCCGAAGGGGTAGCGCGGATCTCCGGCGAGGCGGTCCTTGTCGATCTTGCTGACATTGAAGGGAGGGTTAGCCATCACAAAATCGAAACGCCCATGGCGTTCGATTTCGTGACCCTCATCCCCGGCCCTTCTCCCAGAGGTAGAAGGGAGCGAAGAACTCCCTCTCCCCGTGGGAGAGGGGTGGGGTGAGGGCGAGGATTCGCAGGGCTCGGTAGAGCGCTGCAAATCCTCGTAGTAGGTATTCCCCTGCTTGATGTCGCCGCTCAGTCCGTGGACGGCGAGGTTCAGCCGGGCAAGGCGGGCGGTATCGGTGACGCGCTCCTGGCCGTGGACGGAGATTTCCTTCACCGGATCGCCAGAGTATTTCCCCCCTCTACCTGTGGGAGAGGGGCCGGGGTTGAGGGTTCTGCTTGATTTGTGGGCCTCCACAAATCGAGCAGACTGGATGAACATGCCGCCGGAGCCGCACGCGGGATCGAGGATGCGACCGTGGTAGGGTTCCAGGATTTCCACGCTCAATTTGACGATGGAGGTGGGCGTGTAGAATTCGCCGCCCTTCTGGCCCTCGCTCATGGCGAACTTGCCGAGGAAGTATTCGTAAATCAGGCCGAAGGTGTCGCCGCCCTTGTCCATGGGGATGGAGGCCATGGTCTTGAGCAAGGAGGCGAGCGTCTTGCTATCCAAGATCTGATAATTCTTCGGTAGGACATCGGATAAATCCGGGTTCTCCTTCTCGATGGCGCGCATGGCCTCATTGACCGCCTGACCGACTTGCGCCCCCTCCGGCAAGCTGAGCAGATGGGAGAAGCGGGCCTCGTCTGGGAGATAGACGACGCCCGCGGCGTGGAAATCCGTCGGGCCGATCTTCCGCCGCGATCCGGCCTGGGGCTGGATTTCCTCCTTCACCGCCACAAACCGGACATCCGCATAGCGCAGGAAGATCAAGCCGAGGACGGTGGGAGAGTATTCGGAAGGCTTGAGGTCAGCCCCGGCCCAGAGCTGGTTGGCGGCATCCCAGAGTTTCTTTTCGAGTTCGGCGTGGGAGTCGTCGGCGGTGGCGGGTTCGGTCCAGTGCATGGCTTGATTTGCAGATTATCCGGCAGTTTTAGCGTTGAAAGCCCAAAGGACTTGAGAGAGAAGAATGCGGGTTGGCAGGGAAAAGCACGAGGTGAGGAAAGCGAAAGGACTGCTAGAGTGAAAGCCGGATCTTCCGTGGCATGAGAAAACCCCGGCATCGCGGTGACGCCAGAGCCGGGGTGTTCGTCGGCATTCTCGGCGTATTGGGCTTTTACCTAATTTTTGCCTTCCAAATTGATGTTTTGGAACATCGCTCCACGGTGCAGTGCCCCCCCGACTGGGCCCAGTGACCCCCTCGACCTTTGCGGTTAAAAAAACCTCGCTCCCACCTATCTCCCACCCCCAAGCGCGGTCATGACAGCCCCGCCCAAGGTGAGTGCAGGATGGCTCCACCTGCGTGCAGAACGGCTCAAGGTCCATGCGAGTTAATGCCAAGGTTCGTGCAGAACGGCCCAAGGTGCGTGTAAATGGACCTCTAGGTTTGTACAAAACGGCACGAGGTAAGTGTAAATCCACCCGAGGTGCGTGTAAAACCGCTATGGAGCAGCGGAATCCGTCCGCTGTGCCGCTTTACCACCAACGGTGCGGCGGGTTCTTGACTTCTCGGGCGATTGCCACAAGGTCCTTCCCGACAGGGGTGCTCTCCGATCGCAGAGCCGAGATTTTCCAACGCGAGGAAAAGACCCTCAGAACCTGATGCGGGTCATGCCGCCGTAGGAAGTCGAAGCGTCATTACCGTTTCCTCTCCTTTGGCCGTGCCTGATCCGCACGGCCTTTTTGATTCTTAATCCGCAACTGCCATTACCATGATCCACTCCGACGAAACCACCGGCACTCCCGCCGCCGAGACCCACGATGCATCGCGCGCACCCCTTCCTGCTTCCACGCGGGTTTATGTGGCGGGCCAACTCCACCCGCAAATCCGCGTGCCGATGCGGGAAATTTCTCTGTCGGATACCAAGTCGTTCAACGGCCGGATCGAGCAAAACGCGCCGGTCCGCGTTTACGATTGCTCTGGCCCATGGGGAGATCCGGCGTTCACGGGCACTTCAGAGCAAGGTCTGCCGGCGCTCCGCCGTGACTGGCTCCTCGCCCGCAACGACGTCGAGGAGTACCAGGGCCGCGAGGTCCAGCCGCAGGACAATGGTTACCTCACCGAGAAGCACGTCGAGTTTGCCTCCAAGTCCGAGCGCGCCAATCGCTTTGTCGAATTTCCCGGACTCACTGCGGACCGCCGGATGCCACTCCGCGCCACGGGCAAACCGGTGACCCAAAAATTTTACGCTGACCAAGGCATCATCACGCCGGAGATGGAATTCATCGCCATCCGGGAAAACCTCAAGATCGCGGATCTTCGTTTGCAGATGGGAGATCTCAAGGAAGACATCGTGAGAAACCATCTGGCCAAGCAACACGCTGGCTCCCACCAGTCGCCGAGCGACAACCCGTACACCCCGTCGATCTTCGGTCGTTTTCCGCAACGAATCCCTGCGGAGATCACTCCGGAGTTCGTCCGCAGCGAGGTGGCCGCCGGGCGCGCCATCATTCCGCTCAACATCAATCACCCCGAGTGCGAACCGATGATCATCGGCCGGAATTTCTTGGTGAAGATCAACGCGAACATCGGCAACTCGGCGGTCGCTTCGTCGATCGAGGAAGAGGTTGAGAAAATGCGTTGGGCCACCAAGTGGGGTGCGGACACGGTGATGGATCTATCCACTGGAAAAAACATCCACGCCACCCGCGAGTGGATTCTGCGCAACTCGCCCGTGCCGATTGGTACCGTGCCGATCTATCAGGCGCTGGAGAAGGTCAATGGCAAGGCCGAGGATCTAACGTGGGAGCTTTATCGCGACACCCTCATCGAGCAAGCCGAGCAAGGGGTGGACTACTTCACCATCCACGCCGGCGTTCTGCTGCGCTTCGTGCCGATGACGGCCAGTCGCATGACGGGGATCGTCTCGCGTGGGGGATCGATCATGGCCAAGTGGTGTCTTGCGCATCACAAGGAAAACTTCCTCTACACCCACTGGGATGAAATTTGCGACATCTGTGCCGCTTATGATGTGAGCTTCTCGATCGGCGATGGACTGCGTCCGGGATCGATCGCGGATGCCAATGACAAGGCGCAGTTTGGCGAGCTTGAGGTGCAAGGGGAACTGACCACTCGGGCATGGGCAAAAGGCTGCCAAGTCATGAACGAAGGCCCGGGGCACGTGCCGATGCACATGATCGAGGAAAACATGGCCAAGCAGTTGGAGTGGTGCCATGAGGCTCCATTTTACACCCTCGGACCACTGACCACCGACATCGCCCCCGGCTACGACCACATCACCAGCGGCATCGGTGCTGCCATGATCGGATGGTATGGCTGCGCGATGCTTTGCTACGTCACCCCGAAGGAACATCTCGGCTTGCCTAACAAGGACGATGTGAAAACCGGCGTGATCACCTACAAGCTTGCCGCACATGCTGCCGACCTTGCCAAGGGTCATCCCGGCGCGCAGTTCCGTGACAACGCCATCAGCAAGGCGCGTTTCGAATTCCGCTGGGAGGATCAATTCAACCTCGGACTCGATCCGGTCACCGCGCGCGAGTTTCATGACGAGACGCTGCCGCAAGATGGCGCCAAGACCGCGCATTTCTGCTCGATGTGCGGCCCGCATTTCTGCTCGATGAAGATCAGCGAGGACGTCCGCCAATACGCTGCGGAACAGGGCATCGCCGAGGAGGAGGCGCTCGCCAAGGGCATGGCCGAAAAGAGCAAGGAATTCGCCGAGTCCGGCTCCGAGGTCTACGTTCAGGCCTAGGATCGCTCACGCGATGGAAGAATCCTGCTCCTGATGATTTCAGAAGTTGGGTTTTCCCGCCACGTCGCGTAAATTGGAATTGGCCATGAGAAAAGCACCCGACGAACGACTGAAGCAAATTGCAATCGGCGTGAGCATCATCGTGGTGCTGACCGTGGCGGTGACGGGTGCACTTACGGGCTGGAGACTCCTGCCTGGACTGTGGAGCGAGTGGATTGGGATGATGATTGGGATCATGACCACGCCCTTTTTCATGGAAGCATCGTTTTTGACGATCGGCCTGATGATTGTGATTTTCCTGAATCGCTGGCGTCAGCACAAAGACGGCGAAGAATTGGTCTATCTCGAACAAGTGACCGGCCAAGATCTTCCCAAAGACCTACCGGACCAAGCGAAATGGGCGCTCTATCGGGACAAGCCGTTAGAGGGTGAGCAACCATCGCGTCTTGCTCAGGCCGAGGGGGCGCTTGGCATCGGCGATTATGAAGCGGCACAGGCATGGCTCGGCGAGATGAGCCATGAAGAACTCCATCACCCACAAACGCTGGCGGTGAGGCGCGACTTGGCGCGAGCCACGGGTAAGACCGAACTGGCGGAACAATTAGAAAATGAGCTCCGGAGTCTCGGTGAGTGAACGCACCGGCCCCGCTCCTCACGCATGAAGAAGAACATTCAGTCGCCTGAGAAAGAGCTACGTTTCACCCGCTCGGGGCAGGCGGTTGGGTTTTGGGTCAGCGCAGCCGTGCTGGCATCCGTCGGCATCACGCTTCTCGCCACTGCCACCTACCGGGATATCAATCCCCTACTCCCCCATCCGGCATGGGCGCTGTTGCCCTTGGGAATCTCGTTCATTTTCGTTCGCATCGCCATGAATCTCACGAGGCATGCGTATCTCATTCTAACACCGCTAGGGATCGAGATCTTCCCATTTTTCCGGCCGAGTGTGGGGATGAATTTGGTCGCCTGGCAAGAGATCGATCATGCAGAGGTGAATGAAAAAACCACGCTCCTCACCCTGCACCACAATTCCGAAAGATCGTCCGGCATTCACTTATCGCTCAAGCCGATTCGTGCGGACAGGCGGAGCTTGCTTGCCAAGGCAGTGCTCGCGCGGGTATCTCCTTCTTAGCCACAACGACGACCACCATGCGACCTCATTCCCGACAAATTCTCACCGTCGAAGAAACCTTCGGCCAAAACGGCTGGCACTGCGAACTTGTCGAAGGCCGCGACGTACTTCGCGCCGGCTTCGATGCGCATCACACGCGGGTCGATCTCATCGCCCAAGCCTACCCGCAGCTCAATGCGCTGGTGGTCGTGTCCGAGTCTCCGCTCAGGCTCGACGAAGAACATTTGCCGCCGGTGTTGGAATTGTTGGCCCGTGCGAACAAGCAACTCACGCTCGGGGGGTTCGAATACGATCTGGATCGCGAATACCTGATTTTTCGAATCACCAATTTGTTTGAACGCGAAAAGTACGACAGCGACATCATTTCCTCGATGGTCCACTGCGCCATCGCAGAGCTCGACCGGATCACGCCATACGCCGCAATCGTCCGCGACACCCCCGGCGACCTGTTGGAAGATCTTGATCTCGGTCGCTTGCTGATGCGAGAGGACATCATTCCCCCTGTGCCGGGTGATGAAGAAGAGGAGTATTAGAGTCCTCGCCTAGTGGATCATTCCCACTCGATGCTTGCGGGCGGCTTGGTCGAAATGTCGTAAAGCACGCGGTTGATGCCCTTCACCTCATTGAGGATGCGGTGGCTTGTCTCGCGCAAGAGGATCGGCGGCAACTCGACCCAGTCAGCAGTCATGGCATCCTCAGAAACCACCGCACGAAGCGTGATGGCCCATTCGTAGCTGCGCTCGTCGCCTTTCACCCCAACCGTTTTCACGGGAATCAAGCCGGCGTATGCCTGCCAGACTTTGTCGTACCAGCCATGCTCCTTGAGCTTGCCGATGAAGATCGCATCGCACTCACGAATGATGTGCAGGCGGTCTTCCGTGATGATGCCTGGGCAGCGCACCGCAAGGCCCGGGCCCGGAAAGGGGTGGCGCTGCAGGATGTCTTCTGGAATCCCAAGTGAGGTGCCAAGCTCGCGAACCTCGTCTTTGAACAACTCGGCCAGCGGTTCTAAAACTTTCCCTTGCGCCTGTAGCTCCAAGATGCGGTCCACTCGATTGTGATGGGTCTTGATTTTGGACGCCTTGGACTTCGCATTGGAGGCACTCTCGATCACATCCGGATAGAGCGTTCCCTGGGCAAGCATTTCGGCATCGCCCACCGAATCCCAGAACACATCGATGAAAAGATTCCCAATGATCACGCGCTTCTTCTCCGGATCATCCACGCCTTCGAGGGCCGCGAGGAAACGCTCCGCGCAATCGACCGTTTCGATGGGCACGCCCATTCGTTCAAAATTGCGGCGGACCTCGATCCCCTCATCCTTGCGCATCAATCCGTGATCCACAAAAATCGCGCGGACATTTGCGCCAGCCTCGTGAAGAAGGACCGCGAGCACCGTGCTATCGACACCACCGGAAACACCGCAGACCACTTGTTTGCCTGCGACCTCTTTGCGGATTCCCTCGATGATCTCCCGTTTGAAATCCTCGATGCGGAATGGCAGAAGGTCATTCGAGAGCGCGAGGAAATTCTTGAGGATCTGGAGTCCCTGATGGCTGTGGGTCACCTCTGGGTGATATTGGATCCCGAAAAAGTGCTGGTTCCACTGGAGCGAAACCGGTGTGCCATGTTGGTTAGAGGCGATGACCCTCGCGCCGCCGGGGATCACTTTCACCGTATCCGAGTGGCTCATCCAGACTTGCGATGATTCTGAAATGCTTTCGTACAGGCCTGAGCATTCCGTGGGGAACAAACTGGCGGGGCCATACTCGCGGCGATCGCTCGCTTCGACCGTGCCGCCAAACTTGATGTTCAGCAACTGCATCCCATAACACACCCCGAGCACCGGAACACCGAAGCCTTGGAGCGCCTCGAAATCGAGATCGGGAGCATCTGCTTCGCTGGTGCTTTTCGGTCCGCCGGAGAGAATGATTGCTCCAGGTTTTCCGATGTTAGGGAAATCCTCGATGGCGTAGAGCTTGGCAAAGTACCCGAGTTCGCGAACTCGCCGAACAATCAGCTGGGTGTATTGCGAACCGAAGTCGAGAACGGCGACGTGATTGGAATCGTGCATGAAAAGTTTGAATCGAATTGGGAAGTCTAATGGAATCAAACCGCTTAGCTGAGCGGTTGATAATTGGTCGGCTCTTCGGTCATGACGATGTCATGCACGTGGCTTTCCCGCAGTCCCCCGGCGGTCACACGGACGAAGGTGGCGCGCTCGCGGAGTTCGCTGATCGTGGATGCGCCGATGTAGCCCATGCCGGACTTTAAGCCGCCCATGAGTTGGAAAATCACATCGGAGAGAGGGCCCTTGTACGGCACGCGGCCTTCGACCCCTTCGGCAACCAGTTTTCCAGAGCTGTTCTGGCCATAGCGGTCGCCCGCGCCTTTTTGCATCGCGCCGATTGAGCCCATGCCGCGGTAAGTTTTGAACCGGCGTCCTTGCGATTGAACCGTTTGGCCAGGGCTCTCGCGCGTGCCCGCCAAGAGCGAGCCTAGCATCACAAGATCCGCGCCGGCGGCGAGCGCCTTGACGATGTCTCCCGAGTAGCGGATCCCGCCGTCAGCGATGACCTTCACTCCGTGTTCGCGGCAAACACCCGCGACATTCTGAATGGCGGTGAACTGCGGCATGCCAACACCGGAGATCACCCGTGTGGTGCAAATCGATCCCGGCCCGACGCCGACTTTCACGGCGCTGGCGCCGGCAGTCACGAGATCGCGCGCGCCCTGCTCGGTGACCACATTTCCCGCAACCACCGGAACATCCGAAAGCGCGCGCAACTTGCTGATCACTTCCATGATGTGGCGCGTGTGGCCCGTGGCGGCATCGATGAAAAGCGCGTCGGCTCCCGCGTCGATCAACACCCGGCCCCGGTCAATGCAATCTGGCCCGACTCCGACCGCTGCGCCGCAACGAAGTTGTCCGTTGTCGTCTTTGGCAGCATTGGTGAAAGTGATGCGCTTTTCGATGTCTGAGCCGGTGATGAGGCCAGCGAGGCGGCCTTCTCCATCGACCAGCGGCAACTTCTCGATGCGGTTCTGATAGAGAATGCGGCGAGCCTCTTCGAGCCCGGTGGTCGGCGGCGCGGTGATCAATCGCTCACGCGGTGTCATCACATCGCCCACGGTGGCGTCCAAGCGGTCCAAGTAGCGGACATCCCGTCCGGTGACCATCCCCTCGAGGCGGCCTTCGGCATCGATCACGGGAAATCCTGAAAAGCCATTTTTCGCCATGATCGCACGGACATGCTCGACGCTGTCCTCCTTACGAACCGTGTGGGGCTTTTGGATAACTGCGTTTTCCGAACGCTTCACCCGGTAAACCATCGAAGCCTGTTCATCGATCGGGCAGGCACGGTGGATCACCCCCATGCCACCCTCGCGGGCCAGTGCGATCGCCAGATCATGCTCGGACACCGTGTCCATCGCGGCAGAAACCACGGGCAAAAATAAAGAAATGCCTGAGGTGACTTGCGTGGAAAGATCGGCATCTCCCGGCAAAACCGAGCTGAAAGCCGGAACGAGAAGCACATCGTCAAATGAAAGTCCTAGAGAAATCTCTGCCATGAGGGATTCAATAGAAGCGACCGCCCGGGTGCAAGTCTCAATCCACCAAGCGCTAAATTGCGAGCGTCTGCATCAAGAAGCGGCCGCCGTGGTGGACGGGACTTCTCAGGCAGCTCAGAAATTTTTGATGTCGTCGCGGTTGGTGGAATCCGAAGGCGTTCCAGGCTTCGTTTTTCCATCCTTACCCATCGACCAAAGATCAAAGTCCGGGTTCTGGGTGTCGACATTGGCTGCGCCGGCTGAGGTAACCGCAGAGCGATAGCAATATTCTTTGCCCCATGGATCCAGCACAGTAGTGGAAACCGGCGGCGTGCCTGTGGCCGTCGTGACCCAGCCTTGCTTGGTCGTGACTGGATTCAATTCCGCGACGTAAATTTTGGTCGCTTTGGTCCAGCTTGCGGGCGGTGTAGCTGGATTGGTGTAGTCGTAACCCTCCTTGAAAAGCGGCTTGTAGAGGAACTCCGCCGAATTGGAAGCTCCCAAAGGCGAATTCGCAGTTGCCGGATAAGCTCCCATGTCCAGCTTGTACTCCTCAAGACCCTTGGAGAGCAGGGCGATTTGCACCCGCGCTTTTTCCTTGGCTTGGCGCTCGGTGACAAAACCCATGCCGCCGACGACAAGTCCGGCGAGAATGACGATGATGGTGATGACCGCCATCAACTCGATGAGAGTGAAGGCGGCCTTGCCGTTGCGCCGAGTGGTTTTCATGAGATTCGGATGTTGGGTCTGGGGTTGGGGAAATCCGTCGAGTTACTGGTTGCCCATCGTCGAGATCATCTTGATCAATGGCAGGAAGAGGGCAAACACAACCGCGCCAACCACGAGCGCCAGCACCACAATCATGATCGGCTCAAGGATCGAGGTGAGCGCGGTGACGGCGCTATCGACTTCGTCGTCGTAAACGTCAGCCACCTTGAGGAGCATCTCGGGAAGTTGTCCCGTTTCCTCACCGACATCGACCATCGAGATCACCATGTTCGGGAAAACGCCGGAAGCTTGAAGTGGTGTCACGATCGTTTCACCTTCCTTGACCGCCTCGTGGACTTTTTCGATGGCGTGGGAGATCACCACATTTCCTGCGGTGTCGCGGGTGATGTTGAGCGCTTGGAGGATGGGTACACCGGAGGTCACCAGGGTCCCGAGGGTCCGTGAGAAGCGTGAGACCGCACTTTTGCGTTGGATGTCACCCAATACCGGCATTTTCAACTTGGCGGTATCGATGATCGTGCGGCCACCACCCGTGCGGCCCCAAAGATTGAAGAGGACTACCGCAATGCCCATGATAATGAACACGAAGACCACGTTCGGAATGAACAGCGGACGCGCGAGGAAGAATTCCGACATCCCGAAAACGATTTTCGAAATCAACGGAAGTTCCGAGTCCGTGCTGGCGAACATCTCCTTGAACTTCGGCACGATGAAAACCATGAGGAAGACCAGAATGCCCACCGCGATGAACATCACGATCACGGGATAGACCATCGCCGAGACAATCTTGTTCTTCAGCTTTTGGGCCTTTTCCTGATATTCCGCGAGACGGTTGAGCACGATTTCAAGAACACCGCCGAGTTCCCCGGCCTTGACCATGTTCACGTAGAGCTTGTTGAAGATCTTCGGGTGCTGCGCGAGAGATTCCGAGAAAGTGGATCCGCCCTGCACATTTTCCGCGAGTGCGCTGACGGTTGCCTTGAGGACGGGGTTGGGCTCCTGTTTCTCAAGCACCGTGAGGCTGCGAAGCAGTGGCAGGCCCGAATCGATCAGGGTTGCCAACTGACGCGTGAAAATCATGAGGTTCTTCGGTTTTACCCGGCCGCCGACTTGGCCCTTGGCGGTCGATTTTGCCTTTGGCTTGCCTTTGGCTTTGGCAGGAGCGGCCTTTGCCTTGCCTTTCACCTTGCCCTCCTCGTTGATTTGGGTCGGGTAAAGCCCCTTGGCGCGGAGCTGCTGGATGGCATCGGCTTCAGTAGCAGCGGCGAGAACGCCGGTGGTCTGTTCGCCTTTGGGATCGAGTGCGGAGTATTGGAAGTTGGCCATGGGGTTGGATCTTTTTAGTGTCTATGAGCGGTCTGTAAAGGAAGGAAACGAGGGCGAATTGAATCAACAATTTTTAGGTGTATTTCAGCACTTCTTCGATGGTGGTCGAGCCGAGGTAGATATTCCGCAGGCCATCTTCGCGAAGGGTATTCATGCCGAGTTCAACGGCTTTCTGCTTCAACACGACTGAGGGCGCACGCGAAGTGATGAGTTCACGGATCGGGTCGGTGACATTGAGGAGTTCGTACAAGCCACGACGTCCGCGGTAGCCCGTTTGACCGCAGGCCTCGCAGCCGGCACCCGTGAAGAACTGCTTGTCGCCAAGCTCGTGTGCGGAAACGCCGAGCTGGTTGAGAATCGACTCATTCGGTTCGTATGGGGATTTGCATTCTTTGCAAATCGTACGCACCAAGCGCTGCGCGAGAATTCCTTCCAACGAGGCGGAAACAAGGAAGGGCTCGCACCCCATGTCAACCAGACGGGTCACCGCGCCGGGCGCGTCATTTGTGTGAAGCGTTGAAAGCACCAAGTGACCGGTTAATGCAGCCTGGATTCCGATCGTTGCGGTCTCCTTGTCTCGCATTTCTCCAATCATGATCCGGTCGGGATCTTGACGGAGGAACGCCCGAAGCACGCGAGGGAAATCCAGCCCGATCGCTTCATTGATCGGAATTTGAACGATTCCATCGATGTCATACTCGACGGGGTCTTCTGCGGTCAGCAGCTTGGCGTCGATCGTGTTGATCCGGCGAAGCGCGGCATAGAGTGTCGTGGTTTTTCCTGCACCCGTCGGCCCGGTAACGATAAAGATGCCGTTTGGCTTCTCGATGGTCTCGGTGATGTAGTTGTAGATGTGATCGGTAAGACCAAGGTTCTCGAGCGAGAGGTTCACCGAGGAGCGGTCGAGCACCCGCAACACGATCGATTCGCCGTGGTGTGTGGGAAGCGAGGAGACCCGCATGTCGACCTGCTTATCGCCGACTTGCTTCACGATCCGCCCGTCCTGCGGGACGCGGCGCTCGGCGATGTTCATGTTCGACATCACCTTCACGCGAGAAATGATCGGGCCGGCAAGATGGATCGGCGGTGGTGCCATTTCATAAAGCGCGCCATCGACCCGGTAGCGGATCTTGAAGTCTTTCTCGAATGGCTCGAAGTGGATGTCGGAGGCCTTTTCTTTGATCGCCTGATAGAGGACCAAATCGACGTAGCGGATGATCGGCGCAGAATTCGCCTCGGACTCAAGGTCTGCTGCGTTCATGCTATCGGCACTGACCTCGAGCTGGCTCAGGATATCGTCCATCGCCTTGCCCTCGCCGCCGTAACATTCGTTGATCTTCGCTTCCACCAGGTAATCTGGCGCGACCACCACGTTGATTTCCCGGCCCAATGCAAAGCGCAGGTCTTCCGGCGTCTGTGGGTTGAGCGGATCAACCAGCGCCACGTAAAGCCCCGTTTCGTCAAAATTCACTGGGAGTGCGCCGTGCAAGCGAGCGGTTCCGGCGGGGACGAGTGCAAGTAGAGCCTCAGGCGGCGTCCAGTCACGAAGATCCACCATCGAGGTGCCGAGCTCGGAAGCCACAACTGGCCAGATGTCATCACGGTTTTGGATGACTTGGAAGTCCGCGAGAATTTCCGCGATTTCCTTACCGCTTTGAGTGACCTGCGCGAGAATATCTTGGGAGAGCGCACGGTCGATGAGGCCGCGCGATTGGAAAAGTTCAATGATCTGTTGGTTGTCCATGGGACTGGGAAGCGGAAGGTTTTTGTGAAATCAATTTAAGAAAGACATCAGTCGGCATCGGACATGGTGGCGTGGACCACCTCGCCGCCGGAGGTGAGGCCAGAGAGCACCTTGCGAATACCATCTTCTCGGAGCGTGCGCATTCCAAGCTCACGGGCGCGACGACGGAGTTGCGTCGATGGCAGGCCGGTGTTGATCATGCTGCGAACTTCGTCGTCGATGATGAACGTCTCGAAAATCCCCATCCGGCCTTTGAAACCACCGCCACGGCATTTTTCACAGCCGACAGGGCCAAAGATCGTGGCGTCCGTCATCCGCGAGGCGTCGAGGGAAAGTGCGCGCATTTCCTTCTCGGTCAATTCCGCTGGGCCCTTGCAGATCGGGCAAAGTTTCCGCACCAGGCGCTGAGCAAGCACCGCACGAACCGCCGAGGCGATAAGGAACGGCTTCACCCCGATGTCCGCCAGACGCGCGACGGCGGAAGGCGCGTCATTCGTGTGGAGCGTGGAGAAGACCAAGTGACCCGTGAGCGAGGCGTTGATCGCGATGTTCGCGGTTTCCGCATCCCGGATTTCCCCGATCATGATGATGTTCGGTGCTTGGCGGAGCATCGCTCGGAGGGCGGCGGCGAAGGTCATGCCGATGTCCGTCTTCACCATCACCTGATTAATGCCGGGGAGTTCATACTCGACCGGATCTTCCACCGTGATGATTTTTTTGTCCGGCTTGTTGATGACATTAAGGCAGGCGTAGAGCGTCGTCGTTTTTCCAGATCCGGTCGGTCCCGTGACCAGCAAAATCCCGTCGGGAAGGCCGAGGAGTTGATTGAAAACCGCCTGGTCATCTGAGAAGAACCCCAGCTCGGGAAGACCCAAGAGCAGTGCAGTCTTGTCCAAGATCCGCATGACGACCGACTCGCCGTGATTTGAAGGCACCGAAGAAACCCGAAGATCGACCTCCTTGTCGCCCATTTTCAGCTGGATCCGTCCGTCTTGTGGCAAGCGTTTTTCTGCGATCGACATGCTGCCGCTCATGACCTTCAACCGGGCGATGATCGCTGGAAGGAGCTTCTTCGGGTGAGTGTCGACGTGGACGAGCTTGCCATCCATGCGATACCGAATGCGGACGGAAGTCTCGAGCGGCTCGATGTGAATGTCGGATGCGCGCAAACGAAATGCCTCGGTCAGCAACTGCATGACGAGCTTGATAATCGGTGCGTCACCACTGCTTGGACCCGCTTCGTCGTCTCCACCCGAGACCGAAAATTCCGTCGCCTGCGATGAGACTGCCGTCTCATTTGAAGCATAAAACTGCCGGAGGTGGTCGTTGATTTCTTGGTGCGTGACGCAAACCAAATTCAGTTCGCGCCCGATCACGTGCGGCAAAGTGTCGAGCGACTCGAAATCGAGCGGGTCGGACAGAGCGATGGTGAGACTCGATCCCTCATCTTGAACGGGGATCACCCGATAACGTCTGGCGACCTCTTCTGAAATGGCCTCCGTGATCCGAGGATCAAACACCACATCGGAAAGGCGAATGAAAGGAATGCCAGCGTTGGCGGCAAGGGTGTGCGCTATTTCATCTTGGGTGAGAGCCGTGTTGGCGAGCAGGTAGGAAACGATGGTCTCCCCCCCTGATTGAGCGTTCCGTGCTTGATTGATTTCATCAGCACTCACCATTCCGGCTTCGGCAAGCAATTCGGCAAGATAATCTTCGTTGGAAAACACGGGTCTTTAAGTCCTTGGATTTGGATTTATGGTTGTGGCAGACAGACCGCAAACGTCGCTGCAACTTCTTCAGATTGCTCAAGCCACCCCCGCATTGTCAACCAGCCACATCGCAAGAATCGGCGATTTTCGGCTTCTAGCAAAATAATCGGCCAATCCGAGTCATAATGTAGTGACTATGACCATCCATTGCCCAAGTGCCATCACCGAGGCCCCGATCACAAGCGGACTGCAAGGCGGGTTTGGCGGGTGAGAGGAAATTCCTGAGCCGCACGGAGTTGCGATTTCCGGTGGATGCCGACCAGCATTCCGACCGCCGCAAGGCTGAACACCAAGCTTGTCCCACCATAGCTCACAAAGGGTAGCGGCAATCCGTCGTTTGGCAGTAACGCCGTGGTCACGCCAATATTTTGAATCGCTGGCAATACAATCACGCAAGTGATCCCGAGGGCCAAACAGCGGTGAAAAACATTGTTTGCTTGCAGCGCAATCCCGCAACCACCGACGGCTATCAGCACGTAACACATGACCACTCCCATCGTGAAGGGCAAACCAAGCTCCTCACCGATCACTGGAAAAATAAAGTCAATGTGAGCAAACGTCAGCGTCCCAAATTTTTCCACGCCATTTCCAAGCCCAACTCCCCACGGCCCTCCATTTCCAAGAGCCAATAAAGCCCGCCACTGCTGCATCCCCTTATTGAGCTGATGAATCGGATTCTCCAGATCTAACCACGCATCAATCCGGCTCCGGCGGACCGCATCATGCAAGATGTAATAGACCGCACCGCTACCGAGAAGGACAGCCGTCGGCACCATGTAAATCAACCGCGTACCCACGCAGAAAAAAACAGCGCCCACCGCCATCGAAAGCGAAAGCGCCGTGCCCACATCGGTCTCGCAGGCGATCAAAACAATCGGCACGCCTGCGATCGCACCCGGAAGGACGAAGCCACGCCAAAACGTATGAACCTCCGTCTGCCACCTCGCAAACCAAGTGGCCAGCGAGAGCATGATCACGATCTTGGCTGCCTCTGACGGCTGGAACTGCCCGATCACCGGAAATTTGATCCAACGGTTCGACCCATACTGAGGCTCAGAAATCCCCGGCACATAGCACAGGATAAGGGCCACACAGGCAATCCCGAGAAACCAAGGCGACCAACGCCGCAAGGATTCCAGCGGGAAGATGGCCGCGACAAAAGCTGCAACTAGACCAACCCCTAACATCTCCAATTGGCGATACAAAAAATGATACTCGTCAAATCCCTTCACCCATGCGCCCGTGCTCGTAAGCATGACCAGCCCCAGCACGACAAGCACCGAAACTGCGGTACAAACAATGATGGAACAATGACGGAGCATCTAGAAAAGGCTGAAAATGAATTAGGGAATCACGAGGCTCATGCCAATCCGAATCTTTCCAGGATCGGTGATACCATTGGCCTTCATGATTGCGGCCTGTTTAACGCTGTGTCTACTCGCGATGCGCGTGAGGTTGTCGCCGCTTTTCACCAAGTAGGTTTTTGCAGACCCTTTGACAATCGTGTCGGGGCGCTTCACGACTGACTTGGTGGCCGACTTTGCGACGGCTTTGGCATCCACCTTGGCTGCGGGCTTGGTCGCCACAGAAACCACTTGAGCTCGTGGGGCTCCGCTCACGTTTGCTGGCACCGCCTCCACGAGCCCACGATTTTGATCCAGTACCCCTTGGCTGCGCATGGCGATCACTTCAGGTGGTTCAGTCGCAACAATCCGCTTGGGTGGAATCTTCAACATCAGACCTGGCACGATCTCGACATTCTGGTTCATCGCCCTGAGGTCGTTTTCCTCAACACCCGCCGTAGCGGCGATGCGCGTGTAGTTGTCTCCCTGCTTCACGAAGTATGGCTTTTCCCCAGCGGCAAACCTCGGCAACTCGGACGCAACGGGTGCCGCAGCTTGCGTTGATGCCCCCTTGCCTGTATTAGATTTCTTGTCCGCCTTGACGATTTCCAAAGTCGGCATCCGGCTGTCCAAAAACTTCTGGTGCACAAAGATCCCTCCGATCGCCACGATATGAATCAGGAAAATGATCGTCAGCGCTCGCGAGATTTTCGATCCGCCATCGTCCCCATCCATTTCAGCCGTCGCCGCGACCCGTTGCTTTCGGCTGCGGGTAATGGCATTGAGGCGCTTCAGAATTCCCTTGGGCACGGGGCGGCGTTTGACAGGTAGGGCTTGGTGTTTCATGGCGATTATCTGAGTTGATGAACAAGGTCTCGGAAAGCATTTCCTCGCTGCTCGTATCCAGTGAACTGGTCGAAGGACGAGGTCCCTGGTGAGAGAAGAACGGTTGACCCGAGCGGCGCGAGGCTACGGGCAGTTGCCACCGCAGCGGACAAGTCCATCACAGCTTCACAATGGACGACTTGGGAAAAGAGATCCGCCAGTGGGCGAGCAATCTGGCCGAAGGTGACCACCGCCTTGGCTTTTTCTATCAGCAGCGGAACCAAGGGTCCGTAGTCTAGGCCTTTTTCCTTCCCTCCAACGATGAGAATCACCGGCCGGGTCTGGGAACGAAGCGCGCTTTCCAATGCATGAAGATTGGTCGCCTTGGAATCGTTGAGGTACTCGACACCATCTAGCGTCCGGATGAGTTCGCAGCGGTGAGGTGGCGGTGCATAGCCGTTCAGCGCCTCCCTCAACATCAAAAGGGAGACTCCCAATGCCTGACAGGCCCCAAACGCAGCCATGGCATTCTCCGCATTATGGAGACCGCGCAAGCTGGTGTCGTGATCCATGTCCAAGCAAGCCTCACCACCATGAAGAATCACGTGCCCCTCGGAATACCAGTCGGCAGCAGGATCTGTAGTCGAAAAGGTGACAACTCTCGCCGCCAATGGAGGAAGCTCCTCGCCGTATCGTACCACCGCAACATCCGCCGACGTCTGGTTTTCAAAAATCCGCAACTTGGCCGCCCGATAGGCATCGATGCTTGGATAGCGATCCATGTGGTCTGGCGCAAAATTCAGCCACACCGCGACAATGGGCCGCAAGGTTCGGATGCTCTCTAACTGAAACGAGCTAAGTTCCAAAGCGACCGTGGCCGGTGGATTTGCTTGAAGAACCACCTCCGCAAACGGCATGCCATAGTTGCCACACGCCGTGCCACCGAGGGCTGCATGAGATAGAATCCGCTCGATCAGCTCAGTCGTCGTGGTTTTGCCATTCGTCCCCGTAATCCCAACAATCTGCCCTTGATAAAACCGCGAGGCAAATTCCACCTCGCCGATCACCTCACCCGCCTTCTGCGAAAATGCGGCCACGTACGAGCCGAAAGTATCGATGCCCGGACTCACCACCACCAAGTCGGCCACCAACTCATGCCCCTCGGCCTCAGTGGCATTGGGATGAATCTCGACGCCGACCGGCATGCCATCAAATGCCGCTGCATCGGCGACATCCCACGCAGACACGCGTGCACCCTCGCGCAACGCAAGCGCCGCAGCCGCACGACCGCTGCGGCCTACGCCGAGAATGGCAACGTGTTTTCCAGTGAGATTCATGTTCTATGCTATCTTGAGTAGAGCGAGACCGAAGAGCGCCAGCATGATCGAAATAATCCAAAACCGAATGATCACCTGGTTTTCATGCCATCCTAACAACTCAAAATGATGATGGATCGGCGCCATCTTGAAGATCCGCTTTTTCCTCAGCTTGAAGCTTCCGACCTGCAGGATCACCGACATCGCTTCCATTACAAAAACACCACCAATGATGACAAGCAAGAGTTCCTGCTTGGTGCAAATCGCCGCCGTGCCGAGCGCGCCACCAATCGCCAAAGAACCGGTGTCTCCCATGAACACCTTGGCCGGATGGCAATTGAACCAAAGGAAGCCAAAGCAAGCACCCACCAAGGCCATCAAAAACACCGCCAACTCGCCGATGAAGCGGTTGTGTGGAATCACCAAGTACTCGGTGGCCATGAAAAAATGACCTGCGAGATAGGCGATGAACGCATAAGAAAGTGCCACACTGATCGTCGTTCCTGCCGCCAATCCATCCAACCCATCCGTGAGATTCACGGCGTTGGAACACCCAACAATCACCAGCGCGAAAAATGGAATAATCATCCAATGCAGATCGATCAACCCAACCTTAAAGAGCGGAAAGCAAATCTCACCAATGCCTAACGGTTTTTCTCCCAACCGATAACCCGCCAGCCCGTCCGCAATCTGCTGGGGTGATGCACCAAACCCCGAAATTTCTGTTTTGAAATATAAGAAACACGCCGCAACCAAGGCGATCACCAGCTGCCATCCCATTTTTTGGCGGCTGCTGATGCCATCGGACTTCTTTTCCTTCACCTTCTTGAAATCATCACAAAATCCAAGCAAGCCGCACGCCGCCATGGTGCAAGCACAGACGGCGACAAAAGGATTGAGCGGACGCGCACAAATGAACGTTGCCACAAGAACCGCGCCGATGATCAGGACCCCGCCCATCGTCGGCGTGCCGATTTTTCCGCCATGGAGTTCCGCGAGTTTATGGACCTCGGCAGCCGTGCGGATCGGTTGACCCACTTTGAGTGAAATCAATCGGCGGATCACCCGTGGCCCAGCGATCACCGAGAAGATGAACGCCAGCAAGCCCGCACTGGCCGCACGAAAAGTGATGTATTGAAAAAGATTTAAAAACGAAAACGCATGCGCCCAAGCGTGGTGGCCCGAGGCGCGTTCCGCTTCGAAGGCTTGATACCAGAAATCGTAAAGTGCAGGTAGCATCAGTTTTGAGGAAATGCAGCGTTCATGACGCGTTCAATTTTAGCGGAGCGACTGCCTTTGAATAGAACAACATCGCCGGGTTTTACTTCACGGGCCAACCACTTGGCGGCCTCGTCAGAATCAGAAAAATAAGTTGCGTGGCCAGCGCCCTCGGCAATCCCCTCGGCGCCCTCTCCCACCGCGACGACCGTCAGGTTTTGCTGCGCTGCGAGTGCTCCGACGTGAAGGTGCGCCTTGGCCGCGTGGTCACCAAGCTCACCCATACGCCCAAGGACAATGACGCGCCGAGACCCATCGACCACCGGCGAATCTAACAGCGTTTCAATCGCCGCCGCCATCGATTCCGGGTTAGCATTGTAGGTGTCGTCGATGATGGTGATACCGCAGTAATCGTAGCAGCCCAACCGCCCGTCTGTTAGAATTGCGTTCGAAAGCGCATCAGCGATTTCCAGTGGTGAAAGGCCAAGTTTCCAACCGACCGCCGCAGCAAGCAAGGCATTGACCACCATGTGACGTCCGGGCACGGGAAGTGAAACTTCCACCGGCTCCGCGCCATCGATCACGAGACGGAACGAAGCGCCAGCGACCTCAAGCCGCAAGTTTTCCGCCCGCACGGGACTCCGCTTCCCACCCACGTCAATGCACGACGCTCGCGTCTGCTGCCGCAGGTAATCATGAAATTCATCGTTCGCGGGGAGGAATAGCGTCCCATCCGGCGGCAGCGCGCGTGCGAGCATGCCTTTTTCCTCCGCGATTCCCTCGCGCGTCCCAAAAAACTCGATGTGCGCACTGCCGATGTTCGTGATGATTCCGTATTGCGGTTGGGCCATTTCGCCGAGCGGGGCAATCTCGCCGGGGTGATTCATCCCCATTTCCCAAACGGCCGCGCGGTGCTCGAGGGTGGTCGCCAAAATCGTCAATGGCACGCCGATGTGGTTGTTCAAATTCCCGCGCGTGGCAGAGACCTGAAACTTCTTGGAAAGCACGGCTGCCGTAAAATCCTTGGTGCTGGTTTTCCCGTTAGATCCAGTGATGGCGACAACTGGAATCTCTAATTGATTTCGCCACCAGGATGCGAGACGTTGCAGCGCAAGCAGAGGGTCTTGCACCACGATGACCGCTGTGTTTGCAGGATATTCGCCCACCCATTTCCGCACCACTGCCACTGCGGCGCCTTTCTCAAGGGCCTGCACGGCAAATGCATCGCCATCGAAGTTCTCACCACAAAGCGCAAAAAAGGCCGACCCTTGGGAAATCGTGCGAGTGTCCGTCGAGACCCCACTAGAAATCAGCACGTCGCCCCGGCCTGCAGTGATCGATGCACCGAGGATTTCTGCGAGTTGCTGGACGAAAATGGGCTTCATCTCATGTCGGCAATCACTTGGGCGCGCTCGCGTAGAGCCCGACTCGCATGCTTGCGATCTTCAAATTCAATGGTCTCGTTGGCAAATTGCTGAGTGGTCTCATGGCCTTTCCCAGCGATGAGAATAATGTCGCCCGAAAGCGAATTTTGCACCGCGAAGTCAATCGCTTGTGCTCGATCGGCGATGCTCCGATAAGTCTTACCGCTGAGGCCGGATTCAATTTCGCGGATGATCTCAAGCGGGTCTTCGGAGCGCGGATTGTCCGAGGTCACCACGCATGCATCGCTGTGACGCGCCGCAGCGATCGCCATGAGCGGGCGCTTGCCTTTGTCGCGATCCCCACCGCAGCCAAACACCGTGATGAGACGGCGCGGATTGAGTTCCTTCAGCGTGCGACACGCATTTTCCATGGCATCTGGCGTGTGCGCATAATCGACAAAAACCGTCGCGCCTCCCGCGTTGCCAACGTTCTCCATGCGCCCGGGCACTTGTGGCGTATCGGCCATCGCCGCAACCGCGTCGCGCGGACGGATGCCGCAAGCAGCGCTCGCAGCAATCGCGCCTAACAGGTTATAAACATTGAACCTTCCGATCAACGGAGAGCGCACCAGAAAGGTTTTCCCTTTGGCCGCGAGCTCAAACTCCATCCCCTTGGCACTCTGCCGGAAATTGTTCGCTCGGAAATCAGAATGCACGCCAAATCCAAAGCGGATGATGGGCATTTTACCTTCTAACATCCCTGCTAACTCGGAACCATAGGCGTCATCCGTATTGATCACCGCCACCGGTTTTTTCCCGAGTGGATTCCCCGCCAACTCAAGAAACCAATCCGCTTTCGCCTTAAAATAAGCAGCGAGCGTTCCATGATAATCGAGGTGATCTTGGGTGAGATTGGTGAACACACAGGCGTCAAATCCGATCGCAGAGACCCGTTTCTGATGAATGCCGTGTGAGGAAACTTCCATGGCCACACCACGGCAGCCATGGTCGCGCATCTTCCCTAACAACGCAGCAAGCTCGACCGAACCCGGGGTCGTATGCTTGGCCGCCTCAACCGTCTCTCCATCATCCACAAGAATCGTCCCTAACAAACCCGCACGGTGCCACACGGACTTCATGAGATGATGCAGCAGGAATGAGGTGGTGGTCTTACCATTGGTCCCCGTGACTCCCACC
>JARWZU010000012.1 GCA_029866215.1 Akkermansiaceae bacterium
CGCGGTGCGGGATCTCGTATCGTTCCTCCCTGTGCTGGCTTACGACGGGGCGAACATGACCCAGATCGACGCCGGCGGCATCCTCGACATCGCGATGTCAGGAACCTCCGCCACCCTGCTCGCCCGCAAGTGGGAAAGCGCCCTCCTGGTGAACGTGGATAACGACACGCTACGCCGGATCATGGATGACCCCGAAGCCATGGCCGCAGTGGGGCGCATCGAGGGCTGGCGAGCGCTAGGTGACAACATCCTCGAAACGATCATCAACAAGAGCGACAAGATCAAGGACCTCAAAAAGAAAGCCAAAGACGGGGAACTGACGAAGAAGGAGAAGCAGGAACTCAGCGCCGAGGAGAAGGAGTTCAAGTCCAAGCGCAAGATGGTGCAGGAGAAGCTGATCAAATTCGCCACCCGCATCCCGGCGTTCATGTATCTCACGGATTTCCGCGAGAACACACTGCAAGATGTCATCACCAAGATCGAGACGGGCCTGTTTGAGACCGTAACTGGACTAACGGTGAAGGATTTCCACCTGCTTGTCGGGCTGAAGGTTTTCAATACCGAGCAGATGAACCAGGCGGTGTTCGCCTTCCGCCGTTACGAGGATGCCTCGCTTCGCTACACAGGTCTTGAGAGCCATGAGGGACTCACGCACTACGGTCTTTATGATACGGTGGTAGCGAGGGAGTGATGAAAGCAGACAAATAATTATCACATGAGACCGCAGTCATGAACACCAATAAAAGTAAGAGTTTGAAGCCACAACCCACAAAGTTGCCCGTTTCCAAGCGTTCGCAAGTCAAGAACCTCAAATCCCTCTGGCAGCAGGAAACGCATTTTTCCGATTGGCTGGCTACGCAAGATGGAATGGATCTTTTGGCGCAGGACCTCGAAATCGAGATCGAAAATCCGCGCCGTGAAGGCAAGAGCGCGAATTTCTCATGCGACATTGTTGCAAACATTGTCGGTGACGAAAGTCATGTCGTGGTCATCGAAAACCAATTTGGCCGAACCAATCACGACCACCTCGCAAAGCTGCTGACCTACGCGGCAGTTCATAAAGCTGTCGTCGGCATCTGGATTGCCGAAGATGCCGCCGACGATCACCGGCAAGTGATTGACTGGTTGAACGAGAACACTCCAAACACGGTTTCCCTTTACCTCGCGGAAATCAAAGCATTTACGATCGGCTCAAGCCCCGCAGCACCTCAGCTCGACGTGGTTTGCCGCCCCAATGTCACCATGAAGCAAGCGAACGCCAATTTAAGCGAAGGTGACAAAAAGCGAAACCAATGGAGACTCGCATTTTGGACGGACATTCACAATCGGATAAAAGCGGAGAAGCTTCCATTTCGCCTCCAGAAGCCCGGTCAGGACCACTGGTCTTCGATTGCTGTCGGTCGCTCTGGATTTCATATGGCCATGCTTTTGACTCCGAAGAACCAGAGCATCGTCGTTGAGATGAACATTCAGCCGAAAGAGTGGAAAGATTCCGCTTTCGAGCAGCTAAAATCTCAAGCCGCCAAAATCGAGAAGGAGGTCGGCGCACCTTTGGATTGGCGACCAATGCTTGATAAAGGCAGCTCCAAAATTGTGCTCGAAGCGAAGATCGACCCAAAGGTCGAAGCCAATCGGAAAGCGGTGTGCGACTGGTTTGCCGAATGGACTCCGAAGATGTTTTTGGCTTTTTCAAATCGTGTGAAGGCACTTTCTGAACCAGAGTAGCACTATTTCCTTCCAGCCACCGGCACGCCCATCGAGAAGACGGACGCTAACACGCTGGCGGTTACACCCTCATCCGCTCAATCGCCGCCGCCACATCCGCCACCCGGAACCGGACTGCCTTACCCATTTTGAAGTATGGGACGAGGCCGCCCACTCGCCAGTTGTAAAGTTGGCGGCGGCAGATTTTGAGATGACTGGCGAGTTCCTGTTCGGTGATCAGGTCGAGTTCGGTGCGCGGTGAAGATGGGAGTGTGTCCATGCCCGCTGGAGCGGTGTCAACCTGAGTTCCGGTAGGTACTTGTAAATGCCATAAGTCATTGATGATGGGTGACAAATGGTGACAAAATACCTTCCCGTTGATGCCCAAACTTGCTCCCATAGGGATTGCCCGGAGATGGAAAAACCGGGAATTCACAAGCATCAGACCGTATGCAACTACATGATATTAAAGAAGTTATACATTCTACGAATCAGAAGGTTAGGGGTTCGAGTCCCTTCGGGTGTATTTTTTACACCTTGCCGAACATCGATGGGTTAGCCAAGTGGCACCCAAGTCGATCTCTCAATTTTGAGAGCTGCCAATCTAACGGTCGAGCAGCGTCAGCCTAAGTTGCGCAGCACGCGTCCTAGCGAGCCGAGTAATTGGTCTTGACCGAGACGGGGTCTGCCAGCCTTTATAGACCTCCTTAAATACCCTCATGCGTTTACCAACCGAGCCCTCAAAACTCATGCTTCGCCGCATGGGTCAATTCGCCGTACTCACCTCACTCGCGTTTGTCGCCCTTGCGGGTACTGTGCACGCTCAAGACTATGAGGGGAAAACGATCTCTGAACTCACGATTCGCTTCCGTGGTACGAAGACAGTGGATGAGGCGCGTTTGCGCAACCTGATGGCCTCACAATCCGGCACGGTTTATCATGCGGAGAGCCTCGATAATGACATCAAGTCGCTTTATCAGTCGGGATTGGTCGACGACGTTCGATTTCTTGCAGAGCCGGTCGGAGACCAAATCAAACTGGTCGCTGAGGTTTCCACGCGTCCAGCGCTTGGCGGCGTTGCGTTTGTGGGGAACCTAGCCTTCACCGATCAGAAACTTGCGAAGGAGTCGAAGATCAAGGCGGGCGGTTCGATGAGCGATGAGCAGATCCTCGAAGCGCGTCGGAATATCGAAAAATATTACCAAGATAGCGGCTATCCGGATATCCTCGTGACGCATCGATCGCAGGCATCCTCGCAGCCGGGGCTTTCCGACATTGTTTTTGTGATCGATGAGGGCTCGAAGAATGAGGTGCGCAAGATCCGTTTCGAGGGAGTTTACGCCTTTACCGGTCCCGAGCTCCGCAAGGAAATGAAAGTGAAGGAAAAAGGTTGGTTCTCATGGATCACCAAGTCGGGCCAATTTCAGTCGGGTCAACTGGATGCAGATGTTGATGCAATTTTGGATTACTACCGCAGCAAAGGCTATCTGCGTGCGAGCAGCACCGGAATCCGCCGCGTGCCCGTCCGTGACGGCAGGGTGGACTTGATCATCCCCATCAGCGAAGGCGAGAAATACACCGTCGCGGGTGTCGGCTTCGGCGCGATGAGTGTTTTCAAGCCTGAGGAGCTTTTCCCAGCACTCACTCTAACTGGCGAGTCATCGTATTCTTCGAAAAAAATGCGGGCAGACATCACCATGATCCGCAGCTACTATGGATCCCGTGGTTACGCGGATGCTGCGGTGACGCCGGAGATTCGCGATGCAGGGCCTAACCGGGTGAGCATCACCTATGAGGTGACGGAGGGCTCCCGCTTCCGTGTCGGACGCGTTAACATCGCGGGGAACACCAAGACCAAAGACAAGGTGATCCGCCGCGAAGTGCCACTCAAGCCAGGCGACATGTTCAATTCGGTCGAGCTTGATACCACGAAGTCGCGCTTAGAAAATCTCCAGTACTTCAGCGATGTGCAAGCGACGGGTGCGCCCGGCGGATCAGGCGTCCGTGATGTGAACCTTCTGGTTGAAGAGAAGCCGACCGGATCCGCAGGGGTGGGGATGGGCTTCAGTTCGATCGATAGCGTGGTCGGCTTTGTCAACTTGGAGCAATCGAATTTTGACTTGTTCAACCCATGGAATTTCACGGGTGGTGGTCAGCGCTTTGGCATGAATCTTCGTGCGGGTTCCAAGCGATCCGAGGCCAGTGTCTCGCTCACGGAGCCTTGGTTCCTCGACCAACAGTTGGCGTTGGGCGGCGAGTTGTTCTTCAAGCAGTCGACGTATTTCAGCGATTTCTACGAGCAAACGAATGCCGGTGCCGCCATTTCATTGAGAAAGCCAATTGGCAACAAGAGCGCACTCCGGGGTGAGTACCGCGTCGAAAAGGTGAAGATCAAATCGGAGTTGGATGCGAGCGATTACATTGACAAAAACTTCGTGGGCGACAACGGAGACAACTCGCAGCTGTCAGAGCGCGCGATCGGTGGTGACTTCCTGCGCAGTGCGTTGGCGATGAACTTTATCAATGACAGTCGTGACAGCACCATGCAGCCTCGCATGGGACATAAGCTGGACTTTGGCGTGAGTGTGGCTGGCGCTGGTGGGGATGTGAACATTGCTTCCATTTCGGCCCGAGGGCAACAGCATTGGAATCTCCTCTGGGACTCGATTTTCTCGATCAATGGTGAGCTCGCATTCGTGGACAGCCTGAACAACGATGAGATTCCCGTCTTCGAGCGGATGTTCCTTGGCGGTGGTCAGACGCTGCGCGGGTTCAAGTTCCGCGATGTGGGGCCGCGTGACACTGACTACACCGGTGAGGTCTATGGTGGAAATTCGCTTGGCTACGTTTCGTTCGAATACACCGTGCCGATCGTTGAAACGGTGCGTGCTGCTGTCTTTTCCGATGTGGGTTTCGTGAACACCGACAGTTGGGATCCAAGTCCCAAGGATGTCTATGGAGACGTTGGCTTCGGTGTTCGGTTGAAACTCCCGATCAGTCCATTACCGCTGTCACTCGATTATGCCTTTCCAGTGGCTTCGCCTGACGAACAGGCAGACAATGGTGGGCAGTTCAACTTCTCGCTCAGTACGCAGTTCTGAGGCCCGTCGATCGCGGCGTTCATGGAGTGCAAACGGCATCGGCGATGCGCAAGCCATCCATGGCGGCGCTCACGATGCCGCCCGCGTAGCCTGCGCCCTCGCCGCAAGGGAAGAGTCCCCTGAGTTCAGGGTGCTCCAGCGTGTCGTCCCGCCGAGGGATTCGCACGGGCGAACTGGTGCGAGTTTCAAACCCTAACAGCAATGCCTCTTCGGAAATGTAGCCATGCACTTGGCGGCCAAAAAGTCTGAGGCCTTCCCGCATCCTGCTGGTGATCCACTGCGGGAGCAGCTCGTGCAATGCGGTGGATCGCGCGCCCGGAAAGTAGCTGGTATCCGGCAAGCACGCGGAGATCTTGCCCGCGATGAAATCGGTGACTCGTTGGCCAGGAGCCACTTGACCGCCGCCACCCGCGACCTTGGCGGATCGCTCCAGTTCCTTTTGGAAAACCAGTCCAGCGAGGACACCGTGTTCCCTGACGAGCGGCTGTAGATCCTCTGGCTCGACGGTCGAGACCATGCCGGAATTTGCAAAGGGTGAGTCGCGGCGCGAGAGGCTCATGCCATTGACGACCACCTCGTCATTCTCGGTCGATGCGGGGACAATCCAGCCACCGGGGCACATGCAGAACGAATGCACGCCGCGGTCACGGATTTTGGTAGCCAGCCGGTAGCGTGCTGCCGGAAGCAGTCGCGGGCGCTCTTGATCGCGGTCGAGGTGATACTGGGTGCGGTCGATGAAGGGTTGCGGATGCTCGATCCGGAATCCGACGGCAAAGGGCTTGGGCTCTAATAGGATTTTTTTCGATTCGAGCAGGCGGTAGATGTCGCGTGCCGAGTGACCGGTGGCAAGGATCACCGAGTCCGCAAGGATTTCATCGCCTGAACCTGTTAGGACGCCACGGACGCGGTCACCGCTGGTGAGAAAATCGACGACCTTCGTTTGGAACCGGACTTCCCCTCCCGCGGCGATGATCGAGTTGCGGATCGCCTTGACGACGTTTGGCAAGAGGTTCGAGCCGATGTGCGGGTGAGCGTCTGTTAGAATTTGTTCGGGTGCGCCATGAGCCACGAGAACCTGGTAGACTTTTGCGACTGGGCCCCGTTTGGTGGCGCGAGTGTAGAGTTTGCCGTCAGAAAAAGTGCCGGCGCCGCCCTCGCCAAAGCAATAGTTCGATTCCTCGATCACGCGGCCTTCACGGAGGAGGGGTGCGAGGTCGAAGCGGCGAGCGCTAGCATCCTTACCACGTTCTAACAGGATGGGTTTCAGGCCGTTTTCAAGGCAACGCAGCGCGGCGAAAAGTCCAGCGGGTCCGCAACCGACGATGATGACCGATCGCGCGTGGGTGGGAAGTACCGGGACTGACCACGTGGGCGTTTCCTCTGCTGGAAATGCGGCGTCGAGGGATACGTCTAACCGGAGTTGGACCTTGACAGCGCGTTGGCGTGCATCGATCGAGTGCTTGCGCAGTTTGATGCCGCCGATGCGACTGACGGGGATGCCGAGCTTGATGGCCGCCGCTTGTCTGCGCGCGCTGTCGTCCTCGGATTTTTCCAAGGGGAGGACGATGTCGACGGTTTCGATGAGCGGTTCCATGGCGGGTGATTGGTTCGAATTAGCCACGGATGCTACGCTTGTGGCCGGCATCATCCACGCTGACGAAGGTCACGCGGTTGGAAAAGATCGGGGCGGTGCCAGCGCGTTCATCGGTGACTTTTACCTCGTAGGTCGCACTGGTATCTCCCTCGCGGTCAAGGCTGCAGGAAATTTTGAGGATCGTGCCATCGCGGACGCTGTGGTGGAACTCGACGGTGTCCATCGCCACGGTGACGAATTGGCAATGGGGAAAGTCGAGGCTTGCGGCGATCCAGGATGCTTCATCGATCCATGCCAGAAGTCGGCCTCCGAACAGAAAACCATAGTGGTTCAGGTCGCCGGGAAGGACAAGACGGTGCGTTTCCATGAGGTCACCAGCGGCGGCGCTTGGTCTCCTTGTAAAGGACGGCATCGAGCGAGTAGTTGCCAGCACCTGATAGAATTAGCGCGATGGCTGGGATCAAATACATCAGTGCGGATTCCTTTGCGGGGCCTGCGCCGCTGGCGAACCATGGGGCGGCACCAAGCGCGCCGAAGGCCGCCACTACCATGGTGAAGCCTAACACAAATGCAGCGGGCCGCGTCATCAGTCCGAGTACGATCATCGCTGAGGCCACCACTTCAGCGCCGATCGCCATGACTAAGCCGACCTGCGGGGACATCAGGCTGAGCGGGAAGACGTTTGACTGATAGAATCCTTTTTTGAGAATGGCGGAGAACGCTTGAATTTTCGGAATGCCGTGGCCGATGAGCATCATCAAGCCGATCATAGACCGGAGCGAGAGGATGGCGAGCGAGGCGACCGCATCGCGGGTTCCGCAGTCGAAGAAGAATTTTTTCATGGGGTTGCGTTGGTTTTGGGTTTTGCGGAGATGGTGATGCGCTTGAGTCGTTCTTCGCCCTGAGGTGAGTGGGAGGTGACCCGTGAATCCTCTGCGAGGATGTGGTGCACCAAGCGGCGGTAGTAGGCATTGAGCGGGCGCAATTGAAAGGGGTTCCCCGTTACGCTGACGCGCTCTGCGACGCGAGTGACTTCTTCTTTGAGTTGGTCCTCTTGGATCGAGCGGAAAAACTCGCAGTCCACCTTGATCCGCTCGGCGGTGGGAGAGTGGCGGCGGAGGATGCGGTTCACCAGGTACTGGATGTCATCGAGGCGGTCGCCCTCGTGGCCGATGATCGCCTCGCTGTCGCTCGAGTGGATTTGTAGGCATGCCCCGTCGTCGGTCTCGTGCACCTCGATCGTTGCGATGAACCCCAGGTGTCCGAGCATCGTGTCGAGGATCTTGGTTGCGGATTCCACCGTTGTCATGATTTGAGCCTAGCCAGATCCGTAGCCGGGTCAACCACCGCAGGAGGGATTGTTTTCAAAAAGGTCGGCAAGGTTTGCGGCGCAGGCCCCCAGTAGCGTTTTCTCGTCGTCGCTGAACTCGTAGGGGACGAATTTCCCGATTCCCAGCGTGCCGATCACCGCGCCGGAGGATTTTGAAAAAATCGGCACGGCGAGTGAGCCGGCGACACCGGTTTTTTGGGCATCTGGCTTGGCGACCCCGCCCAAGTCCTCTTGGAGATTGCAGAGTTCCACCGGCTCCCTGCGTTCGGCGGCGGCTCCTGCAATCCCCTTGCCGACGGGGATCGATGAAATTTTATCCAACAAAAAATCTGGCACTCCCGCCTGGGCGAGGAGGATGAGCGTTTTTCCATCTTGGGTGCTCTGGTGGAGCGTTCCCGTCTGGCAGCCAAATTGTTCTAGGATCTTGGCCAATAGTGGACTCCACGTGGACGAATCATGCATGGGGCTCGTCTTACCATCGATCTGCTAGCGCGTCACTCCCCGAATCTCGGATGAATTGGAGCTTGGCAAGCCATGAAATATTGGCCAGACCCTTGTGGGCAATGAACGTAGCCCTAACCCTGCTACCAGCGCTCGTCTCTAGCATCCTACTTTGCCAAGAAACCCAAGCGATGGAAAACCACACGAAAGTCACGGAACAAAACTTTGGCAAGATGCCCGACGGGCGGCCGGTCAAGATTTTTTCGCTCACCAACAAGAACGGCCTGAAGGCAAAGGTCACCGAATACGGGGCAATTCTGGTTTCGATGGAGACCCCCGACAAGTCCGGTAAATTGGCGGATCTCACCCACGGCTACGACAACTTGGAAGGTTGGCTGACGAACACCTCCTACTTTGGATCCACGGTCGGCCGATTCGGCAACCGCATCAAGGACGGGAAATTCTCGCTCGATGGGAAGGACTACACCCTCGCGAAAAACAATGATCCCGGTGGGATTCCCTGTGCGCTGCATGGCGGACTCAAGGGATTTGATAAAGTCGTCTGGGTCGGCAAGGTCACCGCCGACAACGCGGTCGAGTTCACGTACACCGCGAAAGACGGTGAGGAGGGCTACCCCGGAAATCTAGCCGTCAAGGTTACCTATTCGCTCAATGACCAGAACGAGTTGACGTGGGACGCTCAGGCAAGCACCGATGCGCCGACGGTGCTCAATCTCGTGCACCATTCGTATTGGAATCTCTCCGGTGATCCCAAGACGAGCATCAACGATCACATTCTTACGCTCAATGCGGATGGTTATCTGCCGACTGATGCGGGGTTGATCCCAACGGGGAAAATCGATCCTGTGGCATCGACGCCGATGGATTTTACGAAACCGACGGCCATTGGCGAGCGGGTGGGTGCTGCATTTGAGGCGTTGAAATTTGGCGGTGGGTACGACCACGCATGGGTGTTACGCAAGGCTGATGGCGTTCATTTGGCGGCGAAATTGAAGGACCCCAAGAGTGGCAGGGTAATGGAGATCTCCACGAACCAACCTGCGATCCAGTTCTATGGGGGCAATTTCCTCGATGGCAAGGCGATCGGCAAAGGCGGTGTCGCCTACGCCTTCCGCACGGCACTCTGCCTCGAAACTGAAGGCTTCCCAGATGCTCCGAACCACCCCACGTTCCCATCTGCAGTGCTCCGTCCTGGCGAGACCTACAAGCATACGATGATCCATAAGTTTTCCGCTGACTAACTTGGTCTTCCAGTGCTCAATTTACCAACACCCTTCAAGTTGTAACATTGCGTATTCATCGCCCTGCAACGCTCTCTGTCTCCTTCCAAACCCTAATTAGAAACCTGATACAAATATGTTGAATTCATTCGTTATTCCTTTGATCGCCTCAGTCAGTGGCAGCGGAGGGGGCAGCATGGGAACCGGCCTCAAGTTCGATCTCGAACTGGTTGATTGGGTAATCCTCGCCATCTATCTGGTGTTTGTCATCGGCATCGGCTTCGCGTTGAAGCGCCAAAGCAAAACGGCGGAGGACTTCCTGCTTTCCGGTCGTTCGATCCCTGGGTGGATTACGGGTCTTGCTTTCATTTCCGCAAATCTCGGGGCGCAAGAGCTCATCGGCATGGCGGCGTCCGGTGCGGAGTATGGCATCATGACCTCGCACTTCTATTGGGTGGGGGCGATTCCGGCGATGGTGTTTCTCGGCATTTTCATGATGCCGATGTACTACGGGTCCAAGGCGAAATCGGTGCCCGAGTATTTGAAAATGCGCTACGACGAGCGCACCCGCGTTTTCAATTCGGTCTCGTTCGCTTTCATGACGATCTTTTCGTCAGGCATTTCGATGCACGCACTCGCTGATTTGCTCACCACCTTAATCGGATGGAACTACTACGGCTGGCTCGTGGTCACTTCGGTCATCGTTCTCGCTTATGTATTGAAGGGCGGCTTGAGCTCGGCGATTTACAACGAGGTTTTGCAATTCTTCATGATTGTCTTCGGCATCGCGCCGCTGGCCTATCTTGCCTTGAAAAATGTCGGAGGCTGGGACGGGCTCGTCACCAAGCTTCAGGCATCCCCGCTTGGTGATGGATCCATTCATTCGTGGGCGCAAACCGCTACGGGTGACAACCCGATGGGCGTGCCATGGTATGGTATCATCTTCGGCCTCGGCTTCGTGCTCTCGTTCGGTTACTGGACCACGAATTTCGCGGAAGTGCAGCGCGCGTTGGCCGCGAATTCAATGGGTGCCGCCCGCCGCACTCCGATCGTCGGGGCGATCCCAAAAATGTTGTTCCCCGCCATCGTGATCCTTCCCGGCATGATCGCTTACGCACTCACGATGGACGGCCCCGGAAGCGGGTACTCGATTCCGGTCAAGCTCGATGCCAACGGGTTGGCGATGCTCGATAGCACGGGACGCGCCGTCATGAATTACAACCAAGTGCTGCCCTCGATGATTCTTAACTATTTCCCAAATGGGTTGTTGGGACTGGCGCTTACCGCGTTGATGGCATCCTTCATGTCCGGAATGGCGGCGAACGTAACCGCCTTCAATACCGTTTGGACCTATGACCTCTACTCGCAGATGACGGGCGGCAAGAAGACCGACCAGCAGCTTTTGAACATGGGTAAAGTCGCCACCATCGCCGGTATCATTCTAGCCATGGGTTGCGCGCTGATTGCGGCCAAGTATAACAACATCATGGCGATTCTGCAGTTGGTCTTCGGCTTCGTAAACGCACCGTTGTTCGCGACATTCCTGCTGGGAATGTTCACCAAGCGCTCAAACAATGCAGGTGCGTTCTGGGGCTTGTTGATCGGCACCAGCACTGCGGTGGCTTTCCACGGTCTGTCATGGGTCACCGGCAACGCGCCGGGCGTCAAAGGCGCTTGGATTTCCCAAGTTTTCGAGTATCCGAAGGACCTCTCGCAAAGCTTCATGGTGGCCATTGTCGCCTTCAGCGTTACTTTCATCATCAACGCTGGTCTCTCGTTCGCTTCCGGGCGCAATAAGACGGATGAAGAACTTGCCGGCTTAGTGTATTCACTCACACCCCAACAGCGATCCGGACAGGAAGCATGGATCATGCGGCCAAGCGTGCTTGGGACCATCGTCATGATCGCCGCGATCGCTCTCAATATCATCTTCTGGTAACTCCAACAACCTACTACCTCCATGGACCTTCGACTTCCAATCGGCATCATCTTCACCCTCTACGGCCTGATCCTAATCGGATATGGGTTAATTACCAAGGGGAGCAAGATTTACGAGAAATCGCTCGGCATCAACGTCAATATCTCATGGGGGATCTTGCTGCTGGTCTTCGGGCTCGTCATGTATTACTTCGCCAAACGCGCTAAAAAATCCTGAGGTCGACTCATCGCACTTGTGAAAATTTCCCTCTACACCGGTGGCATGGTTCAAACGAATGGCTACTTGGTCGAAACACCAGATGGCAATTTCCTCGTCGATGCGCCGGAGGGGATCGCGGAGTGGATCGCGAGCCGTGGCGTGCGGGTCGATGAGGTGCTTCTCACGCACCAGCACTACGACCACGTGATGGATGCCGCCAAGTTGCAGGCGATGGGTGCGCGGCTGCATGCGTTCGCCGACCACTCGACGGATCTCACCTTGGAATCCGCCGCGCGTGGGTGGGGGATGCCGATTCAAGTCACCCCTTATCAAATCGACCAGCGTTTTGAAATGGATAAGCCGCTGCAGCTTGCTGGGATGTCGATTTTGCTCGCTCACATTCCGGGGCACTCGACCGACAGCGTGACCTTTTATCTAGCCGATGAGGCGGTGGTGTTTTCGGGTGACACGATTTTCGCGGGTTCGGTCGGGCGGACCGATCTTCCTCAGGGCAGCACAGATCAGCTGCTGGCGGGGATTGAGCGGCACCTCATGAGCCTACCTGAAGAGACACGGGTGCTGCCGGGTCATGGCCCAGGCACGACGATTGGCAAGGAAGCCAATTCCAATCCCTACCTCCGCTGAGCGGTTAGGAGTGCAGGTTGTCGTCGGTCGTGATCCGCGCCGGCGGTGATGCAGGATTGCCATAGCCCGGGATCACGCGGCGGACGAGCTTCTTGATGCCCGACTCTGCGGCGTCCACCTCGGCTTCGCCTTGGCGGATGGCATTTTCCCATGCAGCGGCAAACCCAGGCGCTTGCTCGCGCATCGTGCGAATCGCGATTTCTTGAATTTGCAAAAGCCGCTGTTCGGCGCGTCCGGGTTTTTGCTGGAGTGCCGCGTGGTTCACCCGGAGGTTCTCGTTTTGCTGCTTCAGGGATGCCAGCTCCGATTGCAACGACTCGTGCCCGGTGGCGGTGATCTTCAATTGCGTGTTCAGGTGGCCTTGGAGGTTCTTCAATTCGGCCTCCACGCGCTTGAGTTCGCGCGCCAAATTTCGGCGAGCGCTGAATCCGGATTTCCAGATAAATCCGGCGATCAGCAATCCGAGCAGAAGCCCCCAGGTGAACGGGTGTTTGAGAATTTCAGTGAGTAGGTCCATACGGGTAAATCATTCGGTTTCGCCAATGTCTTCGTTCCAGAGCGCGGGTTTTTCCGCGATGAATCGGGTCATGAGCTCGATGCATTCGGGGTCATTCATGACCTCAAGTGAAACACCGTGCGCTCGCAAGTGGGCTTCGTCGCCCAAAAAAGTCTGGTTTTCGCCGATCACCACCTTCGGGATTCCATAAAGGAGGATGGCGCCGCTGCACATCGGGCAGGGCGACAGGGTGGTGTAAATGACGCACTCGCGATAAATCGCCGCGCTCTGACGCCCGGCGTTTTCCAGTGCATCCATTTCCCCATGGAGGGTCGTGCTGCCTTTTTGGACCCGCTGGTTGTGGCCGCGGCCGATGATTTCTCCTCGGTGCACGAGCACGCTGCCAATCGGGATGCCGCCCTCGGCCAAGCCCGCCCGTGCTTCCTCAACTGCTGCTTGCATGAAGCGATCCATCGCGCTCAATATGGGTCCAGTCGCTTGAGCCGTCGATTGTTTTTGCCAAACGGCACGGAAATTACGCCGCAGGCCACCCACCTCTCAAAATCATGCCAAAAGTTCGTCTCGCAGGAACCGTCCGCGGAGAAAAAGACCCCAACCGCGAGGTACGGGCCCGTCTGCTCTATCGTTTATTTAGCAAGGGCTGGGACATCCACAATTCAAATGGCGACCAACGCATCACCCTCTCGAACATCGAGCGGAAAATCATCCAAGCGGACGCCTTTGTGTTCACGCCCGGCGCGACCCTTGAGGATTTGTTCAAGGCGGTGTCGGTCTTCGTGGGTTACCAGACGCTCGACGCAAACCTCGCGGGCAAGCCGACGGTCTTATTGAACTCGGATGGCTCATGGGATCGGCTCTTCGCGCTGCTCAGCCACCTCAACCGCCTCGGCACGGTGAAACAGAACCACTCGGAGTATCTGCTCACCGCTCAGTCGGCGGAGGATGTGCTGGATTTGCTAGAAGAGGCACGCCGCCGAGGCCTCCCCGATGCGGGCCGCGAGAAAACCGGGGTGAGCTCCACGACGTCCTTCGAGACGGCAATGCCGGGAAACCATGCAGGGAGCGTCTGTGTGTTTTGCTCTGCTTCGATCGAGGACCCGGCGTATTTGAGCGACGGATACCGATTCGGTAAACTGCTCGCGGAGAACCAGCTCGGTTGCGTTTCCGGCGCAGGAAACTCAGGCATCATGGGCGAGGTCGTTCGCGGCTCGGTCGAGGCCGGCGGGTGGACCGGCGGCTCAAACGTGCCGCACATCATCGAACTCGAAGGACTTCCCACGGGCTTGTCGAGCTTCTGGCTGAAGCCAGACATCTACACTCGGATGGAGGTGATGATTGAGAATTCCGATGCGTTCGTGATTTTTCCCGGCGGCTCGGGCACGGTGCAGGAAATGCTCGCGCTGATGATTTTCAAACAACAAGGGCATCCCTCGATGGCTCACAAACCCGTCGTCATTTTCAACCGCAAGGACGCGCAGGGTGCATCGTTCTGGGGGCCACTCATCGAGATGCTCGAAATTTGGTGCTACGACGGCGAATTCACGGTGGTGGAGGAACTGGACGAATTGATTCCAACGATCCAAAAGATGATGGTGGCGTCCGCATCCGGATTGTAGTAACTTCGCACGCATCCGTCCCAGCAGCCTGCCTGCCGGCTATCTGATCCACTCGCTTCTCAAACGTGAAAGTCGGAATCCTCATCAATCCTCACAAGCCAGGCTCGCTCCCGACGCTGGAGGCGCTCAAGACCGTCCTAGAAGCGCGGGGTTGCTCGATCGTGCTGGATGAGGAAACCGCCCGACACGCCGGCCAATCCGGTGGGATTCCCGCGTCGGAGTTCGCGAATCACGTCGACATCGCGGCCGTGCTCGGTGGCGATGGCACGATGCTCCACGCTCTCTCTCGCCTCGGGAAATTTGAAAAACCGGTCGCCGGAATCAACATCGGAACCCTCGGGTTTCTCACGAGTTGCAAGGACGATGAACTCGACGTCTTCGCCGCGGCGATCGCAGACGACCGCTTTTCAACCAGCACCCGCACGCTCCTCAAGGCGATCATCCACCGCCCAGGCCTGCCCGAGGAATCTTTCATCGCCCTCAACGAGGTTACCCTTGCTCGGGGCGATACCGGCCGCCTCGTCGCACTGCGCGCCCGCGTGAATGGCGAGCTTCTCAACGACTATCGCGCCGACGGCTTGATCGTCGCGACCCCCACCGGGTCCACGGCCTACTCGCTCTCCGCCGGTGGGCCGCTGATCGCTCCCGATGCAGCGGTGTTCGTAATCACGCCGATTTGCCCGCACAGTCTCAGCCAACGCTCGCTGGTGCTGTCGGACGATTCAATCGTGGAACTCTCGTCGAAGGACCCCCAAAGCGGGCCGATGATCTTCACGGTGGATGGGCGCGATAGCATCCACATCGGCCATGGCGACTGGGTCGAGGTGCAGAAAGCCTCGTTTTCGTTTCATTTGCTGCTGCTCGAAGGTCGCACGTTTTACGATGCACTTCGGAGAAAACTGCACTGGCAGGGAGTCTAGCTGCACGCGGCCATGCCCGGCTCATCCCGTGGCCACGCCCAATCCGAGGATGAGCCTCTCCCGTAGAGGCGCCGCCTTCAGTGCCAGCCGCCGCTGTTCGCCCTCATACACCCGCCGACCCTCCGGCGTCTCGATCCGCACTGGCTCTCTCCCCCAAGCGGACAAATCGTACGGACTCGCCCGCATGTCCAGATCCCGCAGCTCGGTGGCCAACTCGAAGCAATCCAACAAGAGCTCAGAACCGACCCACGGCATGGCCTTTGCAGCCCATTTGTAGAGATCCATGTTTGCGTGGATGCAGCCCGGTTGTTCGAGTTCCACCCGGCGCTCGAGTGTCGGCTGAATCCGGTTCATCGGGCGCGCCTCTTGGGCGAAAAAGCGAAACGCATCGTGATGCGAGCAGCAAATCGCGCGGGACTCCACCAGTGCATCGATCTCCGCTTGGGGCAGGCGCAATGGGGTGGTCTTCTCATGCCGCACCTCCTTGCCACGGTACACCATCGCCCATTCGTGCAGGCCGTGGCAGGCGAAGTTGGGCGCCCGATCCCGCGTGGCCACGAGCAAGTCATGAATCCACGTCAACCGATCGCGTTCCTTGGGTGCGAGCCGCGAGGGATCGAGAAACAGGCGGCCGGCATCGATCGCATAATGCCGATCCGTAAATCGTTCAGGCAGGGCAGGGGAGTCGGACCACTCCAAGGCCACGCCGCAGCCAGGATGCCAATTTTCTAACAAAGTAAATGAATAGGGATAGTACTGGAATAAAAAGTCCTCGACGGGATGAGGTTCCCCATGATCTCGCCGTCTGCGTGTAGGCGCAGTGTGGTGGGTGGCCCGCGCGAAGTGTCGATCCGCAAGCTCCCTCCATGCAGTCATGGAGAGGAATAATCGTGGTGGCTCGGGAATCATGGCGGCACAAGAAAAGCATGAACTTCGGCCGCTGGCAAAATTTCCCTTGCATCTTCAAGCCTCCACCCGTAATCATTCACCCCCACGCCGAAAGGTGCATGGTCAAAATCGCGGGATGGAGCAGCCAGGTAGCTCGTCAGGCTCATAACCTGAAGGTCAGAGGTTCAAATCCTCTTCCCGCAACCAATGAAAGCCGTTGAATTCTGAGGAATTCAGCGGCTTTCGCCTTTTCAGGCTTTGAGCGATTTGACCCATGGTGAGAGCACATCAACCCTCGCAAATCGCTCCGCCATCGCAGCAAATCGCTCCGTCATCGCAGCAAATCGCTCCGCCATCGCAGCAAATCGCTCCGTCATCGCAGCAAATCGCTCCGCCATCGCAGCAAATCGCTCCGTCATCGCGCCAATTTGGCGCATTCGAGCAGCAAAAAGCTCCGTGAACGCGCCAATTTGGCAC
>JARWZU010000021.1 GCA_029866215.1 Akkermansiaceae bacterium
GCTCCTGCCAAAGCTCCTGCCAAAGCTCCTGCCAAAGCTCCTGCCAAAGCTCCTGCCAAAGCTCCTGCCAAAGCTCCTGCCAAAGCTCCTGCCAAAGCTCCTGCCAAAGCTCCTGCCAAAGCTCCTACCAAAGCTCCTGCCAAAGCTCCCGCCAAAGCTCCCGCCAAAGCTCCTGCCAAGGCTCCCGCCAAGACAGATGCGGCAAAAAAGCCATCAACACCGGTCGCGTCAGCAGCGGCTCCAGTGAAGCCTACCGCTGAAAAGTCCTCGGCGGCCCCGAAAGCCACTGCAATTCTCGAAAAAGAGGCATCCGATGCCGCGGATTCTCAGTCAGCACTGAAACCGAAGACCAAGGGCCAAGAGCCCAACAAGCGCCGGATCGACACGCCAGAAATCCAAGAAAAGATCCGCGAGCTGATCAAACTCGCAAAGGAGCAGGATTACCTGACCTACGACGACATCAACGAAATTCTGCCCAATGACCTCGTCGATCCCGACGACGTCGAGGCCATCATGGAGCGTCTCCGCAACATGGAATTCGACATCATCGACGCCTCAGAGGTCGACCGCTACAAGGACAAGAAGCGTGATGAGGGTGACGGCGACGATGAGGACATCAAGTCCGACCAAAAGCTCGACATCCTCGACGACCCAGTCCGGATGTACCTCAAGCAAATGGGCCAAGTGCCCTTGCTCACCCGCGAACAAGAAGTCGAAATTTCAAAGCGCATCGAGGACGCCGAAGTCGAAGTCGCACGCCATCTCCACCAGTTTGGATTTGTGACCGATGCCTACCTCGACCTCGCTGACAAGCTAAACAAGGGCAAAGAGCGCTTCGACCGCGTGATCCTTGACAAAAAAATCGAGTCCCGCGAGCGCTACATGAAGGGCCTCCCAAAGCTTTGCGACCAGCTCAAACAACTTCACACCGAGAACGAGGATCTTTTCCGCCAACTCTCAGCAAAAAATCCAAGGGGCAAGAAGAAGCTCGAGGAGGATTTCCAAAAGAACATCCAAACGCTCAACCGCGTCTTCACCCGCTTCTACTACAAACAAAAAATAGTAGAGGATTTCTGCGAACAGGTAGAAGAATACATGCAGAAGTTCTGGAAATACGGACGCAAGCTCCAAGCGGATCCGGATGACAAGGAGTTCCTCACCAAACTGCGAGAAATTCAGCAGCGCAGCTGGCACACCCAGCAGTCCTTCGAGGAGGCAAACAAACAACTTCGCCACTGGCTCAAAGAAGCACTCAAGGCAAAAACCGAAATGGTCGAGGCGAACCTCCGACTCGTCATTTCCATCGCCAAAAAGTACACCAACCGCGGCCTTTCGTTCCTCGACCTCATCCAAGAGGGCAACATGGGCCTCATGAAAGCGGTGGAAAAATTCGAGTATCGCCGCGGTTACAAGTTTTCAACCTACGCCACTTGGTGGATCCGGCAGGCCATCACCCGCTCGATCGCCGACCAAGCTCGTACCATCCGCATCCCAGTGCACATGATCGAGACGATCAACAAGCTGATGCGGGTTCAAAAACAACTCGTGCAGGAATACGGCCGCGAACCATCACCCGAAGAAATCGCAGAGGAAATTCACCTTCCCGTCGAGCGGGTCCGTGCGGTTCTCAAAATGGCTCAGCAACCAATCTCGCTCCAAGCACCCGTCGGCGACTCGGATGACACTTCCTTCGGCGACTTCATCGAAGATAAAGCCGCGGACAACCCGATGGAGGAAGCTGGATTCTCGATGCTTAAGGACAAGATCAAGGATGTCCTTGATACACTCACCGAACGCGAGCGCGAAGTGCTCGAACAGCGCTTCGGCCTCAAGGACGGCTACAGTCGCACGCTCGAGGAAGTCGGTCGCCAATTCCAAGTCACCCGCGAACGGATCCGCCAAATCGAAGCGAAAGCACTCCGCAAAATGCGCCACCCCACCCGGATCCGCAAACTCGAGGGCTTCATCGAGCTCCCCGGCGCCTAACTCTAGCGGCCTGCGCCATGGAAGCTCCCGAAGAGTTCACAACCGTCGAGTCGATCTTCATCCGCCATCGCAACGCCCTGATGCTGCGCGGGCAGTTCACGCCGATCTATACCGATTACTACCTGCATTTGATGCAGCATGGAATCCGTCCACCCACGGACTTGGATCAACTTCTCAAGGACACGCTCGCCATGCTCACCTTGCATCTCGTCGCGCGCCCATGGGCCGAGACCATCGCATGGACGGCAAACCTCCGGGCTCCTCGTATCAACGTGTTCGTAACCGGAAGCTCCCTAACGGAATCGATCACCGGACGCGTATTCACCGAGGATGTCCGCGAGCCAGACCGGAATTTCTTCTACGCGCAAACCACCATCGCTGGAGGTGAACCCAGCCTCTCGACTTTAGAAATCGATGGCAAGGACCCGATCGCATGGGTCTCTCAGTATTACGACCAGTCTGAGCAACGCCCGGCACGCGCATTCCGACTCGATGACGAAAATTTTGTCCTCATCGCCGCGCAACCGGACTGCGATTTGGAATGGCTGGCATCGCTAGACAATGCCGCCGTACAGGCAATTTCCCAGACCGAGGAAACCACCCAGTTGGAAACCCGACGTTTCCGATTTAACTGTGGTTGCACCGTCGACAAAATACTCCCCATTCTCAGCGGTTGGAAAAATCGCCTCGACGATCTCTTCGGCGACCAGCAGTCCATCAACATCCAATGCCCCCGCTGTGCTGCGACCTATCAGATCACTCGTGACATGATCGATTAGTTCGCATTTACGCTGTACGCTCAGCGGTTTGGCCATGCAACGCTTCCATCACCTGCAATTCGCCGACGCGAGAGAATTGGTGCGATTAAAAAACCAACAGCGCATCTCGGTTTGCATTCCCACGCTCAACGAGGCCGAGACCATCCGAAAAATTGTTTCAATAATCCAATCCGATCTTGTGGAAATCGGATTGGTCGACGAAATCCTCGTGATCGATTCGGGTTCCACCGATGACACCCGTGAACTTGCCGCGGCAGCGGGCGCCAAGACCTACCTCGCCTCGGACATTCTTCCGAACCTCGCACCCCATGTCGGCAAGGGAGAAAACCTCTGGAAGGCCCTTCACGTCGCGACAGGAGACCTTATTTGCTACATCGACGGAGATATCGAAAATTTTCATACTGGCTTCGTCACCGGACTCGTCGGACCACTTCTAACTGACGATGGCATCGACTATGTCAAAGGATTCTACGAGCGCCCACTGGCATACGGCGACGAATCACATTCCACCGGGGGTGGCCGCGTATCCGAGATCCTCATCCGTCCACTAATCTCACTTTTCTATCCAGAACTCAGCGCAGTCCTCCAGCCGCTCGCAGGCGAATACGCAGCACGCCGCTCTACTCTCGAGTCTCTGGAATTCCCCATTGGCTACGGCGTGGAGATCGCTCATCTCATCGACCTCGCCCAAAACCAGCAACTCCACCGGGTCGCTCAAACCGATCTAGTAAAACGCATTCACCGGAACCGTGGCGACGCCGAACTCGGCGGAATGGCGTTCGCAATCCTTCGTGTGATTATCAGGCGCCTGGAACGGGATGCTAAAATCACCCTAGACTCCCCTCTTCCCACGCTCTTCCAATCATGGGCGATCGAGGATGGCTCAATCACTCCGATCTCAAGAGAGATCCCCGAGCCAGAGCGCCCTCGAATTCAGTCAAGCCTGAAAAAAAATCAAATATTTTGAGGGTACCACCCTATTTGTCCCACGCCATCTGATTGAATCATCGTCGCAGCGCGAAACATCCCGCGCTGAGGCCTATCAGATGCAAGCACTCCACGCCCCTCATTCACAGTCACGCCACCGTTCGCGTCCCGACTGCATTTTCACTGCGCGACACTGACGACCTACCCAAATTTCGCTTCGGCGGAAGTTCCCCGCGTCGTGTGAGCCACTGGATAGCAAAAGGACTCATGACAACATCGGCGCGGGGACCATTTCCACCCAACAAAAAACGCACCTGCCCCACTGGGAACAAGTGCGTTTGAAAGGCTTGAAATGGCGGTTACGCTGCAAAATTCGCAGCGACCACATCCCAGTTCACGATGCTCCAAAAAGCAGCGATGTAATCAGGGCGACGATTCTGATAGTGCAAGTAGTACGCATGTTCCCAGACGTCGAGGCCAAGGATAGGCGTTCCTTCACTGCCGCCGAATGCAGCACCCATCACGGGGTTATCCTGATTCGCCGAGGAACTCACCGCGAGCGTGCCGTCCGATTTCTTGCACAACCATGCCCAACCAGAGCCAAAACGGGTGACGCCCGCCTTGCCAAAGGCCTCCTTGAATGCATCGAACGAACCAAAGGCTTGATCGATCGCCGCAGCAAGCTCACCCGATGGTGCCTTAGCACCGCCCGGCGCGATGACATTCCAGAAGAACGAATGATTCACATGGCCACCCGCATTGTTGCGGACGGCGGTGCGGATGTCTTCTGGCACCGTCGCGAGGCCGCGAATCAATGCGTCTGCGCTCATGCCCTCAAGCTCGGGCTTGCCAGCAAGGGCGTTGTTCAAATTGGTGATGTAGGCTTGATGGTGCTTGGAATGATGGATTTCCATCGTCTTAGCGTCGATATGGGGTTCGAGTGCATCGTAGGCGTAGCCAAGTTCTGGGAGTGTGTGTGCCATGGGAGTGAGGAGTTTGATTTGCTTATTGCAGTGACGTTCATTAAGGAACAAGCCGCTGCAGCACCGATAGAAAACCAATGTAGCCAATTACCGCAAGGAGAATCCATGAATCTACCGCCCGAAATCACACCCTACCTTCCACAAATCCTCACCGCACTTGCGGGACTGTTCTTCGGTTGGCTTTTCACGCATCTCTCATCATCCAGCAAACTTGCCACCGTCGCCGAGCGATTGAAGTCCGAGGAGCGACGATCCACCGAAATCGAAGCGCACCTCACCGCATCCACCACCGAGGCGAACCAGTATCAACAGGACGCCCAAAATTTCCGCAACGAGCTCAGCGAGATTCGATCGCGCCTCGATACTGAGTTGAAAGCGGCCCAAGAAAAACAAGCGCTGCTAGAACGCGCCGAGACTAAGCTCGCGGACACCTTCAAGGCACTCTCAGCCGATGCGCTGCGTTCTTCATCCGAACAATTCCTCCAACTGGCAAAATCCTCGCTGTCAGCCCAAAGCGAGGAGGCCAAGGGCGACATCGAAAAACGCAAGGTCGCCATCGAAACTCTCATCAAGCCGATGGCCGACTCCCTTGGAAAATTCGAAGTACGCATTGGCGAAATCGAAAAATCCCGCGAGGGGGCCTACTCAGAGTTGCGCGAGCAGGTCCGCGCCCTTGGCGAAGGCCAACTCGGACTCCAACGCGAAACCGCATCGCTCGTCAAAGCCCTGCGCCAACCAACCGGCCGCGGCCAATGGGGCGAAATGCAACTCCGCCGCGTAGTTGAACTCGCCGGCATGCAGGAACACTGCGATTTCGAAACCCAACACAGCACGACCACCGACGAAGGAAAAAAACTTCGCCCCGATCTCGTGGTCCGCCTGCCCGGAGGAAAGAGCATCGTGGTGGATTCTAAAACTCCAATGGACGCCTACCTTGACGCGTTAGAAACCAGCGACGATGCAGTGCGCGAAGAAGCTCTTGTCCGTCACGCACGCCAGGTCCGCACGCACATCCAACAGTTATCATCGAAAAACTACACAGCACAGTTTAGCCAAACACCGGAGTTCACCGTGCTATTTTTACCGAGCGAATCCTTCTTCTCCGCCGCGCTCCAATGCGACCCGAGCCTCATCGAACGCGGAGTGGAACAAAGCGTAATCCTTGCCACTCCGACCACACTCATCGCACTGCTGCGTGCCGTCTCCTATGGCTGGAGGCAGGAATCGATCGCCGAAAATGCCCGCGAAATTTCTCTGCTAGGCCGCACCCTCCACGAACGTCTCGGCAAGCTGGCCGACCACTTCGCCAAACTCGGCCGCTCACTCGGCAATGCAGTGGAACAATACAACAGCGCGATCGGATCCCTCGAAACCCGCGTGCTTATCACCGCTCGCAAGTTTGAAGAGCTCAAGGCAGCACCGGATGCCGCCAGCATCACGCACCTAGATCCCATCGATCAAAACCCGCGGACCGTGCAGTTCGGCATATCCCCTACGCTCCCCGTGGCGCTCACACTGAGTTCGACCGAGACGGAGTCGCTGCTTTCACCTGCATTCGACGAAGATTTCGCCTTCGTCCCCGACCCGCCTGCAAGCGCTCGCAGTGCCGCCGCTGACCTGCGCTCCGCCCTCGATTGAGCGCCGCCTCACCGATCGTCCGCACCGTCTTGAATCATTCTGCTACTCGGAAGGTAACTCACTCCATCACCCGATCCCCGATTTCATGCTCCCAGCTCTAACAGGCATTTCTCCAGAAAAACTCGCCGCTTGGTTCAAAGAATCGGGAGAGCCCGCATTTCGCGCGGACCAAATCCTCGAATGGGTCTGGAAGAAAAAGGTGACGTCCATCGATGCCATGACCAACCTCCCGGCAGCGCTGCGGGAGAAACTCAAAGAGTCATTCCGCCTCAGCGCACTCGAACACAGCACGACCCAAGGATCCGCCGATACCACACGCAAATTTCTCTTCCGACTTCACGACGGACGCTACGTCGAAAGCGTTCTCATCCCTGCAAACCCAGCCCTTTACGGGGAAAAATCGGATCGCCGCACCTTGTGTGTCTCATCGCAAGTCGGATGCGCCTATGGTTGCAAGTTCTGCGCGTCCGGGCTCGCCGGATTCACCCGTAACCTCGACGCCGCGGAAATCGCAGGCCAAGTCCTCGCCGCCGAACAGCTCTCTGGCGAACGAGTGGATTCTCTCGTCTTTATGGGAATGGGCGAGCCTTTGGCAAATCTCGAACATCTTTTAGCAGCCATCGCGCTCATCACAGGCCCCAAAACCCTCCATCTCGGTGCACGACACCTGACCATTTCGACCTCTGGCCTCGTCCCGCAAATCAAACAACTTGCCGAGCACCCACAGCAGATTCGCCTCGCAATTTCGCTGCACGGCGCCACCGATGAGGTCCGCCAACAAATCATGCCGGTCAATAAAAAGTGGCCGGTCGCGGAGTTGTTTGAATCGCTCAACTACTGGAATTCAAAAAAGACCCAGAAGCTGACTCTCGAATACATTCTCATCAACGGAATCAACGACTCATTAGAACAAGCGGCGATCCTCTCACGCCACGCACGCCGTCTCGGAGCAAAGGTGAACCTTATCCCCTACAACACCGTTGAGGGCCTCGAGTGGAAACGCCCGCCTAACGCACACTGCCGAGCATTCCAAGAAGTCCTCAAACAAGCCGGGGTCACCGCCAACCTCCGCTTGGAAAAAGGCCACGACATCGACGCCGCTTGCGGTCAACTCCGCCTCAAACAGGAAACCTCAGAAGGCATCATTCCAGCACCCGCGAAGCGCTGATGGCTGAAGCATCTGACCATTCTAAATCCCCTGGAAAGTCCGCTGAACTTCATCGAGCATTTTGAGGGATTCAATCGTCATTTGATAAAGCAGCCATGTGAGGATCAGGGCAATCGCCGACAGAGCGATTTTCCAAACCAACTTGATGCGCGGGTGGCACCAAATCAACGGCAAGCCGAATGATCGGCTTCTATTCCCCGCACGTTACGACGCCCTTGCTGCTAAGAATGCAGCTAACGATGTCGGTGTCGCTAAGTCTGCAGTGGAAAGGTCCTCGGCCACAAGTTCGATCTCAAAGCGATCCTCGACCGCCATCACCAACTGAGACAGCACTTGTGAATCTAAGCCCGCAGCGGCTAGGTCACCATCCTCAGGAAAATCCCAGTCCAACTCGAGGATGCCCTCGTCATTCAGCCAGTCGATCAGTTCAGTAGGGGTAATTGAATTCTTCTTCGAAACCATGCGGGGAAAAATTGAGACGCGACCGCGGCCTCATCAAGCGGAAAGATAAAAAATTTCACCCTCTGGGAAACTCGCCCAGCACCGCCCATCAACCGAAACCAACTTGCAGCATGATCAAATCGACCCGCTCAAGCGAGATCGTGGGAAAAAACTAAGGAATCTCGTCTGCTCGACTCGAATTGCACCCTCCTCGCCTGTGGCAAATCTCCCAAGCTTGCTGGACGATACCCGAGCTTCACGGTGAAAAAATCTGCTGCCCGGTTGCTCAACGCAAAAACCCTCGAAATCCCCCGCCCCCGCGCAACATTCTCCGCATGGCGCACCATCTCGATTCCGTAGCCCCGACCCTCGTGCGCCTGCTTCACGTACAAACACGCAACCTCGGCACAATCTTCGCCCGGATACTCATGCAACGCTACACACCCCACGACGTTGTCATCAATCGCCATGACATAAAAATCCTCGATGCGCGACTGAATGTCCTCATAGGTTCGTTCAACCAGCTTCGTCCGCCGCACGGACCGCCCGATCATTCCAAGCAGTTCAGGGATATCCTCTTCACGGAGCGCTCTCACCAAACGATAACTGTCGGCGTGAACCATGGTACCAACCCCTTCGTTAGAAAATAGCTCATCGACCAACACCCCTTGCTGGCGACCATTTAAGACATGCACTCGAGGTATCCCACGATCACACGCCGCAGCCGCAGCCCGCAACAGCGCGGCACCCGCCGCGTCCGTGTGGCCAGTGAGTGCCTCAGCCTCCGCTGCCCGAATCGCATGAACAGGCGCTCCATCAATTAAAATCGCCTCTTCTAACAGAGTAATAATTTTCGCGACACCGATACCCTTGGCAAAATCCACCACCGCAAGATCCAACGGCCCTACCCCAGAAGCATCAATGATTGCAGATTGACCTCTACCTAAAATTTCAAGTGCCTCTCGGACGGCATCAGGATCAGTGATCGGCCGAGAAACCCGCGCCGCCATGATTTCACACTCCAATGTCCAATCGTAAAGATCCTTCAAATCGCCGCCCAAAACCCCGAGAACTAGTTTCACCCCGAGATCCTCAAGTACGGCCAAGTCGAGCAAGGATTCCGCCACTGCCGGCTCTGGTAAAATCCCAGCCTCGATCAAAACGAAAAAGACCTTCCCACGAAATTGGGGAATGTACTGAAGAACTTCTCGCACGTCACTTTGCTGCGCCACCTCCCCTTCCTATCAAACCCACGCAGACCCGCAAGCGCGACAACGTCTCAAACGGGGAAATTATCGCATTCGGACCGCGCCATCACCCATTGGAGGCCTTCAACGCCGCAAGAATCTCGTCCAACGGGATGCTAACAACGGCCGTAGCCTTGTCGCTCATTGCGTAGGGAAGCACCACCGTGTCGCCATGAAGCAAGGCCCCACAACTGTAAACCACGTTGGGAACATACCCCTCACGCTCGTTACCCTCGGCCGATAAGAGCGGCTCGCGCAGCCTCCCAATGAGCTTCGTCGGGTCATGTAGATCCAGCAAGGCAGCACCGATACAGTATTTCCTCATAGGCCCAACCCCATGCGTGATGACCAACCAGCCAGCATCAGTCTCAATCGGCGAGCCACAGTTTCCAACCTTTACGGATTCCCAAGCCTCTGCGGGCCTCATCAAGATCTTCGGATCACTCCAAAAATGAGGATTATCCGAAAACATGATAAAAAGATTCTCATCATCTTGCCGGGAAAGCATGGCATATCTCCCATCGATCCGCCGAGGAAAGAGCGCCATGCCCTTATTCTGCACCGCAGTTCCATTGAGCGTCAGCACCCGGAAGTTAAGGAAATCCTCGGTTTCTAGCAATTGCGGCAAAATCGCCCTTCCATTGTAGGCCGTGTAGGTCGCGTAATAAATTACTGAGCCATCATCTTCCGTAAACCGAACAAACCGCGCATCCTCAATCCCGTTGCTTTCATTGGCCGAAACTGGAAAAATAATTCGTTCGCTTATATCAACTCGCGATGAAAATCTCAACTCGTAATTGGAGTCGGCCAACCACTGGATCACCTCAAGCGTGCGAATCAAATCATGCGTCGCAGGCTGGTATTCATTCCGAACCACCGCAACCGCTTTATCCAAATCCTCACGCGTGAACTGATTTGCTAACGGGGTTAAAACCGCATTCGCATAATCATTGTAAAAACCCATCTCATGGAATTTATGGATAAAGCTCTTCTTCCGATAACTTGGATTCGGCACAATCTCAGGGGCATTCACAAACCTTGAAATGGAATCGAAGATGATGTGCCCATCTGGGGTGATTTGACCCATTCGAAACTCAATTGAGGAAATGTGGCCCTCACCCGTAGCACGCAAGCTCATGATGAACCGAAGCCCGCCGTCTGGAATACCGCTCTGGTCAGGATGAGGAACGATCGATGGATTGAATAGCGCTGCCGATTCCAGTGAATACTCACCAGAGAAATAAGCGCCGATGAGCAACTGCCTCGCACGCGATATCGGCCGCTGCGTAAACACATGCGGATGAACCATCGCATAATGATCGGAAAGCACGGCTTCGATATCATAATGCCTCGATTCAAACTCATGATGAACGTTACGCAATTTCTCACCAACTTCTTCCTCGCTAAGCGAAAGTGCACGCGCAAGAATCGCAGTCACGCGCTGAGGATCTACCGGGATAAATGGACGGATCAATACCCGATTTGACTCAGGAAGCAGCAGCACCTCATGCCGACGAATGTTTATTGGTGCCATCAGGAGAATGAGGTTGTTAGAAATTCCGTGCGTTCGGCTCGCAACATTTCTGCGAGCGAAAGGTGAAATGCCAGGGACGATTCGGCACCTTGATTCGCACTTACTCGGTCATGATGCAAGCCGTCGCCGCAGCCACCCGTATGTGGATCATAGACTGAAACTCCAAGGTCATTCTTGCCCAAGAACCAATCGAATGCACGCTTTGCCTCGCCTAACCAATAGGGATCTTGAGTGGCACGAAATGCATCCAAACAGGCTGCGACCATTGCATGAGACTCAACAGGCTGCTGGTCGAACTCGGCACGAAACCCGCCCTTTGGGTGAAACCCATTACTACCAATCGGCCTAAAATGACCCGCTTGGGTCTTCTGCACCGATGCTAACCACTTTAGCGACTTGATTCCAATTTCTAATGAATCCTCATGATCCATCATCCGACCATTCTGGATCAAAGCCTGACATAGCCTCGCATTATCGTACGTTATGGAAGCCTCAAACCATGGCCAGTCTTCTGTCGCACAATCCCTCCAAATTTGAATCAGCTTTTCAGCAAGGGTCTCACACATTGCGCCCACCTCAGCATTACCCTCATGCCCCTGTAAAAACTCATACCCCCCCAGTAGCGCAAATGCCCATGCACGGGGTGAGGTGAAATTACTAACCGATTCCATGCCACCATTGAATAACTGCATGCACAGCTGACGATGTCCGTCATTGGTCGATCTGCCAACCCCAACCCCCAGCGCCCACAGTGCTCTACCGTGGCTATCCTCACTACCTGCCTCTTCAAGCCACTGCCGGCCATGACTCATGAAATTCCGAAACCGACCCGTTTCTGAATTCAATGCTGCTGCTAGAAAGGCAAGATAACTTGTTGCCAAACCATCCATGTCGCGAGACTCCTCCAAAAAATTACAAAGAATAAACGCACGCGCATTGTCATCCGTACAATATCCTTCGTGGAAATTCGGAACGTTATGTGTTGCATGTTGAAAAATTCCAGTACCGTCACTCATTCGAACAATGTGATCAAGCCGTCGCGAAGGAAGGTGCTGAGACCAACCCGAGCTGGATGCGACGAACGCAGGAACCGCCTTTTCAGAACGCCGATTCTTGCGCTCGCTCTGCACCATTTGAAAAGATTGCAAGTAACGCTCTGCCACCGCTGGCCAGACACTCTGCCGTCCCAACTCATAGGATTCACCACGTGCTCGCTCCAATCGCTCTGGATGATCTAAAAACTGGCACACTGCCTCGGCGATAGAATTTGAATCACGAAACGGAACCAATATCCCCCGATCATTCTCCAATAGTTCACACGCATGCCAGTAAGGTGTTGAAACTACCGCGTTTCCTGCACCAAAAACATGCGCCAACGTCCCCGAAGTGATTTGTGCTTCGTTTAGATATGGAGTCACATAAACATCTGCCGCAGCGATGAAATCACTCAACTCGCCATCCGCCAAAAAGCGGTTGTCAAATACGACATTTCCACTCACTCCACAACGCTCAGCCAAACACTCAAGACCCAATCGATAGCTCTCACCCTCACGAGCGACGAGATGTGGATGAGTCGCTCCTAGCACCAAATAGACAACATCTGGGTGACGCTTGACAATCTCGGGCATCGCTTCAATAGCGTATTCAATCCCCTTGCCTGGACCTAAAAGTCCAAAGGTCAACAAGACCCGCTTCCCCTCCATCCCCAACTTCTGCTTGTAATCTTCAGGTTTTACCAAGTTAGATTGAGGAATTCCATGCGGAATGACGTCAATTTTCGCGGCATCTACTCGGTAAATTTCAGTGAGAATCTCAGCTCCTTTCCGAGCCATCACCACCAACCGTGCACTGCGTTCAATCAACTCGTCCATCACCCGCCGCTGATCTGCATTTGGCTCACGCAAAACGGTATGAAGCGTAGTCACAACTGGCATCCGGATTCGCTTGAGCAACGCAAGAATATGACTACCAGCCGGCCCACCAAAAATCCCAAATTCATGCTGAAGGCATAGCACGTCAATATTCCTAAAATTCAAAAAATCCGCAGCTCTACGGTAAGATTCCAAGTCCTTATCCAAGATCTCGAAACTCACTCTTGATGGATAAGGATAGCCATCGCGCAGATCGTTCATCGCTCCAGCACAGCACTGCAATTCAGGCGAATACTCGCTGACAGCCTCACAAAGGTCATGGGTGAAGGTTGCAATCCCACAATGCCTCGGTTCATAGCACCCGAGAAATGCAACCCGCTCCAACAAAGAATCACCACCATCAATAGGATCTAAAAAATTCACTTGTACACCATAACTGAATACCATCTCTCAATGCAATCAATGTTTTAGAAGACACTGATTTAATGACCTCATTCATTAGGTAATTTCGAGGCGAACGTCATCTGAGTTACCCCGAAGTTCGGGTACATACATCGCGTCAACCGTCGCAGGTAACGCTTTGTAAATACTAGGGGTCTCAGCACGAAGGTGGTCTTTGACGGCACATTTTCCACGAGGCAAAGACTGAATAAAAAATCACCGCCTGATCCCTTCACTCACGATAGACGCTAATCCCGCCTCCAGCCTTGACATAGCCACTTAGCGAATCAAGCGCTTCAAAACCCGCAGCTTTGGTATCAGAAAATATCAGGTATTCATAATCATTTTGACTTTCAACCACCAATTCGCCCTTCGTTAAGACACACTTTTCCGGCCTCGAATTGGGCCGCGCAGACATACTTCAGCTCATGCCTGCATCGACAAGGATTTCCCAATAGGCTCCGCTGCCTTGCTGTCTGCCGCTGTCGCCTTGTAAAATCAGTCCTTTATGGATGCTGTGTGAGTCTAGGGCTTGCTTGAGAGCATCGGTGAGCTATTGAGCTCGCATGTGGTTGGCATGGTGTAGGAATTCGGACGTGAAGCGGATGTTCTACCACTGTATTTCTCGGGTGGTGTATCGGCGCTTTACTCTGGGTGCGGTCAAAAAGGAGAAATTCCGCGCGCTGATGCGGGTCTATGAGCGGTTTTCAGGCTGCCGGGTTACTTCTTAATGCCTGATGAACAACCACTTTCATCTCCTGCTTGAGGTGCCCCGCATGAAGGATGGCGGCCTGACGGACACCGAGTTACTAAAGTGCTTGTCGGCCATCTATCACGAGGCATTTGTTGCAGGCGTAGCAAAGGAACTCGCTGAAGCACGCCAACAAGTCGCCGATGGCGTGGTTACCCGCAAAACAACCCGAAAAGGAATTTCTGAAAGCGAATCTGAGGCGACCTTAAAGCGCGATCGTGGACTACCCTTTGCTGAAATACTATGCTGTCGGATTCGTTATTGCACCGACGGCGCGTTGACTGGTAGTCGCGGATTTGTGGATGAAGCATTTGCACAATCGCGGACTCGCTTCGGGCCGAGGTGAGCATCGGGCGCACGGAAAATGCGAGATGAGAATACGTTGCACCAACATTATCGAATTCCATCAGTTGCAATTCATCCCGATTGCCCGCATCCTTAGTGTCAATTTAAACACCTTGCTAATCTGTCATCATGCCTGACCTATCGCTCGAAACTGCCTTACGGGCTCGCGGGATCACGCGCGTTGCAGGCATCGATGAGGCCGGGCGCGGCCCCTTGGCTGGCCCGGTTTCCGCTGCTGCCGTGATTTTACCGAAGGGCTTCACTTGCCCGGGGCTCGACGATTCCAAGAAAATCAGCACCGCAAATCGGGAACGCCTCTATGAGATCATCACCCAAGACCAAAGGGTCCGCTGGGCAGTCGCAACCGCGGACCACGAGGAAATCGACCGGCTCAATATCCTCCAAGCCACTCATCTCGCAATGCGCAGAGCAGCAGAGGCACTCGATCCCCTACCCGATCACTGCCTCATCGATGGGCGGCCCTTGAAATTTTTCCCATTGCCTCACGATGGAATCATCAAGGGAGACGGGAAGTCTCTTTCCATCGCTGCAGCGAGCATCATCGCCAAGGTCACTCGAGATCGAATCATGCTGCAGATTGATCACGAATTCCCTCAATTCGGCTTCTCGAAACATCAAGGATATGGCACGAGACTCCATCTTGAAGCGCTTCGGATACACGGCCCTTGTCGCCATCATCGTAGGACGTTTGAGCCGGTCGCTCAACTCGCCTTGCCGTTTGACCATGGCAAATGGACAGCTTCGTGACCGAATTTGGCTAGGCAACTACGGCGAGCGGGTCGCCGCGGCTTGGCTCCGATCCCAAGGTTGCAAGATCCTCGCAAAAAACTACCGAAGCCCGAGGCGCGGCGAGGTGGACATCATCGCGAGGGATCACAAACTTTTGTTATTCATCGAGGTGAAGACTCGGCGCGCAGGAAGCAAAATCCGAGGCCTCGACGCGGTTGGAAAGGACAAGCAGGCACTCATCGAGCGCGGAGCGAACTCATGGCTTAAGCGCCTCGGCACGCGGGAGTTACCTTGGCGCTTTGATGTGATCGAAGTAACGGTAAAGGACGGAGCCAAACCCGTCATCAACCACGTGAAGGATGCGTTTTAGCCAAAGACCTTGTGTCTCGCGCATCTCTCCTCCATCTTGCGGCGAACTTTCATGGACACCTTTACTGATTCGATGGCATGGCTGGCCAAGCGTGACGGTACCATCGTGATCGGCCATGGCCCTTTCACCGAGTCCGCCGATCCACCGTCCGGTGGTGTTGCATTTTATGTGCAAACCTTCGCGTTAGAGGACCCCAAGCCCTGGAAAATCCCGAGCCGAATCGAGCGGATTGGCATCGAGTCATTGCCTTCGCTAATTCCGAGCGGCCCGCACATTGAGTGCGCGTGGACTGCGCCACAGGCGGGTGATTTCGCGATCGTCTTCCAAGAAATCATGGCAGCGATTCACTCGGGCGTGTTTGAAAAGACGGTCCCCGTCGTCACCGAACTCGGTACGGCACGAGATTCTACAGCGTTTGCGATCATTCAGGCCATGATGCGCCAAGCCGCACCGCTCCATTCCTACGGATGGATCCAGCCCAATTCTGGTTTCGCGGGGGCCACCCCAGAACTGCTTTTTTCCCTGAGCGGCAATCACCTTGAAACCATGGCCTTGGCGGGTACTGCCCGAAGCGAAGATCGTGAGGTCTTCGCCGTCGATGAAAAGGAGATCCGCGAACACGAATACGTCGCCCAGACATTGGTCTCCAAGCTTCTGGATCTTGGTGACCCTCAGCGCCATTTACGGGAGATCCTCGACTTGGGGTCGATCGTGCACTTTCTCTCCCTGATTTCCCTGGATCTCGCAGTGCCAATCTCTCCTGAATTGCTCATCCGCCGCCTCCACCCGACACCCGCGCTCGGCCCCTTGCCCAGAACTCCAGAGACCCTCGCGCATCTCTTCGAATGGAGAAATCGTCTTGGCTGTCCGCCAGAGTTCGGCGCCCCATTTGGCCTTTGGGATCATGGACATTTCACCGCCGTAGTCGCGATCCGTGGCATCTGGTGGAACGAAAACCAACTCAGACTGCCCGCCGGGTGTGGCATCATCGAACCGAGTCGACTCATCAATGAATGGCGAGAACTCCGCCTCAAGCGTGAATCGGTGAAATTATTTTTCAGCTTCAATCGCATGCCTTGAGCGCATTGCACGAACGAGCCTGCCTCATCCGTGCATGCGCCCCCACCTAGGAGCCCAGCCCTCCCACCTTTTTAGCGGCCCATCCAGCCGCCATCGACGACTAAGATTTCGCCGTGGACGTAGCGCGAGGCGTCACTTGCGAGGAAAACGACGGGACCCTTGAAGTCAGCGGTTTCACCCCAACGCCCTGCAGGAATTCGTCCGAGGATTTGTTGGCTACGCACCGGATCCTCACGTAGCGCTTCGGTGTTATCGGTCGAGATGTAGCCGGGAGCGATTGCGTTCACATTGACCCCCTTCGACGCCCACTCATTTGCAAGCGCCTTGGTCAACTGGCCGATCCCCCCCTTGGATGCTGCGTAGCCCGGCACGGTAATGCCACCTTGGAAGGTGAGTAGTGATGCCGTGAAAATGATTTTACCACTGCCCCGCTCGATCATCTTTGCACCGATCTCTCGACTTAGGAGAAACTGAGCATTGAGATTCACGTTGATGACCTCAAACCAATCGGCATCCGAGTGTTCGGCCGCAGGCTTGCGTTTGATCGTACCAGCGTTGTTGACGAGAATGTCGGGCACTCCATTTTCGGCGATCACGCGAGCGGCAAACGCCTTCACCTCATCCGGCTTTGAGAAATCACACTGATATCCTAGGAACGTCCTACCCAGGGCCGTGACCGCCTTTTCGATATCGCTTCCAGAAGTTTCGAGGCTGGCACTCACCCCGATGATATTTGCGCCGGCTTCCGCAAGGCCCTCCGCCATGGCAAAGCCGATGCCGCGCTTGCAGCCGGTAACCAGTGCGGTTTTGCCGCTGAGATCAAAAGAAGTCATCAGAGTAAATTTAGAGGAGTTCGGAAATTTCCACGCGGTCCATGTCGGTGAACGTTTGATTTTCACCCCCCATGGCCCAAACGAAGCGATAGCTGGCAGTTCCGCAGCCACAATGGATCGACCAAGGCGGCGAGAGCACCGCTTGGCGATCTGCCACCCAAAGTGGGCGCGTTTGCTGAGGCTCGCCCATCATGTGCAGGACGCGGTGCGCTGCAGGAACGTCGAAGTAGCAATACACCTCGCTGCGGCGGTCGTGGGTGTGACAGGGCATGGTGTTCCAAATGCTGCCCGGCTTAAACTCGGTGAACCCGAGCACGAGTTGGCAACTTTGAATGCCATTCTCGTGAACGTATTGAAAAATCGTTCGCTCGTTCGCCTCATCACGAGTGCCTAACTCCACGCGGTTGGCATCGGCACGCGTCGCCTTGACCGTCGGGTATGAGGCATGTGCTGGGTAGCTCACCAAGTAAAAAACTGCAGGGGACTCTGCATTTGCGCTTGAGAAACTCACCGCGCGGCTCCCCCTACCGATGTATAGACAATCGTGCTTGCCGACCTCGTAGGTGGTGCCGTCGACCGTTACGCTGCCGGATTCGCCGATGTTGATGACACCGAGTTCTCGACGTTGGCAGAAAAAATCTGCCTTGAGCGCATCATCGGTGACGAGTTCAAGTGGCTGGCCGTTTGGGATGGCGCTGCCGACGATGGCGCGGTCCAAATCGGTGTAAACCAGACAGACTTGGCCGACGAGAAAAAGGTCTTCAAGAAGAAAGGTGGCACGGAGTTCGTCCGTATCGAGAACCGCCGCTTCACGGGGTGATGGCATCAATCGAGTTTCCATAGTGTTTTTAGGCCGCTTAGGATTTATTTCTGCAGCCACTGCCATTCTTCATTCGACACGGCCTGTGGCAACTGGAATCTTCGACCCCATGCACCACTCCGGTCTAAACCCAAACCAAAATCCCATCCCGATGCTCCAGCGTTCATCATTGGCAAGAATCGTGATATTTTCGATGATCACCCTTGCGAAGGTTACCGCGGCCGATCCTCAGCCACGAGCGATTCTCCATGAAATGCAGCGCGTGGCTGACTGGCAGATCGCCCATCCGTCGTCGCATCCCGCGAGCGACTGGACGCAGGCCCCCTTCTACCTTGGACTTGAAAATTTTGCTCAGACTTCGGGCGATGCACGATATTTGGACGCGGTCACACGCGCAGGGCAGTCCCTCGCTTACGGGCCAGGCCCGAGATTGACCCATGCCGACGACCACGCCGTCCTACAAGCTTGGTTAGAACTTTACGCCCTGGATCACGATCCCGCAAAGCTGCAGCCGAGCATCGACCATTTCAACAAACTCTCAGCGGCCCTTTCCGGTAAATCCGCCAAATCGATCTCAGGAGGATCCTTCACGTGGTGCTGGTGTGACGCGCTCTTCATGTCGCCCGCCGTCTGGGCCCAACTCTCCAAGATCACCGGCGATTCAAAGTACTTTGAGTTCGCAGATCGCGAATGGTGGACCACCACCGATGTCCTCTACGATCCCTCAGAGCATCTGTATTACCGCGATAACAACTTTTTCACCAAGCGCACCCCCACCGGCAAAAAGGTCTTCTGGGCACGCGGCAATGGCTGGGTCGTCGGCGGTCTCGTCCACGTCCTCGACTCGCTGCCCGAGAGTCACCCATCACGCGCCAAATATCTTGGGCTCTATCACGACATGATGTTTGCGCTGTTAAAGCTTCAAAATGCGGACGGTCTCTGGAGAACAAGCCTGCTAGATCCTCAAGGCCCGTCCGGCGAATCATCGGGGTCCGCTTTTTTCGCATACGCGATGGCGTGGGGCCTCAACCGCGACCTTTTACCGAGTGATTCCTTCCGCCCCGCAGTGATGAATGCCTATCAGGCGCTGGTCAAAAACATCCGCCCCGATGGGATGCTCGGGTTCGTTCAGAAAATCGGCGATGCACCTGACAACCACGAGACCACCGCCGAGTCCACCGAGGTCTATGGCTCCGGCGCATTTCTTCTTGCAGGCTCCGAAATCGTGCGTCTGTTGGATCCGACCAAACGTCGAAAGGACATCACCCCATTCCATCAGGTCAAGCTCCCCGACCATTTCATGCCAGAAGCACCACGCGCCTTTGCTCGTTTCGTGCCAGAGCGGATGGATGACTTCGCCTGGGAGAATGACGTCGTCGCCTTTCGCACGTATGGCCCAGCCTTGAGGCCCAGCAATGAAAACAGCGGCATCGACTGCTGGTTCAAGCGGGTCCCCTATCCGATTCTTAACAAATGGTACCTACAAGACGGGCTGAAGTTGCCCTACGGAAATGTTGGCAAACCATATCACAACGACCATGGCGAGGGATATGATGCGTTCAAGGTCGGCGACACGCGTGGATGCGGTGGACTCTCGGTCGTCATAAATGGCGAGTTTCACAACTCCGACACTTTCATCGCCCACCGGATGGTGGAAAACTCGCCGCAGCGGGTGGCCTTCGAACTCGACTACGCCAGCCAGCTCAACGGACAGATTCTCAGAGAAACCAAGCGGATCACCCTGATCATGGGGCAGCATCTTTTCCAATCTGATTCCCGTTTCACGCTCGATGGCAAGCCCGCCGCCAATCTTGAAGTAGCGATCGGCCTCGCGCCGCAGGTCAAAGGGTCTTCGCCCGTTTTCTCGCAAAAGTCAGGAATCATGCTCGTTTGGGAAAACTTTGAGGGCCAAGGTCTCGGCACGGGGGTCGTCATGGATCCCTCCCAAGTGGTAAAAATGGAATCTCACACCGATGCGAAGGGCCAGTCCCAAGCATTTTGCTTCGCCCGGACAGACGCCAGCGGCCACATTCGGTGGTTTTCCGGCTTCGGCTGGGAAGGCCAAAGGGACATCACCACCATCGATGCCTGGAAAAGCCACCTCGGCCAATTCGCGGCTCGCTTCATCGCAGCCCCCTACGCCGGCCCCTCGAAAGACCCGAACTTCAAAGTCCACTCCCTTCCGGTTCCCGCAGACGTCCCAACCCCACCGAAAACGGACTGACTCCGTGGCCCGCTTCAGGGAAATCTCGAAAAACCGCCAAGGGCAATGCCGTCTGAAGCGATTCAGCACCAACCAGCCGTGTCAATGCGACTGATACGGCACAGATTTTGCTTAAGTTACCCAGAGTCTTGACAGCGCGTCGGTTGATCCGCAGATTTCCGCCCGTTTCGGCCAACACCATGGAATTTCTCTCTCGACTCCGAAATTTTCTTGATCGAAGCCGCCAAATTCTAAACTGCCTCATTTGCTAAATCTCTGCCTTGCGCGGAGAGGCTGCACCTTTACTCTCAATTATCTCATTTACTAACTCCATGCCTTCATCGCAGAAATCTCCATTTGGCTGGCCTGAACCACAAGGCCTTTGGCATCCATCACGCGAAAAGGACGCCTGCGGCGTCGGCTTCATCGCTCACCTCAAAGGCAAGCGCTCGCATGACATCATCGTGAAAACGCTCACGATGAACAACCAAATGGACCACCGCGGTGCCAGCGGCTCAGACCCTGCTACCGGCGATGGCGCAGGGATTTTCACCCAGATGCCCGACAAATTCCTCCGCCGGGAGATGGCCGCCAAGGGAGTCGAGCTACCACCTGAAGGCGATTACGGCTCCGGTTGCGTTTTTTTCTCGCCCGAAGCCGCCGTCCGCGAGGTCGCCATGCAGGTCTTCGAACTCGTCATCCGCGACGAAGGCCAGAAGTTCCTCGGCTGGCGCACCGTTCCGGTCAAAAGTGAAATCCTCGGTAAGACATCCGGACGTTACGAGCCGGTCATCAAGCAGGTGTTCATCGGAAAAAGTGCCGACATCACCGACCCGATGGCGTTTGAGCGCAAGCTCTACGTGATTCGCAAGCGCGTGGGTGCATGGATCCGCAACAACGAGGTGCCCAATCAATTCCGCGACGTTCACGGCAACAAAGGCAACTCATTCCCAGGCGCTGACTACCACTACGTCACAGGCTTGTCCGCCCGCACGATGATTTACAAAGGCATGCTCACCCCTTGCCAGCTCTCGGAATATTTTCCGGACCTCTACGATTCTGACTACGAATCGGCCCTCGCACTGATGCACACCCGCTTCTCGACCAACACGTTCCCAAGCTGGTCGCGCGCTCACCCGAACCGCTTCATCGCCCACAATGGCGAAATCAACACGGTCATGGGAAATGCCAACGCCATGAAGGCCCGCCAAGCCCTCTGCGCTTCTGATGTTTTCGGCACAGAGATCGAAAATATCTTCCCCGTCATCAATGAAGACGGTTCCGACTCGGCCCGTTTTGACAACTGCCTCGAATTCCTCCACTACGGCGGCTACGACCTCGTCCACACCATGATGATGATGATTCCCGAGCCCTGGGAACGCCACACGATGATGGATGAGGATAAAAAAGCCTTCTACGAATTCCACGCCTGCCTCATGGAGCCATGGGACGGACCCGCCTCCATCACGTTCTCAGACGGCCAGCAAATCGGCGCCGTGCTCGACCGCAACGGCCTCCGCCCCAGCCGCTACTACGTCACCGACGACGACCTCGTCATCATGGCCTCGGAAGTCGGCGTCGTCCCAGATCTTGATCCGCTCTCCATCGTCGAAAAAGGCCGCCTCCGCCCCGGCAAAATGTTCCTCGTGGACATGAACGAAGGCCGCATCATCCCCGACGAAGAAATCAAAAAGCGCATCTACTCCGCCAAGCCCTACCGCCAGTGGCTCGCTGACAACCGCATCACCCTCAAGGATTTACCGACCGCCTTGGCTCCGAAGACCATCGAGCCAGAGCGCATCCTCGCCCGTCAACTCGCCTTCGGTTACACCTACGAAGACCTCCGCATGTTGCTCGGGCCTACCGCTACCAGTGGCGTCCAGCCCATTGCTTCCATGGGGAATGACACGCCGCTCGCCGTGCTCTCCAGCAAGCCGAAGCACCTCTACCATTACTTCAAGCAAATTTTCGCCCAGGTCACGAACCCTGCTCTCGACTGCATTCGCGAAGAACTCGTCACCTCCACCGAGACCTTCCTCGGTGCCGAAGGAAACATCCTCGCACCCGGCCCGCAGAGCTGCCGCATGATCCGCTTGGACAATCCCCTCATCGATAACGCCGCCCTCGCCCAGCTCCGCGAGGTCAGCCTCGACGGCTTCAAATCCACCACCCTCGACGCCCTCTTCCCCGCCGACCAGGGCGGAAATGGCCTTGAAGCGGCCTTCGCTCAAATCTGCGCCGCCGCCGACCAAGCCATCGCCGCAGGAAACAACATCCTCATCCTCTCCGATCGCAACATCGACAAGGATCACGCCGCCTTCCCCACCCTCCTGCTCATGGGAGGCCTCCACCACCACCTGGTCGCCAAGGGCACCCGCACCCTCTGCTCCATCGTGCTCGAAACCGGCGAGGCCCGCGAAGTCCACCACTTCTCGACACTCATCGGCTTCGGCGCAGACGCCATCAATCCCTACATGGTCTTCGAATCGATCCACCAGATGATCGCGGACGAAATGATCGAGATCACCCTTGAGAAGGCCACCTACAATTTCCTCAAAGGCTCCATCAAAGGCGTCGTCAAGACCATGGCGAAAATGGGCATCTCCACCGTCGCCTCCTACCGCGGTGCCCAAGTCTTCGAGACCATCGGCCTCAGCACCGACCTCGTGAACAAGTATTTCTGCGGCACCTCCAGCCGTTGTGAAGGCTCCGACATCGACCAAGTCGCCGAAGAAGCCCTCATCCGCCATCGCCAAGCCTTCCCTGACCGCCACATCGAGGCCGAGGAAGCAGCACTCGACACCGGCGGCGTCTATCAATGGCGCAGCGATGGAGAATACCACCTCTTCAATCCAGAAACCATCCACCTCCTCCAAAAAGCCACCCGCACCGGCAGTTACGAGGTCTTCAAGCAATACGCTAAAAAGGTCAACGACCAGAGCGAGAACCTCTCCACTCTGCGCGGCCTCATGAAATTCAAGACCAACCGCAGCTCCGTCCCCATCGACGAGGTCGAGTCCATCGAAGCCATCACCAAGCGCTTCAAAACCGGTGCCATGTCCTGGGGTTCCATCTCTCAAGAGGCCCACGAGACCCTCGCCATCGCCATGAACCGCATCGGCGGGAAATCCAACACCGGTGAAGGCGGCGAAGACCCAGAACGCTACATCCCGATGGAAAATGGTGATAGCAAACGCTCTGCCATCAAGCAGGTCGCCTCCGGCCGCTTCGGTGTCACCGGCGAATACCTCGTCAATGCGGACGAGATCCAAATCAAAATCTCCCAAGGTGCCAAGCCCGGCGAGGGCGGCGAACTCCCCGGCTCCAAGGTCTATCCATGGATTGCCAAAGTCCGCTACTCCACCCCAGGCGTCGGCCTCGTTTCCCCACCGCCGCACCATGATATTTACTCCATCGAGGACCTTTCCGAGCTCATTCACGACCTCAAAAATGCGAACACCCGTGCCCGCATCAACGTGAAACTCGTCGCCGAAGTCGGCGTCGGCACCATCGCTGCCGGAGTTGCGAAGGCCCACGCCGACGTCATCCTCATTTCCGGTCACGACGGCGGCACCGGAGCCTCGCCATCGTCCTCCATCTACAATGCCGGTGCCCCATGGGAACTCGGTCTCGCGGAAACGAACCAAATCCTCCTCCTCAACGACCTTCGCAGCCGCGTCACCCTCGAAACGGACGGCCAGCTCAAGACCGGTCGCGACGTCGCCATCGCCGCACTGCTCGGTGCCGAAGAATTTGGCTTTGCCACCGCGCCGCTCGTCACCGTCGGCTGCCTCATGATGCGCGTCTGCCAGAAAAACACCTGCCCCGTCGGCATCGCCACCCAAGACCCGGAGCTTCGCAAAAACTTCGAAGGCAAGCCCGAGCACGTCGTCAATTTCATGACCTTCATCGCCATGGAATTCCGCGAGATCATGGCAGAACTCGGCTTCCGCACCATCAACGAAATGGTCGGCCACGTTGAGTGCCTCGACACCAACAAAGCCACCGAACACTGGAAAGCCCAAGGCGTGGATCTCACCAGCATCTTCCACAAGCCAGACGTCGCCGACACCGTCGGAGGCTACAAGCAAGTCGCTCAAGACCACGGCCTCAAGGATGCGCTCGACAACACCCACCTTCTCACCCTCTGCAAGCCCGCCATCGAGCGCGGCGAAAAAGTCCGGGTCGAGCTACCCATCATCAATGTGAACCGCGTCGTCGGTACCATCACCGGTAGCGAAATCTCCCGTAAATACGGCGGCAAGGGCCTCCCAGAGGACACCATTGAGCTGAAATTCACCGGCAGCGCTGGCCAGTCGTTAGGAGCCTTCACCCCACCCGGCATGACCTTCCGCCTCGAAGGCGATGCCAACGACTACGTCGGCAAGGGCCTCTCGGGTGCCAAAATCATCATCTACCCACCGCGCGGCTCCCGCTTCAAGCCAGAGGACGCCATCATCGTCGGCAACGTCGCCCTCTACGGTGCCACCAGCGGCCAAGTTTACATCAACGGCCTCGCCGGTGAGCGCTTCTGCGTCCGCAACTCCGGTGCCTCCGCCACCGTCGAAGGCGTCGGCGACCACGGCTGCGAATACATGACCGGTGGACAAGTCATCGTGCTCGGCGAAACCGGTCGCAACTTCGCCGCCGGCATGTCAGGCGGAGTCGCGTATGTTTACGACATCGACGGCCTGTTTGAAAAACGCCTCAACAAGGAAATGGTCAATCTCTACCGCCTCATCGAGGGCAGTGATTCGGACATCGTCTTGGTGAAATCGAACATCGAGCAACACGTCGCCTACACCGACTCGCCACGCGGCAAGTTCTTGCTGGAAAACTGGGATGCCGAGCTGCCCAAATTCTTCAAAGTCCTCCCCCGCGACTACGAGCGCATGCTGGAAGCCTTCAAGAAAGTCGAAGCACAGGGCCTCACCGGCGACGAAGCTGCCATGGCCGCCTTCGAGGCCAACCTCCAAGACCTCGCCCGCATCGGCGGAAACTGAGTTAAATTTCAAATCTTAAATCTCACATCTCAAACTCATATGGGAAAACCAACCGGATTCATGGAAGTCCCTCGCATCACCGATGCCGAGGCAGCACCACTCGAGCGCATCAAAAACTGGCGTGAGTTTAAAATTCACCCCGCTGAGAAACAACAACGCGCCCAAGCCTCCCGCTGCATGGACTGCGGCACGCCCTTCTGCCACACTGGCCACATGGTCTCCGGCATGGCCAGCGGTTGCCCTGTGAACAACCTCATCCCCGAGTGGAACGACCTCATCTACCGCGGCCGTTGGAAAGAAGCCCTCGAACGTCTCCACAAGACGAACAATTTCCCAGAGTTCACCGGCCGCGTCTGCCCCGCTCCGTGCGAGGGCTCCTGCGTGCTCGGCGTGATTGGTCCTGCCGTCACCATCAAAAACAACGAGTGCGCCATCATCGACCGCGGTTGGGAAGAAGGCTGGGTCACCGCCCGCATCCCTGAAATCCGTACCGGCAAGAAAATCGCCGTCGTCGGCTCCGGCCCCGCCGGACTCGCCTGTGCCGACCAGCTCAACCAAGCCGGCCATAGCGTCACCGTCTTCGAGCGCGAGGACCGCATCGGCGGCCTCCTCATGTATGGCATTCCTAACATGAAGTTAGACAAGGAACTCGTCGTCCAGCGCCGGGTTGATCTCATGGCCTCAGAAGGCATCGAGTTCAAGACCGGCATCGCCATCGGCAAGGACTCTGTTTGGACGACCGAAAAACTTCGCGCTGACTTCGACGCCACCATTCTCTGCTGCGGAGCCACTGCTGGCCGCGATCTCTACATCGACAACCGCGATGCCGAGGGCGTGTTCATGGCCATGGAGTTCCTTACCACCAACACCCGCCACCAGCTCGACCACGAGTTCGACGGCAGCAATCCCGCCCTCAACGCCACTGGCAAGGACGTCGTCGTCATCGGCGGCGGTGACACCGGCACCGACTGCGTGGGCACCAGCATCCGCCACGGTTGCAAGAGCGTGATCCAGCTGGAAATCATGCCGCAGCCACCCGAAAAGCGCGCGGCGAACAACCCGTGGCCCGAGTGGCCGAAAATTTACAAAATGGACTACGGCCAAGAAGAGGCAAACGCCCTCCAAGGCCGCGATCCCCGCCACTACCTCGTCCAGACCAAGCGCTTCCTCAAGGACGCCGCTGGCAAACTCACCGGCCTCGAGATCGTCGAGATCGAATGGACCAAAGACGAGCAAGGCCGCTTCGTCCCTCAAGACATCGAAGGCACCCTCCGCGTCATCCCCTGCCAGCTCGCCCTGCTCGCCATGGGCTTCACCGGTCCCGAAAACGAAGTCATCCAGAAATTCGCCCTTGAGACCGACGCTCGCTCAAACATCAAAGCCGAGCACGGCCAATTCACCACCAACGTCCCCGGCGTCTTCGCCGCAGGCGATGTTCGCCGTGGCCAGTCCCTCGTCGTCTGGGCCATCAACGAGGGCCGCGGTGCGGCTCGCGAATGCGACCGCTTCCTCATGGGGGCAACGAACTTGCCATAATTGCCTCGGCTCGACTTGACCGATCCCATCAATCAGGTTGGATCGGTCATCTCGAGACCCACGCGCACCCTACGGATCGCATTTAAAACTGCTCCAACATTTTGTTAGGAGAGATCTCCTACTCGCCCCGTCGCTTGGTCCGGCGCAATGCCATTAGAAAAATTCCGGGGACCATGAGAATGAACACCCGCAACTCTGGCACCACCGTCAACTCGCCGGTGCTCAACATCATCGCTTGGCCTGCGAGCGTCTCCCCGCCGTCGGAATAAAGTCTGACTCGCGACAACTGGGAACTGCTGAGTCCCAAGGCGCTGGTCCCAAAGTAAACCTGATCCACACCCGCGCCGGCGGCGCTGCCCGACCAGTTCCAAATCGTCAATCCGCTGTCATTCAACCAA
>JARWZU010000058.1 GCA_029866215.1 Akkermansiaceae bacterium
GTCCAGACGTTGTGCCAGCCATTCGTTGCCGACGCTGGTGTGGGCTTTGATCACCGTCGCCAAGGCAACTTTGCGGGGATCTCCCTTGCGGGTCTGGATCAGCCGTCCCACGGCATCCACCAATCCCCATTTGTCCAGCCCGAGCACCACCATCTTTTCCGCTTCCCCTTCGCCGTGTCCTTTGATCGGAGCAGCCGCATGACTGCCTTTTCTCATCATGAGCTTGGAACCCTTCTTTACCAGTCCTAGCAATTGCTCCTCCGGTGTTTCCGGTGTTAGCATTGCCGTTACGCGGTGCAGGATGTGCGAAACCCCGTGCCAGGCGCATCGGGAAGAGGTTTTTTCGCGTGGTTTTCGATGAAAATGGACATGGGGATGATGTAATGGAACAACAGCGCAGCTCACCCATTCTGGATTGTGGCGAACGATTCCTCAGTTGTTGGCAAGGACTGGCCGCGACAGAGACAGATGTCGCCGAGATCGACGATCAGGCACTGAATGACGAGGCAGGTGCGGGTGATGGCGCGTTGTTGCGGGTGCGCGGCAAACTCGGCGATCACTCCGCAGTGCTCCAAGAAGGGATCTCTCGCCACCAAGCCGCCAGACGGAGTGAACTCCTCTCCATCCATTTCAACTGCGGATGAGAGGATAATTCGGGTGCTGGATTTCAGCGCACTTGACCGAGACGCCATGGAGTTTTAACAATCCGTAATGACACCGATTTACGAGGGCAAAGCCAAGCGTCTCTGGGCCACTGAGAATCCCGAGACACTCCGCATGGAGTTCAAGAACGACGCCACCGCCTTCAATGGTGAAAAGAAGGCCAGCTTCGAGAACAAAGGGCGGCTCAATAACGAAATCAGCACCTTGATCTACGGATTTCTTGAGAATGCCGGTGTGCCAACCCATTTTGTGCGCAAGATCGACGACACGAATGTCGAGGTGAAAAAAGTCACGATCGTGATGGTTGAGGTCATTGTCCGCAATTTATCCGCAGGAAGTTACTGCAAGCGCACTGGCATTGCCGAAGGTCAGGTGTTTTCTCAACCGATCATCGAGTTCTCCTACAAGAGCGATGAACTCGGAGACCCGCTCATCAATGATGACTACATCCGTGAAATGGGATTGGCTACCCCGGAGGACTTGGTGCACTTGCGCAAGTCGGCACTTCAAGTGAATGCGATTCTCACCGATTTCTTTGCCAAGTGTGGGCTCAAGCTGGTGGACTTCAAACTCGAGTTCGGCCGATTGGTTTCGGATCCATCGCAGATCGTGCTTGCCGACGAGATCAGCCCTGACGGGTGCCGGCTTTGGGACCTGAAGACGGGTGAGAAAATGGACAAGGATCGCTTCCGCCGCGATCTTGGAAATGTGATGGAGGCCTACGCCGAAGTGTTAGGCCGCCTCAAGGCGAATTCGTGATTTCACTTGTCCTCGGGCTTTGCGGGTTTTTTAGCCTTCTTCTCGAGGAACTCGATGATCATCCCAGCCACGTCTTGCTTGGACGACTGCTCGATGCCCTCGAGGCCGGGTGATGAGTTCACTTCCATGACGACCGGGCCGTGATTCGAACGGAGCAGGTCGACGCCTGCGAGGTTGAGTCCCATCGCCTTGGCTGCGCTGATGGCTACGGCGCGTTCTTCGGGGGAGATGCGCACTTTTTGAGCCGTGCCGCCGCGGTGGAGGTTTGAGCGGAATTCGCCGACTCCTGCCTGGCGCTTCATGGCAGCGACCACCTTGCCGCCGATAACGATGCAGCGGATGTCTGCGCCTGCGGCTTCCTTGATGAATTCTTGGACGAGAATGTTCGCGTTGAGATCCTTGAAGGCCTCGATCACCGATTCGGCCGCATTGGTGGTCTCGGCAAGTACCACGCCGACACCTTGAGTGCCTTCTAGCAGCTTGATGACCAACGGAGCGCCACCGCACATTTTAATCAACTCGCCGGTGGCATCGGTATGGTGGGCGAATCCAGTCACTGGGAGGCCGACGCCACGCTTGGCAAGAATTTGGAGTGAACGCAGTTTGTCACGTGAGCGTGCGATTGCCACAGAGTCGTTCAGGGTGAAAACATTCATCATCTCGAATTGCCGCACCACGGCGTTGCCATAGAACGTGTGCTTCGCCGCAATGCGTGGGATGACGGCATCGGCCACTAACTCTTCGCCATCCACATAGATGCGAGGTTTGCGGGAGGTGATGTTCATGTAGCAGCGCAAGTAGTCCACCACGCGCACTTCATGGCCCCGTGAGGTGGCTGCAGTGACGAGGGCGTCGGTGCTGTAGAGTCTCGCGTTGCGTGAGAGAATGAGAATTTTCATTGGTGGAATTTAGGGGGTAAAAAAGTTGACTTGCACGCTCCTCAAATAGCTAACCGAGCGGAAGGTCAATCCCAATCTTCATTCGGTGATGGGCGTGCTGAGTGATCAGAATTTGTGAGGTGCCTTGGTGTTTTGGCGTGACCGAGGGGTGCAATGAATCCACGGTTGCGTGAACGTTCTTACGACTATGAAGGAAAAATTTGATGCATTCGAGATGAAAATGGCAGCCGCAGGAATGGGGGATGCCGCGACCCGGGCATTCGGGCGGAATTATGCAGCACTGCTGCGAAATGAGTCGGGCATGATTCCTGAGGAAGTCATCTTGCCTGCCGAGGGGCTTGCTTCATTTGACGAGATCGCAGCGGCAGGGGATGCAGATGCGGCGTTGCTCTCGCAGGCGGTGGTCATCAAGCTCAATGGCGGTCTGGGAACGGGGATGGGTTTGCAGGGACCGAAGAGTTTGCTGGTGGTGCAGGATCAGGTGAATTTCCTCGATTTGATGGTTCGACAGATTCTGGATCTGCGAAAAGCGAGTGGTGCCAAGGTGCGCTTGCTCTTGATGAATAGCTTCAGCACGAGCGCGCAGACCTTGCAGCATCTCGAAAAGTATCGTGCTGAGGGACTCTCGGAGTCGGGCGAGGTCGAGTTGATGCAGAACCAGGTTCCGAAGATCGACGCGGCGTCGCTTGAGCCAGTCGTGTGGTCGGCTGATTCTGATTTGGAATGGTGCCCACCGGGTCATGGTGATCTTTATCCGGCGCTTGTCGGCAGTGGCTGGCTAGATCGGCTTCTCGCAGAGGGGGTGAAATATGCATTTGTCTCGAATTCTGACAATCTCGGGGCGATTCTGGATCCTGCAATTTTGCGCCATTTCGCCGACAGTGGCTCGCCGTTTCTCATGGAGGTGACTCGCAGAACGGCGGCTGACCGCAAAGGGGGGCATCTTGCGGTAAGGCGTGCGGATGCTCGCTTGCTTCTGCGGGAGGTCGCGCAATGTCCGGCTGAGGACATGGAGGCATTCCAGGACATTGAGCGTCACCGTTATTTTAACACGAACAGCCTTTGGTTGCGCTTGGACTTGCTCAAAGAGCAGCTTGAGGCGGATGCGGGCGTGTTGCCACTGCCGATGATTCGCAATCAGAAGACGGTGGATCCGCGTGACAAGAGCTCGACGCCGGTGATTCAGTTGGAAATCGCGATGGGAGCCGCGATTGAGTGCTTTGAGGGTGCGGCGGCGATCGAGGTTCCGCGGAGTCGTTTCGCGCCGGTCAAGACGACGGGGGATTTGCTCGCGCTGCGGTCGGATGCCTACGAAGTGCTGGCGGATGGTCAGGTTCGGTTGGTCGCTGCCCGCAATGGGGTGCCGCCAGTCATCGTTCTCTCGGATGAATACAAGTTGGTGGATCAAATCGATGCCATTGGCAGTCCCAGTTTGAGAGCGTGCCAGTCGCTGAAGATCAGTGGTCCGGTTCAGTTTGAATCTGGGGTGGCGATTGAGGGCGATGTCGAAATTCGGAATGCATCGGGTGGGTTACGGATGGTCCCTGCTGGGGTCTATCGTGACCAGATTCTCGACCTCTCTTGATCGGTTCGCTGCACCATTCTTGGCTCCACGAGTGAGGTGAGATTCATGCTCTATTGAGCTTATGGCACTTGCCAAGATCAGGGAGATTGGTCTATCAGCGCCGCAATTATGGCGAGCATTGGACCTTTTGAATTTCCTTCGAGTGGCTTTGAAGGCGTGGTTTTTGATTGTGATGGGACCTTGGTGGATTCGATGCCAGCGCATTTTGAGGCTTGGTGCGAGGCGTTAGCCATCCATGGAGCCGGTGGAATTTTCAAGGAAGATGTTTTCTTTGCGATGGGCGGGCGGCCCACGCTCGACATCGTGGTGGAACTCAATGACACGTATAACCTTCATTTGAATCCGACGGCGGTTGCCTTGGCGAAGCGTGAGTGCTTTTTGAAGCGCTTGGATCAAGTGACGTTGATCGAGGAAGTGGCTGCATTTGCAGAAGGACTTCGGGGGAAAATCCCGATGGCCATTGCGACTGGGGGCAGCCGCATGGTGATTGAGAAGACTTTGAAAGTCGTTGGCATTTCCGACTGGTTCGACGAAGTCGTGACTGCGGATGATGTGGTGCATGGCAAGCCAGCGCCCGATATTTTCCTGAAGGCTGCGAAGCTGATGGGGCTGGATCCTACCAAATGCCTTGCGCTTGAAGATGCGCCTGCGGGCATCACATCGGCTCAGCGCGCGGGCATGCAGGTCATTGCGATTCCTTGCCCGCTGGTTTCCTGAACCGGTGGAGTGATGGTGTGAATCAAGGAAGCGAGTGTTGTCATCGTTTCGTGTGAATGGGCGGCGGACACACTGATGCGGAGCCTTGCGCTGCCTCGGGCAACCGTCGGATAGCGGATCGCAGGGATGAGATAGCCCGATTCTTCAAATGCGGTCGATGCCGCCAATGCGTTGTCGTTACTTCCTAACACGATGGGAACGATCGGTGTGCCAAGTGGAGAGATTCGTGAAATGTTTTCGTGAAGTTTTGTTCTCAACGCATGCCCTGTGCTTCCGCGGATCAGAGCGAGTGAGATCATGGCCGCGTGGGCGAGTGATGGTGGAGGGGCGGTCGAATAAATGAACGTTCGGGCGCGGTTGGTCAAGAGGTCCACCCAGTCGCGGGACGCGGCGAGGTAGCCACCGGAGAGGCCGGCGGCTTTGCTGAACGTGCCCATTTGAAATGCGATGCGGTCCTGGAGTTTTTCGTGTTCGGCGAGGCCCATGCCGTGTTCCCCAAGGACTCCGAAGCCGTGTGCTTCATCTAATAAAAGAAGTGCTTGGTAGGATTCGGTGAGGGTGACGATTTCCCGTAAGGGGCAGAGGTCTCCGTCCATGCTGAAGACCGACTCGGTGGCCACGAGGATGCGTGCGGTGGGCGCCTTGGCACGGATGCGGGTAAGCAATTGTTCCAGTCGATTGAGATCGTTGTGTGGGAAAATCCGGAGGGTCGCGCCTGAGAGGCGGGCGGCGTCGACCAGGCAAGCGTGGCAAAGCTTGTCGAGGATGATGAAGTCCGCTTTTCCGACGATCGCTGGGATCGCGCCGAGCGCGGTGGCGAAGCCTGAGGTGAAGGTGATCGCTGCCTCGGTTTGTTTAGCCTCGGCGATCGAATTTTCTAGCAGAACGTGTGGTGGCAAGGTTCCACAAACCAACCGGGATGCGGCGGAGCCTGCGCCAAAACGTTTGGTTCCCTCGATGAGAGCTGCTTCGATTTCCGGATGTCTTGCGAGGCCGAGGTAGTCATTGGACGCGAAGTTCCAAAGCGGTTTGCCGTCACGGGTCACTTGTGCCCCGGTGGGTGAGTCGAGGGGGCGCTGATGTCGCAGCAGGCCTTCGGCAGCAAGTTGTCGCAGGGACTCGGCAGGGCTAGGCATGTTGGCGGAGGCTGCCTGTTAGGATGCCGATGCCGGACGCTCAAGCGCCCAAGCGAGCAATTTGCTAGAGTCTTTCCAAACGTTGGGCGTGGTGGACTTGAGTACGACCACGATGACGGCTCGCCCATTGAGAGAACCGCTGCAAACGAGGCAGCGGCCTGCGGCATTGGTCGTGCCGGTTTTGAGACCGTCGCAATAAGGCACGGATTTCAGCAGGTGGTTCGTGTTTTCGATGCGGCGGGTTCGGCCGTCATTGTAGCGAAATTGGAAGGCCTTGGTGGCGGTGAACGAGCGGATCAGCGGGCTGCGGTAAGCTGCGCGGGCAGCGATCGCCATGTCACGTGCGGTCGAATACTGGTTGGTGGCAGGAAGTCCGTTTGGGTTGACGAAATTTGAGTTTCGCATGCCGAGCGATGCGGACTTGCGGTTCATGAGCGAGGCGAAGGAAACCAAATCACCACCGACATCACGGGCCAATGCGCGTGCCACATCATTTGCGCTTTTGACCATCAGCACTTTGAGGAGATCTCGGCGTGGGTAGCTCTCGCCGGGCTTGAGATAGAGGTTGGTGGGTTCGCAGGCACCGTCGATGGATTTGATGGTAACGGCCTTGTCGATGTTGCCAGCATCGAGGACGCACAATGCGGTCACAATTTTCTGAGTGCTGGCGACAGGGCGCGGTTTATCGGCATTTTTGGCGTAAAGTACTTTGCCGGAGGCCACATCGATCACGATTGCGCTCTCGGCAACGACCGGAGGCGGCGGCGTGGGAGGAATGATGGAGGACGATTGGGACGAAGCGCGCTGGGCGGATTGCACCGAACGTTGTTGGGGAAGGGGGCCTGGAACCCCTCCGCAGGAGGTGATTAGTGCACCCGTAAATGCGAGAGCGAAGAGGCGAACACATAACAACCGTGACATGCCCGTGATCATTGCCATTCGAGGCCACGCATCAAGCAGGGAATACAGCCACTTGCGACTCCGATGCCGAATCAGGGGCGGGTGCCGATTCCAAGCAAGGTCTGGAATTTTGGGGCGCTGGTTTCTTGGTCGGCGACGATCGTTTCAATCTGGCTGAATCCAGATTTCTCCATCATGGTGGCCAGATTGCTCTCGGAAAACCCCAACCAGCGGTCCGCATACAGCTCCCGCGCCTCCTCAAATGTGTGTTGCAGGAGGTCGAGAACGACCAGCCGACCGCCCGGTTTGATGGCGCGGAACGCCGCATCCAGCGCGCGCTGCGGGTGCTCGGCGTGGTGGAGGGCTTGACTCAAGACGGCAAGGTCGAGCGTGCCGTCATCGATCGGTGGGCTCTCAATGTCCCCGAGGCGGTACTCAAGATTTGCGAGGCCATTTTGGACGGCGAGCTGCTGGCCAAACTCGACCATTTTGGGTGAGAGATCGACCGCGATGACTTTTTCGGCCCGTTGCGCGAGGAGCTGGGCAAGGGTTCCTTCGCCAGCGCCGAGGTCGGCCACCACGCGGTAGTTCAGGACCTTGATGAGGGCCTCGGCGAGGGCTTTCCAAGAACGCCCGGGCACATAGTCCTTGCCGAAGCGGCCCGCGAGTTCGTCGAAATACGCTCGGGCCGTGTCTTTGCGTTTCCGGAGCAAGTGTCGGAGTGCAGCACGATCGGCGGCGAGTTCTGGCACCTCGGACGCTGCCGCGCGCGCCACATCCATGAGTTCAGCGGACGTCGTGCAGGTGTAGATGTTGTTCTTGCCGCTCCGCTCATCACTGACGAGCCCCTCGGCTTTCAGCTGCGAGAGGTGAGTGGAAATCCGGCTCTGGCCCATGCCGAGAATTTCCTGAAACTCGGCGACTGAGAGGGATTCGTTATCTGAGAGCATCAAGATTCTAAGCCGGGTGGGATCCGACAGGAGTTTGAGTGATTTCAGAATTGACTTCATGACGCATATAATGCATCAACGCATCACGATTTGACGATACGAAAATTTAAAAACACATGAGCACCTACATTTTTTCTTCTGAATCGGTTGGCGAAGGCCATCCAGATAAAGTGGCAGATACCATTTCCGATGCGATTCTTGACGCCTGCCTTACGATCGACCCGAAGAGCCGCGTGGCTTGCGAGACCTTCGTGAAAAGCAACGTCGTGGTGGTCGGCGGCGAAATCAGTATTCCGAAGATCGGCAAGCAAACGCCCATCGGGACCGTCATCAACATCGAGAATGTTATCCGCGAAGCCATCCGTGGCATTGGATACACCAACGACGACGACGTTTTCCACGCCGATAAGATTTTCATCAATAATTACCTCACGCCCCAATCCCCTGACATTTCTCAAGGTGTCGACGCGAAAAAGGCAGACGGTAAAAAGCATTCTGAGCAAGGTGCTGGCGACCAGGGCATCATGTTTGGATATGCGTGCAACGAGACGCCTGAGTTGATGCCTGCGCCGATCATGTTCGCCCACCGCCTCGGTCGCGAACTCACCCGCATCCGTAAGGCGGGTAAGCTTGCCAAGTGGCTTCGCCCCGACGCGAAGTCCCAAGTGGCTGTCGAGTATGTCAATGATAAGCCGACCCGCATTGTGAACGTGGTGATTTCCACGCAACACTCCGCTGACGTCGAGCATGCGGTGATTGAGAAATTTTGCATCGAGCAAGTGATCAAAAAAGTCCTGCCGAAGAACATGCTGACCAAGGACACCGAGTATCATATCAATCCTACTGGAACTTTCGTCGTTGGCGGACCACAGGGAGATACGGGTCTCACGGGTCGTAAGATCATCGTTGATAGTTATGGTGGCATGGGTCGCCACGGTGGCGGTGCTTTTTCTGGTAAAGATCCGTCAAAGGTCGACCGTTCCGCTGCTTACATGGGACGCTGGGTGGCGAAGAATGTTGTCGCTGCCGGCCTTGCCACGCGCTGTGAAATTCAGTTCGCCTACGCCATTGGTCATCCACAACCGCTTTCGATCCACATCGATACCTTCGGAACTGGTTCGGTCAGCGATGCAACAATTCTTGCTGCGGTGAAAAAGACTTTTTCCTTCAAGCCAGCGGACATCGTCAAGCAACTCAATCTTCTCCGCCCGATTTACTCGAAGTCCACCAACTATGGTCACTTTGGGAAAGACGACTCGGATCTCACTTGGGAAGCGACCGACAAGGTTGCTGCTCTCAAGAAGGCAATCGGCTGATTTTCCAACTAACAAATAATAACATGAGCTTCACAGACTACAAAGTTAGAGATATCGGCCTTGCCGATTTCGGCCGCAAAGAAATCGAGATCGCCGAGCACGAGATGCCCGGACTGATGTCCACCCGTGAAAAATACGGTACAGAAAAGCCGCTGCAAGGCGTGCGGGTAATGGGTTCACTCCACATGACGATCCAGACGGCCGTTCTCATCGAGACGCTCACCGATCTTGGAGCCGAAGTGCGCTGGGTGAGTTGCAATATTTTCTCCACGCAGGATCATGCAGCTGCGGCGATCGCGGCACGTGATATTCCAGTTTACGCATGGAAGGGCGAGACCCTTGAGGAGTATTGGTGGTGCACCTGGAAGGCCCTGGTCAATCCAGAGGGTCTTGGTCCGCAACTGATCGTTGATGACGGCGGTGATGCGACTTTGCTTATCCACAAGGGCTACGAAATGGAGAACGGTTCCGACTGGATCACTACCCCTTCTGAGAGCCATGAAGAGCAAGTCATCAAAGATCTGCTCAAGGACATCAAGGGCAAGCAGCCCGGCATTTTCCACGAGATCGTGAAGGAATGGAAAGGCGTCTCCGAGGAGACCACCACGGGAGTTCATCGTCTCTATCAGATGGCCAAGGCCGGCACGCTTTTGGTGCCTGCAATCAACGTCAATGACTCGGTCACCAAGTCAAAGTTCGATAACCTCTACGGTTGCCGCGAGTCGTTGTTAGACGGCATCAAGCGTGCCACCGACGTCATGATTTCTGGCAAGGTTGGCGTGGTTTGCGGCTACGGCGATGTCGGCAAGGGATGTGCCCAAGCGCTGCGCGGTGCAGGTGCGCAAGTGGTGGTGACTGAAATTGACCCGATCTGTGCCTTGCAGGCTGCCATGGAAGGATTCCGCGTTCTTACCATCGAGGACACTCTGGGCTGGGGCGACATCTACGTTGCGACGACCGGTAACAAAGACATCATCCGCTTTGAGCACATGGAGGAGATGAAGGACCAAGCGATCGTCTGTAACATCGGTCACTTCGACAATGAGATCCAGATCGATAAGCTCAACAACGCGCCGAACGTGGTGAAAACCAACATCAAGCCACAGGTTGATAAGTATACATTCCCGACAGGCAACAGCCTTTACATGTTGGCAGAAGGTCGCTTGGTGAATCTGGGCTGCGGTACTGGCCATCCGAGCTTCGTGATGTCCAATTCATTCACGAACCAAACGCTCGCGCAGATTGAACTTTGGAAAAATCGTGAGACCTACAAGGCGGGAGAAGTGAAGGTGCTGCCAAAGCATTTGGACGAGGAAGTCGCCCGACTCCACCTTGCCAAGATTGGTGCCAAGTTGACGAAGTTGACTACGGCTCAAGCTGACTACATTGGCGTTTCTGCGGAAGGCCCGTTCAAGGCTGACCACTATCGCTATTGATTATTTGCTAGATCGATCAACAGCCAGTCGTGCAAGCGACTGGCTGTTTTTTGTGTTCACTCCAAGCTTCGTGCCTTGCCTAGGAGGTGGTCGCCCTGCGGATCGATGAGGAAATAGCCAGCAAGCGCCTGGCGACCAAGCAGCATCGGGCAGCGCATTTCAGAGCGGTTTGCGAGACTGAGCTCGATGCTCCAGCAGAAGCCCCCCGGAAGCGTTGCATTCGTTCGAATAAAGATTCGCTTTTTCGAGATTCCTGAAGAGCTGCGGACGCGAGCGATTCGCACGACGGGAGCTTCACAAGAGACCACCTGGCCATAGTGATTGGTGGTGGTGAATTGCACGCTTTGCTCGTCATCCGCGAGGACAATGTTTTCGGCATGAATGCTTGAACTTCTTGCGCCGGTGTCGGTTTTGGCGTTCAACGGCGAAACGGCGAGATCCGGGAGTGAGATCCATTCGCGGCGACCGATCACGAGTCGGGGCATGCCGGGGCCGCGCCATGGCAGACCGAGGGACTCGGCGAGGTCGCGTGACGTCGACTCGACGGGTTCGGGAACGGCCTTAAAAATCCGTTTCACGGCACGAGGAGGGAGGCGGCCATGGCTCTGGCCTGTTCGCCGCCGCCGCCAAGCATGCGGACGAGTTCTTGAATGCGGGTCTCGCCTTGGACCGGATAGAGGCGCGAGCGAGTTCTTCCGCCCGTCACTTCTTTTTCGACTACGAAGTGGTGGGATGCGATCGCGGCCACCTGCGGAAAATGGGTGATGGCGACCACTTGGTGGCGGGTGCCAAGCGTTGCCATCTTGCGGCCCACCGCGCGAGCGACCTCGCCGCCGACGTTGGCGTCGATTTCATCGAACACCATCAGCGGGGTGGCGTCCTGATCGGCTAGGGCAGATTTCACCGCGAGCATCACTCGGCTGATTTCGCCCGACGACGCGATCTGGCGAAGCGGCAGCAAGGGCTCGCCTGGATTTGGGCCGAACTGAAACTCGACGGATTCGAGACCTTGTGGGCCGGGATCGGTTAGGGTCTTGAGCGGCGCTTCGAATGATGACTGCTTGAAGCCGAGGTCCTTAAGTTGGTTCGAAATTTCCTTGGCGAGCTTCGGAGCGGCTTTGCGGCGGATGGCGGCGAGGGACTTGCCCGTGCTGTCGAGCTTGGTTCGAGATGCGGCGAGTTCGCGGCCCAGAGCGTCCAATTTCTCGCCGCGGTTTTCGATGGTGTCGAGCCGCGTGGCAGCGGCATCGCGGCGGGCGAGGATGTCGCTGAGCGATGGGCCGTATTTTCGCTTGAGCGATTCTAATAAATTCACTCGATCCTCGAGGGTCGCGGTTTCGGCGGGGTTGATGTCGAGCTCATCGGTGTAATCGGATAGATTGTGTTCGAGATCTTGGAGTTCAAGGCAGGCGGTTTCGAGCGAGGCGGTGCGGTCGCGGATCGAGGGGTCGAGTTTTTCGAGCTCGCGGACGAGGCGTTGGACTTCGCTGAGTCGCTCAAGGATTCCATCTTCCGCGGTGAGGGCTGCGCTTGCGGCGGCTGAGGCTTCCACGAGGCGGGATGAATTGGACGCGCGGCGCCAGCGGTCTTCGAGATCGTGTTCATCCTCGGGCTTGAGATTGGCGGCGTCAATTTCACCGACTTGGTAGCGGAGCAGTTCGAGTTCTTGTTCGCTCGCATTTTCCGCTTGGCGGATTTCTTCGAGCTCGGCCGCCTTCGCTCGCCATGCACGGTAGGATTCGCGGTACTGGGCGACTTGTGAGTCCGCGCCTGCGTAGGCATCGAGCATCGCAAGTTGGCGCTCGGTTGAGAAAAGTGACTGGTGGTCGTGGGGGCCGTGAAGATCGACGAGATGCTCGCCAAGACGCTTGAGCAGGGCAAGGGTAACGGGCGAGTCGTTGATGAATTGGCGGTTTGCGGTTTGGCCGATCACGCGCCGGATGATGAGTTGGGTGTCATCGCATGGGGCGAGCCCACCGTCTTCGAGGATCGCGTTGATTTCCTGGGGGTCTTTGAGTTCGAAAACCGCCTCGACCGAGCAATTTTCTTCGCCGGTTCGAATCAATGACTTTTCGGCGCGCTCGCCGAGGACGAGTTTGAGAGCACCGACGATGACCGACTTACCAGCGCCCGTTTCACCGGTCACACTGATGAGGCCGGTGCCCAGCTCCCACGCCAATTCGTCAACGAGGGCAAGATTGCGGATTTTAAGAAGGGAGAGCATTGGTTTTGCGGAACGGTGCGCATTATGCAAGTCTGGCCACAGGAATCAATGGCGGCGGAGTTTTCATTCACTTTTCTTGGGACAGGTACCTCGGTCGGGGTGCCGGTAATCGGTTGTGACTGCGCGGTTTGTACTTCGAGCGACCCAAGGAATCAGCGGTTTCGGTCATCGATCGTGGTGAGAGCGGCGGGGCAGACTCTGCTTGTGGATTCGGGGCCAGATTTGAGGATACAGGCGCTGCGGGAGGGGTTGCGGGAGATTGATGCCGTCATTTACACGCATGCTCATCTGGATCATGTGGCGGGATTTGATGAATTGAGGGCCTTCTGTTGGCGGCGTCCTACACCGTTGCCATTGCACGCGACGCAGGGATGCATGGAGAGCCTGCAGAAGATGTTTGGCTGGGCCTTCTTTCCGGACACCCCTGTGGTGGGGTATGTGCGGCCCGATCCTCGACTCATTGACGGCCCATTTTCGTACGGGGATTTGAAAGTGACCCCCTTGCCGGTCGAACATGCCAGCGTCGAGACGATCGGGTTTCTATTCGAAGTGCCTGGTGCGCGGAAATTGGCGTATTTGCCCGACGTCAAACGAATCCCAGCGGCGACCATGGAACTCCTCGATGGGGTGGGGGTTCTGGTCATCGATGCGCTCCGGAAGTCGGAGCATCCGACCCATTTTTCGCTGAGCGAGGCCTTGCAAGTCGCGGACAAGTTGGAGGTCGAGGAAACATGGTTGACTCATTTGAGCCATGAACATAACGCCGCGCAATTGGCCTCGGAGTTGCCCGC
>JARWZU010000062.1 GCA_029866215.1 Akkermansiaceae bacterium
ATCAGGCTTGAACCGGACATCATCGATTACTTCAAGTCGCTTACCAAAGAGACCGGGATTCCCTATCAAAACCTGATCAACCTTTACCTTCTAGACTGCGCCAGAGCTGGGCGTAAGCTGTCGATGACATGGAAGAAATGAGCTCTGAATCTGCTCATTACGAGGGAACTCAAAAGGCACTCCAGATTTGCTAGGACGCCATGCGTGCGGAAGGAACACTCTGTGGAAAAATACACCCAAGGGATGATATCCACAATGCGGCCAGTGTGCTAATGATCAACTTGATATGATATCTGAGCCGCCATCCACCTGGCCAGTTTCTACCATTCAAGCCCATGAAAACTCACACTTTCTCATTGATCACGACCTGCCTGATCGCCTTGGCGACCTTCGCCCCGGCACAGACCACCCCCACACTTTTATTCAAAGACGACTTCCACGCTGCTAATGGCACCTCGTTGACCGACCCCGCCACCCGCGCCACCGGCACGCTCGCATCCACCGTGAAGTATGGGTGGACGGGCACCGCCAACCTGACCACCCAGGACGTGGTGGTGGATGGCACGCTCAATTGGGACAGCAACGGCGACAGGAACGGCCTGCATCAGCAACCGACGGACACATCCAACCAGAACTTCCGCATGACCTACAATTGGGCACCGCTAGTGAACGGAAGAGTATGGGAAGTCGAGTTCGACCAGCGCGTGGCGGTGAGCCACCCGTTGACCTTCGGACTCTCCGACAATGTGCAGAATGGCGCGTGGGACGCTTGGAATAACGCGAACTACGACTTCGCAGCCGGTTCCTACGGCACCAGCTTAAACTACGACACTGACAACGACGGAGGCAGCACTATCCCCACCCAGGTCGTCAATGTGTTTCCGGGACTGGTCGCCACGAATCCTCCAAGCAACCAAATCCATCATTTCCGCATCCGCTTCGACGAGCCTAACCGCACGGCCACCGTATGGATCAATGGAGTCCAGAAAGCCCAGGTTACCTCGCTGGATTTCGAAAACGCAGGCCGTTACCTATCATGGGGCGAGCCAACTACCTATGCCGGTGCTCTCGATGACATCACCGTTAGCGTCTTCGAAACCCCGCCAACGATCGTGAGCTACAACCCCGCGCGAGCTGCCACCGCCGTTAATCCCGCAGCCCCCTTGGTGGCGACTTTCAGCAATGCCATCACCCTCACAGGTGCAGGCTCGATCACCATCCAAGACATGGCGGGCACAAATCACGTGGCCATCAACGTGACGGATCCCGCACAGGTCTCGGTTTCTGGCACGGATCTCATCATCACTCCACCTGCCCGTCTCGCCTATGGCACCCCGTTCAAGGTGGTGATCGGCCCCGGCACGGTGACGAATTTCTCCACCGAACCGACTAATGACCAGTGGACTTTCACCACGGCCGTGCAGGGAATATTCCCCACTGTTGTATTCAAAGACGACTTCAACGCTGCTAATGGCACCTCGTTGACCGACCCCGCCGCCCGCGCCAAGGGTATGCTCGCCTCCACCGTGAAATATGGGTGGACGGGCACCGCCAACCTGACCACCCAGGATGTGGTCGTGGATGGCACGCTCAACTGGGACAGCAACGGCAACAGGAACGGCCAACAGCAGCAACCGACAGACACATCCGTCCAGAACTTCCGCATGACCTACAATTGGGCTCCGCAAGTGGCCGGGAGAGTATGGGAAGTCGAGTTCGACCAGCGCGTGGCTTGGAGCCACCCGTTAACCTTCGGACTCTCCGACAACGTACAGAATGGCGCATGGGCCGCTTGGAATGACGCCAACTACGACTTTGCAGTCGGCTCCGTCGGCACCAGCTTATACTACGACACCGACAACGACGGTGGCAGCACTATCCCCACCTTGATCACCGCTGTGTTTCCAGTATTGGTCGCCACCAATCCTCCGAGCAACCAAATCCACCATTTCCGTATCCGCTTCGATGAGCCTAACGGCACGGCCACCACCTGGATCAATGGGGTCCAGAAAGTCCAAGTTGCCTCACTGGATTTCGAAAACGCAGGCCGCTACCTGTCATGGGGCGAGCCGTCACTCTATGCCGGTGCTCTCGATAACATCACCGTCAGCGTCTTCGAGACCCCGTTAGCGGTCGTAAGCTACATTCCTGCGGAAGCTGCCACCGGTGCTTATCCCTCAATCCGGTTGATGGCAACTTTCAGCAATGCCATCACACTCACCGGTGCAGGCTCGATCAACATCCAAGACATGGTGGGTGCGAATGGCGTGACCATCAACGTGAGGGATCCCGCACAGGTCTCGGTATCCGGCACGGATCTCATCATCACTCCACCTGCCCGTCTCGCTTATGGCACCCGCTTCAAGGTGGTAGTCGGCTCCGGCACAGTGGTGAATTATTCCGCCGAAACGATTGCTGCTCAGTGGACTTTCACCACGGCCGCGCAGGAATTACCTTCTCAAGCGGCTGACGAGGCCGAACGCCTAGTGTGGAAATTCAATACTCAGAACCTCACGTGGTGGGGGAACGGTCCACTGCAGTATTCCGCATGGCCGGTTCGCGACATGACCCTGCGAGTGACAAATTCTGGGAATGTGGATCCCTTTATTCAGCAAGGGGAGCTGCTGCTTCCTGCGGACATAGCGAACGTTTTACAGATCCGCATGTATTCCGGCTCCGCCCGCAAGTGCCAGCTCTGGTTCACCACCGGAATCTCCCCCACACCGGATCGACAGAAAATGGTGGAGTTCGACCTGACCCCGGGCTCAAGTATGCAGGACTACACCTTGGATCTGAAGAACATGGCGACATGGCAAGACCAGATCAGCTCGTTAAAGTTTGTATTCCTTGGGGCCAAGTTCGGCGAGGAATTGGGCGTGGAGCGAATTAAGGTTTTTGACGGGGAAAAGATCTCCAAGCCGATGATCTACACGAACTACCAACCTGGCGGACCACCAGTGATTAAGGAATTCCGCATGGGAAGCCTTTTCAACAACGCCATGGTATTGCAGCGGAACAAGCCGGTTCCTGTCTGGGGGCACGGAAAGCCCCAGGAGGTCGTCACCGTCGAGTTTGCGGGTCAAAGAAAGAGTGCGGTTGCAGATGCTAGCGGCAAGTGGGTGGTAGTTCTGGATCCACTGCAAGCCTCGGCCGAATCCCGCAGAATGACCATGACGTCCAACTTGCCGGAGCATCGCATTGAGCTCAATGACATTCTCGTCGGCGATGTCTGGCTCTGTGGCGGCCAATCCAACATGGGCGGGAATACGGTCGACAATCCCCCTCCGGCAGATCGGCGCAAGGAACTTATTGAGACCGATTATCCCCTGTTGCGCACCGCCGCCATGCCTACTCTGCATCGTGGAACCCCGCTGCCCAACGACGCCTCCGATACCTTGCTCTCTTGGAACGCCATTGCAGGCACAAACCGTGGAAATTCGGCAGTGGGCTACTACTTCGGCCAAGCGATCCAAGTCAGCCAGAATATACCCGTCGGGTTGGTCTACATCATCAAAGCCGGGACTCAGGTCGAGCAGTGGACGTCCCAAGAGGTGCTCAAATCCATCTTCACTGACGGCGAGTTGAGAGCGATCTGCTCCGACACAAGCCTTGCCAGCGGATTATACAACGGCATGGTTGCCCCAATTCATCCGTTCCCGATCGCTGGGGCCTTCTGGTATCAGGGAGAATCGAATGCTGACAATCAGGCCAAATACATGGGCTACTACAAGAGCCTTCCGTCCATGATTGGCATGTGGCGTTCCATGTGGGGACAGAACCTGCCGGTGCTCCTCGTGCAGTTGCCTGCTTATGCTGGGCAATACCCCACTGAGTCTTGGGCGCACATCCGTGAAGTTCAGCAGCTCTGTTCGACCGTTTTGCCAAGCGTCGGCACGGCGGTCACCTTCGACGAGGGCAACCCGAGAAATCTGCACCCTGCTAATAAGTATTTTATCGGTACACGGTTGGGCCTGATTGCTCGGTCGAAGGTATACGGAGAGATTCTTGATTACTCGGGCCCAACCTTCAAATCCTCGGCACGCCAAGGAAATACGCTCCTGCTCACGTTCGACCATGTGGGCAGCGGATTGAAGAACCGCGGCGAGCTAACTGGTTTTGAAGTATTCAGCGACGGTCAATGGCTTGCTGCCCAGGCCCTAATAATCGACAAAGACCGGATCTCTGTCTCAAACCCGACGGTTCCGGCACCAACGGCCGTGCGCTATGCGTGGGCCAACTCCCCCACTGCCACCCTATTCAATGAACTAAACCTGCCTGCCGGCCCTTTCCGTTCGGACACCCCGGTGGCACTGATCGAAGCGGTGCAAACTTCGTATAGTAGTGGCTCATCACTTGGCATCGGTCCCGAAATTTTCGCCAACTGGATCTCTCATGCGGACTTCGGGATTGCCCCCGGCGATCAGGGCCTCAATAGCGACCCCGACGGCGATGGTATCTCCAACGGGGTAGAAAACTACTTCGGAACGGATCCGGGCAAGTTCTCCAAAGGACTGGTCCCAGTAACGGCGAACGCAGGCACGGGCACATTCACCTTCACCCACCCGCTTAACCCCACAGGCGCTGGAAACCTCACCGCAGCCTACCGCTGGTCGAGGGATCTCTCCACTTTCACCGCAGGTGGAGTCGGGAACAACGGCAGCACCGTGACTTTCACTCAAAGCGCGCCATCCGGTGGATTCGTCACCGTGACCGCGACCGTCACGGGAGCGCCACTCGACAAACTCTTCGTCGATCTGCGGATGACGCAAAACTAACCCACCATTTCCTCGCCCTCCGGTCCTCACATGAGCTTTCTCAACGGCCTTCCCCCCAAAAAACAATTTCCTAGCAATTACTCGGCCCGGTGATGCTCCAAGCAGCCGCATCCATCACGGAATGATAGACAATTCAAGGAAACACAAATCTACCACCAACAACATGATCAACCAACACACCCTACCACGCCGCAAGTTACTTGCCGCATCCATCTCCGCTCTGGGTCTCGCTCCGATGACATGGCTGCGCGCTCAGCCGACATCTCCCAACGACGACATCGCCATCGGCGTCATCGGTCATGGAGCGATGGGGGCAGGAAACATGACCAATTTTCTCCATACGCCCGGTGTGCGGGTGGTCGCCGTTTGCGATGTCGATTCCGACCGCATGGAAGAAGCCAAGGCGCTCGTCGACAAAAAATACGGCAATACGGATTGCAAGGCGTATGCCCAATACTCCGACCTTCTCCAGCACCCTGGAATCGACGCGATCTCGCTGGCCACGCCGGATCACTGGCATGCGAGAATCGGCATCGATGCCGCCAACGCCGGGCTCGATGTTTATGGAGAAAAACCCTTCACCTGGGGCCTCGCGGAAGGTCGCCTGTTAGTGGATGCGCTGAAAAAAAACAAACGTGTCTGGCAGACCGGATCATGGCAGCGCTCCAGCGGAGACTTCCGCCGTTTCCGCGCGCTGATCCAGAACAACACGCTCGGGAAACTCACCCGCTTCGAATGCGGAACACCCACTGGGATGGGAATCAAAAAACATGTTCCACCGGAACAATTCGCGGCCCTGATCGACAAGCCACCTGCCACCCTCGATTGGAAAACCTGGTGCGGCCCGGCCGGAGAATTCACCTACCATCCGATGATTCACCCATGGAACTGGCGCTGGCATGACCGCTTCGGCGGCGGACAGTTGCTCGACTGGGTGGGCCACCATGTGGACATCGCGTTGTGGACACTCGGACTGGATCACACCGGCCCGATCAAAGTCGAAGGCACCGGCAAACACGGCAACGACTCATTCTTCAACACGTATGTCCAATATGCCTATCAGGGCACATTCGCCGATGGCCGCGTGATCGAAGTCCGCAGCGATTTCATGGGCACGAAATTCACCGGTGAAAACGGCTGGATTCATGCGGACCGGGGCAAACTCCAAGCCTCCAACCGCGATCTCCTGCGCAACCTTCCCGCGGACTTTGTCACCAAGCCGCCGAGCCACCATCAGAATTTCATCGATTGCGTCCGCAACCGCACTCTCCCCGTCTCGGACCCCGAAGGTGCCCATCGCTCCGCGTCGTTCGGACAACTCGCGATTGTCGCACTCGATTCAAAGCAAGCGCTCCAGTGGGACCCGGTCGCAGAGAAAGTCATCGGAAATGCCGATCAAGCCAAGCACCCGCGCCTCGGTGCGCGACTGAAGGTGTAACCCGTGCATCGAAATATCCCATCCTCAGCAACTCCATGAAAACCGCTCTTCTCATCACCATCTCCATCCTCACCGCAGTCGGCAACTCCATCGCCGTGGAAGGCATCTCGGCGGACTGGACCAAAGTCGCCGCTGCCAACCAATCCCTGATGGGCGACTATCAGGGAGAATGGAGCGCCCCCCCGAAGGGCAACTACTATGAGATCAACAAGCCTCTCGCCGCGCAGGTGATCCATGTCCGTGGCGGTGTGTATCAAGTGCACTTCTATCAAGAGCATGACATGCGGGCGGACCCTTATTTCGAGGGCGTAGGAAAGCTCGAAGGGGAGATGATCCACTTCGGCGTAAACGGTTGGAGCGGCATGGTTTCCAAGGAGGGAATCACTGGGAAAAGTGGCTCCATCAGCTTCGAACTCAAGCGAGTGGTCCGCGCCTCTCCCACACTGGGAGCAAAACCGCCAGCGGGTGCCAGCGTGTTGTTTGATGGCAAGAACTTCGATGCTTGGCAACACGGTGACGGCCGCCCGGTGACGTGGCATCTGCTCGATCAGGAAAGGATGGAGGTCAACAGCGCCCTTTGGAGTGATAACCGCAAAAAAAAGATCGGCGGCGACATCCAAACGAAGCAAAAATTCGGTAACTGCGAAATCCATCTTGAATTCCGCTACCCCGTGGAAGACGGAAAAGAAGGCCAAGGTCGCGGTAACAGTGGCTTCTTTTTCCAGCGTGACTATGAGGTGCAGATCCTGAATTCCTACGGACTCGATGGTAGGTGGAATGAATGTGGCGCGCTCTACAAAGCTTCTCCACCCAAGGTCAACGCCGCACGTCCGCCGATGGAATGGCAAACCTACGACATCAAATACACCGCATCCGTATGGAATGGAGAGACGATGGTCTCAGCACCGAGAATCGAAGTCCGGCTTAACGGCGTGCTCATCCATCAAGATCAGGAAATCCCGTTTGTCACCGCGCATGCCTTCGCCTCGCGCACTGCCCACCCAAAAGGCGACGGCCCGATTCGACTCCAAGATCACGGCAATGCCATCCAATTTCGTAACATCTGGATCACCCGCTGAACGGTTGCGTAAATCCGTTTAATGAACACATGAAACAAACTCTACCTCATCGCCACCTCCCTGCTTCTGTTGGCGATCGGGATTCTGCTCTGGTCATTAACACAACGACCCGGCACGGCTTCGGCCCAAAAGTAATTTCCTAGCAATTCACCTTTTGCTCAGTAGTGTCTGGACTAAATGAGCACTCTTTCGCCGTGGATTAATGCCTACCAAGGTTCACTCGCTGCCGACGCCCTTGCGATGCCTGTTCACTGGTACTACGACACGGCAGCACTCCTGCAGGAATACGGCACGGTGGATCACTTCATGGAGCCGAAGAATCCTCACTCCGGAAGCATTCTCTGGCGTTCCGAGTACCAAGCGCTCAACGAGAAGGGAGACATCCTCCGCGATCAGGCCCAGTATTGGGGAATGCGTGGGATCCATTACCACCAGTTCCTCAAGGCCGGTGAGAACACTTTGAATTACCGCCTCGCCCGGGAGCTTTTCGAATTCGTGAATGAAAGAGGCGGGTACGACCCCGATGCTTGGCTTGAGCGCTACATTGCGAGAATGCTCGAGCCCGGATGGCATCGCGACACCTATGTCGAAGAATACCACCGAGCCTTCTTCACCCGTTACTCACAGGGGAAAAAGCCAAGAAAATGTGGCATCAGCGACGTGCACATCGGAGGACTCGCGACCGTACCCGCTCTCTGTGCGGCCTTGTGCGCTCTGAAACCCGGAACAGAGCTTTCGGAGTTAAGAATAATCGTGAAGGAGCATGTTGGATTGACTCATGCCCACGCCAATGTTCTCCGCGCCGCCGACACCTTGGTCCGCCTTCTCTGGAGAATCGCCGAAGGGATGGAAATTCACGAGGCGATCCGGCTGGAGGCAGGTGACTGGATCTCAGGGAACAAATCCGACTCGTGGCTTCACCAGCCCGATGAGCATGTCATCGGCTCCCGCTTTAGTCCCGCCTGCTACATTGCCGATGCGATGCCGGCAGCGCTCTACCTCGTCTGGAAATACCATCGCGACTTCTCGGCGGGGATCACTGCCAATGCCATGGTCGGCGGTGATAGCTGCCACCGAGGTGCCGTGGTTGGCAGCATCTTAGGGGCGGCCTGCGGGGTACCGGATCGCTTTCTCATTCCCCCTCCCCCTCAAGACCCAGCAATTTAAGTTGCCTTTCCAAGAGTTCACGGTGATTCGTCACCCGACCACCCACACGCTTCTGCCAAATGATACTTCAGCCTCCGCAGCAACCACGATCAGCCCAGAAACATCCGGAAAGTCAGGTTAATCCGAGGTGTGGTGACTTTCTTGGTCTTGGGCATGGTATGAACCCAATGATGCTGGGTCTCCTCCTTCATCACCAAGAGGCTGCCATTTTCGAGTAGTACGGAAACGACCTCCTTGGATTCTCGGTGCTTTAACTTGAAGACCCGCTCGGCACCAAAACTCACGGAGGCAATCACCGGATTACGACCGAGAGACTTCTCGTCATCGCTATGCCAGCCCATCCCTTCGGAGCCATCATGGTAGAGATTCAGGAGGCAAGAGTTGAACCGATGAGCACACTGCCGCTCGACACGTTCCTTAATGAGCAACAGCCCGGGACTCCAGGGAGAAGCAGTCTTGCTCGTCCCAGAGTAAGAATAAGAAAAAGAGGCATCTCCCATCCATGCAACCTTGCGGGAGAGGACACGACGCTGGCCGAAAATCACGACTTCATCCTCCTGCCAGGGAGTCGTGGCCAGCAACTCGTTGAAAAGATCCTCCGACTCAGTGCAACTGAAGAGCGCTGGAGTGTACTCCACCACCCCATCTCGGTGCAAAAGCGGGCGATCGCTCTCGTTGAAAAGAGATGTCTGATTCCCGCTCAAAATCTGTTCGAAAAGTGATTCCAGAAACGGGGCTTTCCGAAATGAAAATGAAGCGACGTCCCGACGGCGTTACCGATCCAACGGATCACAAAGAAAGGTAGGCGTGGAATCTGGTCCATGAGAGTCAGTCGAAGGCGGAGAGCCGATCCTGAAGCGATGGCATTGACTCGGTCAACCTCGGATAAAAGCTCGCGTACCTCAACCGCGTGAATGCTTGGCAGAAGAAATGTCGCTAAAATTCCAAACAACGTCAAAAACGCCACGATGCCCAGGATCAAGATCCACCGAGGCAATTTGTGAAAAAGAGAAGGCAGGGTCAATCAACCGGCCTTCTCGTGAACATCAGTTCCGAGGAGGGCGAGGTTAGACTACTTCTTTTCCTCAACATACCGCGCGAGGCGGTTTGAGAGAATCAAGAAGGTCGGAGCCCAAAGGCCAACGAAGATCCCGAAGAGTTCACCATGGGTGCGAGCCTCAAAGCCCACAGCCTTACCGCCGGCATAATACCAGATGGCAATGGACCCAAGGACCGAGGCAAGACCAAGCACAAAGCAGAGATTACTGAGTAGTTTCATAACCGGTCCTTGATGATCCTCAATGGAGAAAGAAGCGAGGAAAATCGTGTAGGCAAACCGACCACATCCAGAAGTGAAAAAAATCCTTCCCTTATAGAAAAATTCAGATATTTTAGATTTTAACGTTGATCGCGTTAACCAAAAAATCCAAATTAACTTATCCTATGGCTCTTCTGATTGGCCAGCAGATTGCTGCCGATGTATTTCATTCCTTCAACCTCGAGCGTCTTGTCAAAGTAGGCTGTTGTCCCGAAAAAAAGGGCCAACGACTTGACATCCTGATCGACCTGAAAAGGTTTATGTAGAGACAATAGGTCAATATAAATTCTCAGCGCTACAATATTATTACAACTAAACTCAACACAACTATCAACATATGAACCTGACTTCACAAAGCTTGTTTTCTAAAGTGTCTGGGCTCGCCATGCTTGGCTTGCTATCGACCAGCACCGCATTTGCTGCCAGCCCTGGAGGTGGCGGTGATCTCAAATCTGACGATATTGTCGGAATCTCCTTTTGGATTATCTCGATGGCCCTCGTGGCAGCGACTGCATTCTTCTTCTTGGAGACTCAGCGGGTTACCCCAAAATGGAAGACTTCTCTCACGGTGTCCGGCTTGGTGACCATGATTGCCGCCACGCATTACTTCTACATGCGCGATGTATGGGTGGCTACGGGAAACACACCTACTGTTTTCCGCTACATCGATTGGTTGATCACGGTTCCTTTGCTGATGGTCGAATTTTACCTGATTCTCTCAGCAATCACTAAGGTTCCCGGCGGCGTGTTTTGGCGTTTGATGATCGGGACAATCGTGATGCTTGTCGGTGGTTATCTCGGCGAGGCCGGATATATGAACGCCATGGTCGCATTCATCATCGGAATGGCCGGTTGGGCATTCATCCTCTGGGAAATCTTTCTCGGCGAAGCTGGAAAAATCAATGCAAACTCGGCACCTCCAGCGGTGCAGTCTGCTTTCAGCGTCATGCGTTGGATCGTTGTAGTTGGTTGGGCAATCTATCCGATTGGATATTTCCTCGGCTATCTCACCGGAGCAAGTCCTGAGAAAAGCATGGTGATGTTGAATGTAGTTTATAACTTCGCTGACGTTGTGAACAAGATCGCCTTTGGAGTGATCATCTGGATCGCTGCGACGAGCGAAAGCGACAAAGCCCTGAGTTCTTCCAAGGCTTGATCGAGTTCGCAAGGACGGGAGTTGGATGCTGTTTGCTCCGACTCCCCAGCCTTGTCGAAACACAAATCATTCACTGCCAGCAGATGGCGGTGAATGGCAATTCATTGTTTTACACCCATGAACGCGCAGCCCATCACATCTACCGATTTGTCGTCGGCAGTAGCAGACGATTTGCTCGATGGTGTGGAAAAGTTGATGCGCCGCTTGGTCACTCGCGGAGAGTCCTCCGGAGCTGACATGTTTTCAAATTCCGCCCAGGCCGCCGTCGGGCACTTAGCTGCAGGGGGTCAACGGGTGCGTGCCCGCCTTGCTCTCGGAGCTGGAGTCGCGCTCAACCTTGCACCGCAGGACTCCATCGCACTCGCAGCTACTGCCGAACTTTTGCACAACGCATCGCTTGTGCATGACGACTTGCAAGACCGGGAAAACATCCGGCGTGGCAATCAGACGGTATGGGCCGCCTATGGCGACGAGGTTGCAATTTGCACAGGAGACCTACTCCTATCTGCCGCTTATGGTGCGCTTGCATCGGTAGGTGACAGCCGACTATTACCGGAATTGATCGCACTCGTTCATGCGCGCACCGCGTTGGTGGTCCGCGGTCAATGCAGCGAGTTTTCTGCAAAGGGTCAACAGGTCACTGACATGGCGGTGTATGAGAGAATCGCCGTTGGGAAATCTGGTGCTTTGCTCAGCCTGCCGCTGGAGCTGGCCTTGGCAGCTGCTGGCGAAAATGAGTGGATGAGCGAGGCGAGACGCGCGGCGGAGGCGTTTGGCGTCGGCTATCAGATCATGGACGACATGGAAGATGTTGAAAGTGATGCGGCCGGCGATGACGGACCGCGCGCGGTTAATGCGCTTCTCGTATTGAGTGCTGCGGGCCACGGACTGAACGCCAAGGCGGTCGCTCGCGAGATCGGTCTGCGGCACCTGCGCACGGCGATCGAATTGGCAGATCGTCTACCGAACGGAGCGGGCGCATTTCTTCAATGCCTCGCCTTAGCACTATGCAAGCGGCTTTAGCTTTGAGGGAAAAATCTTGATGCAGGCGATCGTCATCGGTGCAGGTTTTGGGGGAATTGCAGCGGCACTTCGGCTCCGCGCAAAAGGCTATGAAGTCACACTGATGGATCGTTGTGAAAATCTGGGTGGCCGCGCCCAGGTCTTTGAGCGCGACGGTTTCCGTCATGACGCTGGCCCGACCGTTATCACCGCGCCTTTTTTATTCGAGGAGCTGTTTGAACTCTTCGGCGAGCAATTCTCAGATCACGTGAAGCTTGTTCCGCTCAAGCCGTGGTATCGCTTTCACTATGATGATGGCAGCCACTTTGACTATGGCGGCACACTGGAGGAAACGCTTGCTGAGATCGCCCGGATCGCCCCGCAGGATTGTAAGGGCTACCTTGCCCTGCTGGCGCAATCCAAGCGCATCTTTGAGGTCGGCTTCACTGAACTTTCTGCCCAGCCGTTTCATCGCTTCATGACGATGGTGCGCCAGATCCCAAAGCTGATCGGACTGCGTAATTATGAAACCGTCTGGGGCATGGTGTCGCGGCACCTCTCCAATCCAAAGCTCCAGCAAGCGTTCTCGATCCAGCCACTTCTTGTCGGTGGAAATCCCTTCGACACGACCAGCATCTACGTCTTGATCCACTATCTCGAGCGGGAGTATGGCGTGCACTTCGCGATGGGCGGCACCGGCGCGATCACTCAAGCGCTCGGCGAGCTGATGGAGCGGCAAGGCGTAAAAATTGAGCTGGGCGTCACCGTTGAGAAGATCGATGTGCAAGGCGGCGTCGCAAAGGGTGTCATGCTGGCCGACGGTAGCGCGCGCACCGCAGATGTCATCGTTTCAAATGCAGACGCGGCGCATCTCTATCGGCACATGATCCAGCCGTCCGCCCAAGCCGCCTCGACCCGCCTAAAGCTCGCTGCAGCGCATTATTCCATGGGGCTATTTGTCCTCTACTTTGGAACCACGCGGACCTACCCCGAGGTGGCGCACCACACCATCTGGATGGGTCCTCGCTACCGCGAGCTTCTTGATGACATCTTCTATCGCCAAGTCCTAGCAGACGATTTCTCACTCTATCTGCATCGGCCCACCGCCACCGATCCGAGCTTTGCCCCACCGGGGTGCGACAGCTTCTACGTCCTTTGTCCGGTGCCGAATTTGCAGGCGAAAGTGGATTGGGAAATTGAGGGTCCACGACTGCGTGATCGCATCGTCGCCGCTCTGGATCGCACGATTTTGCCGGGTCTCGCGGAGAGTATCACCGCCGATTTTTATAAGACGCCGGAAGACTTTGGCAGCGAATATTTGAGCATTCATGGCGCGGGATTTTCAGTGGCACCCTTGTTCCGGCAGTCAGCTTGGTTCCGCTTTCACAATCGGGCGGAGGGCATCAAAAATCTCTATCTCACCGGAGCGGGAACCCATCCGGGAGCCGGAATGCCCGGCGTGCTGTGCTCGGCGAAAGTCGTGGACGCACTCATCCCCGCTGCGCTGGCGAAATGAAGCCGTCAATCGATGCGCCCGAAGCTCTCGCCGCTGCCAACGCGGTGCTCGCTGCGAAAGGCCGTAGCTTCCACTGGGCACGGCGGCTGCTCGGAAAAACCCATGCTGAGCGAGCGACTCGCCTCTACGGATTTTGCCGCCACCTCGATGATCTCGCCGACGAAAGCACGTTTGCCGCAGACGCGCGGGAAAAACTGGATGCGGCCAGCCTCTCGATCGTCACGGGCGTATCCGCCGACCCTGTGATTCGCGATGGAATCCGCTTGATGAAGGAATGCCACATTTCGCCCGAGATCGCACTGGAGTTGATCGCGGGTGTGCGCTCCGATCTCGACTCGGTGCGAGTTACGGATGAGGCAGAACTTTGCCGCTACTGTTACCGCGTGGCCGGCACGGTCGGCGTGATGATGTGTGGCGTTCTGGATGTGCACTCTTCGGTGGCTCATGCTCATGCGGTGGATCTTGGCATCGCCATGCAGCTCACCAATATCTCCCGTGACATCGCGGAAGATGCTGCCGCGGACCGCCGCTATCTGCCGGCATCCATGATCGGCGAGCTGTCGCCGAGCGAATTGATTTCACCCTTAGAGATGGTGCAGCCGAGGCTCCGCGAATCCGTGGAAACACTGCTGAGCTTGGCGGATCAGTATTACGCGAGCGGGGAAAGCGGGCTGTCGTATCTGCCGCTCCGCGCGCGTGGCGGCATCCTCGTGGCAGCCCGTGTCTATCGAGCGATCGGCACGCGGCTTCGCGCCGCTGACTGCGCATTCTGGAACGGCCGCGTCGTGGTGCACGATCGCGAGAAATTGGCGCTCACCGCCCAAGCGCTGCTCAGTGCGCCGTTGCGCAGCGCATTTTGGAAATTTCCATCACATCACGATGCCAGCCTGCATCGCGCTTTGCGCGGCTTGCCCGGAGTCGAAACCCGCTATGCAAACTGAGTCCGACATCCTCATCTTAGGCGGTGGTTGCGCGGGTCTGAGTCTCGCGCTGAGACTCGCGGCTGATGGGGAAAATTGTCCGAACACCGTCATCCTCGAGAGCCGCTCGCACTATTCCAATGATCGGACTTGGTGCTTCTGGGACGATGGCTCGGCGCACTTGCGCGAACTTGTGCAGCATCGCTGGCCGATCGTCACGCTCGCGCATGCCGGACGCCGGATCAACGTCGATTGCCACACCATTCCTTACGCGATGATTCCGGCGGAGAATTTCTACGCCTACGCCACTGAGAAACTGGCCGAAACATCTCGCGTTACCCTCGCGATGAATGAGCCAGTCATCGGCGAGCCACGCAAAGAAGGCGGGTTGTGGCGAGTCGAGACGCGCGGCGGCTCGCGCTGGGCGAAGCGGCTCATCGACACGCGCCCCCAGCGAATGCCGGAGCGAGGTGCCGCGGTGTTGTGGCAGTCATTTTATGGCTATGAAATCGAGTGCGACGCGGACCGTTTCGATCCCGGAGTGGCTCGGCTGATGGATTTTTCGCCGAGCAAAAATGGGCGGATCACTTTTCTTTACCTGCTGCCCATTTCGCCGCGGCGTGCGCTGGTGGAGGTCACGGTTCTCGCGCCCGACCCGCTCGGCCCGGAAGATCTCGCGGAGGAACTCGCCGCCTTCATCCGGCAACAGGCAAGTGGATCGAGTCATGCGGTGCTGCGCGCTGAGCATGGAGTGCTACCCATGGGGCAGGCCGCCTTGGATCGCGGCACGGATGATTCCCACGTCAGGGTCGGCGTGGCGGCGGGTGGTGCCCGAGCAGCCTCGGGCTTTGCCTTTCAACGCATCCAACGCTGGGCGACCGCCTGTGCCGCCCAATTGATCGCAGGCCAGCCGCCGCTGTCGCATCCGCCTGACCCGTGGATCACCCGTAGCATGGATGCACTCTTTCTCCGTGTTCTTCGCGCCCACCCGGAGCGGGCACCGGAGCTCTTCCTGTCGCTATTCGCAATTCAAGATCCCCGCCGGGTCATCCGTTTCATGAGCGATCATGCGACGATGGCCGATTACGCCTCCATCATTTTGGCACTGCCGCCATGCTTGTTCTTGCGGGAAATCCCCCAAGCGCTGCGGCCCCTACCAAGCTTACGGAAAGGAGAGCTGAGCGGATGAACCCGCTACGAATCCAAGGCCTTGCCTTCAGTGTTGGCGCAATCGTGCTGGCGATCGTAGCCATTACCGCGGCGCGTTTCGATCCGCAGGTCGAATTGATCGTCGTTGCGGCGCTCATTGTCTTACTGGGCGTTCCCCACGGCGCACTCGACACGATCTTTGCGCGGCAGCTTTACGGGATTCAGACGCCTTGGGGTTGGCTGTGGTTTGCGGTGATCTACGTTCTTCTTAGCGCATCGGTCGTTGGGTTTTTCATGCTCGCGCCTGCCGGTTTTCTCATCGGCTTCTTGCTGATCTCGATGCTGCATTTTTCCGGCGACCCCACCGCCGGCACGCCATGGTTGGCGCGTGCGCTCTATGGCGGTGCGATCATCGTTCTACCGACGTTGCTCTACGCCGGAGAAATTACGCGGCTTTTCGCACTGCTCGTCGGGATCGCTGCGGCGGCGCCTGTCACGGAGTTTTTACGTCTGCTTGCTTGGCCTTGGTTGATTGGCATCGCGCTGGCCACGATCCAGCGTCTTCCAAAAGATTGGCTCACCGCCCTTGAAATGGGGGCGGTCGCGGTGTTGGCGGTGCTCGCCCCGCCGCTGATTTCATTCACCGTATTTTTCTGCGCCATGCACAGCGCCCGCCACATTCTGCGGACGATCGACTACTCGGGCCGTTCATCGCTGGGACTCATTCTTGGGGCGACGTTGTTGCCTATGCTTGGCGTGCTACTGGCATCAGCTGCCGCCTGGCACTTCCTCGGTGGCACGCCCATCAACGGGGCGATCATTCAGTTAGTCTTTGTCGGCCTCGCTGCACTCACCGTTCCGCACATGGCCCTCGTCGAGCGAGTCCGGCTTTCTGGCTGGATCATGGGATCTGCGAGCCGACGCGATTGATTTCCAAGGTCTATTTTAAAAGTTAGGCTCTGAGAGATGGTAGTTTCGTGGATGAGGCGTTTGCCAAATGAGACGGAGCGGAAAGATAGACATCTCGATTTCTCCATATTCCCACCGCTGATTTGGGCACTGGTTTTTCAACGGCTTTCATCCTCAAAGCAGATTCTAGGCATTTTACTGGGATGATTCAGAGCTTGTGATACGACCGCTGATCGATTGTTGTTTCTATATAAATGAAGCGTCGCGATTTGATCAATCTTGCCGGACTTGCGCTAGCAGGCGGAGTATTAGGGCTACCCTCAACGGCTCTAGCCAGCGGCAACGGTCAGCGAGTGATCATCATCGGGGCCGGAATTTCCGGACTTGCGGCCGCCTCCCGACTGAATGAATTAGGCTACAACGTGACGATTCTGGAATCGAGAAATCGGCTGGGTGGTAGGATTTGGACCGATGACCGATGGCCGAAGACTCCAGTGGATCTGGGGGCCTCATGGATTCATGGCGTTATAGGTAATCCAATCACTGCAATCGCCAAGGCTGCGGGAGCACGCACGGTTACCACCCGCTCCGACAGGTATATCATTTATGGGAAGGATGGAAAAATTATAACACCAAAGCAAGAATCCCGTATTGAAGAACTGTCGGTAATGATCAATCGATCTATCAGGATTTCACAGAATGCGAATCGTGATCGATCCATCCTTGAAACGGTGCGCTCCGCTGTCAAATGGGATCAACTATCTGGGGAGGACAGAAGCTGGGTGGACCACATCATCAATAGTAACATCGAGCAAGAGTATGCTGGCAGTGCAGCGGATACATCGACTCTTTGGTTTGATAGCGATCTGGCTTTTCAAGGAAAAGATGCGCTCTTTTCGGATGGTTTCAGAACTTTAACCAAGCATTTGGCAAACGGTCTTGATATTCGAATAGGTACCACTGTCACGGAAGTGGCGTGGAATCCCAGCGGGGTCTCGGTGACCACAGACCAAGGGATGATCCAAGCCGACAAGGTGGTCATCACCCTACCCTTGGGGGTTCTTAAGGCGAACAAGGTCCGCTTCGATCCCGGGCTTCCAGCAACGAAGCAAAAGGCGATTCAAGCGCTTGGAATGGGTCTTCTCAACAAATGTTTCTTGAGATTTCCCAAGGTATTCTGGCCGGCTGATCGAGATTGGCTGGAGTCCATAGGACCGGTGCCAGGCCTTTGGGGGGAATGGGTGAGCTACGCTCGGTCTTTGGGAAAGCCTATATTGGTCGGCTTCAATGCTGCTGACGTCGGCAGGAAGGTGGAAACTTGGTCAGACCGTAAAACAGTGGATAGCGCAATGGAAACGCTTCGGAGAATTTATGGTAACAGCATTCCAGATCCCGTCGGCTATCAGATTACGCGTTGGGCAGCGGATCCATTCTCTCTCGGCTCCTATTCTTTCAACGCGCTGGGCTCCAGACCCACGATGCGGGACGATCTCGCACAAAGTATCGATAACCGAGTATTTTTCGCTGGCGAAGCAACCGACCGAAAATACTTCGGCACCGTGCATGGTGCCTACTTGTCTGGTCTCAGGGTCGCCGGTGAAATTGGCACGACCGCTTGATCATGCATGATCGCAGCGTGCTGCTTGATGGACATCAGCCACGGGTGCCACCAAGGTCATCCTTCAAAACGGTATCCCCCACCCTTGAGGGGAGGGTGTCAAAATTTTTGTGTAAGTTCAGATTCGCATTCTCAAAGTTGTTTTTTGCCTCTCGTGAGTCGTTTTCGCCCTCTCAAAGTTGTTTTTTGCCTCTCGTGAGTCGTTTTACGCCATCTCAACGTTGTTTTTCACCTCTCCCGAGTCGTTTTACGCCGCTTCCGCTTTGTTTTTCGAATCTCCGAAACCGTTTTCAGCGACCCCCGACCTATTTCCGGCCTCTCACCATCCGTTTCCCCCTGATCCCGACCTGTTTTCCTCTCATCCGCAGTTAAGATTGATGACGAGGAGGGCGATTTCTTTTGGTCTGGGATTTCGAGTTGATGGTCTTACGAAAATGATCATCTCAATTTCCGTATCCATAACGAGCCCGTGTTTTCTTTTCCTTCTAGGCACTCCGGCATGT
>JARWZU010000053.1 GCA_029866215.1 Akkermansiaceae bacterium
AAGCAAGCCCTCGACTCACGCAGCATCCCTAAAGGACTGATTTTTCACAGCGACCGTGGCAGCCAATACGGCAGCAGTGCCTATCGGAAAGTGCTTGTTGATGCAGGCATGAGCCAAAGTATGTCAGCGCGGGCCAACCCCTATCACAACGCCTGGACGGAATCCTTCATGGGCACGCTAAAAACCGAAATGCTCGGAGACGGTTGCTTTATCAACGATGCCGACGCTCGGACTGAAATCTTCGATTTCATCGAATGCTACTACAACACCCAGCGAAAACACTCATCGCTAAAATACCAAACCCCGGCCCAATTCGAGGCCGAGAAGCTGTCTCTTAACTAAGCAAAAAACGGTCCAAAAATCGGTTGCATCTCAATTGGGGGTGCGACTGGTCAATGGGCGATCTCTTTCCACACGATATTATGCCAGCCCGTAGCAGGAGTTCCATGCACGCTTTGATATCGGCACTGAAGTCCATAGTCGGATTCCTCAAGGTAAGGTGCGACATGGGAGATATCTTCTTTTCCGATAGAGAACTTTCGGAACCAATCGATGACATTGTCGCGCTATTCTGGAGTTCTTATTTCCCACACCCAGACGATTGTCGCCCAAAATCAGAAGAATAGTTCCAGGTGCTAACCTGGGTGGGGCAATGTCATTCTCTTGGGTGATCTACTGGATGCTCTTTTTTCCCTCGAGCGCTTCGTTAGCGACGCGGGCTTTGAACGCGGCGATTAGGTGTCTTCTTTTTCGTTTCATCGGTCTGATCTCGGGGTGATTCGCCCCTCTCAGACCAGCAAAGGTTTCAATAAGCTGCTGGCTCCGTTTTGCGGGACCGCTTCAAAATTCAAGATTAATAGATCGACAATTTGAAAAATCGGGTAGTGGTTGAGTCATGCATATTTTTCCTTTCGTTTACGGACTTTGTGCTTTGAGTGTGTTCGGGCTCGCAGTTTCATCTGCGGCACCCGTCTCGTTTGTTACCGAAGAGGTGGAATATCGGCTCGGCGAAAGCGTAATGATCCCTCTCAAAGCCGATGCGTCGGTAACGGAGACGACCGCGTTTGAGTTGAAATCGCAGAAACAAGGTATCGTCGAAATCCTACGGCAGCCGGAAATTTTAAAAGATCAGGATATTGGCTTCGCGCGCATTCGCACTCTCACGCCTGGCGAAGTTATCTTGAAATGCGGCGACGCATCCATCCGCGTCCGCGTCACGAAAGAACGCCCCGTTTCACTTCTACGGAAATTAACCCCGCTATTCACCAGCCCAGCGGCTAACAGTTCGGTATGGGGCAAAGTGGCCATCGGCGCAGACCTCTGGGTAGGCGCACCAGGAGTCGATCGCGCCAACCAGCCCGATGCCACGCTGATCCTACCCGACGGCCGCGAGCTGAAAGCCGACGAAGCCTTTCCGCCTATGGATGGCCCGTTCTGGCGCATCGTTTACTATCTCGATACCGCGTCCCTCCCGCCCGGCCCATGCAAACTCACCCTTTCTTGTAAGCCTCCTCTAAGAGGTGGCGCTGCTGGTATTCAACCGCTCGTTAGCGAAACGCATACCATCAATATTCTACCTGTACCTGAGGATGGAGACATCGTGCTTTCTGGTGAATGCGAAAACATGTTGGGCACACCGCGCTCCGAGCGCATGGGCCCGGAATCTCCGATGGTCATCATGGACACCGCCGCATCCGGTCATCGTGCTGTCGCACTACACGCGAACCGCCAGTCATGGGTGATTCAGCCAGACATCGCAGAAGATGGAAACTATCAAATCATGGTCCGCGCACGCGGCACACTGTTCGGCTCCGCCTATGCATCACTCGGTATCATCCTCGGAGAAAATATCACGGACGCCGGATCCGTTCGGTTATCAACAGCTACTTGGCAGCGCGTCCCAGTCGGGCGACCCATCAAACTCACCAAAGGCAAACAATGGATAGGAATCGCCTTGGCCAATGAATACAAGGTTCGCAACCAAAGCCTGCGCCACGCGGATCTCGATAGCTTCGAGATCCGCCGCGTCGTCAGCGATGCAGCCAGCGGTGGTATGATGATGATGGAAGGCATGATGATGCGAAGCGCCGATGCCAAAGCGGGCGCAGCCCAGGTCCGTAAAGCGAACGGCCTGCAATGCGCGTTCTCGACCATTCGTGATGGTGAGGAAATCAACGATCGTCTTGATATTCGCGCCTCCCTCCAAAGCTCATCGCTTAAAAATGATACGGACTATCGCGATATTCGCTCGGATCTCTGGATCAATGATACGTATTTCGCAACGGCTTACGGCCGCTTTCCTTCATTTCAAGTTCATCCCCATGATTTGAAAAAAGGCAAAAACCGCATCCACGTTGAAAGCGTTTCGCCATGTGGGAATTCGGCGCTTTCTCTTAGCCAAACTCTCCTCGCAAATTCCAAGACGCATCCATCGAAAAAACTGAAAACTGGATACGACCAGGATCGCTACGACCTAAATCGCAAAGGTTGGGAGAAAACTAAGCGCGTGGAACTCAACAAAGAACATCCTCTGGCCACGGCAGGCGGCCCGCCAGCCATCCATGTTTTATCCGGCCCAAGCTCCACCGTTCAACTCAACCTGCCATCTGATCTAACAGGCAACCGCCGAGTTTCAATTCTCGCCCACTCGATGCCAGATGCAGCAGCAGGATCGATGACGATCAAGCTCCACCAACCCAAAGCACAAGGTGCTGACCTGCGTGAAGTCACCATCGCCAAACACGATCCAGCAGTTGGTTGGTCATGGCAGCCACAGACTGCGGTCGATTTTTTCGAAGGTCAAAAATTTATCACCGTGACCATTGCCGACGGTCAAGCCGCGATCGGCGGCATCAGTATCGATACGCCAAAGTTCATCGACAACGCACCTCCTTCGTTGCAAGTGCTCTATCCCAAATCTGGATCCAAACTTTCCGCAGATGGCGATGCTGTGATCGTAACCGCCTTCGATGACCTCAAGCTCAGTCATTTTGAAGTTCAGATCGATGGAGCGAAGACTCCTAACATTTTCCAAAGTACACGCGACTCAGGATCGATGATTTTCCATCTCCCGAAAAATTCATTAGAGAAAGGCAATCACAAGATCCAGATCACGGCCATCGATACATCAGGCAAACAAACGAAATCACCTGCTATATCGGTGGAAATTCGCGAAGGCGATAAATCCACACTAGATCTTCCTTATCCACGGGCTGTCCGCCTTGCGAATCGCCTCGCCTTCGGCCAAGACTCGCAGACGATGATTTCCATCCTCACCCAAGGCGAGGAGGCATGGGTCGCGGAGGAAACCACGAATTCTTGGGGTAGTACGCACGACCAACTCATCGAGGCCTATGCTCGCGTGTTGTTTCCCGACAGCAGTGAAAACAGCCTACGCGGACGTGTGATCACTCACTTACTGGCAACAAGGAATGCCGTTAGATCGCGCTTCACAATGTTCGCACAAAACCACTTCTCCACATGGATGGCGAAAACAGGGGTTGGGGCAAAGTGGCGGGAAAACCAAGAATTTCGCGATGTTGGGATGACTCGCTTTCACGATCTACTGCTTACCTCTGCCACCAGCCCTGCGATGATGGTTTATCTGGATCAACAAAACAGCCTCGCCCTTCAACTGAATGAAAACTACGCCCGTGAGGTCATGGAGCTACACACCGTCGGAGTGCATGGTGGATATCAACAAAGCGACGTCACCAGCCTCGCCCAGCTTCTGACAGGTTGGGGTGCACAACGAGAAGCAACGATGGATGGTGGCGCTGTGGACTACAATTACCGCTTCTCTCCTTACCTTAATGAGGGGACATCACAGACGATTTTCGGCCTGAAGATACCCGCTTCCAGCTCTCCGGATACGGCGGACGATCGCATCGCTCAAATCATCGAAATGCTCGCCTGCCGTCCCCAAACAGCGAGGTTCATGGCTGGGAAAATGGCCGCGCATTACATCGGTATTCCGGCAAACCCAGAAGTTGTTGATGCGATGACCCGCGAGTATCTTCGCACCAATGGAGACCTTCGACGCATGGTTGCCGTTTTGGCGAAGTCTCCCCATTTCATGGCGGTGAATCTCGCCCCGAAAGTGATGACCCCCATCGAGTTCGGCGTTTCCGTGCAACGCGAATCAAGATCTATACATCCGTGGTCTGTGATAGGTCTTGGCAACCGCAGTGGGCGGAATCTTTTCGATCGCTCAAGCCCAGATGGTTATCCTGAAACCAACGAGGAATATGCAGACTCAAACTATCAGTTGCAGAAATGGAGTTTCTGCAAAGAGATCGAGCAATCTTTTGCCAACGCCCTGCCACAGGATCAGTTCGACAAGGAGAAGATCAAAGACGCCAGCCACCGCGACGCAGTGATCGATCAGGCCTATGCTACCCACCGTGGATCCGCACCGTCTTCCGCGAGCCGTGAAGCGCTGCACTCCATTCTCAGTCAAGAAATCGCCGATTCCAATCACCGCCGTATTCTTTTTGCCACGTTCCTGCACATGATGCCGGAATTTCAAACTCGTTAACAACTCTCACTCTATCATCTTATGGAAACCACACGTCGCCAATTTCTCCGCGCCACCGGAACCGCTGCTATATTCGGCAGTTTTGTTCCGGGGAATCTTTTCGCAGGAAGCCAACCGATCGTTAAGCCAGTCACCAAAGGCCGCACTTTAGTCGCAGTGTTCTTGCGTGGTGGGATTGACGGACTGAACCTCGTGGTTCCGCACGGAGATCCAGACTACTACAAACATCGTAAAAACATCGCGATACCCAAACCAGCGCGAGATGGGAAATCCGCGTTGGATCTCGATGGATTTTTTGGTCTACATCCGCTCGCCGGTTCGCTGGAGCCCTTGTTTAAAGATCGCAGTGCGGTCGCTTTACAAGCTGTGGGTTACGAAAAGAACACCCGCTCACATTTCGAAGAGCAAGACAGATGGGAAACCGGAGTCATCGGAAACTCGCTTTCCTCAGATGGTTGGCTCAACCGGCACCTTGCAAGCTCCACCGGACATGGATCGATCCGCGCCGTCTCGATTGGAGGAAGTCTGCCACGCATCCTCCGTGGCCGTGCACCTGCTTACGCGATCCGTGGCATCGCAGATCTCAGCATGCCGCGCATGTATGGCGACGCTGACGTCGCTCGCGCAGCGCTCGAAACGGCTTACTGCACCAAGCCGGAAGCAAAGTGTGACGCATCGAACGAACTGCTCTCAAAAACCGCAGCCGCCACGCTCGAAGGCACTCGTCAACTTGAGGCGATTGCAAAAATTGAATACAAGCCTGCTAACGGCGCAAAATATGGCTCCACCGGTATTGCGAGACAATTCCTCGAAGCCGCGCGCCTCATCAAATCCGGCATCGGTACTGAACTCATTGAACTCGATTACGGTGGTTGGGATACGCACAACGCCCAAGGCGGCGCTCAAGGTGGATATGCGAATCGCCTGAAAGATCTGACTGATGCGATTGCGACGTTTACGAAAGATCTCGGACATCAGATGAACGATGTGCTCGTCTTGACGCTCAGCGATTTCGGCCGGACCGTAACGGAAAACGGCACTGGCGGTACAGATCACGGTTGGGCGAACTGCATGATCGCGATCGGTGGTGGCGTCACCAAAAACGCCAAACCCGTCCTCGGGGAGTGGCCAGGGCTTGCATCGGAAAATCTCTACCAAAAACGTGACCTCAAACACACCACGGATTTCCGTGATGTTTTAGGCGAAGTCGTCTCATCACACCTTGGCAATGAAAACATCGCTCACGTCATACCCGACCACAAACACAAGGCGGTTGGGTTGTTATAGAATTTTGCCCAACGTCCGCCATGTGCCAAGCGCGTTTCGCGCCTTGGCTCCATGTCATGCCTCATGAGCAAGGTAATCATAATTACACAGGTGGATTAACTACGATATACTGAATGATCTGGAAGTTGACGTCTATAATGAGTTTAGTTGCTTTTTGTCTGATTTTCAGGTTTCCCGAAGCTCGTGGTCCCTTCATGATTTTGGAATTCCCGTTTACATATACAAGCAAATTGCTATGTGTATTGATTCCTTCATCAATGTCCGTGATCTTGTTATTCTTATATTTTAGGATGCAAGAAATTGTGTTCGCGTTAGCTTATCTCGCGCTATGCTGTTTGATTTGGTTTGGGATGGGGTATTTTTATTTAAGTATTGGGCTATGATTGAATCAAAGCAGAAGATGTCACTTAATGTCCCCGTTACTTGCATACGCAATGCTACTCAAGGCCGCCTTGTAGCTAAAAGGGTTTTCCGGCTTTAACGGGAAAATCCTCGCCTAGCATAAAACAGTCGTTTCCTCAGCCGCACACATACCCGAGGCCGGACGCCACTCGGTGGTCACACCTACACCATCGATGCCCTCGGTCGCCGTCCCGGGGCAACATTTGAGCGTGGATCTGAGCACGGGCTGATCATGAATCACGGACGACGTCGACTGATGACTTTGAAGGAGGGCACAACCTTTCATGCCTATGTTTAGCTTAACAAACATCGGAGACTTGATGGTATTCGTGCATCGTGTCACCGATCTTTGATGGAGTGCCGAATTATAACGGATTCCCATTAGAAAAACTCCATCTGTTCCAATTCCTTAGGATCATGGAATCTCACACCGACGCCTAACAGACGCACGGGACGGCTCTTACCGCGTTTCCAAGCCTCGGTGAGGAGTTCCTCAAAAACCCGCGGATCGAGCATTGGCCCCGCACGTTCAGCGCTCGTTACACAAAAGTCGGCGAATTTGAGTTTCACCACCAGCGAACGAATGCTGCGATCTGCATGCGATTGCGCGAGATCCTCACTGAGCCCATGGATCAGTTCGGTCATGATCGGAATCAATGCGGCTTGGTCCTCGATGTTCTCTGAAAACGTGGTCTCGCTACTCACTGATTTCCGTGTCCGATCTGGAGTAACGGCTCGATCATCGATTCCGCGACAAAGGCTCCAAAGCTCAATCCCCCACCGCCCGAACCGCTGTGATAACTCGATCTGATCCAGCTGCTGGAGATCCGCACAGGTCTCGATGCCGAGCGCGCTGAGTTTTTCCCGCATCTTTTTGCCAACCCCATTGATCCTCCCAACCGGCAGCGCAGCGATGAACTCTGGGATCTCTCTCTCCGAAACCCACTTCTGGCCATTTGGCTTGTGCCAATCCGACGCGATCTTGGCGATCAGCTTGTTCGATGAAATCCCCGCAGATGCCGTCAGACCGGTTTCCTCAAAAATTTGTGCTCGGATCTCGCGCGCGATCGCATCGCCACTGCTCTGCAAGTGCGAGACATCCAAGTACGCTTCATCCAAGGAGAGCGGTTCGATGAGGTCGGTGAAACGGCCGAAAATCGCATGAACCCGCGAGCTTGCCGCGCGATAGAGCTCGAAACGAACGGGCACGAGAACGAGTTGAGGACAGAGCTCAAGTGCTTTATAAACCGGCATTGCGGCTCGGCAGCCAAATTTGCGGGCCTCATAGTTCGCGGTACAAAGAACGCCACGCCGATCCCTTCCCCCTACCGCCACGGGCTTGCCACGCAGGGCAGGATTCTCCCGCTCCTCGATGGCGGCGTAGAAGCAGTCCATGTCGATGTGGATGATTTTTCTCAAGTGGTTGGCGGGATGGTCGCTCATTGAACTTGCAACCGAACAGAAAAATCCCACACGGACTTGGCTCGTTCCGGTTTCGAGGATTTCTGTCTTTGCCTAACCACTGGGTTCATGCAGACTCAAATCATGTCGATTTTCGAAAAAGCCCGCGAACTTGCCATCATTCAGTCATCCGCCGGGGTTCTGGGTTGGGATCAGGAAACCTACTTGCCTGCCGCCGCCCATGAGCACCGGGCCAACCAGCTTGCGTGGTTGTCATCGCGCGCTCATGAACTCGCGACCTCAGACGCCTGGCGCCATGACCTTGAGTCTGCGGAGGCTAGCGACCCAGGAAACGACCCGAAGCACACCGCGAATCTCCGTGAACTGCGCCGCGAATTCGACCGATCGACCAAGCTCTCCGTGGAGCTGATCGCACGCGATTCGGTCGCCAGCTCGCTCGCCAAGCACGCGTGGGCCTCCGCACGCGAGCGTTCGGATTTTTCATCCTTCGCGCCGCACTTGCAGACTCTGCTAGAACTTGCTCGTGAAAAGGCAGACCTCTGGGGATACACGGGAGAGCCATACGATGCCTTATTAGAGGGCTTTGAGCGCGGCACCAGCACCGCTGCCGTCGCAAGTTTGTTCGATGCCATGCGCCCCGCTGCCCGCACGATCGCCGCCCGCGCAGTCGAGCGCTCGGCCAGCCTAGCACCCATCCTACCGCCCGGCCCCTACCCAGTCGCTGCCCAGCAAGATTTCAACGCCCGGGTTGCGGAATCGATCGGATTTGATTTTCAAGCCGGCAGAATTGACACCACCAATCATCCCTTTTGCACCACGCTTGGCCCACACGACGTCCGTCTGACCACCCGCTACATGGAATCGGATTTTACCTCTTCACTCTTTGGGGTGCTCCACGAAGCGGGCCACGGACTTTACGAACAAGGTCTCCCCGGTGCCGACTACGGACTCCCGTCTGGAAGCCCGCTGTCATTGGGCATTCACGAATCTCAATCACGCCTCTGGGAAAATCACGTCGGCCGGTCACGGGCGTTCTGGGAGAAATGGTACCCGGTCGCCCAAGAATGCTTTCCGCAACTCGCCTCATTTCCATTGGGAAGTTTTCTCAACTTCCTGTGGCGTGCCGAGTTTTCACCCATCCGCGTCGAGGCCGATGAAGCGACCTATGACCTCCACATCCTGCTGCGCTTCAACATCGAGCGCCGGATGCTCAATGGCGACCTCAAGGTTGCTGACGTTCCCGGTGCTTGGAACGACGGCTTCCGCGAGCTGTTCGGGTTCGCACCGGAGGATGACCGCCACGGTTGTCTGCAAGACATCCATTGGGGAATGGGCGGCCTTGGCTACTTCCCAACCTACACTCTGGGCAACATCAATGCCGCTCAACTCTTCGCGGCCGCGCAAAACGACCCGGCAGTCGCATCCGGCATTCAAAGTGCGAGCTACCTCCCGCTGTTAGACTGGCTTCGTAAGTCGATTCACGCTCATGGCGGTACCCTCGATCCCGCCGACCTCATGCGCCAAGCTACGGGGAGTCCTCCGACGACCACCGCTTACCTTGCCCACCTCGAATCCCGCTACCTCTAAGCACATGCCCCAAGGACTCTTCATCGTCATCGAAGGAATCGACGGAACCGGGAAATCCACCCAAGTGAAACGCTTGGGTGAATGGTTCACCGCACAAGGGCGTGAGGTCGTTTTAAGCCGCGAGCCTACCAATCAACCTTGGGGAATGAAACTCCGCGAATCCGCTGCCACAGGCCGACTATCACCTCAAGACGAGTTGGATTACTTCCTGAAGGACCGCCGCCAACATGTCGAAGAATTGATCCTGCCATCGCTCGCGGCTGGCAAGGTGGTCATCTTGGACCGCTACTATTTTTCGACCATGGCCTATCAGGGCATCCGTGGTTTCGACCCCGCAGAGATCCGGAGGAAAAACGAGGAATTCGCCCCTCCCCCAGACCGACTCATCATCCTCGACCTTGATGTGGATTCTGCTCTTGAACGCATCGGTGCGCGCGGTGACACCGCCAACGAATTCGAGCAGCGCGATCACCTCGCCCGCTGCCGCGAAATCTTCCTATCGCTCCAAGACGAATCCTTTACCCGCGTGATTCCGAGTGCCGGCTCGCTGGACGATGTGACTCAGCGGATTGTCGCGATTTTTTAGCAGTTCCCTCAGCGGACATGATTGCAAGTTGAAGAGTGATGACAAGGCACACAGGGTTTTCGGTCCGTGGCCGGTTTTCGGGTCGAGATGGATCGTCATCATCGTCTCCTGCGCTGCCATGCACGTGGTGGGTTGAGCGGATTGGAACTAAGCAGCTTTCTTGACGGAGAATGGGTCGGTGACCGCCTCGATGTCGGGTTTCCCCTGCGCGATGTAGAACAACTTTTACATCATGTTCGGGTGCTTGTGCACGATGTTCGGTGCTTGTGCGCGATGTAAAGGTGCCCGTACATCATGTACGGGCACCCGTGCACGATGTTCGGGCCTTCGTGCACGATGTACGCCCTCGGGTGCGCGAGACATGGAAAGGCACTTCCGCCACCACGCATAGGTTGCTAAACAACGAGTCGCGCCTGAAACAGGCGAGATTGCCGGTCACTCTGGAAGGGTAATCTGCAAAACCGTTGACCCCGTCAACGCGATGAGCGGCGCAGCGTCACGTGGCAGCAACAGAAAGCTGCCTTTCTCAAATCGTCGACCACCGGCGCTTTGCAAGCTGCCGTCCACCACTGAGAGAATGGAAAACTGTCCTGCTTCAGGATTTCCAATGCTCACTCCAGAATCCAACGATTTTCGATCGGTCTTGAAGTATTCGCAGGCAGCCAATGTCTCGCCGACGGGCGAATCCATGATGGGCTCGAAATCCGTGAAGTCGATGCTAGCAAGCGACTCCGCGACATGAAGGTCTCTCGGTTTCCCATCGAGCCCGACGCGATTCCAGTCAAACACGCGGTAGGTCGTGTCGGAGTTCTGCTGAATCTCATGGATGAGGAATCCTGCGCCGATCGCATGCAGGCGGCCGGACGCGATAAAAATCGAGTCTCCAGGCGCTGGCGTGATGGCGTGCACGCAAGCGGCAACCGATCCATCGGCGATGGCCCCTTCGAAATCCGCCCGGGTCACCCCTTTTTTGAGTCCGACGTAAAGTTTGGCGTCCGGGTCGCAGTCGGCAATGAACCACATCTCCGTCTTCGGCTCGCCACCCAGTCCCGCAGCCAAATCAACTGGGGGATGCACTTGGATTGAGAGATCATCCCGAGCGTCCAACACCTTGATCAAAATGGGAAACCGAGGATGGTCATGAAATCCGGCACCAAAAACCTCCTCGCGGTGGTGCGACCAAAGATCGTGCAGCGAGCGCCCGGCGAAGGTTCCTTGATCGACGATCGATTGCTCGCCAGCACGGTCGACGATTTCCCACGACTCACCAAATGGCAGCGAAGGATGAGGAAGCTGACGGCCGTAAACCAATTCAAGCTGGCGACCGCCCCAAACGCGTTCCATGTAAAGCGGTGTGAAAGTGATGGGCTCAATCGGCATAGTTCAAACCTAACAATTCACCGCCGCGATTGCAACCGCAGAGACGATTCATTCACCCGTTACGCGGATCTGAATTAGGAACGTGGCAAGCATTGGATTTACCCATCAGCCGAAAACGATTTTTAGCGACCCAATCGTAGGCAGCGTCCCTGAACCGCTGCGGAATGAAGCGAGCCAGCGCGAAAATATGCCACGCGCCGCCAAGGAGGCGAGCAAGCTCAATCAAAGCATCCGACCGCACAAATGCTCGCTGATCCGACTCACGCATGAGCACGATCGTGCCACCATCTGGTGCCGCGCAATCAGTGAACCCCAATTTCTCTGCCAGATCGCCTTGCAGTGGCTCAAAGACCAAGCGCCGATGCCGATCTGCCCAAGAAACCCAGCACACTGTCCGCGAACAAAATGCACAGTCGCCATCGAAAAAGAATACCCAACGCATGCCGAAGGATAGATCCGATTCGTTTGGTGATCGATATCGAAAAAATTTCCTTAGGTTTCAAACCCGACCTTGCCAAGGGGGCTTGGATCCCTGATGGTGTTCAAGTGAACTCACCTCGGCAAACAATTCCCCAACGTTCCACCTCTCAGGCCGTTAGCACCTCGCGCATTCAAGACCTGCCACACGACCAGCGCCCACGCGAAAAGCTCGCCCTTCTCGGGCCAGCTGCATTGGACAATGCCGAGTTGATGGCACTTTTCATTTCCACTGGCACTCGGGGCCGTAGCGCCATCGACATCGGCCGCGATTTAATTGCCAAATACGGCTCACTGGGCGCGCTGGGCGGCTTACCGGTTTCGGAGCTCGCAAAAGAAAAAGGCCTTGGACTCGCGAAGGCCTCAAAGCTCGCCGCGGCATTCGAACTCGGTGCCCGCGTCGCCCGAGAACAACTCCAAGGTGCCCCACTGGACAGCCCGGAGCGAATTTACCAATATTTCGCCCCTCAACTCGGCCACCTGACCCAAGAACAAGTGGTCGTCGTTGCCCTGGACACCCGCCTACGTCACATCGGAACCACCGTCGTCTCCGTGGGCACAGTCAGCGAATCCAGCGCTCACCCCCGTGAAATCCTCCGACCCGTCGTCACCCGTGGCGCTTATGGATTCATTCTCATCCACAACCACCCCTCCGGCGATTGCAGCCCAAGCCGAGCCGACGAATCGGTGACCCGCCGCCTCGTGGATGCCGCCAACCTCATGCAAATCAGCTTCCTCGACCATGTGATCATCGGCAGACCATCGCCGGGCCGCACTGGCTACTATTCGTTTCGCGAATCTGGCATCATCCCCTGAGTTGCATTTCGGAAACGCAGGGCGTAGCCTCCGCCGCAGTTTTCATGTATCGCCTTCACCTTGCCCGCAATCTTCGCACGCTGGCCCTGCTGCTCGCAGTCATCGCGGGGATCACTGTGCTTGCCATGCTCTGGTGGGCAAATCATACGGGTCTGCCCCAAACTTGGCGCGCCGCCATCGAACAAACCGTGGCAAACCAAGGGTTCCACATCAAAATCGGCGGACTACGATTTTCCCCGTTTCAAGGGGTCATCGCCTCTGAGGTTCGCGTCTATTCTTCAATCGATCACTCACGGGAGATCTCCCGGCTCGAACGCCTGATCCTCGACTTCGACCAGCCGCAACTCGCCCGCGGCGTCGTCCGTCTCAAAAAAGTTGAACTCGATCACGCACGGCTTTTCTGGCCAATCGATCCCGACGACCCCTCATCGAAAACCCTCGATATCACGGACGCAAACGGCACCATTCTGATGCCCGGTAATCGGCGAATCGAGGCTCGCAACGTCCATGGCAAAATTGCCGGCATCGAGGTGGCTCTCAATGCCAACCTGATCTACCAGCAAAAATCCCATCCCTCCGCCGACGACAATGGCGCAGGAAAACGCCGAATTCTCCTCGCTCACATCGTCAAGGAACTGGAGAAATGGAGCTTCGACCGCGCCCACCCACCACTCGTTCAGATCTCGCTCGAAGGCGATCTCAGCGACAGCTCGTCCTTGAACGCGAAGATCCTGCTGAAGGCAAATCATGTGGAAAAGAATGACCACCTGCTCGATCTCGTCACGGCCCATGCCAACATGACCGGAAACCTGCTCACCGTGAGCTCGATCCATGCCACCGACTCGCAGGGTTCACTCGATGCCCGCGGCGACTACAACCTCGCTCAGCGCGAGGGGCGTTTCGACATCGCCTCATCATTAGAGATCCCGCGCCTGCTCAATGCGTGGGTCGGCTTACCCACCTTAACCAAAGCCTTCACGGCTAAAAATCAGACACTCGAGGCGGAAGGCGACTTCCGATTCAATGATGAGAATCTGCTGGAAACTCGAATGACCGGTCACGCCCGCTGCGATTCCGTTAAAATTAAGGGCATGCCTTTTGATCGCGTGGAAACCAGTATCTCATGGAGTGAAAAAAAACTTTTTCTACGAGATCTCCACCTAGTCCGGCATGATGGCGCGGCCACCGGAAAGGCGATGATCGAGTTCCCTCTGGTCCGTCTCGAGCTCCACACCACCCTTCCCGTCCCGGTCTATCGGCCTTTTTTTGTCGGCCAGCCGTTGGAAATCGTCCTCAATGACTTCAGCGAGCGGGATGGGGCATCAGTGGATGCTTCACTCAAAGGTAGCTTTGACCTCACCGACCGCTTTGACTGGAACTACACTGGGAGTGGGTCGATTCGAAACCTCAATTACAAGGGAGTTCCGGTGAATTCTGCAAACTGCAAGTTTGCGCTCAACCACCACGAACTCGATTTCTACTCGGGCGCCGTCGTGTTCAATTATTCAAAATACCCTCTGCGCGAGGCATTCGGCGGACCCGAGACGGGCACCGCGACGATCGGGAGAATCCGCTACTTGGATTCGACGAAATCAGTACAGGTCGAGGATGTCCGTGGCACCATTTGGGCCGCTCCAATGATCCGTTTTTTTGCACCAGCAATTGCCGACTCGCTGGAGCAATATCGATTCCATCGCCCGCCTGAACTGAAAGGTTCTGGCGTGGTTGACGTCACCCCGCGAGGTCGCACGCGCTTGGATATTTCGTTCCGCTCGAATGATCCAGTCGATTACAAATTTCTCGGCGAGAACCTCACCCTCGGCCAACCTCAGGGCCAAGTCGCAATCCGTGGAGAAAAGGTAGGCATCCATCAGCTTAAACTCACCGCGTTCGACGGCCCAGTGAATGCAAATCTCGAATACCTCGGCGATGATAAGCTCGAAGGCCAAATCGACTGGTCCAATCTCTCCATCACGGACTTGGCGACCACCTACGGCTTCAAAGTGAAAGGCGGAGGCGAGAGCACCGGGAAAATCGACTTTTCTCTGACCGATGGCAAAGTCGAATCAATGGCGGGAGTTGGTAACGTCAGCATCAAAAGTGCCGAGTTGTTTTCAGTCCCGATCTTTGGTCCTTTAACCCCCCTCATCGGTGGCGTCCTCGGAGGCGTAATGAATGACGAAAGCATCGGGTTCCAGCGGGCAAAAGACGCTTCATTCACCTTCAAAATCGAAAATGGAATTCTGAAGAGCAATGATTTCCAAACATCCACCAACTCGCTCAAATTCGTGGGTGACGGGTCGATCAACCTTCAAGCATGGACCATCGACATGAACATGCGGATGAATGCCCGTGGTTTGCTGGCATTGCTTACACTCCCGCTGCGCCCGATCACCGGACTTTTCCAATTTCATGGCAGCGGCCCGCTGAGCGCACCCGTCTGGGAAGCAACTGCCTTCAGCCCGCCGCCAGAAAATCTTAATGGAATTCTTCAAGCTCCGCTCAAGGGCACCTCCCCCCCACCGGCCGAGTAGCCCGATATTTTGCAATTCACGTCTTGCACCTTGCCGTCAAAAGGACTATTATCTTGGTCGCGCTGATGAATCATGAAGGTTCGTCCAAAACGAAAGCACTACGCCATGTCCAACACCTTTTCCAATATGAGCAGCCTTGAGCCTGAAGTGGGGTATGAGCCATCCCCCTCCGTCGCACAAGCCGCCAACGATCTCCGAATGGCCGCTGGCGAAAAGGCTCGGACACTCGTTCATTCCGCAGAAGAAAGAGCCGCAGCGCTCAAAGACCGTGCGGTTGAGTCCGCTCACCACCTCCGGGAAACCGCTGCGGAAAAAGCCCATCAGCTCAAAGAATCCGCAACGGATCAATGGCAAGACACCCGCGTAAAGGCCAAGGAACTCCACCTCACCGCCGAGGACTACATCCGGCAAAACCCAACGAAATGCGTCCTTGGCGCTCTTGGTGCTGGACTTCTCCTCGGGCTGATCGTCCGCCGCTGAGGGATATCTTTCATTCCGCGCTAGGCCGCCTGACGATCGAATGAGTCCAGAATCGAACATTGGCCCCACGCCACCAAACGGAAAATCTGGGGCCGCGCGTCATCAGGTACCACCCACTCCTACGGGCTGGCGGGAAGCGATCATGACACTCGTCGCTTCGCGGCTTGCGCTCATTGAGATCGAGTCCAAGGAATTCGCCAACGAGACAATCCGTCGCACTTCGCTGCTACTGGTCGCCAGTTGCTTAATTTTCTTTGCTTGGGCACTCTTCCTTGTCAGCTCCATTGCATGGATTGCGGAATTGACAGAACTCCCGTGGAGCCAAATCACCCTCTACATGGCGATGTTACACCTCCTTGGAGCCCTTGTCTTTTCCCGCATGGCCTCATCGTCACGCGCTCCCAGCTTCTCTGCGACCCGTGCTGAATTTAAAAAAGACCGCGAATGGATCAAAAACTGCGAAAAAACCCAGAAATCGAACAACTGATCCGCCTCAGCGCGTCTGCACGCTCCTCCCTCGGGCATGAGATGAGTGCGCTTAAGCATCGGATTGACGTTCCTTCCCGAATCAGAGACTCGCTCAAAAACCACCGCGCTGGCTGGCTTCTTGGCTCACTTGCCTCCGGACTCACGGCCAGCATGTTTCTCCACCGTAAGCCAACTAACGAGAAAAAATCACACCGTGGCTTGCCACTGACGCTTCTAAGCATCACTTTCTCCGCCGTCCGTCCGTTCGCGAAGGCATGGCTCACGAATCAAGTGAAACATTACCTCGCGCGCACTCAAGCGGGTACACATGTTAGACCACAAAGCTCTAATCATTCTTCAACAACGAAACCCTTCTAATTCAATCCATTCCATGTCTGCACACCAGGTTCTCGATCACGTCGATCAATACCTCCAGCTCGGCCGCGACTACGATTGCTCCGACCTCCATCTTCCAACCGCCTATCCACCCGCGTGGCGTCGCTTCGGCCAGCTTTCACCCATCTGGCCCGACCACCATCCATTAACGGCTGCAGACACCGAGCGCCTCGCCAAGTCATTCCTTGGCCCCAACGAGTGGGATCGCCTTCAAAAACATGGAGACATCGACTTCGCCTACTCATCAACGAACGGACGTTACCGAGCATCGGTGGTGAAGCAACGTCTCGGCTACGACATGGCCTTCCGGATCATCAACGACAAGATCAAGTCGCTCGAAGACATCGGACTTCCTCTCGAACACATCTTGCCCCTCACGCGCTATCAGAACGGCCTCGTTCTCGTCACCGGCTCCGTCGGGTCCGGCAAATCCACCACCCTCGCCGCATTGGTCGACTTCATCAATCGTGACCGCGAAGACCACATCCTCACCCTCGAAGACCCAATCGAGTACGTGTTCGAATCCAAAGGCTGTCACGTCAACCAACGCGAAGTGCACAAGCACACGGAATCGTTCGCCAGAGCGCTCCGCGGCGCTCTACGGGAAGATCCAGACGTGATTATGGTGGGTGAAATGCGGGACCTAGAAACCATTCAGCTCGCTCTCACAGCAGCAGAAACAGGGCACTTGGTTCTTGGAACACTTCACACTGGAAACGCCCCACGAACGCTCGACCGAGTCCTCGACGTTTTCCCAACGGACCAACGCGAGCAAATCCGGATCATGGTTTCAGAATCGCTCCGCGGAATCCTCTCCCAACAATTGATTCCCCGCGCCGACGGCAATGGACGCGTGCTCTCGCTCGAACTTCTCGTAAACACACCAGCCGTCGCAAACTGCATTCGCGAAGGCAAAACGTACATGCTCCCAGGAGTCATGCAGACTGGAAAGAACGTGGGTATGATCACCATGGACGAGTCCCTTCGCCAGCTTTACTCGAAAGGGCTCATCTCGCGCGAAGAGGCACTCTTCCGTTCCGATGACAAAAACCAGATGAAGGCCTTCTTCGAGTCCTAATCCTTTAATGACGATTCACCACCCGTTCCATCGGGCGCATTTTTCCATTCCGTTCTCATCATTTTCCAATGGCCAAGATTGATTCATTTTTCCGTTACCTCATCAGCTGCAAGGGCTCAGACCTTCACCTGTCCGAAGGCCAAGTTCCAAAGGTCCGCGTCCACGGTGCCGTCACTCCCATCCCCGATCAGGAGGTCCTGCAGGGTGAAAGTTTTCAAAACTTGCTCGCTGAAATTTGTGATGCAAAGGCGTTTAACAACTATCTCGAAGGTGGCGACCTCGACTTCGCCTACGAGATGGATGAGGATTCCCGCTTCCGCTGCAACTACCTCAAACAACAAAACGGTCTTGCTGCAGTCTTTCGCTTGATCCCGACCGAAATTGCCTCGCTCGAAAGCCTCGGGGTGCCAGAAGCGGTCAAGGAATTCGGCCACATGCGGTCCGGCCTTGTACTCGTCACAGGCCCCACGGGTTCTGGCAAATCCACCACGCTCGCAGCGCTATTAGATTACATCAACATCAACTTCAACCGGCACATCATCACCGTTGAGGAACCCATCGAATTTGTCCACCGCAACAAGCGGTCGATCATCACTCAGCGTGAGGTCCCCATCCAAACCCCGTCGTTTGCCGATGGTCTCCGCGCCGCACTTCGTGAAGACTCCGACATCGTGCTGGTGGGAGAAATGCGCGACCTTGAGACGATCTCTCTTGCTCTAACCGCAGCAGAAACTGGCTTGCTGGTCTTCGGGACTCTCCACACGAACAACGCCCGCAAAACCGTCGACCGGATCGTTGACGTTTTCCCCGCCAACCAGCAGTCACAAGTCCGCACCATGCTTGCCGCATCGCTGCGTGGAGTGGTGGCACAGCTACTCTGCAAACGCGTAGACAAACCAGGTCGTACCGCCGTTCACGAAATCATGTTCGCAACACCAGCCGTATCGGCCATCATCCGGGAAGGTGCGACTCAAAAACTTTACGACGTGATCACCGGCGGCAAAAATGAAGGAATGCAGTTCATGGATGAATCGATTTGGTCGAAACTCCGCGAAGGGATGATCTCCCCCGAAGAGGCCTACATGAAGGCCATCGACAAAACTCGCTTCAAGAAGTTCCTTCCTGAAAACCTCGCTAGCCTTGGCGAAGCTTCCGGCGAGAACCCGATGGCGCATTGATCCCCGCCTAAGGGCCTGCTAGATTTTTATTCTCATAGCGTGAATCAGCTCACACGATGGAGATCTAATTTACATGAGATTTTGATGATTCAATTAGTTTGGGTTAGGTCGCCAACTCGTCGAGCCACGAAGCAATCCACCACGCATCAACTCTGCAGCTCGAATTTGCTAACTTTCCTCGACTCATCAAGCATGGCACCTTAACTTATTGCACACGGGTTAAACTCGCCAGCACCAGTCTCAATCACCTCCCATGGACACACTCATCCGCCTGCCAGAATCCGAAGCACCAAGCACCGTCGCTGAAATTCTCATATCACTGCGCAAAGAACATTTCGCACCGCGCCATGAAGCCAAGGCTTGGGGCGACTGGATCTATCTTGATTCTTACAACACGGTGATCAGCATTGAATGCAATCATGGTCTAAGCAGCACCGCCACCATCGAGCACGCAGAGAACGAGGAGGAGGGCGAACCCGTGACCTCGATCTTCCGCGCATTCAACCGACTCGGTTGGCATGGGATCGACGACGATGGCGAGTTCAAACTCGCCTAACCGATTTCACGCCCGCAAGGGCTAGTTTCAAAGATACTTGTCGGTCACCGCTCCTTCGCTCGCGGTGGAAACCAACTTGGCGTACTTGGCAAGAACCCCATGCGTGTAACGGGGCGCTGGCTGCACCCATGCAGCTTTCCGCCTTGAAATTTCTTCTGGCGAAAGATTCACATCGATGCGGTTCGTCACGGCATCAATCGTAATCAGATCACCCTCCTCCAGCAGCCCAATCGTCCCACCCATAAACGCTTCTGGAGTGATGTGTCCCACCACGAATCCATGACTTCCACCCGAAAACCTGCCATCGGTGATCAATGCGACGTCCTTGCCCAAGCCCATTCCCATCACCGCACTGGTAGGCCCTAACATCTCGCGCATGCCAGGCCCTCCCTTTGGCCCTTCCAAGCGGATGACAATGACATCTCCCTTGACGATCGACTTTCCAAGAATCGCCTTCATCGCCTCGTCCTCGGAATTGAAAACGCGAGCCTTGCCGGTGAAAAGCTCACCTTCCTTACCCGAAATCTTTGCGACAGCACCACCTTCCGCCAAGTTTCCATAAAGCACCCGGAGATGACTGTCTTTCTTAATCGGGTTGCTAAGCGGTCGGATGATCTGCTGCCCTTCAGGATAGGGTGTGCAGAACTTCTCGATGTTCTCGCGCATGGTGCGTCCCGTCACCGTCATGCAATCTCCATGCAGCAATCCACCGTCTAATAAAATTTTCATCAGGGGAACGGTCCCGCCAATCGCCACGAGGTCCGACATGGCAAATTTACCCGATGGCTTGAGGTCCGCCAAAACCGGAACCCTTTTGCCGATACGCTCAAAGTCGTCGATGGTAATGTCAATTCCCGCCGAATGAGCAATGGCCGGAATGTGCAGCGCGGCATTCGTCGAACCACCAAGCGCAATCAGCACGGTAATCGCATTCTCAAACGCCTCGCGGGTGAGGATCTCACGTGGACGAATTCCTAACCGAATGAGATTGAGCACTGCAGCCCCCGCATCGAAACAATCGCGCATTTTATCATCCGAAATCGCGTTTTGTGCGGAGCTGTTAGGCAGCGACATTCCAAGGGCCTCGATGGCACTGGCCATGGTGTTTGCAGTGTACATGCCACCACATGATCCAGCGCCAGGGATGGCACGGGATTCGACGATCTCGAGCTCTTCGTCCGTGTACTCACCGTTGGCGTGTTTGCCGACTGCTTCGAAAACCGAGACGATATCGAGATCCTTTTTCTCACCTTTGATCGTAGCGCAACCAGGAAGAATCGTGCCGCCATAAACAAACACCGAAGGTCGATTCATCCGCGCCATGGCCATGAGGCAGCCCGGCATGTTTTTATCGCATCCGCCGATTGCGACGAACCCATCCATGCCTTCACAGCCGACCACCGTTTCGATCGAATCCGCGATGACCTCGCGAGACACCAGTGAATATTTCATCCCTTCGGTGCCCATCGAGATTCCATCCGAGATGGTGATGGTATTGAAAATAATTCCCTTTCCCCCTGCGGCATTCACGCCCTTTGAGGATTCGATCGCCAACTTATCAATGTGGACATTGCAAGGCGTGACTTGGCTCCATGTCGATGCGATGCCGATCTGTGGTTTGGCAAAGTCTTCTTTTTCAAAGCCGACAGCATAAAGCATCGCACGGCTGGGTGCGCGGTCTGGGCCGTCGAGCATTGGACTGGAAAAGGGTCGTGTGGTGTCATTCATCGCAAACACAGCATCTTGCCAATGAGGGGGCGGCGTCAAGGGAACTGGCAGAGAAATTGATAATTCCCCACACTTGGAGAAATTCGGCGCAAATGGGAAAATTCTGGGCTTTCTCAGGTCCCTAAAGCGGATCAGAATCTCCTTCGTGAAGTCCCTCATCCTTTGGCTATCCACCGTGGTCGTCGGACTTTCGGCGATCGACGATCCGGGCAGATGCGCGATCACATTCCTCGAAAACTTGCGTCAACTCCCGCAGCTATCCAACAACTCAGCTGGCGAGCCCACCGAGATCAGCAGGCAAACGACCGAGGCCAAAAAAGAAGTCATCCATCTTCGATGGCACCAACTAAAACGCGAGCTCGGTGACGATCCACTGCAAGTTGCGGCTGTCCGAGTGGACGATGACATTGCAGCCGTTCTCATTCACCCTGACTGCCCCCTCGATCCCAGCCGAGCAAAAGTTTTCGCCGTTGCACTGATCAAGAATCACGGCACCTGGCAAGCCGCACCCATACCTGCCTCGTTTGAAAATTCTAACATCAATCACACGCTAAAAGTCCAGAAACGAACCAAGTCACTCGAAATCTGGATGCTGCGGGAACAGGTCATCGTCGCCGAAAAACTTCGCTCCGAAATCGCAGCACGCCTTCAGCAAAAAATCGAGGCAGCCACCGACCGCAAGCGACTCATTCAGCTCAGCCCGCGCGAGTTTGCGCGACACTTCCTGACCGCCTGTACCAACCGCGACTTGCCTGCCATTCTCGGATGTCTCGGTGGCCTTTCCCCATCGCTCCCCGCCGATTGGGCCAATCGCATCCGGATGGTGAGCCTTGCGATTCAGTCATCTCCCAAAACCACCCACACGTGGCACCTCCTCACCGCACCCGAGGTATTACGAACGCTCGTCCATCTCGATGAATCCACAGATCCAATCACCGCTTCGATCGCATGCTTGGATGCGAGTATCTCACAATCCGCCGACGATTTCCCGAAGGTTGAGGTAGTGGATTGCGTTCTAATAAAAGGCAATGATCACCTTTGGAGGATCGACCCACCCACCGACTTGCTTCCATCGAATGAAGACGAATTCACTGAGTCCGGGAATGAGACAGACCAAAAGATGACTCACGCATTTCCTGCTCGCTGGGCTGATGACAACCCACTCATGCCTCAAGCAACGGCCGAGCTTGCTTACCATTCATGGCTCGACGCCATTCAAGAACCAAACCTTGGCAAATTGCTTCCCCTCTGCGACCTCAAAGCATCAGCAGCGGATGCCACAAAAACCTGCAGCCAAGCAACCCATCTCTGGTGGTCGATCCATCAGCCAGATGCGATTAACCTCCCAATTCCCCTAGCCATGAATGCCTCCGAGAACTCGGCAGCCGCAGTGGTCCAGTGGTTTTCACCGCGCGACCCAACCCACTTCGAACCCAGAATTCTCTCGTTCGAGAAATCCTCATCAGGCTGGCTCTGGACCTTTGAGCCAACTCAGGAATTTCCCAATGATATTCGAGACTGGGTGACCACCGAAACCAAGAACCTAGCCACTCACTGGCAGGAAATCCTACTCGCAGAATGCACTACCATCACACCAAACGCTAACCGCCCAAGCCCCTCGATTGAAGACGCGCGCAAGTGGATGAATACATGGAATTCCCTCTGCCACCACCATGACATGAAACGAGCTCTATCCATCACTCTGCGACTCACTACGCCGGAGAGCGATGCAAGAGTTCTGCAAAACGTCGGCTACGATATCGTCGCATCAAGTAACGATCCCGAATCACGCACAATCACCGAGATCTATCAGGAAAAAAACTGCAGCGCGGTCGGCGCAAAGGTCATCTTGAAAAACGGCGAGGTAACCTATCCACTCTACCCCTTGATCAACACACGAACAGGTCCGAAGCTATTAGCTGAAATCGATTTGATCTCTTCAGCCCATAAGGGACGTGATTTCCTCAATCGAACGGCATTGCAACGGCTAGAGCATGCAGGCGAGGGTGCGCTGGTCGATGAGTTGCGGTCGCTTTTGGAAAAGCACGAAGCTCGTATCAAAAATCACTGATTCAACGATTCCTTTTAAAAAAATTGAACCATGCCAAAGATTTCAACGAAATGCCTATGAAAGGTTTAGCCGGAAACCCGCATCGATTCGTCATCTTTACGGTCTTCTACAATGCGAGAGCATACTACCCCATACTCGCGGTCCTATTCATCGACCTCGGATTGACGCTCGATCAGTTCGTCCTACTGAATCTCGTTTGGGCAGCGACCATTTTCCTCTTTGAAGTGCCAGCGGGGGCGCTCGCCGACATCGTTGGACGCAAAAAACTACTTGTTACAGCATCGACACTCATGATGTTAGAGATGCTGTGCCTGCTGCTCGCACCTCGTGGCGGCGGCACCACACTCATGGCGATTTGCGTTTTGAACCGAATCCTCTCAGGCCTATCCGAAGCCTGTGCCAGCGGGGCAGATGAAGCACTTGCTTACGACTCGCTACCAGAGTCCAATCGTCAAGAATCGTGGGATAAGCTACTCAGTACGGCCATGCGCTGGCGCTCCACGGGATACGTCATCACGATGATCCTCGGAGGATTTCTCTACGACCCGACCTCCGTAAACCGCCTCCTCCCAGAGTCCACCCACCTTTCGGTCGACGTCGCCCATCGCCTACCCGTCGCCATGGTGCTCATCCAAAGTTTCATCTGCCTTGCTGCGACCCTGAGAATGTACGAACCACCCCGCGAACGATCAGGTTCTAATAGAAACTCGATTAAGTCCTCGATCCAACTCACCGGCTCGGCCATCCGTTGGATCGTCAGCCATCCTCAAATCGGCGCGTGGATCATCATCGGCCTAACCATCGACTCGATAATTCGAAATTTTGCGACGATCGATAGCAGTTACTTCCGGATCATTTATCTGCCTGACTGGACCTTCGGACTCATCGGTGCCATGATCGGTGGCCTCGGCTGGTTCGTACCGACCCTAGCAAAAAAGCTCAACCACCGCTTCAGCATCCTAACGAACCTAGCAATCGCCACAGGGTTCGCACTGATCGGACTCACTGCATTGATTCCAGCTTGGCGACTTTATGGGTTGATCCCAGCCCTGTTTCTCATGACGACTCTGAACTACTTGGGATTCACTCTCAGCCGCGCGCTTCACGCAGCGACCGACTCGTCAAGACGCGCGACGGTCCTATCGGTCAAAGGGTTAGCGTTCAATCTGGGCTATGGGCTCTTCAGTCTAGCATTTTCTTGTTTGCTTTTATCCTTTGGGGACCAACCCGCAGCCTCCGCGCTGCGCAGCGCTTTGACATGGCAGGTGCCGCCATTCGCGATTGTCATCGCCACTCTCCTCTACCTAGCACACCGCCGTGCCAGGTGTGACCGAGATGAGAAACATTCTACCGAGACCCACATGCATGACTAACACTAGTTTCCGGGTCCCTGCTGCCCGTCTTGCTGACGCAGCCTGAGTTGCTCCGCTTGGCGTTGTTGTGCTTCCTCGCGCTGCTGTTGGATCGCTTCCTGTTGACGTTGCCTGGCCTCCTCACGTTGTTGCTGCATCGCTTCTTCTCGGGCAGCACGGACTTGCTCAGCTTGTCGTTGTTGAGCCTCCTCGCGCTGCTGCTGCATCGCTTCCTGTTGACGTTGCCGGTCCTCCTCACGTTGTTGCTGCATCGCTTCTTCTCGGGCAGCACGGACTTGCTCAGCCTGTCGTTGTTGAGCCTCCTCGCGCTGCTGCTGCATCGCTTCTTCTCGGGCGGCACGCGCTTGCTCGGCTTGTCGCTGTTGGGCCTCCTCACGCTGCTGCTGCATCGCTTCTTCACGGGCGGCACGCGCTTGCTCGGCTTGTCGCTGTTGGGCCTC
>JARWZU010000068.1 GCA_029866215.1 Akkermansiaceae bacterium
TGCAGGCAGCCCTTCCGTGAGAGGCGATAATTCAGTCACTTCTCGATCAAAGACCTTCAATTCACTAGAACCTTCCACCGTGTAACCCAGCTGGCCTGCAACTGCCGATTTCGCCGGCGACCCACTGAAAACCGCCCCATCCCGCACGGGCAGCGTCAATTCAAAACACCTTGCACCATCGATCATCCGGATCTGCGACCTCATTTTCCCTGAAATCGACGCGCGGGCTGGGTTGTCATTGATCGCATACTCTAACAGATTACTCTGCCCATCTCCGTCAGGATCGCCACGGGCACTAAGGTCGGGTGCCGGAATTGAACTCATCTCAAATCCTCTGATCCACCGTTCATAGAGGTCATCCTCCGCTGCGCCGATCTGAACCGACCCGAACACTGCGGAATCAGACGCCCACACATTCACCCCAAACGTCTCGAATCCATACTGCACGTGACGCCCCACGCCAGGGAGCGTGTCGAGAATCAACTTAAAGACGCCGTTTGTTAGAGGGACCTGCACCGAAACGCTTGAGGAATAGTCTGGCGCGAAGTCTTTGATGAATGCGAATGAATGGTGCGCTCCAGTCAGTGTGTTTGAAAGCACATTGCCCTTAAAGACCACGGTCTTCCCGGAGAGGTTATTGGTTTTCTCGACATACATGTTGGCATCCATGATCTTATTGCCTGCTCGCCCTGGGCCGCCGCCACCCACATACCAGTAAGTCGCAGGATCGCTGATACTGTTAGGTTTCAGGATCAGGTTCGCACCCGAAAAGCTCGCACTGAGATCGGCCGTCGACCAAGTTGTGCCAAATTGATAAGCCCCGCCATCTTGAGGACGGTTCGACACATGCATGTACCCTATCCAATTTTCTACGGGTGTCACCGTCACAAACTGCGGGACCACAGGGACAAATCCTGATCGCTGATAGACCCGCACATAGTCGACCGTCATGCGTTGGGGAAATGTCGTGGACGCATTCGGATAGCCCGGCCACGCGCCTCCGACTGCTAGATTGAGCAGCAGATGGTGCGGCTTATTGAACACCCAGACTCTTCCACTCTGAAGGTCGGACGGTCGGACCGTAAAATAGAGCTGGTTGTCGATAAGCCAGCGGATTTCGTTCGATTCCCACTCAATCGCAAAGACGTGAAAATCGTCGGCGAGCGCTCCGCTGGATAGGGTGAAACTCCCGCCAATTCCCCCGCTACCCGAGTAACCAGGGCCATGGACCGTCCCATAAACCGTCGAGGGAAGTGCACCAATGTTCTCCATGATGTCGATCTCCCCACAACTCGGCCAACCCACGACATCGATGTCCGAGCCAAGCATCCAAAATGCTGGCCAGATTCCTTGGCCTCTCGGAAGTTTCATCCGTGCTTCCATGCGCCCATAGGTCCACGAAGCCTTGTTCTTCGTCAACAAGCGTGCGGAGGTGTAATTGCTTCCCGCGTAGTTTTCTTTGCGAGCCTCAATCACCAATTGCCCAGCCTCAATCCGCGCATTTTCTACACGAGTGGTATAATTTTGAAGCTCACCATTTCCCCAACCCGAGGCACCCGTGTCATATCCCCACTTTTGAGCATCCGGCGTGCTGCCATCCGTCTGATTGAATTCATCTGCCCAGCACAAGGTATAGGCAGGGAGGGTTTGTGCTCTAACGGACTCCGTTAGAGCAAAACCTAACAAAATTAAGATGGGCTTCAGCGGCAACCAGAGAATGCGATCCGATAGTTTTCCTATGGCCTTCGTGCTTCCATGGCGAGGTTCAAGCCTATTTTCTAGCACTTCAGGAGGCATGGATTCACGATGGAGGCGCGAGCTTAAATCTGTTAGATGTGGAGAAAAAAAAGGCGGCCGGTGGTGCACCGACCGCCGATTGGTGAGCCATTTATTGATTTGCTGGGGTCGTCTCGATGACCTTAAAGAATGCCTTAGTCGCACCCATTGAATCGGTCGTCGACTGGGTGGAGCCATCGCCCGTAACCGCCGAACCAAGATTACTCCAGTCCACAAGGTTAGTGGACTTTTGAACTTGATAAGTCCGGCCAGTAGCCGATGGCCAGCTCACCACAGCGTTGGAGCCACTGGTAGTAATGTTAGCTGCGATGGGTCCCGCCAAACGCATGTTGTCGAATGCGACGGACGAATTGGGACCCCAAAGTGGCACAAGCTTGATGCCCGTAGTCCCCGCTGGGATGGTCACAGGAAATGAATAAGTGGCCCACTGGCTACCATCGCCCGTAAGCGCTGGGTACATGTTTCCAGTGTCTCCAAGATCTGGATAAAATTCAACTTTAAGCCCACCGATGTTGGCACCAGAGAGGAGTTTCATGTCGAGTGCGAACGTGCATTTCTGACCGGCCGTTAGATTCAAGGATTCAAGCGAGAGTTGTTTGCCGCTGTTCGCCACAAAGACCGCGTACCAGGTTTCCCACGCGTTGGATCCATCGATCACCGCATAGCCACCTGGATTTCCACCGCTTGTGGGGTAGCTGAAAGTGTGGCCATTCGCTTGATTAGTTGCCCATTGCGCGCCATCTGCGGTCTCAAATCCTGAATTCGGAATCCCATAGACGGTTGGCACGACCACGTTGGCGTTCACAGTTGCCGACCCTGGAGAATTTGCTGGGTTCGCGTTGACGCCCTGAACCTCAAAACCATATTGGATGTGCCCCCAGTCAGTGGTGTCAAAAGTCAAATTAATCGCAGAACCTGCGGTGAGAGGATCTGAAAAGAGTTGGTAGTTGTATGAATAATCACTCGCAAATCCTTTGATGAACGCTCTCACCGTGTAGCCCGTACCAAAAGTGTAGTTGGAGATCGATGCTTTGAAATTGCAACTATGATCCGTAAATGCCGACTCAGGGACATTCACATAGGTCGAACCGACCATCCATTTGTTTCCAGCCGCTCCAGCTCCGCCTTCACTGCGCCAATAGCCATCGCCAGGATTATTCGCGTAACAGTTGTAGTTAGCCTCCAAAACCACACTTGAAGTATCTACCGTTGATTTCACATCTGCGACTCCCCACCCGTCGGCGAATTTATAATCAGTATAGTCTGGGCCACCAGATCCATCGAGGCCGAAGACCACCATGTAACCATTTGACAGATTGCTATCGACCGTAACGATGGTGGCTTGTGATGCGCCGCTCAGTCCGAGGATGGCGGTGGTGAGGCATGAGATTAAGGATTTTGAGACAGTTTTCATTTGGGTTTTTGATTTTGTAATGGTTCATGAAAATCACACCTCCCCCTGAGGAGGCATGAGCCGTGAATATGAGTTTCACGTGAAGACTGTTGAGAACGATGATGCCTAAATCCAATCTGTCCAGAAAATTTATGCAACTTAGTGCAACACGAGACTGAAAAAGCCTTTAGGCTCAAAATAAGTCATTGATATAGAGGTTGTTAACTAATTTTTATTTTCTGATTTTTCCTGCAAGAAAGTTTCCGATCGCTCTCTTTTGCCCAAGTTTAAGTCCATGGCACCAAAAACCCCAAGCAGATCCCCCGTTAGGTGCTGGAGATTGCTTGGGGTGAATGGGCGTCCGCTGGGCGGATTTTCGGTTAGGTCGGTTGTTCCCCGCGGGCCATGACGACCTTGCCGGTGCGAACCGTTTCAATGATGTTGAACTGCGAGAACATCGTGATCGCCGCATCGATTTTCAGGCTGTCGCCAAAAAGCATGATGATCATCGATGTAGGCGTGAGATCGACGGTTTTTCCGGAAAAATGTTCGGCGATTTGCAGCGCTTGCGAGCACTCGGTGGGTGAGCAGCGAATCTTGATGAGCACCATCTCCTTCGTCACCGAATCATCGAAGGTATGCTCCGAGCAATGAATGACATCGATGAGCTTGCCGACCTGCATGATGATCTGTGAGAGCCCCTCAGGGTCACCGGAGATGCCGATGGTCATGCGGGAGAAATTCGCATTTCGTCCCTCGGAGACAACGAGTGAATCGATGTTGAAGCCGCGGCGTGAGAAGACTTGGCAGATCCGCATGAGGACGCCTGGTTCATTGCTCACGAGAACCGAGAGCGTGTGAGAAGGGCCGCGCGAGACTGCTGGGGCGGCGACGGGAGTGTCAGTGGTGACGATGGTCTGGGGCATGAGATCGAGAGAGTGAGTGCTGAGGTCTGGGTTGGAAGCGTCGTGGATTCGAACAGATCACGTGGAACCGACGGGTTTCGCCATCTTGGTTTTCGGTGCTTCCGTGATCATGTCTTCAAGGGCTGCGCCCGCGGGGATCATCGGGAACACATTGTCGGTTTTGACGCACTCCGCATGAATGAGGATAGGGCCATCGTTGTAGGCGAGGGCTTTTTCCAGCTGTTTCGTGACATCGGCAGGTCGTTTGATGTGAACCGATGGGATACCATACGCTGCGGCGAGTTTGCAGAAATCAGGGTTACCGATAAGGTCCACGCCAGATGTCCGGTCCTCGTAGAACAACTCCTGCCACTGGCGCACCATGCCGAGGTAGTGGTTGTTGAGCACCACGATCTTGATCGGCAGTTTGTGGATCTGCGCGGTGGCAAGTTCGAACAAGGTCATTTGGAATCCTCCGTCGCCAGAGATCGAGATCACCATCTTGTCTGGGCAAGCAAGCTGGGCACCAATCGCTGCCGGAAAACCAAAGCCCATCGTACCCGCACCACCGGATGAGAGCCAATGGAACGACTCATGGTTCTTGTAAAACTGAGCCGCCCACATCTGGTGCTGGCCGACGTCGGTTGAAACGATCGCCTTTCCTTCGGTCAGCTGGTAGAGCTCATCGATCACTTGTTGCATGCGCAGTCCGCCCTGCTTTTTGTACTGAAGCGGGAACTTTTTCTTGTAGCCATCAAGCTTCGCGAGCCAGTCGCTGGTCTCGAGCGGGCCGATCTTTTCATTGATCTCCGTAAGAGCGGCCTTGGCATCTCCGACGATTTGCACGTCTGGCCGCACCATTTTACACATTTCGGCAGGATCGATGTCGATGTGGATGATATTGGCGGTGGCGCAGAATTTCGAGGGCTGACCGATGATCCGGTCATCAAATCGGGATCCAACATTGATGAGTAAATCGCACTCGACCATGGCCTTGTTCGCATAGGCCGTGCCGTGCATGCCGAGCATTCCAAGCGCAAGAGGGTGGGTTTCCGGGAAAACGCCTTTACCAAGCAGCGTGGTCGTTACGGGGCAATTGAGGGTCTCTGCAAGGTGCATGAGCTCCTTGTCGGCTCGGGCAATCATGCAGCCTTGGCCCGCAAGAATCACCGGGCGCTTGGCCTTGGCGATCAAGTCCGTCGCTTGTTTCACCGCTTTTGGGCAAATGGTGAGTCCGCTCGACGGATCGTAACCGGGCAAATTGAATGGCGGATTCATCTCGCCGCTGAAGGGGCCTTGAGAAATGTCCTTGGGCACATCGATCAGAACGGGACCCGGGCGGCCGGTGGTCGCGATGTGATACGCTTCACGAGCGATGCGCGGCAGTGCGTTCGTATCCTTGACGAGGTAATTGTGCTTCACCACCGGAATGGTGATGCCGAAAATGTCCGCCTCTTGGAAGGCATCCTTGCCGAGCATCCATGTCACGGTCTGACCACTGATCACCAACATCGGCACGGAATCCATCATGGCGGTCATCAAGCCCGTCACGGTATTTCCAGCACCTGGGCCAGAAGTGACCAACACGGCCGCAGGGCGACCTGTCGCGCGGGCATAGCCGTCTGCCATGTGCACGGCTCCCTGCTCGTGACGCACGAGAATGAATTTCATTTTGGTTTTGACGGTCTCAAGCGCGTCAAAAATCGGGATGGCAGCGCCTCCAGAATATCCAAAGATGTATTCGATGCCAAGATCATCGAGTGTCTTGATCAGTGCTTGGGCTCCATCCATTCGATTTTTACTCATAAAATTGGGGTCAACTGCCGAAACATTGCAGTTGAATGGTAGTGAATCAATCAAAAACTGCGAAATTTTCGCCAAGTTTGATGACACCGAAAATTTTCCTGACAGAAAATAGCAGATTTTAGGACAAATCGGCTATTCTGAACGAAGCGATTTCAGAAAGCTACCGGTGCCGCCTGCGGGACGAACCTGCTGGCCTGCCATTTCCCAGATTGCTTCCCTCCCAATTTCGGGTGAGTCTCCGCCGTTGGCCACGCAATCGTTCACCACATCCCCAAGCAGGGAAGATCGGCGTCTTTGGGCAGTCGCCCTTGGGTTGTCGCTGCTTGTCAACGCCATCGCCTTGATCGCAGCAGGGTTGGGATCTCTGCAATCCGCCAAATTTCAGCGACTCCAGCAGGTCGCCGTGCCCCCACCCGCAGAGACCTCGATCACGATTTTCCCAGACATGATCGTGCCCGCCCCGTCAACGCCCGCCCCCGCCCAAGGTCCACAGGTCTCTCCAACCACCCAACCGAGGTTTGCACGGACGAATGAGAGCCAAACCGCCACAGCCCCCGAGAAACCAAAATTTCTGGGCGAGCGGAGCACGCGAGCTACAAGCGACCGCCAGCCTGATGCCGAGGCTCCCGAGTTACCCTCGCAAGCAGGCGCCAAACCCCGGGGTTCCGATGATCTTGAAACCACCGAGAGCACCTATCGTGACGGCCCACTTAACGATGCCGCAACGCAGGAACCACCGATAGCACCCGCCACCCCAGCTCCTCAAGACCCTGCAGAATCAAACGTGGCCCAGCCGATCAAATCCAGCGAGCCTGACAAAATCAGTGGCGCAGCAGAGGCTCAATCCCCGCCACCCACGCACGAGCGCCTCTTGGACGGCCCTTACCCCGTCGATGTCCCTACGCCCCTTGAGTTTGCTAAAACCGAGACGCCCGCAGCCGCTCGCACCCAGGCGCCGAAGGAGGAGAAAATAGCCACTCCACCCCAAGAATCCCCACAAGCCAAAACCTCCACCCCAAGCGCCACTCCAGGCTTCCGGGGCAACCAACGCAAAACCGCGATCATCGGATCGATCTCACGCACAGGGCGCAGCGCACTGGATGTGGCCGATTCGCCGCTCGGCCGCTACCAAGCCGTTATCAGTCGCGCCGTCGAACAAGAATGGCAGCGCAACTGCGTGCGACACCGAGATTTCATTACCCCAGGGTTTCTAACCGTTCGATTCTTCGTCGAGACCAGCGGTAAGGTTCGCACGGTTCAGTTCGTCGGAAACATGGAAACGGGCGAGGTCCAAAAAGGCTTCACTCTGAATGCCATCCGAGATGCCGCGATCCCCGCGATGCCTGCCGCTTTGAAAAAGGATTTTACGAACGAACCTCTTGAACTAATCTTTAACTTCTATTTCTAACCAATATCCATGAACGAACTCCTCAACCCCATCCTCTCCATGACTCATTTTCTCGGTATTAATCTCGTCTGGGAGTTTCTCTCCAAGGGCGGCGTCTTCATGATCCCACTCGGCCTCACCTCGGTGGCCGGAATGATGGCGATCCTCTTTAAATTCCTTTCCCTCACTAACCGACGGGTCATCCCAACATCCCTTGCTCGTGATGTGGCCCATTTCCCAGAACTCCTCGCCGCACACCGAGAACAACCCGTGATCAAAGAATTCGAAAACGGCGCAAGTGCGCTTGCTCGACTCTCGGCGGTGGTCATCAAACACCGCGGGAAACCTCGTAGCGAAATCACCCATGCGGTCGAGTCGGCCGCCAGAGAGGAAACCATCCATCTGCATGCGGGAATCGCAGTGCTCGACACAGTCATCACCATCGCCCCATTGCTCGGATTGCTAGGAACTGCATCCGGGCTCGTCCGGATCTTCCAAGGACTCGGTGACAACTCCGACCACCTCGCGATCGCTCGCGGCATCGCCGAGGCACTCACCACCACCATCGTCGGCCTGGCCATCGCGGTGCCCTGCGTTATCGCCCACGGATTTTTTGTTCGCCGCATCGAAATGCTCACCGCCCGGTTAGAATCTCTTCTAACGAACCTCGCATCCGCCTGCGAAACTCCAAATCATCAACCCTGATTCTTCGTGAAATTTCACCGTCCCAAAACCACCCGCAGCCAGGTGGCGGTCATCCCGATGATCGACATTCTCTTCGTTTTGCTGGTGTTCTTCATTGTCTCGACCGCATTTAAAAAACCCCGAGACGTACTGCACATCGAGTTGCCAACAGTACGCGACATTCCGTCGAACCAAGTCTTCGAACCTCGGTCAAAAATCACCCTCGACGCACTGGGCAACATCACCCTCGACTCCCTACAAGTTCCGGAAGGTCTTTTAGAGTCGTATTTGAAGGCCTATCAGAAACAAAATCCTAACCGTAAGTTAGAATTGGAAGCCGATCGCAACATCCCATTGGAGCGACTTCTCAAAGTCTGGGAATCTCTCACCAAGGCCGGCATCCAGATCAAGGATGTTCCCGCCCGCATCAAAGTCGCCAACTGATTTTTCATTTCTACCATCACCCACGCAAAACCCATAAAACGCCACACACTTGTTTTCCTCAGCGTCATCTCCATTGCAAACTCGCAGTGGGTCAACCTCTGGCCTCACGAGGCACCCGGCGCCAAGCTCCAACCTGCAGGAACCGAAACTCTCGGAGAAAAAGGCCGCATCAGTGACATCGAACTCCCACAGTTTCAGGCCTACCTCCCCGATAAATCGAAATCAACTGGTGTCGCCGCGCTCATTTTTCAAGGCGGAGGATACGGTCTCCTCGCAGCAGATCATGAAGGACACGACTACGCAAAGTGGTTAGTCGAACGCGGTATCGCTGGCATCGTCGTGAAATACCGCGTGAGCCAAGACCCAAGCCACGAGTATCAATTCCCCGTGCCATTCCTCGACGCCCGCCGCGCGATTCGCACCATACGGGCGCATGCAAACGAATGGGGAATCGCCCCTAACAAAATTGGCGTGATGGGCTCATCAGCAGGCGGTCACCTTGCGAGCCTGTGCGCCACCCGCTTTGCCGACTCCTTCAAAGAAGAAGGCGGCGATGCAATCGATCACGAAAGCTGCAAACCCGATTTCGCGATTCTCATCTATCCAGTGATTTCGATGAGTGCCGCCTTGAGCCACAAGGGATCGCGACTGAATCTGTTAGGCGAAGACCCAGATGATGCCACCGTTGAGAAATACTCAACCGACAAGGCAGTGACCAAGGACACCCCTCCCGTGTTTCTCATCACCACCGCCGACGACCCCATCGACTGCCGTAACAGTCTTGAGTTCGCGACCGCGTGCAAAAAACAAGGCGTGCCTCTTTCACTCCATCTTTTTGAGGCAGGTGGTCACGGCTACGGCCTAAAAGGTAGGGGCGATCTCGCCGCATGGCCACAACTGCTCGAGCAATGGCTCGCGCAGAAGTTCAATGCGCGCTAATGAGTTATTAGGGCGGGTCATTGCTCGTTGGTTGCCATCCTGATGGACAAAGACCAGTGGCGCACCTCTCTGGCTGCCAGCAAGCAAGGCGCGGGGGCATCGGTGACCGCAACGTCCGACAGACAGTCAACCGCTGCGTTCGTCGGCTCGATTGCCCAATGATGCAGGCCCTTCCAAAAACCTCGTGTGATCCAAACTCCTGCGTATGGGAACAGGCTTGCTGGCCACGAAAGCTCAAGGCTTGAACCATTTTTTGCACGAATCGCGACTCGACCCTTTCCCAGTGGCCCAAGAAATATTTTGGCTGCAGGCGTCGCGCCTTTCACAAATCGAGCCTTGGATAGATCATTCCCCATCGAATCGAGTGGCCATGGCATCACCTCACCGCCAGGGGTTAGACAGGTCTGAATCGACTTTGCAGGGCAAATTTTATCACCTGGTTTCCATGAAAAGAGCGGATGCCAGGCCCAAAGAAATGGAGTCGCGACATCCGCACGGTTCTCGATGCGGTAGTCAAAACGAACTTGATTTTTTGCAATTGAAACGCGGCGTTCGAAGTTCAGAGGTAGGGATGTTAGATTCCAACTGCAGACCAACACCCCCTTGCTGGCGAGCTCCTGGTCGAATGCTGGGGCCCGGTTCCAAAGCTCGCCATGGTCACCCAATGCCTTGCGCTTCACTTTGCAAGCAAGCACCGTGGGCAGGCACTCATCGATACCCGCGCCAGGCCCAGTTTCGTAATCCTGAGGGTCCGTCGGATGCCAAAGCCGGCGTTTGGCTGCTGGCGACCAACCATCTAACCACTCACGACCAGTTGCTCGATCTTTCAATGAGACCAGCCGCCCCCCAAGCTCAGGAACCATCGAGAGGGCGATCCGATCGTTGGCAAGCGTGTGGATCTCAAATCCATTCAGAACCTTCTTGGTATAACGTCGCGGCATGACTTTAGCGGTCAGATCGGTTGACGGTGAGAGACTTTGGCTTTGCCAGCAAATTCCAGCCATCGGAAAAATGAACCGTTAGCGGGCTTGGGCCATAGTTATAAACCGCATACGTTTTCCTACCATCTTTTTGGAAGACATTCGAAAATGGATAGTCCGCGACCACGCCTGTATCGTTGATTCCCAATTGATCGAGCGTGTGGATCCAATGATACATGAAGGCATAGGTATTGCCGCCTTCAATGAGGCAGTGAGGATGCGCATCGAGGTAGGCTGCTGAACTCGCCGGATCATTGAGCGCATTGAACATCACCACCAAATCGCCCCATCCCGTGTTGAAATCTTTCCCCCTAGGGCGCCGTGCGGTGATGCGTTCATAGTTCTTTTTCACATAAGCTGGATTGCGTCCCATGTAAATTGAAGCGGGCGTGAATGGCAGCCAGTTGATCCCATGGATGCAGTCAATGTCATTGGAGAACCAAGTCCCAAAGGCACCTTTGCCGCCCCAAATCATGCCCAGCGCCACGTTCGGGAAATCCTTCGGATAGTTTGTACCAGACACATCGAACCAGTACTCCTCTACCGCCGTTCTTTCCGTATTGAAGAGGAACAAACCGGCATCACGCACTTCTGGATTTGAAGTTGCCTCGCCCCACATCATGAGTCCATACCACGCGTTCAATGATTCAGACGATGACTCCTGGTTGTTTCCATCGGCGAAGTTAGCATCGCCCGACGCCCACGAATGCCCTGCGTATTTATCGAAACAACGGATGTAGGGAAACATTGGGTCCGTGCGGCTCGGCGAGGCAATATCGCGGATGACCATCAGGACCATCGGCTCCCATTTCTTCGCCCATGCCGGATCCACCCTTGCCACTTCTGCTGCTGCACGGATGAAATACCCATAGTGAAAATGATGATCATTCAATGGTCTATCACTGCCAAAAGATGACTTACTACCTACCAATGCTCCCCAGTTCGCGTTGTAAAAAAACAAGGGCGCGGTCTCTCCAGGAGATGCGGTGAACCAATTTTCTAACCGCTGCTTGATCTGCTGAATAAAAATTTTTTGGAGATCAGGCTCTCCGGCCGCCTCCGCGATTCCACTCAAGGTAGCAAGGCGGCCAAGGTGCTTTCCTTCCCAATACGTATCTGCGTAGTCGGGGCTTGGGACATTCGCCTCCGCTCTCAAATAGCCTAACAGGGTTGCCCGGTCTTTGATCCCCTCAGCGGGAAGCATCGGAAGCACGCCTTGAATCGGGACCTCCGTAACAAATCCGACACCGCACGCGACTTTCATGACACCGCGGACGGAGCCGTAGGTCATATTCGTTAATTCTGAAGTAGTGTATTTCCACTGATGTGGATAAAGCGAGTAGATCGTGTCACTTTCGCTGCCTTCCCACACCTTGGTTTTGAGTTCATACACCGCTTTCACCTTGCCTGGGATCACTTGGTAATCGACCCGCGTGTCGATGACGTGGCTGTAAGCATAGCGCTTGAATAAGGCGAGTGTTTCCAATCGGTTGTCGGGTAGTAAGGCGATCGAAAAGTATGGTTTCCCCCCAGCCTGATTGGTTAAAATGGCACCGTCCATGCCCGTCCAGGATGAGCCCGACGCACCGAACAATCCGTAATGATGGCCCTTGATGGTGACACCAAGGACGGCATCCTTCGCAGTGCCTGCCCAAATCTGCGGATGCCCATCGAACGTTACCACTGGATTTCCGCTACGGTAAATGCAGTAGACAAATGGACTACCGTGTCCAAATGAAGTTTTGAGCGAAGCCTTGCCATCGTCGAATGCAGCCGTGACAAACCAATCAGAATATCCGTCACACTCTGCTTGTTTGAAACTTGATGCTACCGAATGCCCAATCTTCAGGTCTCCATTTTTGGTTACACCGTCACCCATGATGGCCGACTGGGAACCCACTACAGCCGCACCTGGGTAAGTGATCGCCAATCCCTCCGGCGTGCAGACCATCGCCAGAGGATGGGGGAACATGTTGTTCGAGTATTCTTGCCACAGCAAGGAGCTCCACCACTGCCCTGTCACCGTGGGTCCCTTGGCAGCTTGCGTACGATAAATTTTTTCCGGTAATGGATTGCAACCGTCCGGCAGAGTCGTCGAGTAACTCCCAGCTCCCACCTGCACGATGCCAGACCGCGCCTCCCCACCAGTGATCCAGAGCACCCCGCCAACGATCATGACTAGCGCCGCAACCAATGCACAACCGCTCGGGCGCGCGATGAGCAATTTCATAACGGATATTGCCGATGTGGACATGGACTTGAATTAGGAACTCGATAATCGAACCGTGCTCTCCATCGCATTAATCCTAATCGCAAACTTGCGATGGGCTCTTGCTGAGGCAGAATGGAATTCATGGACCTTGGGCAACCCACGAAGAATCACCTGTCAAATAATTGCATGATTTTGCACCATGATGTCGAATCAAAACTGAGATTTGTTTAGATCGCTCCATCGAGCATAAACCAGACCACCGCCAGGCGTTTGACCCGTCAGCCCAGGGTCAAGATCGCCTTGAATCGAGTGAATGCATCATCCCAGGCTAACGAATCCCCGGGAGTGAAGACGCTGCGCTCAAACGAGCGGCGAATTAGGTCCCGGCCCGCCTCCAAGTTTGTTAGGTGTCCCGTGCCGATCATCTGAGTGATCACATTTCCGCAGGACGTCGCCTCCACAGGACCGCAGACGATTTCAATTCCGAGAGCGTCTGCCGTCGCTTGGCTGAGTAGCGCGTTTTGGATTCCTCCACCGCCGGCGTTCAAGCACTTAAAATCGAGCCCCGTGAGCTTACGAATGTTCTCGTAAACCACGCGGTACTTGAGGGCAAGTGACTCGGTGACCACCCGCAGGATCTGCCCCTTGTCATCAGGCACCGATTGGCCAGACCTCGCGCAAAACGCACGGATTTTCTCTGGCATGTCGCCAGGGCTTGCAAAGCAGGAATCATCGGGATCAATGAAGGCGGAAAACGGTGTGGCTTGATTCGCAAGTGTCGCCATTTCGCCGTACCCGAGCGGATCACCCTCGAGATCCCACTGACGCTTGCACTCTTGAACCAGCCACAGGCCACTGATGTTTTTCAAAAAACGTACGCTGTCCGAAACACCCAGCTCGTTGCAAAACCCGTACGCATGAGCGTCTGCTGAGGTGATTGCCTCTGAGGTTTCCACACCCATGATCGACCACGTCCCTGATGAAAGCCAAAGGCTGCTGCCATCCATCGGGATGCCAGCAACCGCGGAGGCCGTGTCGTGACAGGCCGTCGCCACCACGGGAATACCCGCTTGCCCGATAAAACTTGCCACTTCGTCACGGATGGAGCCAAGCACCGTTCCCGGCGCGACCACGGCACCGAAAATCTTGCGTGGCAAACCTAACGCATCAATCACCTCCCACGCCCAGTCGCCAGTACGCGGATCCAACAACTGGGAGGTCGATGCCACCGTGCGCTCGACGGCCTGCACACCCGTGAGCCAATAGGCTAACAGATCCGGCACAAACAAAAGATTTTCCGCATGCAGCAGCGTGGGGCTCTGCTTGCGCGCCTCTGCCATGAGATGAAGCGAGGAATTGTAAAAATTGGTCTTGATCCCCGTGTGTGAATAGATCTCCGCTTCCGGCATCGCTGCGTGCATCACCGCGTCCATCCCCTCGAAACGTGGATCCCGGTATTGGTGCGGCATTCCTAACAGCTCTCCATTCGCATCAACCAAGCCAAAATCACAACCCCACGTATCGATCCCGATCGATACAATCTTCGATCCATGTTGTTCGACCGCGCGGCGCAAGCCTGTTAGAATTTCCCGATAAAGGCCGATCACATTCCAGAACGATCCGCCCGGCAAATCAGTTCCGGGATTGTCAAATCGATGCACTTCCTCTAGTTCGATGGTTGAAAAGTCGGTCTTGGCGGCGATCACACGGCCGCTGCCAGCACCCAAATCGATGGCGATGAATACTTTTTCTGAAATCATGTTGGAACAGTTGGTGAAACAAATTTTCTAAATCAGTCTCAAACAGTCAATTAGCTGTCAAGCCAATGCCGGCTCGGCGAGTCCTGCACGAACGAGGAGCGGCTCAAGCTCAGGGTCTCGGCCCATGAAGCGCCGGTAAAGTTCATCCGGCGCAGCAGAATTTCCCTTACTGAGAATGTGCTCGCGGAATGCCTGACCTGTCTCTGCATTCAACACACCCTCTTTTTGAAAACGCGTGAACGCATCGGCATCAAGCACCTCAGCCCACTTGTAGGAATAATAGCCAGCCGCATAACCCGTCGGGCTACTGAAGAGATGGTTGAAGCGGCGCATCATCGAGGGCGTTGAGGTATTCAGCGGTGCCAAATAATCGGCAAGCACCTCGCGGTCGATGGCATCGAGATCCTTCCCAACAAAATCTGATAGGTGGCTGTGCAACTCAAGATCGAGCTTGCCAAACGCAAGTTGGCGCATGAATGCAGAAGCACTTAGATAATTTTTAGCTGCAATCATTTTCATAAAAAGATCTTCTGGTATCGGCTCGCCGGATTCGTGATGCCGGGCAAATAGATCGAGCGATTCGCGATCCCAACAGAAATTCTCCATGATTTGTGAAGGAAGCTCGACAAAGTCCCATGGCACGTTGGTGCCTGACAACGACTTCACCTCAACCTGACTCAGCATGCCGTGGAGCAGATGTCCGAACTCATGGAAAATCGTTTCGACCTCACTGTGGGTCAGCTGGGCCGTCCTTCCATCGACAGGCGGACTCATGTTGCCGATGATGATGCCGAGATGCGGTTCACCAACTCCGCCGGTGTGAAGCGAATTCATCCATGCACCTCCACGCTTCGACTCGCGTGGGTGCCAGTCGGCATAAAATGATCCAAGATGTGCCGCAGTTTTCGCGTCATGAATTTCGTAAACCGAACATTCTGGATGCCAGACTTCGACACGGAGATCATCGCCTAACAGTTCTGCATCACCCCCCGCGCTCGGCGCACGAAAGACCGTTTCTAACTGGCGAATCGTGATACCGAAGAGCCGCGAGGCGATCTCAAACATCCCAGCCATTACACCATCGACCGGAAAAAATGGCCGCAGCACCTCCTCGTCAAAGTCGTAGTTTTCCTTGCGTTGCCGTTCCGCCCAGTAGGCGACCTCCCATGGTTCGAGCGCACCGATCGGCTGGCCCGATTTGGCCGCTTTATACTGGGCCAATTGCTTGTGCTCGGCGATGAAAGTGGGGCGAATCCGCTCATGGAGGTCGTTCACAAAGCCGACCGCCGTTTCGCCATTTCTTGCCATCCGCCGCAGAAGTGTTAGATCGGCAAAATGCTTGTGCCCAAGGATTGCTGCTTTCTCTTGGCGGAGCGTGAGGATCTGCCAAACCAGTGTGGTGTTATCAAACTCACCGACCGCTCCAACTTGCGAGGACGCCTCCCAAACTTGTCGGCGGATCCCATCATCATGCAAGTGCTGCATGAGCGGGTACATCGAAGGGAACTGGAGGGTAAACCGCCATGCAGGGGCCTCATGGCCCTTTGCTCGAGCATTTGCCGCGGCCCCCGCGATCGCCGATTCAGGGAGACCTATGAGTTTCAACTCATCGGTAATGACCAACTCCCAAGCGTTGGTCGAATCGAGGACATGCTCAGAGTATTCCTTCGTCAACTTCGAAAGTTCCGCATCTACCTCGGCCACCCGCTTCTTTTGATCTGCGGGGAGATCGGCTCCCGAGTTCCGGAAATCGGCCACCGTCTCTTGCACGAACCGCTGCTGGACAAGTGAAAGTGTCGCGATTTCCGGACTTTCGCTCACGGTCTTGATCATCGACCAAAGGCGGCCATTGAGTGAAAGTGACGAATAAAAATCACTGACTTCCGACAACATCTTGCCGTAAGCCTCGCGTTGGGCCGGCGAGTCGCAGACCGAGTCGAGGTGGCAGAGGCGGCCCCAACCCGTGTTAAGAAGTTCCGCCGCATTTTCAAAGGCAAGGAAAGTCGACTCGAAGGTTGCCATGGTAGGATCCTGACAGCAAATCGCCTCGATGTTTTGCTTAGCAACCTCCAGCGCGTGGCCGATGTCGGGCGCAACGGCTTCAGGGACTAGCTGCGACCAGCGGACGTGAAAATCAGAATTAAGAAAAGGATGCATAAGAGCGGTGGCGGGTAGAGATGGAGATGGATGTTTTGGCGGGCGAGACTGGGATAACCTTCCAGCTTTCTAGCATCAATGCGGTACTCTCGGAATCAATAATTTCAAACCGTTAGCTGTTAGAAAAATCTTACTCCTCGCGTTGCCGAACTTTGGCAGCGCATCAAGTAGACGGTTGGATTGCGCCCACCTGCTTTCACACCACCGAACCCACGATTCCGCACCTCAGCGGCTAACACTGAGACTACCGCTTCGACCCGAAACCCAGCATCAGGTAGGACAACGCTTGGCTAACAATTACGATGCACGGACGGCGGGGCAGTAGCCC
>JARWZU010000031.1 GCA_029866215.1 Akkermansiaceae bacterium
GAAGTCGCCGTCCTTGTCGATGAGCGTAAGGTCCCACTCGCCGTTGTCATTCTGATAGTAACCAGCCTGATAAAGCTGCCAGGCTTCCCAGTCGTCGGGCAGGCCATCCTTGTCCAGGTCCGCACCGAGCGTGAGGTCCAAACGGACGCGCTCACTCCCCTTGCCTGCCGTGAGGTTTCCACTCACTTCGATCGGATAATACCAGGTCTCAATCTTGGTGACCGGATCCTTCATCGACACCGCGAGACTGAAAAGCCCGCTCGCCGCCAAGGCCCGCTCCGAATAAATCGTGGTGCCCGAGCGCGCTTGGTCGATCCGGATCTTGAGCTCATAGCTCAGATCGATCTGGCTCGAAGTGACCGGCGTGCGAGCCAATTCCTTGCCGCCCTTGAGCAGCACCACTTCGGCTCCCTCGGCGGTGATCGTCTGACCGACTTGGTCGCGCGCGATCCCGAAAAGCGTGTAATACGGCGCCGGTGGGAAAGCATAAGCCGAGGTCGTGAAGAGGCAGAAGAGCCAAGCCACAAAAGTAACGGCCATCCATCGCGGCAGGAACTTTGTCACACCAGTAAGAATTAATTTCATTAATTTGCGCAAAATTAAATGTTTAAAGGTTGTTGCCGAAGCCGAGCACAATGTGAAAGCACTAAAATGCCAAAATTAGCTTTCGATGGTATTAAATGGCATAAAATTGCGTTTTGGTGGCAAATTAAATGCCGTTCCCGTAGGAAATTGCCCCACGGAGCCCTGAGGAAGATGCGGTTTTAAAGATCGACGCAGAAATCCATCCTGTGCCCATTTCATCCGATCGGTTGTCCATCCCCCCAATCACTGCGACCCAAGCCGAACGAGGATGACCAGATACAAGACTGTCAGAGCAATCGGCCAAGCAGTGCCATTCGTCTTGGCACAATGCGGAGCAGCGGCACGAACTGACTTCATCGTTTCAAACTCAGAAATTTTGACTAACATTAACGCATGTTGCTGCTCGAACCATTCCTAGAACCCTCCACCGTTTCGCTGAAAATCTGTGGTGTGACTACGGCTCACGATGCCGAACGTTTGGTCGAAATGAGCGTTGATGCTCTTGGCGTAAACTTTTGGCCCAAGTCAAAACGCTACCTAGCCCCGGAAAATGCTTCATGGCTTCTCGGCTTGAGCGAAAAAATCTTGCGGATCGGCGTCTTTGTAAACGAATCCCCCGCCCGAGCCATCCAACTGTTTCATGATGGACTCATCGATGTCATCCAGCTTCATGGCGATGAAACACCCGAAGACGCTGCGCCATTTAGGGATGCAGGCATCCCATTCATCAAAGCGATCGGCGTGAAGTCGATCAACGATCTTGCGCGCGCCGCCGAGTTTGGCGCTTCTGCTATCCTGCTCGACGCCCACGCGCCTGGCGTCTACGGCGGCACTGGTGAGGTATTTGACTGGGAAGTCGCCTCAAACTTCCGAAGAAAGCATCCATCGTTGCCCATCATCCTCGCCGGCGGGATCGTTCCCGAAAACGCAGGGCTCGCGGCAATGAGCGTGAAACCTGCAGCCCTCGACATCGCCTCCGGTGCAGAGACTTCGCCTGGGATCAAGGATTTTGAAAAAGTCGCCGCTTTTCTAACCGCATTGCATCGCTAACCGAAATGTTGACCGACTCCCACTGCCATCTCGCCTCGCACCGCTTTTCACCAGATGAAATTCCAGCGGTCCTCGCACGCGCCCGAGCCGCGCAAGTGACCCAGATGATTTCACTCGCCACACGGCTTGATGACATCGACGCCAACCTCACTCTCGCGAACCACCCGGAGATTCACACCTGCATCGGCATCCACCCCTGCGATGTTCATCAAGCCCCAGACGATGCCGTTTCACAAATCGCAAAACACGTGACCGACCCAAGGGTCTGCGGGATCGGCGAAACGGGCCTCGATTACTACCATCCATCACCAGGTGGTTGGAGTGACACTGATTTCCACAAGCGCCAGCAGCGCTTTCTCCAAGAGCACTTCGAACTCGCCGCACAGGCGAAACTCAACCTCGTCATTCACACGAGGGATCTCGAAGGCAGCGCTTCGTTCGAAGATGCACTCGCGATCTACCAAGAATACCATCGGCACACCCGCGCAGTCTTTCATTGCTTCATCGGCCCATGGGAAAATGCCAACCGCGTGCTCGCTCTCGGCGGCATCGTTTCATTCGGCGGAGTCGCCACCTTCAAAAGCGCACACCAAGTTCGCGCGACCGCAAAACAATGCCCCGCAGGACATTTCATGATCGAGACCGATTCCCCGTATCTCGCGCCCGAACCCAACCGCGGAGCGCGCAACGAACCGTCATTCGTCCGCCAAACTGCAACGGCACTGGCGACCCTCCGCAGCGAGTCTCTCGAAGAACTCGCCCTGCACACTCAAGAGGTCGCCAATCAATTTTTCCGTCTCAGACCCAAAATGGATTGAATCAATTTTGATGCCCGTGGCGTTTTGACTCATGCAAGGACACCTCACATCTGTTCTTCACAAACTCAACCAAACACCCTATACCCGACTCATGACTCCGCTACGAATCATCGCTCCATCACTTCTCGCCGTCGCACTGGTCTCCTGCGCATCCAATCCAGACACCACGACTGCAGTCGCTGCACCAACCAGCATCTCAGTCGCAGATTCAGCCAATCCGGTGTACGACACACCCGCAGCTTATCAAGAGGCTGACCTCACCACCCCGACGATCGACCCCACCGCAGTCGACCCAACCACCAGCCCATCAACGCCCCCATCGCCGACAAGTGTGGCACCATCGAACGGCGCAGCAATCATCCACACCGTCGTCGCAGGCGACACGCTCTCCGGAATCAGTAAAAAATACAAAGTGCCTTCCGCAGCCATCAAACAGGCGAACCACATGACTAAAGACATCGTGATCCTCGGACGCAAAATGGTCATCCCTCCCGTTCGTTGATTCTAACTCAACGCCGCCGCGCGCCATGGTGCTCGCGGCGGCCAACTCTCATCTCATGCGCGTCCACACGGTAACCTGCCTTCTTTGCGCGCTCGTCGCATCCGCACTGGCCGAATCCGAACTCGCCCTCTCCGCCCCCAAAACCCAAGAACCCAACAGAAAAGAAACGGCGCTCGATCACTTGCTTTCCGAGCGCGACTCAGAAAGTGCGATGGCTGCTGCGATCCAAGAAGCACGCGATTGCGGGATCAGCGACCAAGCGATCCTCGAAGCACGGTTCCTCTACCATGTCGACCGAAACGAAGACAATGCCATCGCGATCATGCTCCCTGAGTTCAAAAAGCAAGCCGAACACTTTAGGGTCGAGGACTCCGCCATTTTTAGCACAAGGGAAGATTGGTTAGCCGCAACCGAATATGTCGCTGCCATCGCCTCTCTAAAAAACGCCGACAAGACTGGCTTCAAGAAGCACATCACCGAGGCATTCTGGCTAAGTCCCAGGCAAGCCTCTGCGTTTGCGCCGCACATCGAACGCATGCGCCAGGAAGAAGTAATGTCGCAGATTCACATCGATTTCGAAACCAAGTTACACAGACTCACCGAAGATCAAACGGTGACGCTGAAAGACCTCATCGCAGATCATAAGGCAATGATCATCCACTTCTGGTCACCCACCAACCACGACTGCGTCGACAGTCTCCCCGACTTTGCAGTCACCGCAAAAACCCTGAGCGAACAGGGAATCGCATTGGTCTCGCTCGTGCCAAACAGCTCAGGCCCAATTCTAACCGATGCAAAAAAAGCGATCGAACCACTTCGCCAGAAGATGTTAGGCGCTTGGCTCATTGACGACAGCGATCACTCTCTCGCGTCTCAACTGCACGTGCAAACCTTGCCGACGTTTGTTCTAATCTCTAATGAAGGCCGCATTCTTTTTAACGGAGAACCCTCTAACGACGCGTTGTGGGAGGCACTCAAACGCATCGACTCAAAAATCATCCGCCCTCAATTGCATGAGGGTGGCGAGTAGCGAATGATCGCCACTTACTAGTAAGCTAGTAGTTCGCCACGTTCCTTTCGTTATTATTTAACTTTTCTTAAAAATCAGCACATTTCAACTTGACGGATATCCTAACGATCTATTCAATAACGAACAGCAAAGGAAATTCGCTTCCATGGCTCAACCCATTCAACCATCCAATCTCGAGCTTCAAGCCCTAACGGTTTTGCAGCACGAAGGTCCATCTACGGTAAGTACCGTAGGTAAGTTGTTACCGGATGGAAAAGACCGAGCCTACACCACCGTGCTCTCCGTAATGCAGAGCCTAGAGCGCAAGGGCCTAGTCACCCGCGAACTCACCGGCCGTGCCCATGTGTACGCTGCCACCCGCTCCCATGATGCGATCGTGCGCCGTGCGACACACGACTTCATCACCAACGTTTTTGGGGGGCGCCTTGAAGAGGCACTCCTCGCTACCCTCTCCGCTGGCATATTAACGCCTGAAGAGAAAACAAACATCGAACGTCAACTCCAACGACACAAAACAATGGCTGCAAAAAAAACAGTAAAAAAAGCAGCGGTGAAAACCGCAAAGAAGGCCGCTACGAAAGTTGCCAAGAAAGCCCCGGCTAAAAAAGCCCCGGCCAAGAAGGCTGCAAAAAAAGCGGTAACCAAAGCACCTGCCAAAAAGGCTCCAGCTAAAAAAGCACCCGCAAAAAAGGCTGCAGCTAAAAAAGCACCTGCCAAAAAAGCTGCAAAGAAAGCCGTCAAAAAGGTTGCTAAAAGCGCCAAGAAAGCTGCCAAAAAGGCTGTGAAAAAGACCGTAGCGAAAAAGGCTCCTGCAAAGAAAGCTGCTCCTGCAAAGAAAGCTGCTCCTGCAAAGAAAGCTGCTCCTGCAAAGAAGGCTGCTCCTGCAAAGAAGGCTGCTCCTGCAAAGAAGGCTGCTCCTGCAAAGAAGGCTGCCGCCAAGAAAGTTGCCAAGAAGGCTGCTAAGAAGTAATTAACGAACCTTTTGAGCGATGCGTGGCTGGGCTCATTGAGCCTAGTTTTATCGTACCTCCAAAAGGATTTATCAACGGCGGGGGATCTTCGGATCTCCCGCCTCTTTTTTTGCCAAAAAAAGAGATTGCATCCCACGGCGAGTCCACCCTAGGTTCGCCCGCCCCAAGAAGGCATGATCGTTGCGCGGTTAGCTCAGTGGTAGAGCACCTCCCTGACACGGAGGGGGTCACTGGTTCGAACCCAGTATCGCGCACCATTTTGATCGTAGCCATTAATCAGTCAGCTCGCTTTTGCTAGAGCTCTAAAAAATACGCCCCCGCTTGTTTCTAGCAAGCTAAATGCCTCCAGTGCCATAGCCCGACTACTACAACCACAGACACCCACCTCCTTATCTCTGAATCAAATAAAACGCCTGCGGTGAATTCCGCAGGCGCTCTCAAGGTCACACGTCGTAAAACTTATTTTTTAAGTCCCACAAAACCTTCTAACGACTTCGGCACAAGCACCGCTCCTACCGAGTGCATCACACCATTGCTGGCCATGACATCGGCACTGTAGACTTTTTCGCCATCAATCATGACTGAGCCGGATCCAATCTTGATTTCCACCTTCTCGCCGTTCATGGTTTTGACTTCTCCATCCGTAAGATCGGCTGCCAGCATCTTGCCAGCGACCACATGATAGAGCAGAAGTGAACGGAGCTTTTCTTTGTTCTCGGGAAGCAGCAGTTTCGTGAGCGCACCCTCGGGCAACTTCCCAAAAGCATCGTCCGTCGGTGCGATGAGTGTGTATGCCCCCTTGGCGGCAAGTGTGGCATCAAGATCAGCGGCTTTCAGCGCCTTCTTAAGGGTTGAAAAGGTCATGCTGTCACTGACCACATCCGTGAGCGATTTTGCACCGAGAGTCGTCTGCACGGACTTGGATGTTTCAGGCATATCATCTTGGCCCAAGACAACTGGGATTGCAGGAGCTAGGGAAAGGAATAAACCGAGGCATGCATAATTTTTAGTTTTCATCGTATAGATATGGTGGGGGTTAAGCATTCTCCCTGCGATCCGCAGCAAGAGTGGCATGGTGGTTTCGCAGGATGCATGCCATATCACCGGGCCCTACATTTTTCTTGTACATGCGTTAAAAATGACCACTCGCTTGGTAAATTCCGCTTGAATCGCACTCCACACCGCACACTGGCATCATGCAAAATGCGCGAAACCATTGCAGTATGCCAAGGGTTGCAATGTATCGAGCCATCATCGGGATTGGTGATTGATGCGCTGAATGGCTATTGTACTTGCCAACCCTTCACGCCTTTTCGTTTTCTCAAACCCGCCATGAAATCTTGTTCACTTGAGCCGCCAACCCCTGACGAACTCAATGCGCTACTCCGACTTCTTGATGACGAAACTCCAGAGGTGCGGGCGCATGTGACTGCACGCTTCGCACGTTGTGGCGGCGACATCAGTGAATGGCTGAGCACCCACGCTCACAGTTTAAACGATGCGGAAAGGCAACTGCTCGCTGAAATGCTCAGCCCCCCTCGCCGTGAAACCTTGACCCGAGAGTGGATCGTACCGACGGGTGGTGCCTCCGCGCTTCAAGAAGATTGGGAATCCTTCGAGTCACTGCTTCGAGTTCTATCGGATTTCCTTCACGATGGTATCTCGCTAAGGCAACCCCTTTCGGATGCTCTCGACCTCCTTGCAGAGGAAGCTGCTGAAGAAGGCTTAACGACTGCCAGTGAGCTACGAGACTTTTTATTCAAAGAATCACGTCTAACCGCAAGCCCATCAAACTACTACGATCCAAGTAATTCTGATCTCGCCTGGTGTATCGAAGCAGGGACCTCCAATCCGCTTGGGTTGTGCCTCATTTTCATTTTAGTAGGCAACCGTCTGAACTTAGAGATCGAAGGCGTCAATTTTCCTGGCCACTTCATGTGTCGGATTTACGAAGATGGCTTCCCCCTCATCGTTGATTGTTTCGACCACGGCCGCACCCATCTCCAATCCACCTTGCTTGAGAGCCCAGAACTGAGTCGTCTGCAGCGCCAACTTCTTCGACAATCGGTTGGCCCTGGGACGATCTTGCTTCGCTTGCTCAACAACCTTAGCGAGGCACTGAAAAAATCGGGTCGCTCCACGGATGCTGAGCTCATCCAAGAGCTTCGCTCGACCATCGAGTGACACTCACCAAACTCCAAGATCCGCCAACTGCCGACTCGCCGCTCCATCCCAACCACGATTCGCAGCCGGTGATGCGGGCGATGGATGCAGGAGCCTACCAATGGCCGCTGAACTGCCACAGGCCTCCGCTGCACGCCGCCAGCGCTCTTCCGCAAAACCACCTACCCCAACGAGACAACTCGGTTTGAGCAGCGCGATGACCTCCTGCAAGTACACCATGCAAGCCTGCTCGACGGCAGCCAATTCCCCAACCGGCAACTTGTCAGGAGTCAAATTAGCCCCCGTGGCGCTCATCCACGCCAGCGGACAATAGTTCAAAACAAAATGATCTTTGAAAAAATCGGCAGGATCCGGGAAACGCTCGGCAAAAAGCCCCCAAAATCTCCGACCACTGACTTCCGAACGCTGACATTGAAACCCTTCGATCGGTCGCTTTGGGTGCTCGCGCGCCGGCCTTTCGATCCGTGCCTCAATCTTCATCCAATCCCGAACCGCCGCCACTTCACCGAAGGGCACACCCGTCTGAGCCATCCCAAACGGACCGGGATTCATGCCAAGAAAAAGCACGCGCTTGGGTCCTTTTCCAAAGCGCTCCAGGTATTGCCGATGAGCCTGCCACGTGTAGTCCAAGGTGCGGTAGACACAATCGACCGGACTCGAAAACTCCACATCCCGCAATGCGACTGCCAGACGCTGGGTGGATGCGACTAAACGACTCATCAATTAGAACCTGTTAGGATTTCCAAGCAAATACCAGCAACAGCAGCGAGACAGGCAAGTAAAGCAAGGTGAAGAAAAACAAGCGGCGCGCGGAGGTCCGCTGACCGTCGCGCGAGAATTTCAGCGCAAGCGCCATCATTACAAAAGCCAGCAAAGCCCCCCCAATCGACCATAGCAAATTCGCGAAACCCGCCACCATCGGCAGCAGTGAAAAAACCGCCAAGACCACCGAAAAGCTCGCAGAGAGCACGCCACTCTTGCGGCCGGTTTGATCTCCATTCGACCACATTTTGTAGCCTGCAGATTCATATTCCTGGCGAAAAAGCCAATTGATCGAGACGAAGTGGGGCAACTGCCAGAGGAACAACAAGCCGAATAAAAACCAAGCTTCCACTCCGATGCGCCCCCCAGCGCCCACCCAGCCAATCACCGGTGGAATCGCCCCGGGAATGGCCCCGACCAGCGTGTTCACCGAACTCACCCGCTTGAGTGGGGTGTATACGAAAACGTAAATGGCCACCGTCGCGGCCGTGAGATAAGCCGCCAAGTGCCCAACTTGCACCGCAAGATGAATGATCCCGATCGCCGACAAAATCCAACCAATACCAAACGCAACGAGCGGATCCATCCTGCGAGATGGCAGAGGACGATCCGCCGTGCGCTTCATTCGAGCGTCGAGATCAACCTCCATGAGCTGATTGAATGCGGCCGATCCAAACGCGACCGCGGCAGTTCCTAACAGGGTGTGCACCAATTTCATCCAGTGCATTTCACCGCCACGTGAGCACAGCAAAAACCCGAAAAACGTGGTGACTAGCACGAAGAAATTCAGCCTCACCTTCAGCAAAACCATGAGGTCCTGCCGCAATCCGGGAATCACATGCAGAACCGAACCATCATCAGCAGGAATTGGATTGGAAATCGTATCATCCATGGGCACGCCCCACAATGGCGTTGATCCTCCACATTCCAAGCCACGACTTTCCTCCTCGGTAAGTTTTTCCGATTCATCCCCCACCAGTCGCCACTCGACCAGATCATGCTGGACAGCCCGTTGGCCTCGTTCCAGGGTCTCGCCCATGGAAAATCAGTTTGGATTTGCGATCAGGGGGGTGAAGGCCTCGATCGAGGAGGGAACAGACTTCGCGCCGAGATTTGATGCCGATGGACTCCTTCCGGCGTTGGCCATGGACGCAACCACCCGCGAGCCACTCATGCTCGCCTACATGAATGAAGAATCATTACGCCGGACCTTGGAGATCGGCGAAGCGGTCTATTGGTCACGTTCGCGGCAAGAATTCTGGCACAAGGGCGCCACCTCAGGCCACATCCAGCGGGTCGTAGAAATACGCACGGACTGTGATCAAGACGCCCTCATCCTCATGGTAGAACAAATCGGCGCCGGCGCCTGCCACACCGGCCGCAATTCGTGCTTCTATCGTAAAGTCACCACCGAAGTGGGCTCGACTGGGGCTAAATTGGAGCAGATCGGACCCGGGAAATCGTTCGATCCGACGGAAATTTACGGAAAACCCTAAATTTCGATGCATTTCGCGGTTGCAATCCACTTCCAGATCCGGTAGCCCTCCTCCCCCGCAGTTCTTGGCATACCGCAAAGTCCATGCTGGCAGCACATTATTTTCCGCGAAGGAGGACCCATGAATATCATTAAGAAAATCGAGTCAGAGCAATTGAAGCAAGACGTCGCCGAGTTCAACGTCGGTGATACCGTGAAGGTCCATTGCCGGGTGGTTGAAGGCGGCAAAGAGCGTATCCAGATCTTTGCTGGAATCGTCTTGGCTCGCGGTGGCTCCGGTGTGAATGCAGCATTCACCGTCCGCAAGATTTCCTACGGCGAAGGCGTCGAGCGCGTATTCCCACTTCACACTCCACGGATTGCGAAAATCGAAGTCACCAACCGTGGCAAAGTTCGTCGCGCAAAGCTGCACTACCTCCGCGAGCGTGTTGGCAAGCGCGCCCTCCTCGTGAAAAGCGCGAGCTAAGCTCCGCATTCCATCATTTCAAACCACCCCATCTGGCAGCCAGATGGGGTGGTTTATTTTTTGAGCGGAACGATGATTTCCGCTTTCCTGCAGACCATGTCCGCGCCACGTTGCAGATGTGCGCGTTCCTCCGTTACTCGTGATCCTGCTCATCCTCACCGTGATCGGGGGAGTTTGGATTTCCAACACGCGCCACGTCGACTTCCTCAGCCATCCGAGCCGAGAGGAACTTGAAAAAACTCGGGTAAAGGTCGCCTCGTCAATCCCCCAAGCCGATCAAGTGGACGATGCCATTTCTGCACCGCCCGCACCCGCCCCTCCTCCACCACCCATACAGACTCCTGAGCCGACCCTAAAGCCAGCAGATCTCACCAACCCCATCACCTTGCGCAGCTATGGCAGCCTGTCACCCAAAGGCCCAGACCACTTGGTCACCTTGGCAACACTCCTCGAAGAAAAGGGCGAGAAACAGCGTGCCTTGCTCGCCTGGGAACGCGTGATCGACGCAACTTGGGCAACTCCCAAACAAACCGCGACCGCCCACGCCGCCATCCACCGCCTGCGGCCCAACTTGCCCAATTGGAATCCCAAACCCGACTTGGCACTTCTTGTGACGCTACACGCCAATACTAGCAGAAAATTCACCAAATCACTCACCCCTGTCCTCGATGAAGTCGCCCGCGAGCTCGAGCGCGCATCGTCAGGTATCATTAAATTCAAATCCAAGGTAACCTCCGGAAAGACCAGCGCTTCCGCCGATCGTGATACACCCATCGCCATCTGGTTCTCTGGTCCTGATAAAAAATCGCCCTCTACCCCGGTCATCACTTTTACCGCAGACCGCGACAACCGCCTGAATCAAGAAATCGAGTACGCCATTTACCAACTGCTCCGTGACCACCTCGGTCACATCCCCAACTACGCACGCCCTGTGGAAGTCACGGCCATGGCCGATGCCCGAAATGCTCTTCACGATTTCATTACTCGCCGCGGCTGGAACGCATTCGGAACTGCGATGAACCCACCCCCCCCTCCACCGCCAACACCCACCAGCACGACCCCATCCACTCCATCCGCATCTCGCCCTCGAAACAAAACGGAATAATGGGAATTGATTCTAATATTTTTCCTCGTTCAACGTTTTAGAACCACCGCTTCATTTCATCCTCGCACTACCGGTATACCCAAATGATCACTCGCCTCCTCCTCCTCATTCCTGCTTGTGCCGCTTTCGCATTGGCGGAGGAAATGCCCCCCCCCACTCCCAGTATCCCACCTGCAGCGACTGAGAATGCAAAACCGACGCTCCCATCCGTCTCACAAATCGACGAGAACACCTTCAAAATCGGCGAAGTCACCTTCAACCAAAAAAACCGAGAGATCCGCTTCCCTTGCAAGGTGAATATGACCGAGGGACTCATCGAATGCATCATCGTCCTTCAGCAAGGAAAAGCCCACGAATCGTTGTTCATCACCGAGATTTGCCCAACCCATCTCAATCTCGCATTCAAGCTGCTCCGCTACACTCCATCCCCAGAACTCTTCTCACTGATGGAGGATGGCCACATGACCGGAATCTATCCAGCTGTCAGCCCAATCATCAAATCTCGCGCCCGCATCGACATCGAGGTGGAATGGAATGACCATGGGACCACCCGCCGGTTCCCGATCAACGAATGGATTCAGAACTCCAACAGCAAAGCAACCATGACTGCGGGGCCATGGCTCTATACCGGTGCAGCTGTTCAAGCAGGAAAGTTCATCCCTGACCTCACAGGCGACATCGCCACCATCATGTTGGTCCGCGCCGCAATGATCAATTACCCCGGCTCCGACAACGGCGAGGAAACCGTTTGGTTCCCATTTCCTGAAAAAGTACCACCGCTCGGCACTCCCACCACTCTCATCATCACTCCTCATTTCAAACCTCAAATTCCTCCAAAACCATGAAATCCCTAACCACCGCCATCATCCTTGGTATTTCCCTTATCTGCACCTCCGCCGCATCAGCCGCTCGCTACGAGTCACTCAAACAAGAAATCCGCCAGTCAATCTTTCGCGGCAACACGTGGCTAAAAACCCAGCAGAAGCCAGATGGCAACTGGGATGACGATGGCCTCCCCGCATTCACTGCTCTCGCACTCACTGCGCTCGCACGTGACCCCAACCTCGACCACAAAGCCCAATTGCCCGAACCCCTCGAAAAGGGCTTCAGCTGGCTCCTCGCCCAACAAAAAGAAGACGGCGGCATCTACAACCGCGGCCTCTCCGTCTACAACACCGCTACCTCGGTCACCGCACTCGTCGCCGCTGGACGCCCCACCGACGGCCCCGCAATCGTGAAGGCACGCAAACACTTGATCACCAACCAGTGGGACATCGATCAAAAACAAGAAACCGATAACCCAAACGATGGCGGAGTTGGCTACGGCTCGCACAATGACCGTGCCGACATGTCGAACACCTACCTCGCCATCGAGGCGCTCGCTCTATCAAAGAAGGTGATTGAGGATGGTAAATTTGGTGATCAACCAGATCTCGATTGGAATGCCGCAGTCACCTTTCTTTCACGCTGCCAGAATCTCGAAGAAACTAACGACAGCGAGTGGGCATCGAACGACCCCAAGAACAAGGGCGGCTTCATCTACGGGCCTAACGAAACCAAAGCCGGCGAGGAAAAACTTCCCAATGGCCGCACCGCCCTACGTTCTTATGGATCGATGTCCTACGCAGGCCTTCTTTCATTCATCTACGCCAAAGTCAGCGCCAATGACCCTCGCGTCGTTGCCGTCAAGGAATGGCTCGGTCGCAATTACACCCTAACGGAAAATCCAGGCTTGGGCGCTCAAGGGATTTATTACTACTACCAAACGATGTCGAAGGCTCTTGCAGCCGCAAATATCGGTCAACTGAAACTTGAAAACGGTACCGAAGCCGACTGGCGCAAAGATCTCGGCGAAAAAATCCTCGCAACCCAACGTGAGAATGGTTCGTGGATCAATGATAACGGCCGCTGGATGGAGTCCAACCCAGTTCTAGTGACCGCCTACATGGTGATGTCCCTTGAACAAATCTACAACTCGCTCCCCGAGAAGTAACTCAACCAATCGGCGAAATACGCTACTCTTTCAGCTCGCCCGCGGTCCACGAACGACCCGCTCGTGAGCGTGTCAATTCACGTTGGCTCTTCACGAATTCAGCAGGAACCGCCGATGCATGATTCGACCACTCATTACGGATGTAGGTTGCAATGTCGGCAATCGATTGATCCTTAAACGCGGGGTTCATGCTTAAGCCGGGCATCGCAGCCGAAGGTTCATACATTTCGCCATCCACGACTACCGGACCAACCAGCCCGTGCAGCAAAATATTAATCAAGGTCGCTGATTTTCCAGTGACCCATTCGGATTCATCAAGCGGTGGCCCAAGATTTGCGATGCCACTACCGTCCGCACTGTGACACCCAAAGCAAGCTGCCTCACCATGGAACAATGCCTTTCCTCGTCGATACGATGCTAGATCATCCCCCTTCAAGGGAGAAACGTTCTGAAAAGATCTATTAGCATCAGCACTGCCTTTTTCTAACCACGCCAGCAACTGCGTGTCGTGAGAATCCCTTAACTTGGAATCGCGAAACTCCAACTCATGATGATTCAATCCCGAAACCAAAGCCTCACGCACAAACGGCACCGAACCATGCGACTTCAACAACTCTCCCATCCGATCAAATCCCCTTGCCGTACCCAGTGGCCCAAGCGCGCGCATCAAATAGGGAACCACCTCGTCCGCCACCGGATTCACCACTAGCAACACTGGCTCCATGGCCGAAAGCTCAGAACCCGATAGACGGGTGCTCGCCCACAGCGCCGAGGACTGCAACTTCGCATCCGTGCAACGAACCGAACTCGCAAGATGATCGGCTCGCAACTGACCCATTCCATCAAGGGTCCAGATCGCATGGATCCGCGCAAGCGGCGCACCTTCATTCGCCATGGCCGCAAGAAGTGGTAATGCCGCAGAATCCTTCCGACTCACCAGCAAACGCTGCGCAGCCTCACGCTGCCATGCATTCGCCCCTGCAAGCAATCTCACCAAATCCCCAGTCAATAGAGATCGAATTTCCCGCACGGATTCAAGAGAACCTGCCACATGACGAATCCGATAGATTCTGCCACAACCACTGCCCGGAACATCCAACCCTCGACTCAGGATCTGATTCCTCAAATAGGTGGTCATGTAGGTCTTGTGTTGAATGACTCCGTGATACATGTCCACCACGTACAGCGAACCATCTGGTGCATTGTAAACATTTACCGGACGAAAACGCTCGTCGGTCGATGTGAGAAAATCAACCTTACCCAGTGGATGACTTCCGTTTAAAGCTCCATTGGAATCATTGATCCGAGTGGCTTTCACTAGATTGGATACCGATTCAGCGATAAAACCTGTCCCATACCATTCCTTCGGAAAGTTGGTACCCCGATAGATCGCCATTCCAGCGGCGGCGGTCGTGCTCTTCAGCTTGTAAGTCTGCGGATCAAGCGTATCACTGTCGAATCCATTGGATTTTGCGACATAGCCACGATTCACCCCCGGCGTCACCCGCGATGGCCAGACTCGATCGCTCCCCAACTGAACGAAGTCCTTGGTCTTGATTTTGACACCAGGATTCCCCTGCAAAAGATTTGGCACTAACAGATCACCAAAGAGCAGAGTCGAGTTGTTGTTATGATAGAGGCGTCCAAAGTCATCACGGGCAATCCCCCACTGACCACGAAATTCGGTCGGTTCGATCACCCAACCATCACTCGTCCGGCGGATCCGCTTGTCGGACTTGGCGAGGTAGTAGCAGTTGTCGAGATTGGCCAAGAGCCCATTTGGCTTGTGCTCAACATTCCCGCTTTCGGCAAAATTTGAAGGGAGCTGCTGAAGATCACCCACCGCCAAATTGCCATCTCTCTTCACCCAACAAAGGCGATGCTCGTCAATGAACAATAACCCATCTTCAAATACGGCCAACGCACGCGGCAAATGAATCTTATCAAGAAACACCGTCCGCTTGTCGAACCGCCCATCGTGATCCGTGTCCTCAAGAATCACAATCCTCCCAGCCGCAACTGATTCTCCCTTACCATCGATGTCTGGCATGTAATCTCGCATCTCGCAGATCCACATGCGCCCCGTTGAATCAAAATCGAGACAAACCGGCTTATCGATGAGCGGCTCCGCTGCAACTGGCTCGATCACAAATCCAGGAGGTAACTGAAAGGACTTCAGCGAGTCCTCAACCGACAAAACGGGGCTCGCGGGAATCTGCGACCCGGCAACCACAGAATTCATCGCCTGCCCCACCACATCTCCCTGCTGAGCCGCAAGGCGCAACGAGAGGATCAATAGCAAAATTTGAAATCGAATGAACATAAGGAAAAATGAATGATTCCGAAACTCAGATTTTAATCGCTGTCTGATGCACGGATCACCCAGCGCAACTTTGCAGAGGTACTCCTTGGATTTAAACGCCGCTCATCATCACTCGCAATGATAACTTGATCATTTATATCCGAATACAGGCCATCGCGAATGCCTGCCTTGAATGACTGTTTCACCCGACGATCCTCGCCAGAATGAAAGGTGAGAATCGCCGCCCGACCACCAGGCTTCAGACATCTCGGAAGCTCGCGTAAAAATGCATCCAATGCGGTGAACTCTTCATTCACCGCAATCCTCACTGCTTGAAACACCCGCCGCACGGTGCGCTCACGCTCGTCTTCATCGCTCACCCGGATCGACTCGCGGATTGCCTGCGCGAAGCCCAAGGTGCTCGAAAAATGATTGCCCGCCAGCGCCTCCGCGATCGATCCTGCACGCGGCTCATCCGAATGATCGTGCAGCACATTTTCGAACTTCGCCACACTGACCTTGGCCAGCCACTCACTCGCAGACAACCCACGCTCAGGATTCATCCGCATGTCAAGTGGCCCCGCAACCTTGAAACTGAAGCCCCGCGACGGATTGTCGAACTGCATCGACGAACAGCCAAGATCCGCCATGACAAAGTCGACACTTGTTAAACCGTGCGACGCAATCACCTTGGCAATTCCAGCATAGTTCGATCGCACTGTCTCAAAACAACCCTCCGGATATCCCTTCGCGGCCAAGCGCGCAGCGGTCTTGGGAAGCTCCATCGGATCGATATCCAAACCAATCAATTTGCCCGTCGGTACGATCTTTTGCAAGATTCCCAGCGCATGCCCACCATACCCCAAGGTGGCATCCACTCCAATCATCCCCGATTGCAGTGCTAAAGCATCGATGCATTCGTCCAATAAAATTGGAATATGCGAGCCCGCTGGCGTTTTGCCTGCAGCGATCACCTTCGCAATCGTATCAGCATATCGCGCCGGATCGTGCTCCTTGTACTTATCTTCGAAGCGCCTCGGATTCTTGCCGCCATAGCGCTTGCGGCGTGGCGGGCGTGGCGGTTCCTCACTCACAACTCGGAATACTTCAAATTGTTACCGCGGGATTTTTCGACAGGGTAGCGAACATCATTGTGGGCAACTTTCGCCGCCATGACATCCCCTAGCTTGAAGCCTAGGTTGTCCGCGAGCTCGAAGAGCAGGATTCCCACATCGGCGATCTCTGACGCAATCTCGTCACGGCGACTCTCGACCCGCGCATCGATTTGCCCCGGTTGCTGCCAGACGAAGTGCTGCATCAACTCACCTGCCTCGGCTGCGATGGCAACCGCGAGGTCTTTGGCATTATGAAATTGACGCCACTCGCGGGCATCTACGAATTCCTGAATCTTCTCGGTCAGCTCGGAAATTGAATCGCTCATACACGAACGATGCATCGAAACTGAACCGACCGCGAGAAATTATCAGCCCCCGTAAATCTTCAAAGCGATTGACCAAGGTTTTCTCCAGAATTTCCCGTCTGCGAATCCCGCCTGCGACGCGTTAGCCCCCACAGGACCATGCTGCCGAGGATCCATGCCACCTGAGACTCTGGCACCACCGTCAGCTCGCCGGTGCTCAACATCATCGCTTGGCCTGCGAGCGTCTCACCACCGTCGGAATAAAGTCTGACTCGCGACAACTGGGAACTGCTGAGTCCCAAGGCGCTGGTCCCAAAGTAAACCTGATCCACACCCGCGCCGGCGGCGCTGCCCGACCAGTTCCAAATCGTCAATCCGCTGTCATTCAACCAA
>JARWZU010000050.1 GCA_029866215.1 Akkermansiaceae bacterium
GCGTGCGGTTTTACACGCACCTAGGGTGAGTTTACACATACCTCGTGCCGTTTTGTGCAAACCTAGAGGCCCATTTACACGCACCTTGGGCCGTTCTGTACGAACCTTGGCATCAACTCGCATGGACCTTGAGCCGTTCTGCACGAAGGTGGAGCCATCCTGCACTCACCTAGAGCGGCGCTGCCACGACCTTGGGGAGGACTTGCACGCACCTTGAGGCGTTTTCGCATGCACCTTGGCACGTTCCGCAAGTACCTTAAGGTCCGCTACCATCACCTTCTAACAGACTGCACTCACCTTGGGCGAGGCTGTGATGACCGCCCTTGGGAGTGGGAGATAGGTGCTAGCGAGGTTCTTTAACCTCCAATGCGCGGCGATCGTTGCGTCGCTGCCAGTGACCATCAATTTTCTCGACCTGCGGACTGTGCCGACTCATTCCTCGCTTGTCCCTGAATGCCTAACTCGTCACTCTTTCCGAAAGTTTTAAGCCACTCGACGATCCAGCCCAATACCACCTTACCGCCCTGCGATCGCATCGATAAAATCGGCATCAATAAAATGAGCAATCTACTGATCAAAACCGCAATCCGCACGCTTTTCACTTTCACAAGGCGCGAAAAAGCGCTGGCCAAGAGCGAAGTGATCTTGCGCCAATACCTAAAGCTCGCCGAGGGCTTGACGAATGAAGTTGGCCAGCTTTGCGTTGAAGTCCCACCAATGCGGGGAGTGGATGAAGATATGCGACGTTGGTCATTTTTCATGATTTTAGAACACAATGCCATCGTGAATCGGAGCATCACGGCTACCGTTGTTCAACTTGCGAGAGGCGAGGCGCTAAGTGGACCCGCCGCGCTTGATCCAAAGAAAGATGTCATGCCATCTTCGTTAGCAGGCGAGGCACAAATCGCGAGCTTTGCCGAATCCGTTACCAACCATCTTGAAGCCGTTAAGAACTTGAAGCAGCTTCGGCACACTGGAACTTCACCCCACCCAATCTTTGGAAAGTTTGATGCGCATAAGTGGAACTGCATGTTTGCATTTCACCTAGGCCTGCACTTGCCACAGGCGGAGTATGTGGTGGCTGAGGCAAGGAATCGAATCATTCGTGGATGAAAATTCCTCATAAGCTTCTCCCGTCCCCGTTGAGTTAGAAGCTCACGAAGCGATTCGAGCAAGTATTCGACTTGTCATCGCGTAACATTCACCAGTCCGGCTAGGGCGAGCGGCCAGACTCAAGCTGCACCGACTGGAAAACCGCACCGCCGAAAACCCATGATACCTCACACGTCTGGGTTTAGGGTTGGTAATCCCTGCGATTCTGACAACGCAGCTTCATCCTTGATTCGCAGCCAGTGCTCGTTTAACCGTCTCCTAGGCCCTGTCACTGTCGATCGGCCATTCCAAATCCGGACAACTGCACCAGAATCCATGAGCTACAGCGTTGTTTGGTTTAAGCGTGATCTGCGGGTCCATGATCACGCGGCCCTTCATGAGGCGCTCAAAAATGGCCCGACGCTGTGCCTCTATCTGATCGAGCCGACCTTGTGGTCCACCGCGTGCGTCGCGACCCAGCACTATCAATTTCTTTTAGAAAGTCTTCGAGACCTTTACAGGGAGATCAAACACCGTGGTAGCGTGTTGCATGTTGTCACTGGAGAGGCCGTCGACGTATTCGACCGTCTTTACCATCTCGCGCCGTTTCACCTTCTGTGCTCTCACGAGGAAACCGGGGATGCGGTCTCCTACCAGAGGGATCGCGCAGTCGCACGCTGGTGCAGACAGCGCTCCATCGCGTGGTCTCAAAGCCAGCAGTTCGGCGTCACGCGCGGGCTGAAAGATCGTGACCACTGGAAAAAATTCTGGGACCAGCATATCAAGCAACCCTGCATTCCCGCACCAATCGTCATCCGAGGCACGCCCTTGCCATGGCACGAGCCTCCGCCGCCAAGCGCGGCCGCGATGGGGCTTGACCCCCACGATCCTCCGCTTCGGCAGAAAGGCGGCAGACAACTCGCGCTAGCAGTACTCGGAAGTTTCTTAAATGACCGGAGTACGAAATACCGCGGTGGCATTTCATCACCCCTATCTGCCCCGACCGCCTGCTCACGCATCTCGGCCTATCTGGCCTTTGGCTGCCTGAGCCTTCGCGAGGTCATGCAGGCGACCACTCAAAAAATGCACGACCTCAAACCGGGCGATGCGTGGCAGAAGAAGGGTCTAGCAGCATTCACGAGTCGGCTCCATTGGCATTGCCACTTTATACAAAAGCTCGAAAGCGAACCAGAGATCGAATTTCAAAACATGCATCGGGGATACGACGGGCTGCGGGAAAACGATTGGAATCCAGAACATTTCGAAGCACTCGTCGCCGGCAAAACAGGATGGCCACTTGTCGATGCCTGTGTCGCAATGCTGCGTGAAACGGGCTGGTTGAATTTCAGGATGCGCGCGATGCTCGTGTCGACCGCAGCCTATCCGCTGTGGCTGGACTGGCGCCCTGTCGGACAATGGCTTGCCCGCCAATTTTTAGATTACGAGCCAGGCATCCACTGGAGCCAACTGCAAATGCAATCGGGCACCACAGGCATCAACGTGCCGCGAATTTACAATCCACTCAAACAGGCACAAGACCACGACCCCAACGGAATCTTTGTGAGACGCTGGATTCCAGCGATGCAGCGCGTCCCCAATTCGTGGTTATTCGAGCCATGGAAGATGCCCATTTCCCTTCAGCAGCAACACGGTGTCGATGTCGGCAAGGATCTGGGACAGCCGGTGGTCGACCTCGCGGCTGCCACGCGTGAAGCGAAGCAAAAACTCTTCGAGCTAAGGGCCCAAAAACAGGTACGTGCTGGGAAAAGCGCGATCGTTCGTAAACATGGATCACGCAAGGGCCTCCGCACTACCAGAAAACAGGCACCCATCGTCAAGCCTCCTCAACAAGACCTACTAGACTTCTAATAGCCCGCGAATCTCACATGCGAAATGTAAGCAAACAGAACCTGCCAAGCAAAGTCTGCGTGACCTGCATGCGACCCTTTTCGTGGCGGAAGAAATGGGAACGTGACTGGGAGAACGTCAAATATTGCTCCGAACGTTGTCGGCGCACCCACACGGAACCCAAGCCATGAATGCGATTTACTGGTTTCGCAACGACCTGCGCTTGATCGATCAACCTTCGCTGAATCGCGCCTGCGCGCTTGCGGATGCGGTTGCACCCGTATTCATTCATCCGGTCGATTCCCCCACGGCGTGGGGATTCGAACGAATTGGGCCACACCGAAAGCACGCGCGTCACTCGGCAGTGCTCGCGCTCAAGCGGCAGTTGATCGAAAGTGGAAGCGACCTCTTCGAATACAGCGGCGACCCCTGTGACACACTCATCAGGCTCGCGCACGCTTGGCATATCCAAACCATTTTTTGTGAAGAGATCGCAGCACCTGAGGAGCAACGCCAAATTGAACGACTCAGGCACGCGGGACTGACGGTCGTCACCACATGGCATTCGAGTATGTTAGACATCGAGGACCTTCCGTTCGAGATGAAACATCTTCCACTGGTCTTTACGGATTTCCGGAAAGCCGTCGAGAACGCGAAGGTGAAAGTAAGGAGCCCCGAAAATTTTGTTAGCTACACAACTCCCCTACCCGCTGAGGTCACGCACCCTCAACTAGCCATGGCTGAGTGCCAGCCGCTCGACTCATGGGACACGCGAACATCGATACCCTATTTTCAAGAACCCGAATTCGCAGGAACAGCCTTCGGGCTAAAACACATCCAGCAATACTTCGACCGCAAGCTTGCTCATGACTACAAGAGCACCCGCAATCAATTGACGGGTATCGACTACTCTACCAAGTTTTCAGTCTGGTTAGCATCAGGCGCGGTCTCTGCCAGAGGGATCTTCGAGAAACTACAGAGATTCGAGCACGATCACGGCGCGAACGACGGCAGCTATTGGATCTGGTTTGAATTGCTTTGGCGGGACTACTTTCGATTTTTACACCATCGCTTTGGCACTCAGCTGTACCGTCGCTCAGGCCTGCGCGGCACCGGTCAGGCGCCACCTGGCGGCGCCGTCATCAAAACCTCCGCGCAATTCGAAAAATTTGAGCGCTGGTGCCAAGGCAACAGCGGCGAGGCATTCGTCGACGCCGGAATGCGCGAGTTGAGACAAACCGGCTATCTTTCCAACCGCATGCGACAAGTGACCGCCAGCTATTTGGTCCATGCACTTGGGCTGGACTGGCGAGCAGGAGCGGCGTGGTTTGAATCGCAGTTGATTGACTACGATGTTTACAGCAACCAAGGAAATTGGCTTTATCTTGCGGGTTGTGGCACTGATCCTCGCGGAGGCCGAGCCATGCGACCGGACAAGCAGGCGCTTGAACATGACCGATTCGAAACTTACCGAAGAAAATGGGGCACCCTGTGACGACATTAAGACTCATTCTTGGAGATCAACTTAACCCAGGACATTCATGGTTTGCAGCAACCGACCATCATGTGGTGTTTGCCTTCATGGAAATGCGCCAAGAGACCGATTATGTATTGCACCATGCACAGAAAGTCATTGGGATTTTTGCGGGCATGCGCGACTTCGCAAAGCTACTCCAAGCGGATGGGCATCGCGTGCATTACTTGGCCATCGACGATGCCGAGAATCGTCAAACGCTCATAGGAAATCTCGACGACTTGATCGAGCGATACGGATGCACCGTCTTTGAATATCAAGAGCCGGATGAATGGCGCTTGGACCAACAACTGAAGCACTATGCGGCGGCAAGTAAGATTGCCTGTGCTGCCGTTTCGAGCGAACACTTTTACACGACACGCACGGAAGTCGCTGACCTTTTTTCAGGCCAGAAATCATGGCTGATGGAGCGCTTTTACCGGCAAATGCGCACCAAGCATCAAATCTTAATGGTCGATGCAAAGCACCCTGTCGAAGGCAAATGGAACTTCGACCATGACAACCGGAAATCATGGCCAGGAACCCCCGCAGAACCCAGTGACCCGCGAGTGAAGCACGATCACTCGGATCTATGGCAAGCCATTCAATCGGCGGGCATCAAGACGTTTGGCGAGCCGAACGCCGAGCAATTCGCTTGGCCGCTGAATCGCGCTGAGGCACTCATCTGTCTGGATCATTTCATCGCCGACGCGTTACCACACTTCGGTGATTTTCAAGACGCTCTTAGCACAAAAGGCTGGCGGCTATTTCACTCGCTCTTGTCGTTTGCCTTGAATACCAAAATGCTCAACCCACGCGAGGTCGTCCAGCGGGCGCAAACTGCGTGGCAGAATCAGCAGATTAATATCGCAACTGCGGAGGGATTCATTCGACAGATTTTAGGTTGGCGCGAATACGTCCGCGGCGTGTACTGGGCAAAAATGCCGGACTACGCCGAGCAAAACCATTTCGGTCACGACACACCGTTGCCATCTTGGTTTTGGACGGGACAAACCAAGATGCGTTGCCTGAGCCACTCGATCGGCCAATCGCTCGAGCACGCCTACGCACATCACATTCAACGGTTGATGGTCATTGGTAACTTTGCTCTGTTGGCCGGCATTCATCCTACCGAGGTTCATCAATGGTACCTGGGCATCTACATCGACGCCTTTGAATGGGTTGAGCTACCCAACACCCTCGGGATGAGCCAGTTTGCCGATGGGGGCGCGTTGGCGACAAAACCCTATGTTTCGAGCGCCGCGTACATCGACCGCATGGGGGACTACTGCAAAGGTTGCTATTATGACAAAAAGAAACGTAATGGCGAGCGAGCCTGCCCATTCAACGCCTTGTATTGGGATTTCTTCGATCGGCACCGCGCGAAGCTTTCTACCAATTTTCGATTGTCCATGGTGTACCGCACCCTTGATAAAATGAATGAAGAGGCGCTTACCGCATTGCGCATTCAGGCCAACCAGACACTCTCTCAAATCGAGTCACTATAGGTTGCCGATTTTTCTATTAACGCAATTTGCATGTGAGGGCTCTACGATAACCCATTCATGGCAATTGCCAGCAGATGCAGGTCAAAACAAATTTAAGCTTGGACCAATAAATTCATGTCATAGAGTATTGAACCATTTATCCGCAGAATTCTCTGCAAAAGCCCAATAAAAACCTCTAGTTCATGCGTTCAACATCACTTGCCATCTTCATCCTTACCGCGATTTCCTCTTGCATTCACGCAGAGTCGCCGCGGCAGCGCATTTCACTTAACGCCGGTTGGCGATTCACCAAGGAAGATCCCGCTGGACTCGGTGACTCGCTGGAGTCTCCGCAGATCCGTGCGGCTTTGATTAAATCCTCTGCGGGATTTCTAACAGCAAGTGGTGAAACCCCTGGACCTCTGCAAGACGCGCCGATTTCTGGTGGGCCGTATGCCGCCCAAGTGTATGATGACTCGACATGGCGACTATTGGATTTACCGCATGACTGGGGCATCGAGGGCCCATTCCAGCAAAGCCTGCCCGGTGAGACGGGCAAACTGCCGTGGGCGGGCATCGGCTGGTACCGCAACTCGTTCGAGGCATCCCCCACCGACCTCAAGGGGAACACCTTTCTCCAAATCGATGGGGCCATGTCCCACTCGATCGTCTGGCTCAATGGCAAATTGGTGGGCGGATGGCCATTCGGCTATGCATCCTACCAACTCGACCTAACGCCTTATCTCACCACGGGCAAAAACACGCTCGCAATCCGCCTCAACAATCCAGCAGGCTCATCACGCTGGTATCCCGGTGGCGGAATCTATCGAAACGTCTGGCTCCTCAAGACCCAGCCGATTCACTTCGCGCACTGGAGCACCCAGATCACCACGCCAGAAGTCAGTGCATCATCGGCAAAAATTCACATCACCACCCACTTGGTTAATCCCAAGGAAGAAAATGTGACGCTTAGCGCCACGATCTATCAGGCAGGGCCCGATGGACAAAAAACCGGCAAGCCAATCGCCACTGTACGTTTTTTAGAACGCCAATCGACCGACTCATCAGGCACGCAGAGTGCCACGCTCGAACTCAAGAGTCCACGGCTTTGGAGCAATGAAAACCCGCAACTTTACATCGCGGTAACGGAGGCGCGGTTAGGCTCAGTCATCGTAGATCAGGAAGAAATCACCATGGGAATCCGCAGCATTGAGTTCAATGCCGACAAGGGTTTTCTCCTCAACGGCAAGCGCGTACCGATCCAAGGGGTCTGCATGCATCACGACCTTGGCGCACTTGGCTCCGCCATCAATCGACGTGCACTTGAGCGGCAACTCGAAATCCTAAAAGAGATGGGCACCAACGCCATCCGCACCAGCCACAATCCACCCGCACCTGAGTTGTTAGAACTTTGCGACCGGATGGGCTTGCTGGTCATGGATGAGTTCGTTGATTGCTGGAAATCAGGGAAGACCACGGATGACTATCACACGCTCTTCAGCGAGTGGTCAGAAAAAGACCTGCGTGCCTTGGTTCGCCGCGACCGGAACCACCCAAGCGTTATCCTCTGGAGCATCGGCAACGAGATCAAAGAACAATCCACCAAGGATGGCCCTGAGATTGCGAAACAATTGTCCCGCTATGTCGCCATGGAAGACAAGACCCGTCTCACCTGTGTAGGAGCCAACCTGATTCAAGCAGGCTACAACGGCTTCCAAAAAGGTGTGGATGTCTTTGGATATAACTACAAACCGCAGGAGTATGCGAAGTTTCACACCGCGAACCCAAGTCAGCCACTCATCGGCAGCGAGACATCATCCACCATCAGCTCTCGCGGCACCTATGTTTTTCCATTCAACGCTGCACCCGACCAAGGCAGGTCGGACTTCCAAGTGAGTTCGTATGACCTCTACACGCCAAAGTGGGCCACCACGCCAGATACCGAATTCAAAGGACAAGAACAGAACTCGTTTGTCGCTGGCGAGTTTGTGTGGACTGGATTCGACTACCTCGGTGAACCGACGCCTTACAACAAGGACGAGACCAACTTGCTAAACTATTCAAATCCGGAGGAGAGAGCGCGTGCTGAGAAGGAACTTGCCGCCCTTGGAAAAATCCAAGTCCCGTCGCGTAGCTCGTATTTCGGCATCATCGATCTGGCAGGATTCAAAAAAGACCGCTTCTATCTCTATCAATCCCATTGGCTTCCGAATCATCCGATGGCGCACATTCTGCCTCACTGGAATTGGCAAGGCCGTGAGGGCGAGGTCACCCCAGTCCACGTTTACACCTCGGGAACCGAAGCCGAACTTTTTCTAAATGGCCGTTCGCTTGGAAAGAAAACCAAGGGACCATTTGAATACCGTCTCCGCTGGGATGAGGTCAAATACGAGCCTGGCACCCTCAAGGTGGTTGCTACTAAAAATAGCAAACCTTGGGCCACGAATACCGTCAAGACCACTGGGCCCGCAGCAAAACTCATCGTGAAGGCCGACCGCTCCAAACTCCTCGCCGATGGCAAAGACCTCTCGTTCATCACCGTCACCATCGCCGACAAAGATGGACTGCTCGTTCCACGTGCGATGAATCTCGTGAAATTCGAGGTCACCGGTCCCGCGGAAATCATTGCAACCGACAACGGCGATGCCACCAGCCACGTTTCCTTCCAAGCGAAAGAACGTCAGGCATTCAACGGGCTTTGCCTTGGCATCGTCCGGACCTCGAAAGGCAATGCTGGCAGCATCAAGCTCCGCGTGACCTCTGGGGATCTCAAACCGGTCGAGATCCCGCTCACCAGCTCCAAGGCCCCTTAGCGTCGCCCATTTTCCTTGCGCTCTCACCACCAGTGACATCTGCTCGCTTGCACCAACTCAAACCCACCACCGATGAAGTCACTACTAACCTTTTTGTCGCCAGCCTTGGCGTTCACCTTTGCTCTAACAGCATCTGCCGCTCCGACAACAAAGCCACTCAAAGCCCTTCTCGTGATCGGCGGGTGTTGTCATGACTACGCCACCCAAAAAGATCTATTAGAATTCGGGATCGAGGCGCGCGCCAACATTCAAATTGATGTCTGCTTCTCAAGCGACAAGGGCACGAAGCCGTCGTTCCCTTGTTACGAAAAAGAGAATTGGGCCGAGGGCTATGACGTCATCATCCACGACGAATGCGCCGCGGACATCGCCGACCCCGTCATCGTCACCCGCATTCTGAAAGCACACCGCCAAGGCGTACCCGGCGTGAATCTCCACTGCGCGAACCACTCCTTCCGCGTTTCTCCCGACTTCCGCAAGCCGCTCGCGGCTGGAACCGACGGGGCGATTTGGTTTGATTACCTCGGGCTCCAATCCAGCGGGCACGGAGCGCAGCTACCCATCGCGGTCACCTACACCGACGCCAGCCATCCCATCACTCGTGGTTTCGAAAACTGGACGACGATCCAAGAGGAGCTCTACAACAACGTTATGGTTCATGCTGGAGCAAAGTCCCTCGCCAAGGGTCGTCAGGGCGATTCGGAAAACACGGTGGTTTGGACCAACGAATACGGTGAAAAAAAGACCCGGATTTTCTCCACCACCCTCGGTCATCGCAACGAAACGATTGCGGATGCCCGCTACCTCGACCTCGTCACCCGCGGCCTGCTTTGGACATGCCACAAGCTCGGCGACGACGGGAAGCCGGCGGCTGGTTATGGGCCGGCAGCCCGCTGATCCCAACGAATTTTTCCCTCTGGGAGAGATTTTTGGTCGATATTCAGAACTTCTTAAATAGTCTGGGCCATGCCGAACGCGCAGGTGTCTATCATTATCCCGTTTTTCAACGAAGAAGAAACTGTCGCTGAAGTCTTGTCCGAGATCCTAAGAACGAACCCTGGTGCCGAAGTGATCGCGGTGGATGACGGAAGCTGCGATGGTACGGCCGCAATTCTCGACGGCATCGCCGGGGTGAGGGCACTTCATTTCGCCAAAAACCGTGGCCAATCCGCAGCCATGTATGCCGGACTCAAGTCCGCCACTCGTCCGATCTGCGCTCTAATGGACGGCGATGGCCAAAACGACCCCGCAGACATTCCCAAGCTTGTCGAAGCCCTGCAACTCGGCGGAAACGATGTCATTTGTGGCTACCGCGCCAACCGCGTGGACACTGCAAGTCGCCGCTACGCCTCGAAGTTCGCCAACTCGATCCGCCGGAAATTCCTCCACGACGGCGTTCGGGACACCGGCTGCTCCGTGAAGGTGTTCCGCAAGCAAGCGGTCGACCATTTGGTGCCGTTCAATGGCATGCACCGCTACTTACCCGCCATTTTTCTCCAAGCCGGATTGAAGATTGGGGAAATCCCAGTGAACCACCGTGGTCGCATGGCGGGGCAATCCAAATACACCAACTGGGAACGAGCGCTGCGTGGGATCTATGACCTCATCGGCGTCCAGTGGTTACTTCGCCGCAAGGTGCAGTGGGACGCCAAGGAAGGAATCTAATCACTCAACGAATCGCTCATGGATATGCATTGCGCAAACTGGTTGGCAACGGTCGACGGCTCGTTCATGAACCGTCCGATCTTCGTGATCGATCTCTTCCAGCAGCACGTGGTCATCACGGCGTGGAAGATGATCGGCTACCTCGGTGTGATTCTTTTTGGCGGGCGGTGGTTACCGCAATTGATTGCATCTCGTAGGGCAAAAATGGTCCGGATGCCACGAATCTTTTGGGTGATGTCGGTGGGTGGCAGCATTTGTTTGTTGAGCTATTTCACCTTCGGCAAGAATGATTCGGTGGGTGTTCTAGCCAATTTATTTCCGACCTGCGTGGCGCTTTACAATCTCACCTTGGACATCCGCAATAGCCGCAGGAGTGGCAGCGATGGATCGACCAACCGCGACGAAATGTCATCATGAGCGAACTGATCGCCAGATTTCCACGGCTTGCTCTAACCGCACTGGCCATCCTCTGTCTCATGCCCGGGACGTGGCTATTGCCCCTCATGGATCGCGACGAACCAAGGTTCTCGCGCGCCACAGTGGAAATGAACGAGCGCGGCAGTTGGGCCGTTCCCTTTTTCAATGGCAAATACCGCTTCGACAAGCCGCCACTCACCTACTGGAGCATGGAGCCCGGCCTTGCTTTGTTAGGAAAAACAGAGATGGCCGTGCGCCTTCATTCCGTGGTGTCGTCGTGGTTGATCGCGTTGATCTTATTTGAGATCGCCGTCTTGCTTGGAGCTACGAATTTGCGCGGCTTCGTCGCAGGGGCCGCTTGGTTGACCTGCCTCCAAGTCATGCAACACGGACGCTTGGCCGTCGCGGACGTGTTGCTAGTTTTATGGGTTGCCGCCGCGATGCTCTGCCTATTGAAAATCGGCGTGCGGGCTGGATCGCAACGTTTGCAGTTTGACCGCTGGTTTTGGGGACTCGTGGGGAGCTTGGCCTTGGGCTTCCTTGCCAAAGGGCCTCTGGCATTTCTCATCCCGGGCTTAGCGCTTGCGGTCGGCGGATTGGCACTTTGGAAAAACAAACGATCGGTTAGGCCGCTGTCGGGAATCGCCCTTCATTTTGGGGTTGCCATCATTCCAGCCTTAGCATTGGTGGCCTTGTGGGGGATTCCCGCGTTGTTAGAGACGAAGGGGGCCTATTTCAACATCGGAATCGGCAAGCACGTGGTGGAACGAGGTACGGTCGCATTTAACAAACGAACCTCTTTGCCGGGGCTATACTACTTGCTCGTGATGATCCCATTCCTTCTGCCTTGGACATCGGCCATGCCCAGGGCACTCCGCGATACGTGGCGGGCACTCGACTGGCAACGCGCACTGATGCTCGGCTGGTTCGCTGCACCCTTTGCAATTTTCAGTTTCTACGCGACTCAACTGCCGCACTACATCCTGCCAGGCTATCCGGCCCTCATGGTGCTCATCGCATTGCTCCCCGCCAAGACAAGCAACCCGCTCAAGTGGACCGGCAAGGTCTGGTGCGGCATCGCGGCGGGCGTCCCATGGGTATGCGGCATTGTGGCATTCGCCATTGGACTAATTGGGTTGAATCGAGTCGGCGACCACGCGCTCCCGACCGTCGCAGTCGGGCTGGGGGTGATGTTTCTGCTGCTCGGCACCGCAAGTTTGCAAATCTCGCGAGGCCGGCAGCTGTTAGGTATATTTCTGGCCACCGCCAGCTGCGTGGTTTTGTGGCCAACCTTTAAAGCGGCTCGGAATGCCCATTTGACGGTCCGGCTTCACGCCGCAGTGGGCGCACCTGAGCCTGGACCACTCAACGCCCACGGCTTTGCAGAACCCAGTCTGGTCTGGTATTTCCAGCGGCCGTGGAATTTTCTCACCACCGACGATGATGCCGCGCTGACGGTGGTGTGCACCCGGCGCTGGCGGCTCGATGGCCCATCCTTGCGCGCCTTGATCAACCGCGAGGCGCTCACTCCGGTCGATGACCGCACAGTGGAGGCCTTGAAGAAATTACCAAGTGATGCGGGTGCTCCAGAGTTCGTGCAAGGGTGGAATCCGGGAACAAATAGCTGGCTGGAACTCGCATTCGTGAGAAAGCGAAAAAACTAATTTAGCCTTCGCCGACTTTTGGCAGAACAACCGCCGACTCCGGAAAATCCGCCGCCGCTCCCAGTGCCTCAGCCGGGGACCTCTGGCGGGTCCAGCCCATGCTCACATAGCCAAAAATCAGCCCAAGACCGCCGCCGTGAACGGTATCGATCGGAAAATGCGCGTTCTGAAACATCCGTGACCAGGCCATTCCCAAACTCAAAAGAATGCACGGAACAATCAACCGTGGGAAACCAATGGCAACCACGGTACACGCTGCCACCGTGGTCGCCGTGTGCCCCGACGGATAACTGTAAAAACGACGATTGAGCGTGGGCCCCGCAAAATCCAGCGGTCCGAGGTTGCGGCTAAAACAATGTGACGGCCTTGGCCGCCCCACCAGTGGCTTGACCACCTGAACCGTCACCCCAGCCAAAATCCCTGCCAGCAGAAAGCTCAATCCGATCCGCTGGATCCGCTGGCTCTTCGCCAAAAAACCCCAGACCAATAGCAGAAAAGTGCCGATGAGATTGAGGTAATGAAACTCACCGACCGTCGAGAGAAACTTCAGCCCAGATGCCGACCAACTTGGGCTGTCGTGACGGACGATTTTCAAAATCATCAATTCCCTTGGCAGTAAAATGGCCACGGACACCCCAAGAAACGCAAGAAACACCACCCAAAACCACAACGGCATCGCCTTAAAGGCCCGGTAGGTCGTATGGGAAACGTATTTCCAGTCGTGCTTCAACGGCATGGCCCAGCAAAGTGAGTCCACGGACGCATGAAAAGCCTAAATTCGCCTGAAATCATCTAACCCTCGGTAGCCAGCTTCGCGCTGACACAATCCTAGTTTTACTTGGCGGAATGAGTCGGCGTGATAAGAACAAGAATGAGCAGCACCACCATGCAGATTTCCGAAGACATCAAAACGGCGATGAAGGCCAAGGACACCCTCGCCCTGAATGCGCTGCGTGCGTTGAAAAGTGCCCTGACTAACGCGGCGATTGAAAAAGGTGGGCTTGGCACCGAGCTTGAAGAGTCCGAAGTGCTAGCGGCCGTTCGCAAACAAATCAAACAGCGCATTGATTCCTGCGAGCAATTTGAAAAGGCTGACCGCCCCGAGCTGGCCGCCACCGAGAAAACTGAGATCGAGATCCTCTCACGCTACCTGCCCGCCGCACTCGGCGAGGCCGAAATGCTTGCCGTCATCGAACAAGCGATCACCGAGACGGGCGCGACTGGCAAGGCTGACATGGGCAAGGTCATGAAACGGGCCCAAGAACTGTCCGATGGCCGAGCCGATGGCAAACTACTTTCCTCTGCGGTGATGAAACGCCTCGCTTAACCCAAGCCGAGTCCAGCCCCCTACTGGATCACCTTGCGGTCAACCAGCCCCTCCTCCATGGCTCGGAGCGAACTGAAGATATCAACGGTGAAATAAACCAATGAAATACCGAGGCATGTCATGCTCGCAATCAACAAAAACGAGATGAAGAGTGCCGCATCGGTATTGATGAAGATGGAGATGAATAAAACAGGAATGAGCAGCGCCGTCAAAAACATCGAAATGACGTTATACAAAATCGCAGATCTGATCCAGCGGGCACGCCGCACCAAAATGTGAATTTGTGATTCACTACTGGCCCCTGATTCTTGAAAAAGATTTCGTGCGCGATCAATCGCACGGCCTAACCGATTGGTCATGCTCATCAGAAGCAACCCGCAGGCGGAAATGAGAATCGCCGGACTCACTGCCAACTGGAGCGCTTCGAATACTGTGTGAGTTTGCATGAAAATTTGATCGCAAGGGTCAAGCCTTCTCAAAAACCAATCCCGATCTCGATGGGCAATACATTTTCATCACGCCATCACCGTTCACGGGGTACTGGCACGTCGAGTCCACCCGACCATGACCACCCGTGTCAGAGCGGTCGGTGTCCAATACCAGATGGCGAGTCTCAACCCCAGGGACATGAACCGGGTAGTCAAACAACGATTGCGCGACGGAAAAGTTGAATACAAAAATCCGGTTCGCTCTCTCCGCGATGAGAATCTTCGCACCATGATCGATGTGAAGGCATTGCGCCGGAGGCGTGGCAAGCAAATCGGATTTCCTAACGAAATCCATCAGCTGACGATCAAATTCCGCAAGCCAAGCATATTTTAATTCTGGATTATCGACGAGTGACCACTGGCGGCGGCAGTAGTGGAATGACCAATCATTCCCCTCGCGAGGAAAATCCAGCCACTCCGGATGGCCAAACTCATTGCCCATGAAATTGAGCCACCCTTCACCACCCAGCACCAGCGTCACCATCCGGATAAGCTTATGCAACGCAATCCCACGCTCGATGACGGGATGCGGATCCGCTTTATTCATGTGCCAATACATTTCTTGATCCATCAGCCAGAACGCCAGCGTCTTATCACCGACGAGCGCTTGGTCGTGGCTCTCCGCATACGCAATGGTTGCCTCTCCACGGCGTCGGTTCGCCAGCATCCCCCAAAGTTCGCCGATGTCCCAGTCCTCGTCGCGGCTATGCTTGAGCAGCTTGATCCAGTAGTCTGGGATCCCCATCGCAAGCCGATAGGAAAACCCGATACCACCCTCATCGATCGGTCGGCAAAGACCGGGCATCCCGGACATATCTTCCGCAATCGCAATCGCTCCAGGCTTGATCTCTTGAATGAGTTTGGACGCCAATTTCAAATAGAGAATCGCACTCTCATCGGCATCACTGCCGAAGTAATCCTCATAACTCCCGAACGCCTTGTTGCCCCGCGAATGATAGAGCATCGAAGTCACCCCATCGAAACGAAATCCATCAAAGTGAAATTCTTCTAACCAGTAGCGGACATTAGACAGCAGGAAGTGCCGGACTTGCGGACGACCGTAGTCGAAGCATTTCGAGTCCCAAGCGGGATGATTCCCCAGCGGCCCATTGTGAAAATACTGGTGCCCAGTGCCATCGAAGTCGTTGAGGCCCTCCGCGATGTTTTTCACTGCATGCGAGTGGACGACATCTAATAAAACCGCCAATCCAAGTCCGTGGGCAACATCGATGAGATACTTCAAATCCTCCGGCGTGCCGAAGCGCGAGCAAGGAGCGAAAAACGATGAGACATGATAGCCGAACGATCCGTAATACGGGTGCTCCTGGACCGCCATCAACTGCACGGTGTTGTAGCCAAGGGCGGTGATTCGAGGCAAAACGGAGTCCGCAAATTCGCGGTAGCTATGGACGCGTGGCTCTTCACCCGCCATGCCCACGTGGGATTCATAGATCAGTGGCGCGGTGATCGATGCCGGGTCAAAGGGGTTTTTCCATTCGTACGGCTGAGGCGGATCCCACACTTGTCCCGAGAAATCATGGGTTACTGGATCCTGCACCGCGCGGCGAATGCTGGCAGGGATGCGGTCGCGCTGCGTGCCGTCCGCCCCGACGATGTGGAGCTTGATCAATTGCCCGTGAGACATTGCATCCTGTGGCAACTCTAACGACCAGATGCCGCTTTCCGACGGAACAAGCGGATGGCTCGAGCGACTCCAATGATTAAAATCTCCAAATACCGACACCGCATGGGCCCCAGGAGCCCACTCGCGTACCGTCCAGCGCTGGAGATCGGGGCGATATTGAACCCCCACATCTTCGTGCTGCTTCGCGTACTCAGCGAGCGAACCTGAGCGCGCTTCGATGGCCGCCAGCGTATCGGAAAACTGCCTCATTCGGCGTTCGATCACCCCTTGGTGAGGTTCCAGCCATGGGTCATCAATTACGAGTTGGGGGATATCCATCATTGAACCCGACGATGCAGGATTTTCCTGATTGGGAAAAGCCAAATTCACCGAGAACCCTCAAATCTGCGGGCGCACCCTCCGATCTGGTGCGATGAGTCACCATGAAAATTGCCAGCATGTGCTTGATTCCATTCTCAATCGAAAGAATCATGGGAAGTTGCCACGAGGGGGCATCATGACCGACAAGTTTCCATGAGCCATCACAAGTCACCACCCGACAAAACCCAGATCGCCGAACTGGAGGCCTATGCGGGGCTGGACCTGGAACAAGTCTTCGTCGTGACCAACGAGCGCCAGGCCAACCTCGCGATCGATGAGCTGACCCAAGTGAAGCTGGTGGGTTTCGACACCGAGTCCAAGCCAACCTTCGCCAAAGGCCAGAAATCGGAAGGTCCCCATGTGCTGCAATTTGCCACAAGCGAGAAGGCCTTCATTTTTCAGGCGCACGTCACCGAGAGCCATCCGGTGATCATGGAATTGCTCAAGTCGGCTACCATCACCAAGATCGGCTTCGGCCTCGGCGGCGATCTCAGCCAAATTTCCGACCGCTTTGGCATCCGGCCAAATTCAATCGTGGATCTTGACCGCTCGTTTCGGCAACTTGGCTACAGAAACTCCATCGGCGCGAAAACTGCCATTGCGATGCTATTTAACCGCAAGCTCAATAAGTCCAAGTCGGTCACAACTTCGAACTGGGCCCAACGCGAGCTGTCGGATCGCCAACTGCTGTATGCCGCCAATGACGCTTACGCCGCGCTGCAGGTTTACCACGCGCTCGAGGCGAGCAAGTAACGACAACCTCGCCAGCCAGGTCAGGCACTCGCTCATTCGGGTTCTTTGAAGAGGTCGAGAAACTGGTCTTCGTATTGGTGAAATACGTGAAGTCGGTCGAGTTCTTGCTTGAGCTCATAGGCTCGCGAGCGGTCGGCACGGGCGACCGAAAAAAGGCGGCTAATTTTCTGCTTCTCGGTCTTATTAATGCTGGGCGGCAGAGCGTCGGATTCCGCCTCATCGACCACGGATGCAGCTCCACTGGGATTTCCCACTGAGCTCTCCAGACGGTTGAGAAACTCTTCAAGCCCGTTCTCGACTTCTTGCGCCTGTGCCTGCAACTCCTTGAAGTCGATCGTGATTTCCGCCAGTCGCTTGAACCCCTTGAGCACCGCGAGCGAAGCTTTTGGAAATGGAAATTGAGAGAAAACCTGAGGCATCTCGCCCAGCAAGCAGCCACCTTTCATGCCGTAGTCGGCGGCGACTCCCAACAACACTCCATTCAGCCCGCTGATCTGGCCTTTCTCTAACACATGAATGTCACAACGCTTGAAATGCTCGAGCGTCTCGGGGTCGATGGCCGCGCCAAACACCCGCGAGGCATTCTTGGGCCGCATCTGAGTGCCCATGGCGGCAAAGGTGAAAACCTTGCGCACCCCAAGTTGGCGCGCGTATTCGATCAATTTCCCGCAGAAGGCGGCCCCCTTCGAGGGGGGTTGTGCCTCGCCAATAAACACGACGAGATCGTGAGTCTTGTGAGGGTCTAACCAAACGAAAAATCGACTGCGCGGGAGCGGGCCGGTGAGGATCAGTCCATCCTTCACCTCGATGCTTTCAAGATCGAAAAACTCGCGGGCCGGAAATTCTTCTAACAAGCGCATGCCAAGTTTGGCGATGAGGTAATAACCGGAACTGCTCGCGACAGCGCCCATTCCTGGCCATGCAGCGATGAGCCACGGGTCGTTGAGAGGGGGTTGGTTTTCCATAGGTGCAGGGGCTTCGGGTTTGATGGATCAATGCTTCCAGCCACCTTTGGACGGGAAAAAAAATCGCTGCTCTAACTCAGCGAGGGGCAACTTCGTCCAATCGCCCGCCACGGGATCGGTGAGCACCCGATGAACCGCAGGGGGAAGGGCGTCGATCAATTCCGCGAGGATTTCCTGTGGAACCACCAGCCGCCAGGGCGGATAGCCTGCCGACGCGACGATTTCCCCGATTTTTCCCGCGATCCGCTTGAGCGCCTGGGTCTCGAGTTCCTCCTCCAAGTGATGCTCCTCTCCATATGACATCCCCGTGCGCTGATCAACCGCTCCTCCTTGGGAGAAACGACCAGCGTGGTCGGTGACCGCTTGGTGCACCGACTGCGGCCGCATCTCGACCGTGCTGCCGGATTCTTCAATCAAGTGTGGTTTCTGCCGCGGATCGTCCCCAGCGGGTTTGACTTTTACGGGTCTAACCCGTCCGCGATCGGCGATGATGATGAGCTTTTCCATGTGGTGGGGGGATGAATTGGGACCTCAACTATCGTCTCACTTTCAAGCGTCCGCAAGGGGAGATCAACCTCGGCCCATTTCCGAGCAACTTGGCGCTTGGATCGTCTCACCGACCGCATAGCATCCGCGGCATGTCGCCTTTGGGTTTTGATCTGCTCATCGTTGGAGTTTACTTCTCCATCATCGTCGGAATCGGTGCGCACTTCAGCCGCCAGAACCATGGGTTGGCCGATTTTGCGCTGGGCGGGCGGGCGATTCCTTGGTGGGCAGTGCTCGCTTCGATCCTCGCCTCTGAGATCAGCGCCGGCACGTTTTTTGGCACGCCGGGCGAAGGTTTTCGGCTGAGAAATTACACCTACGCGCAGCTGATGGTGGGGTACTTGTTGGCGCGCCTAGTCGTGAGCGCGGTGTTCATCCCTGCTTTTTACAAACACAACGTGGTGAGCATCTACGAGTTTCTTGAAATCCGTTTCGGCCCTCGCACTCGCAGCGTGGCAAGCGTGATCTTCCTGCTCACGCGCTCACTCGCCAGCGGCTCCCGACTCTGGGTGCCTACGCTGTTAGTCGTAGTGATCTGGAACCAGATGAACCCGGGCCGCCCACTCGGAAACTGGGAACAATTTTGGGTGACCGGCGCCGCTCTCGTGATCATCAGCCTACTCACCGCCGCCTACACGGCCGTGGGCGGAATCAAGGCGGTCATCTGGACCGACGTGCTTCAAATCGCCGTGCTTTTTTGCGCGCTTGGGTTCTCAGTCTGGTACCTCCTTGGCCACATTCCCGGCGGTTGGTCTGGCGCGAAATTCCACCTCACCGGCCCGCACGACCTCATCCTCTGGCAATGGAAGGGCGATGCCCCTGCCGATCCAAAATTCGTCGCCGCCTATGGAAGCAACTGGTCTGCGATCAAGAGCGTGCTGGAAAGCGAGTTCACCGTCTGGGCGGCTCTGTTCGGCTCGCTATTTGTCACCTTGGCCACCCACGGAACCGATCAAGACATGGTGCAACGAATGCTCACCGCAAAAAACAAACATCAAAGCGCGGTGGCCACCATTCTTTCAGGCATCGCTGATATTCCCGTCACGTTCGCGGTTCTAACGATCGGCATCCTGCTCTCGGTTTACTACGGTCACGTCATCCATGACCCGTCATTGCCAATGGCCGCAGGCAAGCCGGACCACGCGCGGATTTTCCCGTATTTCGTCATCGATGTGATGCCTGGAGGCCTGCGCGGACTCGTCGTCGCGGGAGTACTCGCCACCACCATGGGCTCGCTTGGAACCGCCATGAACTCGTTGGCCACCAGCTACTCACGAGATTTCCATTTCCGCTGGTTTCAAACTCCCACTGACGACCAAGCACGCGTCCGCGTCATCAAGCTCAGCACCATCGGCTTTGCCCTCGTGCTCATCCTGATCGGGCTGGCAACCGCCTTCGTCAAAGCCCAAAACCCCAGCCTCAGCATCATCGGCATCATCCTCGGCAGCTTCGGCTACACTTACGGCTCCTTGCTCGGCATTTTCATCGTCGCACTCTTCACTCGCTCACGCGGCAGCGATGTGGGCAACCCGATCGCCATGGCCGCTGGCATCATCGTGGTCGCCATCCTCAGCAATCTGCCCAATGACCTCTGGAAAATGGCAACCCAACAGCCACTCTATTCGAACTTCCAATGGATGCCCGTAATCGAATTCCCATGGCGCATCATGGCAGGCACTTTGGTCACCATCGCCGTGGCACTTTGCTTTCGCAGCGAACACTCAACGCTGGATAGTTCGGGAGTGCGAAATAATATCTAGGTCAAGTTTTAAAAAAATTTTGATGTGGAACGCTTGTGGAATAGGGTGGACGCGTGAAACTTCTGTTAGAAGGATACAAAAAAATTTCCCTCGCCCGTTTTCGCGTCACAAGATCCGTCCACCACGACATTCCAGAGATCAAAAAATCCCATGTCTGCCGCTGGTCTCAGATTTTAAAAAAACCAAGTCACCATGGAGCCAGATAGATTGAAAACCCAGGGGATCAGCAACGATCCCACCCACGCACCAGAGGAGTCTGGCGGATGGGAAAGGGTTTGTTCTGCGCTGAGCGTGATGGTCAGTCCGGATGCCTTCCAACGTTGGTTCCGCTCCGCACGTTGGCTGGGCGTGACGGATGGAATCGCCTCCATGGCAGTGCCGGGTGAAATCCATCAGGTCTGGATCGAAACCAACTACCTGCCAGAGCTGACCATGGCCGTGACGGGTGTCTTCAGCGACGTCCGCGAAGTCCGCGTAATGATCCAAGTGGAACTCGCAGGATCCGATGCTCCGGACGCTTCTGCTCCGTCATATTTCATCCCCGCCAAGCCGAAAAATCTCGAAGGGGAAGCGCTCGATAAGCGGATCAAAAGTGCCGGCCTGAACTCCGCGAACACGTTCGCCAGTTTCGTGGTCGGCGACAACAGCCAGTTCGCCCATGCCGCCTGTGAGGCCGTTGCGAAAAAAGCCGCAGTCGGATACAACCCGCTCTTCATTTACGGTGGCCCAGGCCTCGGAAAGACTCACCTCATGCAGGCGATCGGCCACGAGATCCTCCGCCGAAGCCCCAGCTCACGAGTCATCTACCTGACCTGCGAAAAATTCACCAACGAGTTCATCGATGCAATCCGCCGAGGTGACATCGAGAAATTCCGCCGCCGTTACCGCAGCTCAGACGTTCTGCTCATCGACGACGTGCAATTCCTTGCTGGCAAGGAGCGCTCACAAGAGGAGTTTTTCCACACCTTCAACACGCTGCTAGACGGCCGCAACCAAGTGGTCCTGACCTGCGACCGCCCGGCCTGCGAGATCAAGAGCCTCGAGCCTCGACTCATTTCCCGCTTCGAGTGCGGTCTAACCGTCGAAATGCAGCCGCCGCAGATGGAAACTCGGATGGCAATCCTCAAGAAGAAATCGATCGACTGGAAGGTCCGCATCGATGAGTCCGTCCTGCAATTTCTCGCAGAAAAAATCCGCACCAATGTTCGCCGCCTTGAGGGAGCGCTCATGCGGGTGGCCACCTACGCCTCGCTCGCAGGAGAAAGCGTGACCATCGAAAAAGTCGAGCACCTGCTCCGTGACCTCATTCGTGAGGAAGCCAGCCGCCAAATCACCATCGATGCGATCCAAAAGGCGGTGGCCGAACACTTCGATGTCCGCCTCGCCGACATGACAAGCCGCCGCCGTCCTGCAAGCATCGCATTCCCCCGCCAAGTGGCCATGTATTTGAGCCGTTCACTCACCAAGGGATCGCTCATGGAAATCGGCGAGGCCTTTGGCGGGCGCGACCATGGAACCGTGATTCATGCCTGCAAAAAGGTCACCGAATTGGTCACCGCCGAACCCGGACTAAAGGAAAGCATCGCACGCATCGAGTCCCAACTCCGGCGCTAACCACTCCCCTCCGCCCCCTGCAGATTTACCCAACTCGGTTAGGCGATTCAAAATCTAGCAGCATTCATTCCGTGCAGCAAGCAAATCGAAGCTGGGTTTCAGGGATTCTCACGCGGCCGTGGCTGCCATTTGCCTGCATCATCGCGGCAAGCGCCCTAGCACATCTCTGGTGTCTTGGGTCGCAATTCTACATGGATGACATGCAGCAAATCCGCGACTGCGAGGCCGTCCGCACAGGAGATTTCACTTACGCAGTACTCAATGCATGGACGACCCTCTGGTATATCATCCAGTACCGGTTGTTCGGAATGTCGCCGGTAGCATTCCATGCGGGCAACTGGCTCCTACACACCTCGGTTGCTTGCACGCTGTTCGCGTTTGCCCGGGATTTCATGAGGGGCCATTGGCCGGCTGGCGTTGCGTGGTTCGGAGCGCTGTTGTTCGCCGTGCATCCGCTGGCGAGTGAAATTCCCAACTACGCACGAACCCAGGATCTCGCATGGGTGACTCTCTTTTCCATGCTTGCCGCGTGGTCGATGCTGACGTTCATGCGTGGCAGCGACTGGAAATTGGTGCCCCAAGCGCTGGGTGGCGAAATCCCCGCTTTGCGGAAATCTTGGCATCGCTGGCGGTGGATGGCGGCTTGTGCTCTATCCGTGGCGGGCGCAACATTTTCCAAAGGTCCCGGGCTTTTTCACGCGCTCATGGCGGTCTCCGCAATCGGCCTCACCTTCATGCCGCAGGAATTGGGAAATCGGTTGCGGCGAAGCCCATGGCTGATTCTAGCAGCGCTTGTGGGAATCATCGCAACGGCGTGGGCACTCGGCATATTCAAAAATGGCCTCGGCATCCATGAGCAATGGTCGAACCCGCGCTTCATCGGCCACGCTTACACGCTCTCCCGTGTCTTCTGGGAATTCGCTTGGCGAAGTGTGATTCCCTTGGCGCTCTGCTCAGACCATCAGATCGCGGAAACCCTCGTGCCCCACGGAACACCCTTCTGGAGTATCCCAGACCACGTCGCGATGCTAGCAGCCCTGGGATTTCTCGGGCTCACTGCTTTGAGTTGGCTTCTCGCATGGCGAAAATCGACGCGGCTGCTCGGCATCTGTCTGGCGCTTTACGTGGCAACGATCCTGTTCCGCGTTCTCTTCATGATCCCTGAGTTCATGCCTGAATACCGGATCTATCCTGGCCTGCCATGGTTCTGCCTCGGCACATCGATTTTCCTAACTTCCATTTGGCAACGGCTACTTCCATCAGCGAGTCCCGCACCATTTGCCGCTTGCCTGCTGGCAATCTTCGCATCGCTCGCCGCCCAGCGGTCGTTTGCCTGGCACGATCTGAACCGCCTCATGGCAAACGTTCTGCAGCAATACCCAGCGCAGGGTCGCGCGATTTGGACGCTGCACCTTCACGACATGGATGCGGGAAACTGGCAGGCAGTGATCGACCGTCAGATGCATGATTGGCCCGAAGTGCGCCAGAAGTTCATCGCGAGCCTCTCCACGCTCGCGCCCGCCCGCGAACTGCCAAGCGGGCATTTTTCTCTCGCCGAGGTGGGGTGCACCGGTCGCTTCGCGATCGCCGTGGCCCACACAAAAAGTCCCGCCGAGGGACTGCAGGTCATGACCGGCCTGGAAAACTACATGCACGCCCTGCGGATCGATCCCGAGACCAATCCGACTCACTGGTATCAGTTCAATCACGACAAGGCACTCGTGCTCGAGATGGGCGGCCACTACCAAGCCGCCCTCGACTGCCTGAAGCGAAAAAAGGACAAACCGCAGCCGTGCCCCGTGGACTTCGCGCGCATTTCCAAAAAGCTCGCCGCCGCAAAAGGTGGCTCGTGAACACCCCTAACAATCGGATAGGCAGGGGCCTTCTGGCTTAAAGTCGTTTCCGAAAACGAATCCGCCCCATTCGCTCCGCCTCATTCGCTCCGCCCCAGCGCGGGTTCTCAGTGCCGTTTCACGAACCCGCCGGGCTGCCTCTAGCTGACAGCCAACTCGTCCGATTTGCGATTATTCACAGAAGGCTTGCCAAGGGGCGATGAAAGCTGAAACTAACTCCCAACATCTTCCTCGATTTCGAACTATGAAATTCCGCATTTCCAAAGAAGCCTTTCTCGACGGCCTGCAAAAAGTCCAACACGTGGTCAGCTCGCGCACAACCTTGCCGATCCTCTCCAACGTACTGCTCGTCGCGAAGGATGGACGAATTCAGTTCACCACGACGGATCTGGACGTCGGCATCACCGGCTCCGTGGAAGCACAAATCGACAAAGAAGGCGCCACCACCCTGCCCGCCAAACGCCTCGTCAGCATCATCCGTGAGCTTCCAGCCAGCGAGGTCGAGGTCTCCGTGGACTCGAAAAACCACGCATCAATCCGCTGCGGCCCATCGTTCTTCAAAATCATCGGCCTTAGCGAGACGGAATTCCCTCCCCTCCCCGACTTCGAGGGCGCAAAGGTCTTCAAAATCCCGCAACAAACGCTCCGCGACGGCCTGAAAAAGACGTCCTACGCGATCTCGACCGACGAGACACGCTACGTGCTCAATGGCATTTTTGCTTCGTTCCGCGAGGGAAAATTGACTCTCGTTGCCACCGACGGTCGCCGCCTCGCGATGGTGGATGCCGATTTGGAATTCCCAGCCTCCCACGAAACGGACGTGATTATCCCGACCAAGGCCGTGCAAGAACTCCAACGCCTCCTCGGTGATGCCGGCGAGGTGATCGTAAAACTCAGCGACAGCCAGATTTCGTTCACCATCGGTGACAGCCTGCTTGCCAGCAAACTCATCGAGGGCAACTACCCGAACTACCGCCAAGTCATCCCCGGCGACAGCAATGAGCGCGTGGTCATCGGCCGCGAAGCGCTGCTGGAAACCGTCCGCCGCGTTTCGTTGCTCTCTTCCGACAAGTCGAATTCGGTTAAACTGGTCTTCAGCGAAAACCACATCGAAGTCACCGCCAACTCGCCAGACGTCGGCGAAGCACAAGAATCAATGGACGTGATCTACCAAGGTCCACCGATGCAGATCGCATTCAACCCAGAGTTCCTCCAAGCACCGCTCCGCGCGCTGGACACGGACGATATCTACCTCGATCTGATCGACGAAATGAGCCCAGGCGTGTTGCGCATCGAGGGATCATTCCTCTACGTGCTCATGCCCATGCGCGTGACGAACTGAGTCGGCGCAAGCGCTCCACGCTTCTAATAGTCCGCATTGCGTGGGGAGAAACGTCTCCATCGGCCACGGCTCTACGCTGCGGCTTCGATTTGCTCAAATCGCAGAATTCGGGTTTCACTTTGCCTTCTGCAGTGTAGGATTCGCGGAGCATGATGATGGCCACGATCCGCAGACTTCTGGGCGACTTCATTCGCTGCACCGGGGGCATGGTCATCCGTTGGATCTATCAGATCCAAGTGATCCACCCAGAACGCCTACCCGCCAAGGGCGCTGCTCTGTTGCTGCCAAATCACCTGAGCTTCGCCGACGGATTTTTCCTTTCCGCCGCCTGCCGCGTACCGGTGCGCTTTGTGATGGATGAGACCTACGCCGCGTCCCCTGCCGTCCGGCTCTTTATTCAAATTTTCGAAACGGTCACCATTCGCATCGGCCAGCCTCGGGAAGCCATCCGCATCGCAATCAACGCGCTGAAAGGCGGCGATCTAGTATGCCTTTTCCCCGAGGGCCAACTGACCCGCACCGGAACGCTAAGCGAACTGCAGCGCGGCGGTGAGTTGATCGCAAAAAAAGCGGGTTACCCCGTCATCCCGCTCTGGTGTGATGGCGTCTGGGGCTCGATTTTTTCGTTCGAGCGCGGGCGATTTTTCCGCAAACGCCCGTACGGAAAACCACGGGGCATCTTCGTGTCGATCGCACATGCCGTCACCCCAGATCAAGTGAATCTTGAGACGCTGCGCAACGGGATGTTAGAAGCCTCGGCGAGCGCAATCGCCAAGCGTTTTGAATCATCCTGCTGGGAAAAGCGCACTCCACGCCACATGGGCACGATTCACCTAGACGCCTCGGCTCGCCGCAGAATTTGGGTGAATGGCTATCAGATCGGCCAGGTGAATGCCCTACAGCGCCGCCAACCTTTTTGCGTTCTAACCGCTGACCCAACCTCGTTGGAACTGCTAGGCCTGCGGTTCGCATTCCCCGAGTTATTCGACGCCGCGGTCGTCACGCGTGACGATTTCGATTCCCAACCGTCAGCGTCATGGGTCGGCGGAGACCGCTTGCGTGAAGCGCTCACGCTTTGCAAATCCGCGGAAGGCACGGTGTTTTATGACTTCGGGAGCCGCGCCTTGGAGGCCATCGCCCCGCCCGGGCTTGTCCACTGCCCCTGCCTCGCCATCGATGGCGTGGTGATCTCGATGTCGATGCCCGACCCGCCCAAGGCCGCGACCGACGCCTCACCCCAACTCGGCAGTAAGCCCGGCACATGGGGCAAACTCCTTCCTGGCTGGTTCCTCCAGCCATCCGCAGACGGCAGACTCTGGGCACACGGCCCCGCAGCACCGCCAGACGGCATCGCACTCCCCACAGGTTGCTTTCTCGATCTCCAAGGATTTCTAACACCCGCCAGTTCCAATTCCAAAAATGAATAACCTGCCAGCCTCAGACGATTCCCAAGCGGTCTTCGATGCACGCGCCTTGCGGAAAATCTATCAGACCGGCGAGGTCGATGTGGTCGCCCTAGGCGGTGTCGACCTCACGCTAAACGCTGGCGAACTCGTCTGCCTGCTCGGCGCTTCTGGTAGTGGAAAATCAACCTTGCTCAACATCCTCGGCGGACTCGATACACCCACCTCCGGAAATTTGTTCTACAAAGGCTGGCCGCTCGACGGCTCGGACGAAAACACGCTAACACTTTTCCGCCGGAACTGCGTGGGCTTCGTCTTTCAGTTTTACAACTTGATCCCCAGCCTCACCGCCCGCGAAAACGTCGCACTCATCACGTCGATTTCTCGCGATCCAATGACACCCGAGGAGGCGCTGGAAATGGTCGGCCTGAGCGAACGCATGGATCATTTTCCATCCCAACTCTCCGGCGGCGAACAACAACGCGTCGCCATCGCTCGCGCCATCGCGAAACGTCCTGAGGTGCTGCTCTGTGACGAACCCACCGGCGCGCTCGACGTCACCACAGGCATCGTGGTGTTAGAAGCGGTCGAGCGCATCAACCGCGAACTCGGGACGCTCACGGTCATCATCACCCACAACGCGATCATGTCGGAAATGGCCGACCGTGTCCTGCATTTGTCCGATGGGAAAATCATCAGCTCGCATCACAACGCAACCCGACTTCCCGCTGCGGAGCTGAAGTGGTAAGTGGGCGATCCGCCGAGCCCAACAAAATCTAACCCGCATGCTCAGCCCACTCGATCGCAAACTGCTGCGCGACCTCACCAAGATGAAGGGCCAGATCTTCGCGGTGAGTCTCGTGATGGCTTGCGGGTTGGCCATGATGATCATGACGCGCAGCCTCATCTTGACCTTGGAGTCGGCTCGCGCGAGCTACTACCAAAGCCATGCCATGGCGGATATTTTCGCGACGCTCAAACGAGCACCCTTGTCGGTCGCAGATTCCCTCAGCACGCTCCCCGGAGTGGCTACCGTGGAAACCCGCGTGGCGGTCAATGTCACGCTGGATCTGCCTGGAATCACCGAGCCTGCCACCGGCCATATCATTTCGCTCCCCGATGACGGCGGACCGCAGGTGCTCAACCGCGTCTCCCTCCGCTCTGGTCGTTTCCCCCTCCCGGACGAACGCCGCGAGGTGGTGCTTGGCGAGTCCTTTGCCATCGAAAACGGCCTGCACCCGGGCGATTCGCTCGTGGCGGTCATCAACGGCCGCCGAGAAACTTTGCGGATCTGCGGTATCGGCCTCTCGCCTGAATTTGTCTTCGAAGCACGCGCCGGAGAAACCTTGCCGAACCACAAACGCTTCAGCGTGATGTGGATGAATTACCGTGCTCTAGCAGTCGCCTACAATCTAGACGGCGCCTTCAACGATGTCTGCATCGACCTCGCGCCCGGTGCTCAACCGGAACCCGTAATCGAGGAAATGGATCGTATCCTCGCGCCCTATGGAGCCGGCGGCGCGCTCACCCGCAAGGAACAGGCATCCGCTCAGCGGTTGGATGATGAGCTCCGAGTGCTCCACTCGTTGTCGGTGGCGTATCCGTTAGTTTTCCTCAGCGTGGCGGCGTTCATGGTGAATGCCGTGCTCGCTAGAATCGTCCGCTTGCAGCGCGAGCAAATCGCCCAAATGAAAGCGCTCGGCTACTCGTCACGGCAAGTCGGCGTGCATTACCTCAAGTTCGTCATGGTCATCGGCGCACTCGGCACGTTCATGGGTGGCATCGGCGGACGCTGGCTTGGTGAAGGCCTGGTGAGTCTCTACACGATGTTTTTTCGCTTTCCATCACTCGTGTTCACGATGGACTACAGCGCGCTTGGGTTAGCACTTTTCATCAGCCTCGGCGCTTCAACCCTCGGAGTTCTCACCGTCGTCTGGCAAGCGGTGAAACTTGCCCCCGCCGAGGCGATGCGCCCAGAACCTCCGGCCGATTTCAAACCGTCGCTGTTCGAGCGCATCGGCCTCACCCGATGGTTTAGCCCCACGTTTCGCATGGCCCTTCGTAACATCGAGCGGCGGCCATGGCAGGCGATCTTTACCGCCGCAGGTCTCGCACTCGCGACTGGCCTGATGGTCCTACCCGGCGCCATGAGCGACAGCATCGATTACTTGCTCACCTTCCAATGGAACAAACAGCAGCGCCAAGATGTCACCGTTTTCCTAACTGAACCCACCTCGGCAACTGGCCTCTACGACCTCGAACACCTGCCCGGCGTGATCCGTGCCGAGCCGATCCGCAGTGTCGCCGCTCGCCTGAAATTCGGTCACCGCCACCGCAAGCTCTCGGTCACTGGGATCGAGCAAGGCGCAAATTTGAATCGGCTATTAGATTCAAAGGGCCATGCACTCGTCATGCCCGAAGAAGGGCTGTTGATGTCTGAGGCACTTGCAAAAGTGCTCGGCGCTCGCATCGGCGACGAGGTCACGGTGGAGGTGCTTGAGGGCAGGCGGCCCGTGTTGAGCGTGCCCATCCGAGGTCTCGTCACCGACTACGCGGGCCTCGCGGCATACATGAACCTCGGCGCATTGCGGAGATTGATGAAAGAGGGCGATACCGTAAATGGCGCCCATCTCGCGCTGGATCACGGACGCTGGGATGAGTTCATGCGCTCGCTCAAGGACACTCCGCGCGCGGCAGTGGTCATGGTGAAGCGAGATCAACTCGCAGCCTTCCGCGAAACCACCGGCAAAAGCATCGGCATCATCCGCACACTTTATTTCGTACTCGCGACCATCGTCGCCTTCGGAGTGGTCTACAACAGCGCACGCATTGCTCTCTCGGAGCGCAGCCGTGAACTCGCGACCCTCCGCGTGGTCGGCTTTCGCCTCTCCGAAGTGCGCGGCGTACTAGTTAGTGAGTTGGCCATTCTCGTCCTCGCCTCGCTGCCATTCGGACTGCTTTTTGGCCGTGGCCTCGCCTTGTTCATCATGTCGTCGTTTAGCACCGAAACCGTGCGCCTACCGATTTTGATCAACCGCTCCACCTACGCGATCGCCATCCTAGTGGTCCTCGCCGCATCGGCCCTTTCGTTCACGCTCGTCAGCCGGATGCTTGGAAAACTCGACATGGTCGGCGTCCTGAAAGCCCGCGATTGATCCTCCCGCTAGGGTTCCGGCTTGCTTCATTTCCTGGCATGGCGTTTCATTCGCCCGCATGTCTTCACTTCCTACCGCTGACCTCCTGGCGCTCGACACCTCCGGCCTGAAAAGCCGCTTGTCGAAACTCAGGAGGTACCTTTGACGTCCCGAATCTCGAAAATGAAATCAACACGCTCGAGGAGGCCATGGGTGCTCCCGAGTTCTGGAACGATTCAGACAAGGCGAAGTCGATCAGCTCAAAAGCCGCCGGCCTGAAGAAAAAACTCGAGTCGTTCCTGAAATTGGAAGGACGCGTCGCCGACATCGAAGAAGGCGTCTCACTCGCCAAGGAATTCGACGATGCCGACCTCGCCACCGAGGCCCTTGCCAATGCAAAAGGCCTCGAAAACGACATCCGCTCGTACGAATTGCTCACCTTGCTCGACCAACCCAGCGACATTTCGCCCTGCTTCCTCGTGATTTCCGCAGGAGCTGGTGGCACCGAAGCCTGCGACTGGGCACAAATGCTTCACCGGATGTACACGCGCTGGGCCGAGCGAAAGGGCTACACCGTGGAAACCTTGGACTGGCAGGATGGCGATGAAGCCGGCCTCCGCACCGCGACCCTCAAGATCACCGGCGACTACGCATACGGATTCCTCAAAAACGAACGCGGCGTCCACCGCTTGGTGCGCATTTCACCGTTTGATTCGGCCGCAAAACGCCACACTTCATTCGCATCGATCGATGCCACCCCAGAAGTTTCCAAGGAAATCAAAATCGAGATCAACGAGAAAGACATCGAGATCACCACGACCCGCTCCGGCGGCAAGGGCGGCCAAAACGTCAACAAGGTGGAAACCGCAGTGATCCTGCGCCACCTTCCCACCGGCATTCTCATTCGCTCGACCGCCGCAAGAACCCAAGGCGCCAACCGCGAACTCGCGTTCGACATCCTCAAGGCCAAGCTCTACACCATCGAGGAAGACAAGCAAAAGGCCGAGGCCGATCGCGCCTACGGCGAAAAAGGCGACGTCTCATGGGGCAACCAAATCCGCTCCTACGTTTTCCAACCCTACCAAAAAGTCCTCGACCTCCGAACCGGCGAGGAAACCAACAACATCCAAGCCGTCATGGACGGCGACATCGACGCCTTCATTGAAGCGAAACTCCGCGGAAAAGTCCGCGTCAAAGGCGCGAAAGACGAGGACGACTGATCCGACCAACTGCTGGGATAAATCACATCTCGCAGTCAGGACGTCTTACATAAGGGGAGCACACGCGCCCTCGTGTGTCGGATGGGGCGCCCTCGCCGCATCCATGGCGGTGTGGTCATCGCGGGGCGATTTGGACAAGTCCGCGAAATATGGCCTGCCGACTGGGATGCTCTGGAAACCTGCGGGGGCTTTGCCGGACGTTCCACACCAATCAACGTAAGCGGCGGCGCGTGATGCGCTGTTTCATGTGGACGATGGTCACCACTTGAAACTCATCGCTCTGGACACCGTAAATAATCCGGTAAGAGCCTTCATGCACCTCACGCAGGCCGGACTCGATGAATTCATGAACGGGGTGCCCTCTCGAGGGCATTCCGGCCGCCCGTTCCACACGGGAAATCAGGCGCTCGATCTGCAATCGCGCATAGTGTTCTGAGTCATGGGCGATGAAGTCTCGGATGACCTGCAAATCGCGCCGCGCTTGCGCAGACCATGTGATGCTCATACCACGCCGAACTCACTGCGGATGGATGCGTGGTCATGCTTGCGCCCATCCCGCAAATCGGCCAGACCGGCCTCGATTTTCTGGCGAACAAGGATTTCATACATCAGGTCATCCCAACTGGCGGTGTCCGGCAATTGACGCACCAGACGGGCTGCCGCCTTCTTGATGGAAGTGTCTTTTTCTGCAGAAGCCATGCATTGAATCAACCTCAAACCAAGGCATGATGCAAGCCGTCATTCCGAGTCCACCGCCCCACCGTTGACACCGCCGCTGGCGCGGGAATCCAGTTCTACTCCAACATAGCGAATTGCTGATCCAGCCTGAAGCATTGCGTTCGATGGCGGCCGCATCCGCATCGTATCGTGGTGGTCCACTGCGCTAGAAGGGCCGATTCTCGGCAAGCCAGGGTGGTTCGCCCGCGTCATCATGGGTGCAACCGACTCCGAGGAAATTGGTAGGGCCATCCGAGAAGCCAACGCCCGCGCAGACGTCAAGGCGATCATGCTAAACATCGATTCGCCGGGCGACACCAGAGCTAGCACACCGGAGCTTACCAATGCCGTTGCCTCACTGAACGAGCACAAGCCGGTCTTGCATCAGGGGAGCACACGCGCCCTTGCGTGTCGGATGGGGCCCTTGCCGCATCCATGGCGGTGCCGTGATTGCGGGATGAGTGGACAAGGCAACCGAGTTTTCACAGCGCCTCGATGACTAGGCTCGGATCTGGTTCAGGACACTCCCCGAATCCTCCCACACATCGAAATTTCCTCATCGGCTCGATGTGCCTTTCAATTTGTCTGGGATGATGAATTGGATGATGAATTGATGGACCCTTGAAATGACCGATGACCGTTCACCACCCGATTCGGGTTAGACCGTCGACATAGTCGAAATGAGCATCGCGGCTGATGACAGGCAGTTTGTGTTGGCGGGCGATGGCAGCAATCCACAAATCGTTCATCGGAATGGGCGTGCCTGCGGACGTGAGTTGAAGCCGTATCTCGGCATAGTAGCGGGTCGTACCGTCGTCGGCCGCCAAGACTGTCGTAGCGGTGAGCGCGTCATCCAGCCATGTGGTCATCTTCTCGCAGAACCGGGATTTCAGAATACCGAAGCGGAATTCCGCAAGCGCTGGAACTGGCACACACAGGCAGTCTGCCTGCTCGATGTGCCGAATGAAGGATGGCTCATTGATCCACCAGGCGGAAAGTCCATTAGTATCGACGATCATTTCCACTCCTCCTCTTCGATTTGCTCGAAGTTCTCGTCCACGATTTGCTGGATGCGCCTAAGCTCCACCACCATCTCCGGGTCATTGGCAGCGATCCCCGCGAACTTCATCCACGGCTTCTCCGTATGAGTCGGCCGCTTGGCCAACTTGTCCTGCAGCGCCTCGGTGACGTAATCTTTGAGGCGCATGCCCTGCCGTGCGGCGGTGGCTTTCACTTCGCGAAACAGGGGATCTGGGAGGTCAATAGTCGTACGCACAAAAGCATATTCCCATTTCCTCACCACCTTTCAAGAACGGATATGAGGGCGGCATCACCAGAATTTTCATCGAAGGGCCGATTCTCCGCAAGCTAGGGTGGTTCGCCCGCGTCATCATGGGTGCAACCGACTCCGAGGAAATTGGTAGGGCCATCCGAGAAGCCAACGCCCGCGCAGACGTCAAGGCGATCATGCTAAACATCGATCCGCCAGGCGGCACCGGAGCAGGCGCACCGGAGCTTGCCAATGCCGTTGCCTCACCGAACGAGCACAAGCCGGTCTTGCATCAGGGGAGCACGCGCGCCCTCGCGTGTCGGATGGGGCGCCCTCGCCGCATCCATGGCGTGGTGTGGTCATTGCGGGACGAGTGGACAAGGCCGCCGCGTTTTCACAGCACCTCGATGACTAGGCTCGGCTCCGGTTCAGGACACTCCCCGAATCCCCACTTATATCGCAATTCACTCATAGGCTCGGTGTGCTTTTCAATTTGTCTGGGATGATGAGTGGGTCATGACGAAAAAATCACACAGAATCAGGATTTTAGCCTTGATCAGGAGGAGAAATCTAACAAATTCGCGAAGCACAGAAAATTTATAACATTATGAAAGCTCAAGGTCTATTCACCCTCGCGGCCATTCTCGTCGTCAGCGCCTCAGCATCAGCATCTGTTACCATGGACTGGGTGAGCGTCGGAAATCCTGGAAATGCTGCTGATTCGACCGGCTATGGCGCGGTAGCTTACGCCTACAAGATCGGCAAATACGAAGTCACCAACGCCCAGTATGGTGAATTCCTCAATCAAAAGGGCGCGTCCAATAGCAGTGGAATCTACAATCCAGCCATGCTCGGCATCACGCAATCCGGTGGTCTTGGAACCTTCAGTTACAGCGTGATTCCTACACTTGCCAACCACCCAGTCGCTCATGTTTCGTGGTTCGACGCTGCCCGCTTTGCCAACTGGCTAATGAATGGGCAAGCTAGCGGTGACATGGAAACGGGTGCATACACCCTTAATGGGGCGATGAGCGGGGTAATCACCGCAAATGTCGGTGCTCTAGTCTATATCCCCAACGAAAACGAATGGTATAAGGCTGCTTATTATAGCGCGGCCAATACAAACTACTCATTGTATCCGAACGGACAGAACACGATTGGTACTTCAAACGCGAATTATGGACTCTCATTTCATGCAACCAGCCCAGCAGGCAACTACTCCAGTGCCAGTGCTTATGGTACTTTTGACCAAGGTGGAAATGTCTGGGAATGGAACGATGGAATAGGTAGCTCGGCGCATACATGGCGTGGAGGGAGTTCCATGTCACTCCAGAGCCACCTTGAATCCTCATTTTCCATCCCGGCTGTTCCTCCCGGAAACGAAAACAGCGCTGTCGGTTTCCGCGTCGCTGGTGTTGATGCCATCCCTGAACCATCGTCGATGCTCCTGACGATGCTAGCCAGCGGCATGATGTTGATCCGCCGGAAACGCTGATTCTTCTCTTTTTCCTTTGAAGCACAAAGGCGGATCTTCGGGTCCGCCTTTGTCGTTTAGTGGCCCGCTGATACCTCCGCCGGGGCGGGAATCCACCTCTACTCCAACAGTCTCCAGTTTGTCCGGGAATTTGAATTATTCGCCTGCGTCATCATGGGTACAGCAGAATCCGAGGAAATTGTACGGCCATCCGAGAAGCCAACGCCCGCGCAGACGTTAAGGCGGTGGCCGTCGTGCTCCGGGATCGGCTCCGATGCCATAATCCTCTAATCATCAATAGGTTTGCTGGGAGATCGCAGTAAACTGGAGCAAAAGCGGAGCAAATTGCTTCTCGATCGCCCCAAAAAGCTCCGTGAGTGTGCCAAATTGGCGCGTTCACGGAGCTTTTTGCTGCTCGAATGCGCCAAATTGGCGCGATGATGGAGCGATTTACTGCGATGACGGAGCTTTTTGCTGCGATGGCGGAGCGATTTGCTGGAATGACGGAGCTTTTTGCTGCGATGACGGAGCGATTTGCGAGGGTTGATGTGCTCGCACCATGGGTCAAATCGCTCAAAGCCTAAAAAGGCGAAAGCCGCTGAATTCCTGAGAATTCAACGGCTTTCATTGGTTGCGGGAAG
>JARWZU010000073.1 GCA_029866215.1 Akkermansiaceae bacterium
TGGGCAGAATCCCGAACCATTCGTCGGCTTGTTCCTCGGTGGCCAATTCACGGTAGTCCCTGAAGATAATCGATGGTGAGTTGCCAGCTTCGAGGGCGACTTGGTCCGCGCTTTTCACCTTGGCGATCCGGTAGGTGATGAACGAGTGCCTGAGCACGTTGCGCGGCCATTCGATCCCCAAGGCCCGGGCAAGCGCGGTGGCCTCTTTGATGAACTCGCCCGATGCGATGACGCGGCCCTTCCTGCTCAAAGGCTGGAGCCACGCTGCGAGGTTCTCGGTGATGGGCACGAGCCGGCGTGATGCTGTCTTGGCTTGGCCTGCACGGATTTCGATCAGGCTGCGCTCCAGATTTACCGCCGACCAATCGAGACGGACAAGCTCGGCAGCACGGATCCCGGCGAAGGCGCTGATCGAAAGCAGCGGGATCAAATGGATGGGTGCGGCATGAATGATCCGGCGGAACTCGTCCAGCTGGAAAATCTCGTTCTCGCTGTCCGCCACTTTCACTTTGCGGAGTTGGCTTGGAGCGATGGGTTTGCCGGCAGGCAGGTAGTTCTGCTCCAACGCGTAGGAGAACAGCAGGTTCACATAGATGAGCATCGAGTTTCTTGAACTCGGAGCCACATTCAGACTCCTCAGCCAAGCATCGATGTCCGACGAGGTGACGTCGAGGATTTCACCGGGATGTGCGGCTGCAAAGCGGTTGAGCACTGATCGGATCTGGGCAATGTGGCGGGTGCTTGATCCGTCCTGTGTCTTGGAGGCGATCAGTTGCGCCACGACCTCGGGAACTGTGGCACGTCGGGTGAGGTTACCGAAATGTTTGGAGTATTCGCTGGCCATCGCTGCGAGGGATTCCGATCCAGCGATCTTTCTGGCCCGTAGATAATCCTCAACCACGGCAACCAACGGCATCCCAGCCTCATCCGTCATTTTGCGCGCAGTGAGATAGGCTTCCCGGTCGTGGGGCTTGAGGTCGGTCATGTGCTGCATGCCACTCTGAATCCGCTGCGCCACGAGCAGGGCCTCTTTCTTTGCATCGTCCAACGAGCTGAAAACCTGCCGGAGCCGTTTGCCTTCGCGGTAGTAGGCGATGGTGAAACGCTGCCTGCCACCGGAGTCCATCCGGTAAACTGGAACCGTCGCTGAACCGAATTTCACAACATATTCGGGACCACGCTTTTTTCTCCTTTTGGAACGTCCTGACTTGGAGGGGATTGCAGATCCAGAACCCGCGTTTGTCACCAATTTGTCACCACCCGTATTCATGACCGGGTGGGGGTGTCAATTTGGGCCTCTTTTTCGGAAGCCAACCCATTGATTGTGAATGGTGTATAAAAAATACACCCGAAGGGACTCGAACCCCTAACCTTCTGATTCGTAGTCAGACGCTCTATCCAATTGAGCTACGGGTGCCTTGCGGCTTGCGCGGGGCCGAAAGAAGCCGACTTTTGGCCGCCATGTCAAGAATTTCAGCAGGAAAATCTGAAGTTCTTTAAGCGAGGTTGGTGAAAACTGCCTGCACGTCATCGTCATCCTCGATTTTATCGAGGATCGCCTCAACTTCTTCCATCTGGTCCTCGGTCAATTCAATGGGCTGGGTGGGCAGACGCTGGAGGCTCGACTTGGTCGGAACAATGCCAAGCGACTCGACGGCATGACTCAAATTCGCAAAGGCCGTGTACTCACCAATCACCGAGACGATCCCTTCATCCACCGAAAGCTCTTCAAGCCCAGCGTCAATCAACTCAAGCTCGAGCTCTTCGAGGTCGCGACCTTCCGGCACGGGGAACTCGATGACCGACTTGCGGTTGAACATGAAGTCCAGCTGCCCGGCATTGACGAGCTGGCCGCCATTTTTGTTAAAGATGATTTTCAGGTTGCCCACCGTTCGGTTGGAATTGTCGGTGGCGCACTCGACGATGAAAAGTGATCCATGCGGCCCCTTGCCTTCGTAGGTGATTTCCGAAATATCGGCGGCATCCTTGCCAGCGGCACGCTTGATGGCGTTCTCGATGTTTTCGCGCGAGAGGTTTTGTGCCTTCGCGTTGTTGATGGCCACTCGGAGCGGCGCGTTTGACTCGGGATCTGGGCCGCCATTCTTGGCAGCCATGGTGATGGACTTGGCAAGTTTTGGAAACACCTTGGACATGGTGGCCCATCGTGATTCCTTGGCTCGGCGGCGGCATTCAAAAGCTCTTCCCATGGATTTGGTTTGGTTCGTTGGTCTCGGTGCGGTACCGGTGCCCACATTGAATCATGCCGGCGCAAAGATGCAAGTGAACTGCCAGCGCGTTCAACGAAGGCCTCGAATCACGGCAAGCGCCCTGCTGCACATCGGTCCACCGAGGTGAATACAAAAAAGCCGGACAAGCGAACCCGTCCGGCTTTTGAATGTTTGGCTCCTTACAATAAAGAGCCGCCCGAGGATCAATCCTCTTGGCCTGGGCTCCAGTCTTCGGAAGCAGCAGCGGCGAGGTTGAACGCCTGCTCGAGACCGACCATCTCGGAAGATGGGCGAAGGCTCTCGAAGCTTGCGCTCTCCTTTTTCAACTGATCTTCGGTGTAGCCCACCGCCTTGACGGAAAGTCCGATGCGGCGCTCGACCTTGTCGACCTTGATGACGCGCGCTTCGATCTCCTCACCGACCTTGATGATGTCTTTGACCTTCTCCACGTGGTCTTCGCTGAGTTGCGAAATGTGGATGAGACCATCGATGTCACCCTCGAGGCTGATAAATGCACCGAACGATGCGATCTTGGCAACGGTGCCTTTGACGATGTCGCCCACCTTGAAGCGGCTGTCGATGAGGCTCCATGGATCGCTCTCGGTTTGCTTGATGCCGAGTGAGACGCGTTGGTTGGCCTTGTCGATGGCAAGCACGACAGCTTCCACTTCGTCGTTCTTTTTGAGAACTTCCGATGGGTGGTTGATCTTGCGGGTCCAGGACATGTCCGAAACGTGGATCATGCCATCGATGCCTTCTTCCAGTTCCACGAACGCACCGTAGGCGGTGAGGTTGCGGACAGGGCCCTTGATGGTGGCGCCCACTGGGTAGCGGAGTTCGATTTCGTCCCATGGGTTCGAATCCAACTGACGGACACCGAGCGAGATTTTTTGCTCCTCGATGCTGATGCCAAGGACGACCGCCGAGATTTCTTGGCCGATCTCCAGCACGTCGCTCGGGCGAGTGATGCGCTTGACCCATGAAAGTTCGGAAACGTGAACCAGACCTTCGACACCGCGCTCGATTTCGATGAATGCACCGTAAGGGAGCAACTTGGTGACGCGACCCTTGACGTTGTGACCGATCGGGTACTTCCGCTCGATGTCTTCCCATGGGTTCTCCGACATTTGCTTGAGGCCGAGTGAAACACGCTCTTTCTCGCGGTCCACGTCGAGGATGACCACATCCACCAACTGGGCGATGTGAAGCAACTCGGAAGGATGGTTGATGCGGCCCCACGACATGTCCGTGATGTGGAGAAGTCCGTCCATGCCAGCAAGATCGACGAATGCACCGAAGTCGGTGATGTTCTTGATCGCACCGGTGACCTTGTCGCCGATTTTGACGGATTGGAGGAAGGTCTGGCGTTGCTCGGAGCGCTCGGCCTCAATGACTTCGCGGCGGGAGATGACGATGTTTTTGCGCTCGTCGTTGATTTTAACGATTTTGAATTCGTAAACGTTGCCGACGAATTCGTTGAGATCCTTCGGTGGGATAATGTCCACTTGCGATCCTGGCAGGAATGCTTCCACGCCGACGTTGACGGTGAGTCCGCCTTTGACGACCGACTTGACCTTGCCGCGGACGAGACCGCCGTCTTGGAAAACTTTGACGATTTTTTCCCAGTTCTGCTTGTGGGCGGCCTTTTCTTTCGAAAGCACGACCATGCCTTCGTCATTTTCAAGGCGCTCGAGGAGCACTTCGATTTCGTCGCCGATTTCGATTTCCTCGTCTTCGAACTCGTTGGATGGGATCGCTCCCTCGGACTTGTAGCCGATGTCCACAAGAACGACTTGAGGACGGATTTCCAGGATGGTGCCCTTGACGATCGATCCTTCGCGGAATTCGCGGAATTTCGAGTCGATCAAGTCGCTCAGTGCCTGATTGGTTGGTTCCGCTGGTGCGTAAGCCATAGTGTTGTTTGGTTTGGGGTTGTGTTGTTGGTTCGTTTTCTTACTTCAAGTGCCTCGAGAAATGATACTGACCGACACCGAGGCGCCAACCGTCTGCCAGTAGAAAGAAAAACGGACGCCGAACCTAGGCCACTGGGCCGACATGGCAAGACCAAAGCAACCAAGTTTTGATAAAATCGGGTTCTTCGTGAAAATTTCGCAAAAGACACACGTTTCGCCTTGCTACTGGGGAAGGGCGCTTGATCTGGAACAACGGCTACTTGCCAAACGTAGGCTGAGTGGCATGACTTTTCTATGCGATTACACATCCAGATCGATCCAACAACGCGGTGACGCGTCCAAGAGCTGATCTGCTCGGGCATTCGACTGAAAGTACCGTGGCATTTTCTAACGACGAGCTTCCAGAAGCCGATCGACGTATTTCGCGAGCATGTCGGTTTCGAGGTTCACCCTTTGCCCCAGTGCCGCAGCGTGAAGGTGGGTGTGCTCCCACGTGTGCGGGGTGATCCAGAAAACCGCGCCGCTGGGTGTCAATTCGGCGATCGTGAGCGAAATTCCATCGATCGTAAGCGAGCCCTTATCGATGCAAAGCCGCTGCACCTCCGGCGGCAAGCTCACCCCCAAGACATGATCTTGGCCGACCGCATCGAGCTGGGTGATCTTCCCGACGCCATCGACATGCCCTTGCACGAAATGGCCGCCAAAGCGGTCGCCGACGAGCATCGCGCGCTCCAGATTCACTGTTAGACCCGCTGCGAGGCCTGCGAACGAAGTGACCCGCAGCGTCTGGGCGAGCAGGTCAAACGAAGCACAACCCGGAGCGATGGCCGCAACCGTCAGACAGCAACCGTTGATCGCCACCGAATCGCCAAGGGCAAGCTCAGCCGCAAACGGGATTTCAAGAGTCAGGCACGCCTGTTCGCCCCTGGATTCAAGGCTGAGAACAACACCAATGGCTTCAACAAGTCCGGTAAACATGAGATTTCAGGGAACGGAGTTCGCGTGAATCGCGGATTCCGGATGCGGGGCAAACATGGCATCGATTCCTCGGTCGGGAAATAGCAACATGCACAACGCGACGATCAGCGTGGGTAGCAGGGCCGCAAGGGCCAGCTTGAGCGGAGAAACTCCATCGCCGAAAAACCGCCCTAACAATGCCTGTCCCGCTGGATTTGGCGCATTGGCAATGACCGTGAGCCCGCCACCGGTCACAGCGCCCGCAAGCACCGCATACTTCAACTGCGGGGACAACCCATCGACTTGGCTGGCAAGAAAGGTGATGGCCGCGTTGTCGTTAAACGATGTAAGAAAAGTCGCCCCGAGGAACAGCGGCAATTTCCCGAGATTCGAGATCACCGGCGCGAGCCACCAGCCTTGGAGCCCCCCGTGAAGCACGAGACTTGCGAGGAAGAATCCGACAAGAATCGGACCACGCAGGCTGATTTGGTGCTGATGACTCGCAGTTGCTTGAGAGAACGCGAGGAAGAAAAGAAAGCCACCCATGAACAACGGCGGGTAGTGAGCAAACACCACCGTCCACGCTATAAAGCCAAGGTGCGCGAGTGTCACCCATCGCGGCACCCGGCGCTCACGCTGGATCAAATCCCCCACGCCATCGCCATCGTGGTCCCCTACCCGCTCACCCATGGCCACCAATTCCTTGCGAAAGCAGAAAAAGTAAACTGCACTCGAGACCAGCACCGAAACCACCGCCTTGTCCCCATAGTTGAACAACATCTCGGCATTGGTTAGACCCCATTTCGCGGCCACCATCAGTACCGGAGGAGCCGCGAAGTTCGTCAGTACCCCACCGACTGACACATTCACGAACAACAGGCCAAGCGTGGCGTATGCAAACTGAGGCGATGGCTTGAGCGGATAGAATTTTTTAGCAAGAAGCATCGCAGCAATCGTCATGGCACCCGGCTCGGTGATGATCGAACCTAACAGTGGAGCCACCGACATAATGACAAACCACCACGCCGCCGGAGTTTGTTTTCCAAGTCGGGCGAAGAAGCCCAAGCACGCCTCCGCAAAGCGCAAGATCGGCCGAGTGGACGCAAGCGCCATGATGATCACCACGAACATCGGCTCGGTGAAATTCACGCTCATGACGTAATTTTTCACCGTGGTTAGATCGTAGAAGGCAAACATCGCACCCAGCGTCACCAGTGCCCAAATTCCAAAAACCGCTTCCACCTCGCCGCAGAAATGCAACACGGTCGCCTTGAAACTCACTTGGTCCGCCGCTTGCGTAGCTGGCCCATGCGCTGCGTGCAAGCTGCTGATCTTCGCCTCGTGATCCCGTTGCACTCGGTGTGAGAGGCGAGTGATCGGCACCGCAAGAAACGTGTGGCCGATGGCAGCGAGAAAGATCAACGATGCCACCAACAAGAAGGGTTGTTGCTTCGCCCGAAATGCTAGCTTTTCGGCGATTCCATCGATCTTGAGTGCCTGTTCTCGGTTAGCAAAATTTGCCATCTCCGTGACGAAGGTCGGCGCCTGGGACGAAGCATCGCCCGCAAAGGCACCACCCGAGGCCAGCAAGAGAATCGCAGTGATCAGCAAAACGAGAGATTTCATCGTGGCAAGGTTTGGATTCTGGAGGGGATTCATAGGGCCTAACGAAATGGGGGGCAAGGTAAACTCGGACGATGCGGCAAGCGTCAGATTTTTGACGCACCGCCACCAAACAAAAAGAGAGGGCGCACACTCATGCGACCTCTCTTTTCAATCATGAATCCCTTCATGAAACCAGGGGATCTCTACCCTCGACAAGTAAGAAGATGCAGCATGACCCGGATTTTGTCATGTCCCTATAATTTGGGACACGGCTGCGCCCGCTTATAGGCGCCTGCCGATCACGATAAATCCAAGAATCCACGGCGGATCGCCTCGCTCACGGCGGCGGGCAAGTTGCGGACGTGGAGCTTTTCAAAACTGCGCTTGATGTACTCCGTGACCGAGTGCGGGCTGAGATTCAGCTCATCCGCGATCTCTTGGCGGGTCAGCCCTTTGGCGGAAAGCTGCAGCACCTCGCACTCCCGCCCGGAAAGTGACTCGGCATCGGGGATCGGACTGAGCTGCCGGAAGGTTTGCAGGATCATGCCGGCGATCTTCGGGTCGAGCGGAGTGCCGCCAGCGAGTACTTCTTCCAGCGTTTCCATCAGGCGAATCGCGCTGCCCGCTTTGACCAAATACCCGTGCGCCCCCGATTCCAAGGCCGCGAAGACCTTGGCCTTGTCGGTGAATGCGGTGAGCACCAAAACCCTCGCATCCGGCAACAACTCCCGAATCTTGCGAATCCCCGCGATGCCACTCATCCCCGGCAACCCAAGGTCCGACAGGACCAGATCCGCTACCAAGCCGCCACGAATCGCTTCAAGCGCGTCTTCCATCGTCGAAAAGCCGCCCACGCATTGGTACCCGCCACGCTCTTCCAAAACCATCGAGACCGACTCGCGGAAGTCAGCGTGGTCCTCGACTAAAATCAAACGAATGGATTTCTCCTTCACTGTGGGTGATTTGGCCATGGGTGGAGAGGATATGCGATTTAGGGTGATTCGAAAAGCGAAGGTTTATGCCGTGCCTGCTGCGGGTGCAGCACCTCGGGATTTCTTAGAACGCTTGGGCACCATGGGCACGGTCAGCATGATCCGCGTGCCTTGCCCCAATGAAGTCTCAACCCCCAGTTGCGCACCCAAGGCCTCGCAGCGCTGACGCAACGCGCGCAGCGTCGCTGGTCGCTCTAACCGCTCAGGCGCGATCCCCACGCCATCATCGGTGATCGTGATGCGGAAGTCGTCGGTGGTTCTCTCGGCATGGACGCTCACCTTCGTGGCCTGAGCGTGACGCATGACGTTGTGCAAGGCCTCTCGGAAAAACAAAAACAAATGGCGCGTGGGTTCCTCAGGAAGCTCGGTTTGCCATGCCGCCTCATTGGCCGTGAATTTCCAGTCCAACGTTTCTAACATGATCGAGCTGGTTTCCCGCAGGTGCTCGACCGTGCCGATCCGGTGGTCTCCCTCCGGCCTGAGCAACCAAACAATGTCGCGCACCGCGCTCACGGTTTCTGCGGCGATTCGCTGGATGCGCTTCAACTCGTTCGACGGACCCGAACGACCCTCGGCAAGATCTGCAATCATCTGAATGCTGCCCAAGTTGCTTCCCACCTCATCGTGAAGATCACCCGCGATCCTCTCACGAACCATGAGCAGCTCACGGCTCGCCTTCATCCGATATCGGATCGGCAATGCGACGATGAGAAAAGCACCAAGCAACCCGAGAACCGCAAAAATGGTTTGCCCAACCCGCCGCGACTGGCTGACCAACCGATCACTCTCAGCACGCAAGTCATATCCCCGAGTTTCCAAACGGAGGCGCTCGTCTAACAACATCATCCACTTGCGGGCCGAAACCAGTCTTCCGTCAGGGCCAAATCCATCGCTAAGAGCGGCTGCACTCCAGAAACGTCCGCCTTGAGCAATCATGTTCGGCATCCCATCGAGCGAGCGAATCACCTTGCCCAATGCCAGATTTTGCCCGCCCACAAGAACCTCGACCTCGCTCAGAGCAAAGAAAGCCGGGTAGTTTTCAAAGTCCTTCCAAAGCTCCTTCGCTTCGATTCGGACATAACGTCCGCGTGCCGAATCCGCTTGAATGACGACGGGGTTGTGGCCCGGATTCCGCATCTCGCACTCGGCGATGACTGACCCCTGGCTCGATTCCTCGGACTCTACCGAGTCGGAAATCGAAACGACCATTTTCCGAGGAAATCCGAAGCCGCTCGGCAAGTCGGACGTGGGCTTCTTCGCGGGAACTAGGCGCACCGCATCAAATGCAGCGACCTCACCCAGATCAATCGTGATGGCGGCCGGATCATTTGCCTGATCATGAGACTGCGACAACCAGCCGATGTTGCCATGCTCCCCGGCGGGGATTTCCGGCAAACCCAACGGCGTTTGGCCATCCACAAGAAACTCAGCACTCCAATGCCAGGGCGCCGGAGGAAGAGCACCGCCAAGAAATTCGACATCTCTGCCTCGTGCGATGTTTTGCTCGCCCTCAAACGCGAAAACCTCGGCCCATGCTTGAACAAACACTCCCTCACCCTCTGCATCGGAAGGCAAAAGCCCTGCAGAAATCCGAAGCCCCGCAGCTTCCACCGGCGGCGAAACCTCATAGACGAAGGGGTGCCCGCGCCGCACCGGATGTGCACGGGCATTTCGTTCTTGGCCGATGCGCCGGATCACCTGTCCCTGCGAATCTAACAGTTCAACAGTGAAACGATCAGGCATGCCGTATTGGGCATCCAAGCCTCGCGCGTCATAGCGCCGCGCCGGCACCAACGCGACGAGATCGATCCTTGCACTTTTCGGCCAACGGACATCGATGGCGCACGAGGATTCGGCAGAGGGAACGGCCTTACCATAGTTCGCGGCAAATCCTCCGGTACCACCTTGGTCATCGATAGGAATGACGGGCAATGCCACCAACTTCGGCCCCAAGGTTTCGAGTTCATGATGAATCTCGCCGAGTCGCCCAGAAAATGCGCCCGCCAAGCGCTCGTCCCAGTCCGCATCATCCGCACAAACGACTCTCACCATCAGCAGGGCCATGGCGAGAAATCGCGGGATTCGAAAAATTCGGCTCATCGTTAAGAAGGGTTTACCGCATGCCTGAACCGGATGGGAGCATCAAATTGAACGACTCACCGCCGAACTTCTGTGAGCCATTTTTCTCTCCGGAACCATGTTTCCTGACGTTTTGCATATTGGCGGGTGGCGGCATTGATCAACTCCTCGCACGTCGCACGATTGATCCTACCGGCGATGAGGTCACGGATTTCACGAAACCCAATCGCTTTTTCAAAGTTATTAGAAATTTCTATGAGTGAACCAACCTCATCAAGCGCGCCGCCATCGAGCATCGCCCGAGTCCGCTGGGCAATCCGTGCGTGGAGTTCTGGACGGCTTCGTTGGATGACGACGCCACGCAGGCGGGTGGTAATTTCGGCGGTTTTAGACTCCCACTGATCTCGGAGCGCGGATGCCTTTTGCCCGCTGAGCAGGCAGATTTCCAAAGCCCGTGAAACGAAGCGGCGGTTCTGCAATGCCGTGCGCGATGCCTCCAGCGGATCCAGCCGAGCGAGCTCCGCAACCAGATCCTCCAACGGCCGCGCATCAAGTGCGACTCGCAGTGCCGCATCTGCCGTAGGCAATGGAGCAGCACCATGAGTGAGAAATTTGAGATAGAGACCCGAGCCACCCGTGACCACCGGGGTTTTCCCGCGAGACTGAATCTCCGCAATCACCGGTTTGGCAAGGTCCACGTATCGCTGCGCATCGGCCGAATCGGTGGGTTCTAACACCCCATAAAGATGATGCGGCAACTGTTCCAACTCGGTGGACGATGGCGCGGCGCTAACGATCTCAAGCCCGCGGTAAAGCTGGAAGGCATCCGCGTTCACGATTTCCCCACCGAGCTTTTCTGCCATTTCCAACGCGAGCGAGGATTTCCCCGATGCCGTCGGACCGCAGATGTAAAATGGCTCAGGGATCATTCTCAGAACGGGAACTTGCCACCGCCTAGACCCTTCATGAGGTCCTTCATGCCACCGGCACCACCCATCTGCTTCATCATAGCATTCATTTTGTTAGGCGACTTCATCATCTTACGCATCTCGCCGAACTGCTTGATGAGCTGATTGACTTCCATGATCGAGGTGCCCGAACCCGCAGCAATCCGCTGGCGCCGTGAGCCCTTGATGATTTCCGGGCGACGACGCTCGGTTAGGGTCATCGAAAGCACAATCGCCTCGGTGCGTTTGATCTTCTTGGTGTCGAACGCGCCGGCGGGCAGTTGCTTTTTGATCTTGCTGAAACCGGGCATCATCCCGAGTAGACCTTCAAGCGGGCCAAGATTCTGAATCATTTTCATTTGATCCAAAAAGTCGGTGAAATCAAACTTCCCGTCCTGCATCCGCTGCATCGAACGCATCGCGTCGGCCTCATTCACCTTGTCGGCCACCTGCTCGACCATCCCGACGATGTCGCCCATGCCGAGGATCCGGTCAGCCATGCGGTCCGGATGAAACTCGAACAATTGATCTAACTTTTCGCCCTCGCCGACATATTTGATTGGCTTGCCAGTGACTGCCCGCATCGAAAGCGCCGCGCCTCCCCGTGCGTCGCCATCCAGTTTGGTCAGCACAATGCCCGTGATGCCGACCGCTTTGTCGAAGTGTTCGGCGACCGAAACCGCTTGCTGGCCCGTGGCAGAATCCGCGACCAGCAGCGTCTCCTTGGGTGCGAGAAAATCATGGAGGCGCTTGAGCTCGGCGACGAGGCGCTCGTCAATTTCCTGGCGGCCAGCGGTGTCGAAGATGAGCACGGTGCCTTGCTGCATCTCAGCCCAAGCCAGCGCGTCTTTCGCGACCTTGATGACATCGGTCTCACCGGCATCCGGCGTGTAGCATGGGACTTCGATCTGCTTCGCCAGCATGGCCAACTGATCGATGGCGGCCGGCCGATAGAGATCGCAGGCGATCAAGAGCGGACGCCGACCTTCTTTTTTGAGGCGGTTGGCAAGCTTGGCAGAAGTGGTGGTCTTGCCCGCACCATTGAGGCCGCAAATCAAAATACGGGCCGGTGGGTTAAGATCGAGCGGTGTCTGATCGCCTCCTAACAACGCTTCCAGTTCGTCATGGAAAATCTTGATGATTTGCTCACCCGGCTTGATCGACTTCAGCACATCTTCGCCAAGCGATTTCTCCTTCACCTTCGCGATGAATTCCTTGGCCACGCCGAATTCGACATCTGCCTCTAACAGCGCGATTCGAATTTCGCGGAGGGCATCTGCGATGTTACTTTCCGAGATGCGGCCCACACCACGGAGGTTACGGAAGGTTTTGTCGAGGCTGTCGGTGAGTGATGAGAACATGAAGGTAACGAGTGGATTCTATTCGCCGTCAGGAAGATAGGCGGATTCGCGGTCGATCTTGAATGACCAACGAAGCGGCACATCAAGCACTTTGCCAAGCGTATCTTTCCAAGTGATCGCCACTTGGCAACTGGCTTGCCGGAGGCTGCGATTGACCTGCCACGAGAACTTTTTGGTTTCGGGAGCGTAGCTTGCAGGGACTTCGCCGAATCCCGAGACCTTCATCGAGAGCGTCGTAGGGTCTAGATTCTCAACAGTCGAAAGATCCGCAGAAATTGCCGGTAGTCGCGAATTGATCACGGCTCCGGCCTCGGGGGTCACTGGAAATGCGGTTTTCATAAGTGCTCCAGCGATCGCGCCCCCCGCCTCACCATCGCTCACACCATCGCCAAATCGGGTCGCGAGTTCGAAAATCTTATCGTGGTTTCCAAGGACAATGTAGCGGGGCAGCGTTTCGTGAGGCGACGATCGCTTGATCTTGCCCGGCAGCACCGTGAACAAATTCAAATAGCCCAGTTCATTACCAAGCTTGGGCATCTCTTCCGTGTAAAATCCACCCGGATAAGCGTAACTGGTGACTTTGGTGGCGAACTTGGATTCGAGAAACGATTTAGACACCCCCATTTCTTTACGGAGGAATACGTCGTATTCCGCTGGGCCTTTTTTGCGAAAACTCTTCACGACGATCGGAAATGGATGACTCACCGAGTGGCTGCCAATCGTCGCACCGGCCTTGGCCATTTCTTGAATCATCGGGGTGGTTAGCGCTTTACCGCCTCCATCGACGTAGTCTTTGTAGAGGAAAATGGTGAACGGGAATCCAAACTCCTTCAAAATCGGGAAGGCGTCGGTGTAAACGGATTTCCAGCCATCGTCGAAGGTGAGGACGATCGATTGCGCGGGGATTTCCCGCTCGCCTTTTTTCCATGCGCTGAAGTCGTCGAGGGTGATCACCTTGAGCCCGAGTTGATGGATGGTTTCCATCTGTTTGCGAAACTTTGAGGTGCGCAGTCTCATGGCAGTTTCGGGCAAATGCTCGGAGAGATCGTGGTAGCCAAGGATGGAAACGCGCACCCCGTCATCTGCCAATACCGGTGCCTCCGGTGCGGGTGGACCCAATGGCTCGGGGGCCGGCGCATCTTGCGCCCACAGGCACGCTCCGGCAAAAAAGCTGAACAACAGCGCGAACTTCATCATCTCTGCCGCAAACTAGCCGCGCACACCAGATTTTGAAAGCCCCAAGACGGTGAAGTGGTGGATTCCTGCGCTTGAATGCTCAGAGCCTCCTCCCTCCAAGCGTCACCGCAATCCTTGCAAATGAGTCGAATCCCTGCGTATCGTGTCGCCATGAAACTCGCGATGCTTCTTTGGTCGGCGCTGCTCGCCATAGCTCCGGCCGGAAGTCTGGAGTTCGACGGATTACTCAAGGAAGTCGATGCTGCTGCCGACGCGACGACGGTCACCGCTGAATTTGGCTTTACGAATCAAAGCGGCAAGCCCGTCACCATTAGCAAGACTGACCCCGGCTGCTCATGCCTCACGGTCGAGGTAACAAACGGCAAACTTCAATACGCACCCGGTGAATCCGGAACCGTCCGAGCCACCTTCGAAATGGGAAATCTTGCAGGAACCGTCGATAAAATGGTGGCTCTCTGGATCGATGATGACCCGCTCGAAAAACCCTCCGTGCAACTCAATATCCGGGTTCACATTCCGGTTCTTGTCGAACTGGAACCGAAAACCGTGAAGTGGGAAATCGGCGGGGAGACTCAATCCCAAGCCATCCACATCCGGATGGCTGGAGATCAGCCGATCCACGTCACGAAGGTGACCCCGTCCTCCGATGCCTTCTCCTGCGAACTCAAGACATTGGAAAAAGGGCGGAAATACGACCTCATCGTGACACCCAAGTTCCCCGACGCCCCCGCGCTCGCGATCATCCGTATCGAAAACGATTGCGCGATCGCCAAGCATCGCACCCAGCAAGCGTTCGCCGTGATGCGCAAAGCCCATCCGCCGGAAACGACCGCAAAACCGTGAACACGATCGCACAACTCGCCGCGATCGCCTGCATCTCACTCGGGGCTGCCGCGGGCACGTTTTGGATCAAGGGCCCACCACAACGGCGGTTTGCCTGCAATCCCGCCATGCTTCGCCCCGGCGAGGTCTGCCTCGAACAAATCCCGCCCGACGCCAAAATCCTTTGGGTCGACGCCCGCTCGAGAAGCCAATGGCAACACAACGGCCTCCCTGGCTCAGTGCTTTGGAGCCTCGATCACACCGAAAACCTGCAGGCATTCGAAGCCGAAGTCGCCGCACGCATCATCAAGACGCCACGCGTGATCGTTTACTGCGGCGATGAAAATTGCGGGCTCAGCCACCAAGTCGCCGCGCAGATCGAAGCGTTGCAACTCGACGCAGAAATCTCCGTCTTGCACGGCGGATGGCGCGCCTTGGACGACGCTGGGAAAATCCCTCACGCCGGGACCAAAAACACCGCGCCGCCCGCTCCTCACGGAGTCACCAAGTGATTCGAGCCCCGGACACACCTCAGGCCGCTTGGCGCAAAAGGGCGACGAGAACGCCTTGAATGATCAACTCACGTGCCGGGATCAAATCCGGAAAGTCCACGTTTTCCGCACGCAGGAATGGCTTCCCGTTTTCCACCACGTAGCGTTTCAACGTCGTTTCCCCGTCGATCAGCGCCGCAACGATGTCACCCTTGCGCGGCTCACGGAACTCAAGAATGACCGTGTCACCACTGCAAATGTGGGCATCAATCATCGAGTCACCACGAACTTTCAACGCGAAGGTCCTCGCATTGCGGGGAATCCCCAACGCAGAGATATCCATGGAAATGCACCCTTGGCGCTCCTGCTCGACGTCCTGCGCCATGCCGGCCGCGATGTGCCCGTAAACAGGGATGTCGACGATCTCGCCACGATCCAGCTCCTCCGGAAACACCACCGCCCGCGCCTTGCCCGGTATCCGCTGGATCACGCCTTTTCGCTCGAGCGCGCGGAGGTGGCTCATCGCGGCCGTCTGGCTCGCAAAACCGAAAAAGTGCTGCAACTCGCGCGTCGACGGCATGATGCCCGTCTGGCGCTGCGACTTGCGCAAGTATTCAAGGATTTCCTTTTGGCGGAGGGTCAGTGTGGGCTGCATGGCTTTGTGATTTCGAACAGTGTTCTAAAGAACAAATACCAGCCCCGGAAAACGAGCAAGGGGAAATTTCAGAAAATCGACAGCACTCGCACAAAACAAAAAAGCGGCCCGACTGATCATCTCCCCGGAAAACCCATTAACCGGGAGGCATCTCAGTCGGACCGCCTGGAGCGTCGCGACAAAACTAAAATAGCACTAGCCGTGCCAAGTTACTGAACAAAAATCATTTTTATAGAAAACCATTTCATCGCCAAACCACTGCGGGGCTTGGTTGAACTTGCGCTTCGCGGTGAACTCGGTTCGAAGCCAGAGCATACTAAGCAGACAAGACTCAAAACGAATCGGTAAGGGCCTTCTCGAAACTGTGAAATGGTCGCAAGACATGGAACGGCAGGAAACATTCAGCAATTAGAACGTAGTGTAACCGACATAGCTCTTAGTGGTATCCCTCGTGCCCCAATTGATTTGATTCGGATTGACGAGTTCCACATGGCCATCAACAAAACCAACGTTCATCTTCCCTCCGTGACGGCCGATGGCACAGACGCCATCGTTCGTATGACCTCGGATGAAACAACTGCCGGAGTTTGGCAGGTCGGCACGTTTCTTCCATTCACCCGTCACTTCCGCCGCGGCATCTGTGAACCAAACGACTTTACTCTGATCCGGCACGGAGGAAAGACGGGTCCTAGTAAAGGATGCATCACCGTCTTGGGACGAGCCTGAAATCGGAGCCATGCTGGGATAATTGATACCGATGCCAAGAGCGACTCTCTTACTAGGGGCTCCTCCCGATCCTTTGGTTGCCGGTCCTTTGACTTTGGGGCATGAAAAATAGGATGCGCCCTCGGCGTAGGTGGTAAGCTGATCCGGCCACCAACTTACATTTGCGTTGTTGACGATTCGGTCGTTTTCAGGGAGTGGATCTTTGCCCGTATGGCTTCGCATCATCGAATTCTGGATATGAAGTCGTGGTAGACAGCCGTTTTGCTCAGATGCAAACAGATTACCCATGACAACGCATTGTCGGATATTGGCGGCACAAGTGGTGGCGGCAGCACCATCTTTCATCCTTGTGATGGTGGGGAGGAGGATTCCGGCCAAGACGATTATAATCGAGAGGACGACGAGAATTTCGACGAGCGAAAAGCCAGAATGGCGAATGGTGGATTTTTTCATGAGTTTGATTTACGAGCGAAGGTGGTTTTTAAGAAGAATGATACCGCCAGGAGGAAATGGAACCTTGCCGACGAGTAAGTAGCTTCAACATAGTTTATCCTAACCGACTCACTCCACAATCATCCCTAGGGATGATTTTTGTTAGTACAAATCTGGGCATGTCAAAATTTTTGTGTAAGTTCAGATTCGCTGATTAAGGTTAGTGGGAGGTTAGCATGCGGTCGGAAAACTCGATGGCGAACCGGTTTAGAGCACCCTCGCAAATGGTGCGGACCCCCGGTGCGCGAGACATGGAAAGGCCCTTCCACCACGCGTAGATTGATAATCAACGAGTCACACCTGAAACTGGTCGCGAGTCATCTCGCCAAACCTCCGCTGCCAGTGCCCGTGCCTGGCCCATCCGCTCACCCCATCCGCATTCCAACTGCGGATTCTAGGTTAAATGGTGCGAAGCCCAAGTGATCGAACTCATCGACCGCAAGACACTCTCCAGCGAATTCCGCAGGTTTTGAGCGTTCATCCTTTGAATTAGTCATTCAAAATGAACAGTTCACAGAAACCGACTCATGATGAAATCAATCGGGTTTTGAACCAGTGCCGACATTTCGCGCTGAAATCATTGAAATACCCCGCCCACGAGTTACTCGTTGAGAATAGGACGAAATTAAGCAACCCTCTCCCCATGCATCGTTTCATCATCGCCCTCGCCGCATTCCTCAGCCCGCTGTTGGCGTTTGCCGAAGGCGATGCAACTGCAACCGTCGCCCAACTGCAGTCGGAACAAAAATCGATCGCCCCGGGGAAATCTTTCACCGTCGCCCTGCAACTGTCTCATCCCGAGGGCTGGCACAGTTATTACAAGAACTCGGGCGGCGTCGAGCTGCCGCCTGCGATCGCTTGGGACCTGCCGAATGGATTTACCGCAGGCCCGATCCAGTGGCCGGTGCCCGAGGTGAAGGATGGCTACTTCGGCAAGAGCTTCGCTTACGAGGGCAGCCCAGTCTTTCTCACCACGATCACCGCCCCCGCATCGCTCGAGATCGGCAAGTCGATCACCCTCAGTGCCAATGCAACCTGGCAAATCTGCAAAGAAAGCTGCATCGGCGAAAAGAAGACTCTGGCCCTCACCCTCCCCGTGACGTCCGCAGCTGAAACCGACCCAGCACTCGCACTCATTTTCGAGTCAGCCCGAAACCACCAAGCCAAAAAAATTCCTTCGCTCGAAATCACCGCCCAGTCCGATGGCGGCGATGTCCGCGTGCGCGTTCAGCCCGCCTCAGCTCTAACAGGCACCCCGACCGATTTCGTCCCAGACCAACCCTTCATCCAAGCCGCTAGCGCAGGCGGCAGCATCCAACGCGATGGAGATGCATGGCTGATCCAACTCAAGCGCATCGCAAAGGACACCTTTGACAACCCCGTGCCCCAAGGGAAGTCGCTTTCAGGGATCCTCACTGGCACCACCGCAGTGGAAATTTCAGAAACCACCATCTCCAGCCCTCCCGCCGCTCCCCTGCCGTTCAGCAAGTTTCTCCGTATCCTCGGGGGCATGCTGTTAGGCGGGCTAATCCTCAACCTAATGCCCTGTGTGTTCCCCGTCATCGGGCTGAAGATCATGGGCTTCGTCCAACAAGCGGGCGAAGACCGGAAAAAAATCGCCCTCCACGGGATCACGTTTGCGCTTGGCGTGCTCGCCTCGTTCGGGGTGCTCAGCGGAATCCTCTTCGCGGCCCGCAGCGCGGCAGGGGCCGCCGGCGACTCGATCGGTTGGGGCTATCAACTGCAGAACCCATGGGTCGTTCTCACCCTCATGCTGCTCATGTTCGTGCTTGCACTAAACATGTTCGGACTCTTCGAACTCGGCACGTCCGCAACTTCCGTCGGCGGCTCGCTGCAATCGAAACAAGGGCTCGGCGGCTCGTTTTTCTCAGGAATCCTTGCCACGGTCGTGGCCACCCCATGCTCCGCGCCCTTCCTCGGCGTGGCGATCGGGGCTGCCATCGGACTACCCATGCTCCAGTTCTTCTCGGCCTTCGCCGCGATGGCGATCGGGCTCTCGCTGCCCTATCTGATTCTATCCATTTTTCCGCGCCTCATCGACTTCCTCCCGCGTCCCGGCGCATGGATGGAGAGCTTCAAGCAAGCGATGTCGTTTTTTCTTTTTGCCACGGCCGGTTACCTGCTCTGGGTCTACGCGGGACAAATCGGCTTGGACAATCTTCTCGGCCCGATCTTCGGTCTCAGCAGCCTCGCCATCGCCGCTTGGATCTACGGACGCTGGAACCTTCCTCACCGACCAACCTCCACCCGCCGGATCGCCATGGCCCTCACCTTGCTATTCGCCATCGGCGGATTTCTGTTAGCCAAGCCACCTCAGAAATCGGCCCTCGTCTGGGAGCCATGGACGCAGGAACGTGCCGACGCGCTGCTGGCCACAGGAACCCCGGTGTACATCGACTTCACCGCGCAGTGGTGCGCCACCTGCCAGGTGAATAAAAAACGGGCTTACACCCACGAGGTCATCGGGCTGATGCATCGCAAAGGGGTGGTCGCACTCAAGGCCGACAAAACCAACCCCAACCCCACGATCGAACAAAAACTCCGCGATCTCGGACGCTCGGCGATCCCGGTGAATGTGCTGCTCGTCCCCGACAAGCCTCCCATCGTCACCCCAGAACTCCTCACCGCCGACTACCTGAAAAAACTTTTCACCGACGAACTCCCCGACACCCCAGAGTCGAAGTGATGCAACGTTGACGCATCGCTCAAGCGCATTCCTAACAGAACCTAGCAGATCCGCCCAGCCGAGGAATGGGCACCAATAAAGTATCAAAAGATACTAGAATGGACTTTGAGGTCGCAAAAAATCCATCCAGCAGCTCGACACCTTAAATCGCCGTGACTAGAAAAAGCGTATCCAAAACATAAGCAACCTCATAAAAATTCGTGAATTTCAGCCCCCAGGCTTCTCTCGCTAAGTGCGCAACTCCAAAATAATTGCCATGACGCCATGACCAATCCGATGAGCATCACCATCTCCCAGCTCGAATCTCACCTCTGGGAAGCCGCAAACATTCTTCGTGGCCCGGTGGATGCAGCGGACTTCAAAAGCTATGTGTTCCCACTGCTGTTCTTCAAACGCATCTCGGACGTGCATGATGAGGAACATGAAGCCGCACTGAAAGAGTACCATGGTGATGAGGAGGCTGCGCTATTTGCTGAAAATTACCGTTTCCAGATTCCCGAGGACTGTCATTGGCGGGATGTGCGGACGGCGGCAACGAATGTCGGACAGGCACTCCAAGCGGCACTGCGCGGCATTGAACAAGCCAATCCGCATACACTTTATGGCATATTTGGTGACGCCCAGTGGACGAACAAAGATCGGCTATCAGATGCGTTACTGCGAGACTTGATCGAGCACTTCTCCCGGCTCTCGTTGGGAAACACGTTGGCCAAGGCGGATGTGCTGGGGCAGTCGTATGAATACCTGATCAAGAAGTTCGCCGACGTTACCAACAAGAAAGCGGGCGAGTTTTATACCCCGCGCTCGGTCGTGCGGCTCATGGTGAACATCCTAGATCCTCGCGAGGGCGAGTCCATTTATGATCCCACCTGCGGCACCGGCGGCATGTTGCTGGAGGCCATCCATCACGTTCAGGAGACGCGAGGCGATGTCCGCACGCTCTGGGGCAAGCTCTTCGGTCAGGAGAAGAATCTGACCACCTCCGCCATCGCCCGCATGAACCTCTTCCTGCACGGCGCGGCAGACTTCCAGATCGTGCGCGGCGACACCCTGCGCAGCCCCGCCTTCTTTTCGGGCGACAACCTCGCCACCTTCGACTGCGTCATCGCCAATCCGCCCTTCTCGCTGGAGAAATGGGGCGACGAAGTCTGGTCCAGCGATCCTTACGGGCGTAACTTCGCCGGCATGCCGCCCGCCAAGAGCGGCGATTATGCCTTCGTCCAGCACATGATCAAATCCATGGCACCGAAGACCGGGCGCATGGCTGTTGTCCTGCCACACGGTGCGCTTTTTCGTATGAGCAAAGAAGGCGAGATCCGAAAAAAGCTTCTCGGCATGGACTTGCTGGAGGCCGTGATCGGCCTTGGGCCGAATCTCTTCTACGGCGCCGGCCTCGCCGCCTGCATCCTCGTCTTCCGGCAGAAGAAAGCGAAGGGCCGGAAGAACAAGGTGCTCATTGTCGATGCCTCTAAGGAGTTCAAAACCGGCCGGGCCCAGAATGAACTTCTGGACGAACACATCAAACGCATCCACAGCTGGGTCCGCGACTACATCGATGTCGAAGGCATCGCTCGCCTCGTCACCCTCGACGAGATCGCAGCCAACGATCACAACCTCAACATCCCGCGCTACGTCGAGCCGAAGGTCACGAGTGAGGTGCTCACCGTGGAAGAAGCGATGAAGCGACTACGCGAGAGCGCTGAGGCAGCGTTTTCGGCGGAGGAGAGGCTGGTGGGAATACTCAAACTGGAGGGCTTGCTGGTATGATCACCATTCCGCCAAAGCTTCAGATGATTCTCGATGGCATTGAGGGCGAGCACTGCGAATTTAAGGAGTGGAAGACGAAAGACGACTTTGATGGCCTGACCAAATATGCCTGCGCTCTGGCCAACGAGGGCGGCGGTAAAATCGTACTTGGTGTCGCGGACCAGCGCCCTCGCCGGATCGTCGGCACCCAGATCTGGCCGCAGATCGAGGTCACGCGCAAAAGCCTCAACCAACGCATTCATCTCACGACTCATTGGGAGGAATTTCCAACGAGCGAGGGCCGGGTTCTCGTCATCACCGTGCCTCGTCATGCCTACGGACTGCCGGCTTCCTGGGATGGTCGAGCGTGGATGCGGGAAAATGACAGCTTGGTCCCTCTCTCCGAATCTCGCCGGAAAGTCATTTGGGAGGAAATTGGCCGGGACTATTCCGCCGAGCCCTGCTCCGGGCTCACAATCAGCGACCTTAATCCGGCAGCCCTTGATGCCTTCCGGCGTGCCTGGGTCAATTCACTGCGGGCTCGCCGCGAGGAATCCGGGCAACGCGACGCCGAGCGGATCGACGGTCTCAGCCATGAGCAGCTTCTTCGCGACACCGAGTTACTTCTTGCCGACGGAACCCTGGTCACTGCCTCCCTGATCCTCTTCGGCTCCCGGCAGGCAGTGCGCAAATACATGGCACAGGCCGAGTTGGTTTATGAATATCGGAACACACCCGCTTCGGGACCTGCTGATTGGCGCTTGGAGTTCCAAGAAGGCTTCTTCGCATGGCACGACCTCCTTTGGCAGCAGGTCAACGAGCCCAGCCGCAACCCACGGCAATCCTTCCAATCAGGTCTTTTCGTTCGTCAGTTGCCATCTTTCGCCGAACGCCCAGTGCGCGAAGCACTTCTGAATGCCGTTTGCCACCGCGACTATCTGCTCGGAAACAGCATCTTCATCCGGCACTCCCCGACCACGCTTACGATCGAGAGTCCCGGCGGTCTGTTGCCACAGGTCACGGTGGAAACCCTGCTTGACCGTCAGGCTCCAAGGAATCGCCGCCTTGCCGAGGTCTTCCAGCGCTGCGGCATGGTGGAACGCTCCGGGCAGGGCATGAACCTCATCTTCGAGGACGCCATCACCAGTGCCAAGCAGCTTCCCACGCCCGACGCCTCCCCCTACCAGTTCAAGCTCACCCTCCACGGCGTGGTTCAGGACCCTGCCTTCCTCGCCTATCTCGAGCGGGTCGGTCAGGAAAAGATGCGGCTTTACGACACGGCCCACCTCCTCGTTCTGGATTCCGTGCGCCGGGACGTTGCGCTCCCAGAGGGCCTTAAGCCCTTGGCAGACCGCCTCGTCACCGATGGCCTGCTGGAACGAATCAGTCGCGGACGTGGTGCCAGGCTGATTCTCTCTCGCACCTTTTCCCAAGCCATCGGCGAATCCGCAACCTACACGCGACGCAAAGGGCTCGACCAGGATGAGTGCAAGTTGCTACTTCTCAAACACCTCCAGCTAAAGGGAGAGCAGGGCGCGCCACTGGCGGAACTCGCCCAGGTCCTCCCATCCAAGTCAAAGAGACAAATTCAACATTTCCTGCGTCTTTTGGCGGAGGAGGGTAAGGCCAATGCTCTTCGTCTTGGCCCAGGAGCTGCCTGGAAATCAATGGCTTCTGCATCGTCCCTCTCGGCCGACGAATGAAACACAAGTGCTAACCATGTTTCATTTCGTGTTTCTTTTCGTGTTTAATTCCCTATGACCCGCATCTCCCAACAAAACCTCGAATCCTACCTCTGGGGAGCCGCCGTGCTCCTGCGGGGGACGATTGATGCGGGGGACTACAAGCAGTTCATCTTCCCGCTGCTGTTCTACAAGCGCCTGTGCGATGTCTTCGATGAGGAGACCGTCACGGCTCTGAAGGACTCAGGCGGGGATGAGGACTTCGCCATGTTCCCGGAGAATCACCGCTTCCAGGTGCCCGCTGACGCGCATTGGCGGGAAATTCGCAAGGTCAGCCGGGATGTGGGCCGGGGCTTGCAGCAGGCCATGCGGGCCATCGAGACCGCCAACCCCGACAAGCTCTTCGGCATCTTTGGCGATGCGCAGTGGACGAACAAGGACCGCCTGTCCGATGCCATGCTGCGCGACCTCATCGAGCACTTCTCTACGCTGGAACTCACCGTCGCCAACCTGCCCGAGGACGAGCTGGGCCAGGGCTATGAGTATCTCATCAAGAAGTTTGCCGACGACTCCGGCCACACCGCCGCCGAGTTCTACACGAACCGCACCGTCGTCCACCTCATGACCGAGATGCTCGACGTGCAGCCCGGCGAGTCCGTCTATGATCCCACCTGCGGCTCCGGCGGCATGTTGCTCTCCTGCATCGCCCACCTGCGGAATCAGAAGAAGGAATGGCGGAACGTGAAGCTCTACGGCCAGGAGCGGAACCTCATGACCTCCTCCATCGCCCGGATGAACTGCTTCCTCCATGGCATCGAGGACTTCCGCATCGAGCGCGGTGACACTCTGGCCGAGCCGAAGCTCGTCGAAGGCGACCGCCTCCAGCGCTTCGATGTCGTGCTGGCCAATCCGCCCTACTCCATCAAGCAGTGGAACCGCGAAGCCTTTGCCGCCGACCCCTGGGGGCGCAATGTCTTCGGCGTCCCGCCGCAGGGCCGTGCCGACTACGCCTTCCAGCAGCACATCCTGCAAAGCCTCAAGCACAAGACAGGCCGTTGCGCTGTCCTCTGGCCCCACGGCGTCCTGTTCCGGCAGGAGGAGGCGGACATGCGCCGCAAACTCATCGAAGCCGACCTCATCGAGTGCGTCCTCGGCCTCGGCCCGAACCTCTTCTACAACTCGCCCATGGAAGCCTGCGTTGTCGTCTGCCGCACGCAGAAGCCCAAGGCCCGGCGCGGAAAAATCCTCTTCATCAACGCGGTGAATGAAGTCACCCGAGAGCGCGCCCAAAGCTTCCTCACCGACGAGCACCTCCAGCGCGTCGTCCGCGCCTATCGGGATTTCAAGGACGAGCCCGGCTTCACCCGCGTCGTGCCGATTGAGGAAATCCGGGCGAAGGAGGGGAATCTAAGCATCCCGCTCTACGTCGGCGGGGAAACGCAGGCGCAAACTGATGCGGCTACCGAGTCGGCCACCACGGCGCTGCCGGATGCTCTTGGAGCTTGGCTGGAGAGCTCGCATCGCGTCAGGACAGTAATCGATTTGTTGATGGCTCCCACCTCCAAGGCAAAAAAGTGATCATTTCATGTGAATCTTTTTGACTCGCCCCCCTTCTCATGCTCCTTTTCTTCCGCACCAAGAAACTCCAGAAAACCTGCAACTCCTCCAAGGAAATGCAGAGATCCTTTGGAGTGATCCGGGCGAAGAAGCTCCTGCAACGGCTCATGGAGCTTCAAGCTGCGGACCACTTGGGGCAAATTCCACGCGTTCCGCCACCACGCTGCCATGAAATGACCGGTGACCGTCAGGGTCAGCTTAGTGTCGATCTCGATCAACCCTACCGCTTGTTCTTCATTCCAGCGAATGATCCCGTCCCACTGAAACAAGAAGATCAAGGCCTCGACTGGTCCGCCGTGACTGAAATCGAAATCATCGAGATCGCAGATCCTCATTAAATCCCCAGCACCTTCCCCAGCCATGATTGCCAAACGCCAGAACCGCTTCGAGCCGGATTTCGCCATACCTCCCGGCGCGACCTTGGAGGAGACCATGGAGTCTCTTGGCATGAGCCAGCGCGACCTCGCCGAACGCACCGGGCTCACCGTGCAGACGCTGAACCGCATTTTCAAAGGCGAGCAGCCCATCACCTACGAGACGGCCAACAGGCTAGAGCTCGTCACCGGCATTGCTGCCGCATTCTGGAACAATCTGGAAACCCAGTATCGCGAGCAACTATCCAAAATCGAGCAAGCGCAGCAAATGCAGTCCCACATCGTTTGGCTCAAGAGCATCCCAGTCAGGGAACTCGTCGAGCGGCGGGTGATTCCTGCGGAAACCAACAAAGTGGTCGTTCTGCGAGAAGTGCTGCGGTTTTACGGCGTCAGCAGCGTCGAGTCCTGGCATACGGTGTGGGATGAGCCTGCTGCAGCCGCCAGACGCTCACCGTTTTTCCAATCCAGTCCGGGTCCCACTTCAGCATGGTTGCGACTCGGTCAACTGGAGGCCCGGGAAATCCATTGCGCCCCGTATGATAAAAAGCGCTTTTTGGAAAACCTCCACCTGATCCGCAATCTCACTGTCCAACCGCCCTCGAAATTTGTCCCGGAAATGCGCCGCCTGTGTGCCGAAGCCGGGGTGGCACTGGCTCTCATCCCCGAGATCCAAGGCGCTCCCTGGAGCGGCGCTGCTGAGTGGCTCACGCCGGCCAAGGCGATGATTCTCGTGAGTTTGCGGGGCAAGGCAGAGGATAAGTTCTGGTTCTCATTCTTCCACGAGGCCGGTCACATTCTTCACGATAGCAAGAAGGAGCGGTTCATTGATGACGGAAAAGACTACCGGGACAAACCGGAGGAAAAACGAGCCGACGAGTTCGCCGCCAACATCCTGATCCCGGCAACGCATAACGCCTCGATCCAAGCAGCACGCTCCGCGGCGGAGATCACCCGCATCGCCTCCAGTCTCAAAATTTCCGCCGGCATCGTCGCTGGCCGATATCAATTCATCACCCGGAAATGGTCCACCTTCAATGGCCTGAAAACTAAACTGATGTGGGCTCAAAAAACAGCATGAGCACATCTCTTTCTACCCTGAAACCAAAGCTAAACCCCGCCTGGGCCTCGCTCCCGCTCTTTGACCGCACGGGCTGGAAGCGCATGGCGTTTGGGGAGTTCGCGGAGAGCATCGGGGAGCGGGCGGAGCCGAAGGATGCGCAGGAGGAGATTTATGTGGGGCTGGAGCATTTGGACCCGCAGTGCCTGCACATCCGGCGCTGGGGGAAGGGCAGCGATGTCATCGGTGGCAAGCTGCGCTTTCGGAAGGGTGACATCATCTTTGGCAAACGCCGCGCCTATCAGCGGAAGCTGGCCGTGGCGGAGTTCGGCGGCATCTGCTCCGCTCATGCCATGGTCATTCGGGCCAGGCCGGACAAGGTGCTGCCGGAGTTCCTGCCCTTCCTCATGATGAGCGACCGCTTCATGAACCGCGCCGTCGAGATTTCCGTTGGCTCGCTCTCGCCCACCATAAACTGGACCACGCTCAAGCTAGAGACCTTCGACCTCCCGCCGCTCGACCAGCAGCGCCGCATCGCGGAAATCCTCTGGGCGGTGGATGAGACGCTCTGTTCAACTATCGAAATGGAAAATGCCGGGTGCGTTGCCGCGACAGTCCTATTGAAAGTGAAAATGCTCGGCTCAGCGCCTGGTGAGGTTGGCAGAATCAGGGACATCGGGGACTATCGGCCCACGGACGGCTGGAAACTGGCAAAGGCAAGAGAGTTGGTATGCAGCCCAATCACTAAAGGCGCGACGCCGTCTCCTCACCTAAACACGTCTGCTGCTGACGTTCCATTTCTGAAGGTTTACAACCTTACCTTCACCGGGGACTTGGATTTCACGGTGAACCCTACCTTCGTGGAAAGGGCGATACATGAACGCGTCCTCAAACGTTCGCGAGTGCGAGCAGGGGACATTCTGATGAATCTCGTCGGTCCGCCTTTGGGGAAAGTTTCGCTGGTTCCCGCCGACTTCCCAGAAGCGAACGTGAACCAAGCAATCGCGATTTATCGAATAGCCGACGCGCAATTGCGCGACTTCTTCCTGGAGTATCTGCAATCCGATCTCGCTCAGCGATGGTTACAGTCGCGCTCCAAGAAAACGTCTGGCCAGCAGAACCTGACGCTTGAACTAGCTCAAGAGCTACCAGTTCCAATCCCACCGTCGCGCCAACTCCGAGATGCGATTGAGTGCTCGCGATCTTTTGGCCAGTTGCGAAGGACTGCTGGCGCAAATCGGGCGGCCATTCAGCAACTACTCAGCAGCATTACGAACCCAATTTTCTCAGTCTCCTGAGCTTCACCGAATCCAACACCGCCGAGCAATTGATCCGATGACACCAAAGCAACTAAGTAATCCCTACTCCACTGGCTCCGGCGGCGCTTTTTTCGAGAGCCGAGTTCAAGCCGCGCTGGCCTCGTTGATGTTGTCTAAAGGCGTGTGCCCGTGTCTTCCTTCATGGCCGATCTACAAAGTAAAGCTTCAAGGCAAATACTCCGGGTTCGCAACTGATGATGTAATTGTCTTCGCAAAGGATGAACAATCCAATCGGGAAGCGAAGCTCATTGCGCAGATTAAACATGCCCCAGCAATAACGAAGTCGGACCTCCAATTTACCGAAGTGATTCAGTCTGCATGGACCGACTTTAACAATCCGGCTGTCTTCACGTATGGGTATGACGCTCTTGCGCTGATCACAGGACCGCTGACCTCGAGCGATACCTACGATGTTCGTGACATGCTAGAAATGGCGCGGACGTCCCAGGACAGCACTGATTTTTTCGACAAGATCAAGCTCGCGAATTTCAGCAGTGACGAAAAAGTGAAGAAACTTGAGGTATTTCAACACCACCTCAGGAATGCCAACAATGAAGTGATGCCGGACGAGGAGACGACGTGGAAGTTTCTCCGCAGTTTTCACCTGCTTGGATATGATCTGGACATTAAAGCGGGGGTTTCGCTGTCGTTGCTGCATTCCCTCATAGGCGTCGCCTCGCCGGACGATGCGGAAAAAGTGTGGCTGAAGATCCTGAACGAAGTGCAATCATGGAACCCTCGCGCTGGTGTGCTAACTTTGAAGAGCCTGCCAAAGGAGCTGCTTGATCACTTCAGGGTGATTGTTCCGCCTCAACTGCCAGTTGTTCCACCAACTCCGATTCGGGAGACGATCGCTGCGGCCCTGATCGGGGCATGGGACGAGAACAGTCCTGGAGACCGTGCCTCTATTGAGGCTTTCACCGGAATGTCGTTTGTTCAATGGCAGGACAGGATCCGTGAGGTGTGGCTGAATTGGCCGGGGCTTTTCGATCAAAAGGATGGTCGATGGAGGGTGGTGGATCGGCTCGCCTTCTGGAATCAAGAGGCTCCGAGGGTTAGCGACACGCTGCTCGATCAGTTTAAGGATTTGGCAGTCAAAGTGCTGCGAGAAGATGAGCCTGCCTTGGACCTCGACCCTGACGAAAGATTTGCGGCAAGTATCCATGGCAAGGAGCGCATGCACTCCGGGTTGATAAGAAAGGGAGTTTCAGAAACTCTGGCGCTCTTAGGTGCTGAAGGGGGCTCTCTTTCTACCTGCTCATTCGGCAAGGCGCGAGGTGTTGCCAATATCACTGTTAAAGAGATTTTGACGGCCGAAGACTGGCGCATGTGGGCAAGTGCAAACGACATTCTGCCACTACTAGCGGAGGCCTCGCCAGATTCTTTTTTGCAAGCTGTTCAAGATGCAGCCACTCCTGGAACAGGAGTGTTTGCAAACGTCTTTGCGCAGGAGAGCGCTGGCGTCATGGGCAGGACCTACATCACAGGTATTCTTTGGGGATTGGAGAATCTGGCTTGGAAATCAGAGTATCTCGTCCCTGTTTGCCGGATTCTGGCTGACTTGACGGCCATCGACCCAGGTGGGAATTGGTCCAACCGCCCCTCAAATTCCCTTACCACGATTCTTTTGCCGTGGCTTCCACAGACATCCGCACCAACCGACAAGCGCCATGCTGGTGTTAACGTGGTCTGTAAACGAAACGAAGATGTTGGCTGGAAACTTGTCTGCTCCTTGCTGCCACAAGCCCATTCCACCTCATCAGGGACACACAAGCCAATTTGGCAAAAGTTCATCACGCGTGAGTATAAGGATGGAGTGCCCCAGTCCCAGTATTGGGAGGATATTCTATTCTATTCGGACTTGGCGTTGCAAATGGCCGGCAACGACGTTGAGCGGCTGGCTGTTCTGGTTGACGATTATTTCAGTCTTCCAGTCGAAGCCCGCCGAAAGCTAAGGGAGAAGATGAGTTCGGAGGGAGTTCAATCGCTTGGCGAAGACCTGCGGTTCCGGCTCTGGCAGGCGTTGAATAACCTCACGACGAATCACCGCAAGTTTGCGGATAGTGAAAACTGGAAGGTCCCAGAGGGCTCCCTAGAAGAGCTGGACGTGATCGCTGATCTGTTGCGCCCAACTGCGCCTGAAGTGAGACACAAGCGGCTGTTCGCTGGAAATGCCTTCGACTTGTATGAAGAAACAGACAATTACGAGGAGCAGGAAGCGAAGTTAGCGGTCCGTCGCGAAGATGCTGTTGGGGAGATTTACTCGGCGGGCGGGAAGGAACTCCTGACAGCATTCATCAAAGAAGTTGGTGAGCCTTGGCGAGTGGGGTCAGCTTTGGGTGCTCTTGGACAACCGGAATATGACCAGTGGATATTGCCCGCACTGCTCAAGGCTGACGAGAACTCCCTCGTGCAGTTCGCGGGTGGATATGTGTGGGGACGTTATCGGGCTGCTGGCTGGCAATGGGTGGACTCATTGCCGCTTTCTGATTGGAGCAACGCCGAGCTTGGCCAGTTCTTCACTTTCCTGCCTTTCTGCGAGGAAACGTGGAAGCGTGTTGCATCCAGTATGGCCGCAGATGAATCCGCTTACTGGCAGAAAGCATCCGCCAACCCCTATGAGGCTACGGGTGGGCTTGAGAGCGCTTTGGAGAAGCTGGTGGGCTATGATCGCCCCGATGTGGCGATTCGCTGCATGCAGATGATGCTTCACAAAACGAAAACGCTACCGAGTGATGTCGCCGTGAAAGCGTTGTTGGCGCTTAGCGCAAATCACCGTTTGGACGCCTATGCGATTGGCACTGTCTTGTCCTATTTACAGAAGAACGCTCCAGAGAAGGAGAAGGAGATTCGTGGCATCGAGTGGAAATTCATGGTATTCCTTGGACGCTTCAACAATGGACAGCCCGTTTTTCTTTCGCGTTGGCTAGCAGAAGATCCGGACTTCTTCTGTGAAGTCATTCAAACACTCTACCGCTCGAAGAAAGCCGAAGAAGATCGCCCTGAGCCGTCAGAAGAGGCGAAGTCAAAAGCGCGGACGGCCTATCACCTGCTTGACGAGTGGAAGCTTCCTCCCGGTAGCCTGTCTGATGGGACATTTTCTGCTGAGGATCTCACTCAGTGGGTCAATGCGGTAAAAGCAAAATGTATTGAATCAGGCCATTGGGAGGTGGCGGAAAATCAGATTGGGCAAGTGCTGCGCTACGCACCTGTTGATGAAGAAGGTCTGTGGTTGGATTCTGTCTGCGGCATTTTGGATCAGGACGGCCACAACAGGATGCGAAGCGGAATCACCATGGAGATCCGTAACGGACGTGGTGTCTACACCCCTGATGGCGGAAAGTGGGAAACTGCGGCGGCTGAAGAATGGGAAAAGAAAGCTGATCGTGCCGAGAACAAGGGCTTCGCACTGGTAGCGCAGGAACTCAGGCGATTGGCGACATCCTACCGTCACGACGCTGAACGGGACGCAAAACGAGGCTCCATCGAACTCGAATAATCCATGAGCTTCACCGAATCCAACACCGTCGAGCAGATGATCCTCGACGCCGCGACCAGCCTTGGCAGCGGCGCGGGTAGTTCCGTGTTGCGCGAGGACCCGCCTTCGGGCTGGGGCGGTTCGTTGGGCGAGGAGTTCAAGCCTTCGCGCTGGACCTACGTGGTGGCGACGGCGCTGCCGCGTCAGCCGGGCGAGGTGATGGTGGAGCCGTGGGTGCGGGAGGCGCTCATGGCCCTGAATCCCGAGATCGCCGAGCAACCGGACCGGGCGGACGAGGTGATCTATGCGCTGCGGGCCATCCTGATCTCCGTGCAGGGCGACGGGCTGGTGCGGGCGAACGAGAACTTCATGGCCTGGCTGCGCGGGGAGAAGACGATGCCCTTTGGCCCGAACGGCGAGCACACACCGGTCCGATTGGTGGACTTCAACCATCCTTCCCGAAATCGGTTTACCGTAACCAATCAATGGACTTACAGCCGGACCGGTGCCCTCACCCCCAGCCCCTCTCCCACTGGGAGAGGGGTGGCTGAAAGCCGGGGTGAGGGTCAAAGCGTTGCCAAACGCTTTGATGTGGTCTTTCTGGTGAACGGTCTGCCGGTGGTGATCGGCGAGGCAAAGACGCCGACGCGCAGCGCGGTGACGTGGTTCGACGGGGCGTATCAGGTGAACGAGATCTACGAGAAGGAGATCCCGGCGATGTTTGTGCCGAACGTGTTCTCCTTTGCCACGGAAGGCCGCGTGCTGCGCTACGGCAGCATCCGCATGCCCATCGACCTCTGGGGGCCGTGGCGGGATGACGACAATCAAGACGAAGGCGAGCTGCGCCATGTGCGCACGACGGTGGAAAGCCTGATGCGGCCCGGCGTGGTGCTGGACATCCTGCAAAACTTCACCCTCTTCGCCACGGACAAGAAGCACCGGCGCATCAAGGTGATCTGCCGCTACCAGCAATACGAGACGACGAACAAGATGATCGCCCGCGTGGTGGCCGGGTATCCGAAGAAGGGCCTGATCTGGCATTTCCAGGGCAGCGGCAAGAGCCTGCTCATGGTCTTCGCCGCGCAGAAACTGCGCATGCACCCGAGGCTGGGCAATCCCACGGTGCTGATCGTGGTGGACCGCATCGACCTCGACACGCAGATCAGCGCCACCTTCAACGCGGCGGACGTGCCGAACATGGTGGGCGTGGGCGACCGGCAGGAGCTGCAACGGCTGATCAATCAGGACGTGCGGAAGGTGCTGATCACGACCATTCACAAGTTTGGCGAGGCCACGGGCGAGTGGAACGCCCGCAAGAACATCATCGTGATGGTGGACGAGGCGCACCGCACGCAAGAGGGCGATCTGGGCCGCAAGATGCGCGAGGCTTTGCCCAATGCCTTCCTCTTTGGCCTGACCGGCACGCCGATCAACCGGGCGGACCGCAACACCTTCTGGGCCTTCGGCGCAGACGAGGATAGCGCGGGCTACATGAGCCGTTATTCCTTCCAGGATTCCATCCGCGACAAAGCGACGCTGCCGCTGCACTTCGAAGCGCCGACGGTGAAGCTTAAGATCGACAAGGCGGCCATCGACGAAGCCTTCAAGCAGATCACCGACGACATGAGCGAGCAGGATCGCGACGATCTCGCCAAACGCGCCGCCAAGATGGCCGTGCTGGTGAAGAACCCGGAGCGCGTGCGGGCCGTGGTGGAGCACATCGTGCAGCACTACCAGACCAAGGTGGAGCCGAACGGCTTCAAAGCACAAGTGGTGTGCTTCGACCGGGAATGCTGCGTGCTCTACAAGACGGTGATGGACGAGATCATCGGGCCTGATTCCAGCATCATCGTGATGAGTTCCGGTCAAAAAGATCCACCGGAGTGGAAAGCCCATCTGCGCGACAAAGACACGGAGGAAAAACTGCTCGACCGTTTTCGCTCGCCCACGGATCCTCTGAAATTTGTCATTGTCACCAACAAGCTGCTTACCGGCTTCGACGCGCCGATCCTGCAAGCGATGTATCTTGATAAGCCGATGAAGGATCATAACCTTCTTCAAGCCATTTGCCGCGTGAACCGCACCTATGGCCAGTCGAAGACGCATGGCTTGATCGTGGATTACATCGGCATCTTCGATGATGTTGCCAAGGCGCTGGATTTCGACGAAAAAGCCGTGCAGCAGTTGGTGAGCAACATCGACGAACTGCGTAAAGCACTGCCTGTGCAGACACAAAAATGCCTCGCATTTTTTCCTGATGTGGATCGCAGCGTCGGCGGCTACGAAGGCCTCATGGCCGCGCAGCAATGCCTTCCAGACAACGCCACTCGCGACAGATTCGCTGCCGAATACAGCTTGCTTGGCACCGTCTGGGAAGCGCTGTCGCCCGATCCATGCCTGCGAGTCTATAGCAATGACTACAAGTGGCTAACCCAAGTGTATGAATCCGTAAAACCTGTGAGCGGCACCGGCAAGCTGCTTTGGCATCGGCTTGGCGCAAAGACCATCGAGCTCATCAACGAAAACATTCATGTCGAAGCCGTTCGCAATGATATCGACGCACTCGTTCTCGATGCAGATGTGTTGGACAGCATTCTCAATGACGCGAATCCGGCGAAAAAAGCCACGGAAGTGGAGATCAAGCTCGTTGCACGGCTGAGGAAACATGCCGGCAATCCAAAATTCACCGAATTGGGAGAACGCTTGGAAAAGATCCGGGAGAAGCACGAGCAAGGGTTGATCAACAGTCTTGAATTTTTGAAAGGCATTCTTGAAATCGCCAAAGATGTCGTCGAAGCCGAAAACAGAGTTGACCCAGAAGAAGAACATGACCAAGCGATCGCGGCACTAACAGAACTCTTCAACGAAGCGAAAAGCAAAAACACGCATGTCATCGTCGAACGCATCGTCACCGACATTGACGCCATAGTGAAGCAAGTGAGGTTTCCCGATTGGCAAAACACAACTCAAGGCGAACGCGAAGTCCAGCAGGCGTTGCGCCGTGCACTGCTCAAGTATCGACTGCACACCGATCAGGAACTCTTCGACAAAGCGTATGGCTACATACGGCAATATTATTGATCGAACGGAGGCCACCCCTTTATCTCGCGCTCGCCTTGAGCCTGCGTCTCACCGCTTCGAGTGCGCCTTGGCTCACCGACAGTTTGAAGTCCTTGCGGTTGCGTGGGTGATAAACGCTGAAAGATTCCGTTAGCCCACCTTGCATTGCCACAGCGATCCATGCGGTGCCCACGGGTTTTTCCTCCGAGCCGCCCCCCGGACCGGCGATCCCCGTGACGGCGACCGCGATGCTTGCACCACTCACGCGCAAGGCTCCATCGGCCATGGCGCGTGCAACGACTTCGCTCACCGCACCATGGATCAAGATGTCTTCGACAGGAACGCCGAGCATACCGGACTTCGCCTCATTCGCATAAGTGACAAACCCATGAGTAAACACCTCACTGGAACCCGGCACGTTCGTGATCCGGTTGGCGATGAGGCCACCCGTACAACTCTCGGCCGTGGAAAAGGTCATCCCACGCTCAGCAAGCATGCGGACGACAGTTTTTTCTAATGAACTTTCATCATCGCTGATCAGATACTGTTCAAAGTGATCCAGCGCGATCTTTCGGCCGGCCGCCAGCGCCGCCTCGGTGCCAATCAACCGCAAGTCCAATTCACCAATGTGCGCGCAGTATCCGTATTCGAGCCCCGCCACCGCAGCGAGTTGGGCATCGATCCCCTGATGGAAATCGCTCTCGCCAATCCCAGTGAATTTCAGCACGAGCGCGTCATGCGCAAGCTCCACTCCTGCGAGCGCACGCAGGCGCGGCGTGATCTCCGCATGGAACATTGGATAAAGTTCACGTGGCGGCCCTGGCAGTAAAAACACCGCGCAGTTTGACCGACCATTCAGCCTCGGCGGAACATAGACACCCGGAGCGGTTCCGTTAGGGTTAGGTAAAATATCCGCACCGACCGGACAGAGCGCCTGCTTTCGATTTGCCTCCGCCATCGGCTTGTCACGCAGCGCGAAAAATCCTTCGAGCGACCGCATCGCGGCCTCGTCCGTGATCAACTCCAAGCCGAGAACCTCCGCCGTAATCTCGCGAGTGAGATCATCACTCGTCGGCCCAAGTCCACCCGTCACGATCACCACATCCGCCCGACCCAGCGCCTCTTGAAGCGAATCGCGGATCGCATCACCATCGGGCACCGTCGTCTGGCGGTCGATCCGCAGGCCGAGTTTGAACAATTCTCGGCCAAACCATGCGCCATGCGTGTTGAGCGTATTTCCCAGCAGCAGCTCGGTTCCGGTGTTGATGATTTCAATTTTCACAGCCTCACTTTGAAGCATCTCGCCAACGACTCAAGGCCGGATATCCCTCTGAATTCGTTTTGCGAGCCACCACAGCCCACAGGGAACCACGAGGCTCAGCACAAACGCCCACGTAGGTGAGTCGTGACCCGCCTTGCCGATCGCCGCAAACAGAAACCCCATCGGAAAACTGCCGCATGCCGTCGCAACCGCGAAACTTCGGAATGGCATCCGCACCAAGCCTGCCGTGCAGGAAATCACCTCAGGTAGAATCGGCAATGTCCGAGAAAGCGCCACGATCCAGCCACCTCGATTCGAAAAAAGCCGCTTGCCCTTTTCGTACTCGCCGGCGCCTAGCCACCGCTCGACGAATCGCTCACCAAACAGCCTACCCAATCCATAGCCCGCACCCCCCGCCAGCCACAACCCAACTCCCGCCACCAACCCACCGACCCAAATCCCATAAAGATATCCGAGCGCCGAAATCACGACCGTGCTCGGCACCGGCAAAATCAGATCGCATACTAACAGAAAAATGCCAGCAGCCCATGCCCATGGCCCAGCCGCCGTCAACCACTGGATGCTCCCCGCGAAGGTAAACTGCTGATCCAGCCCTTCGCCCCAAACAAGCCAAGTCCCCAAAACCAACGCGGTCAAAAAAAATACCCACAAGATCAGGCGCATGGCTCAATATCGATGATCTAATATGCATTACGCGTAACCCAGCCATGGCCCGAGCCACTTCTCCGCCTCTTCAAGAGGGATGCCTTTGCGCACTGCGTAATCTTGGATCTGGTCTTTCTGCAGCTCGGAAATCGCGAAGTAATGGCTATCTGGATGCGAGAAATACAATCCACACACCGCCGCACCCGGATGCATGGCGCAACTTTCCGTTAGATTAACTCCCGTCGCTGCGGAAGCACCTAACAACTCAAACAGCAATGGCTTCTCGGTGTGATCCGGCTGCGCGGGATACCCAGGAGCTGGACGGATGCCACGGTAGTTTTCATGGATCAGTTGATCATGCGTGAGTTCATCCTCGGTCTCATATCCCCACTGGATACGCGCCTGATGATGCAGGTATTCCGCGAACGCCTCGGCAAATCGATCCGCGATTGCCTTGACCATGATCGACCCATAGGGATCGATCTGTGCATCCAACTCTGCCGCATACTCATCTGCGCCGTGGATTCCCACCACGAACCCACCGATGTAGTCAGCCTGCTCCATGGGAGCCACCCAATCGGCCAATGCGACGTTTGGTTTTCCCGAGTCCTTCCGAATCTGCTGCCGCAGGCTGTGAAAACGCGTCCGTTCGGTCGTGCGGGATTCGTCGGTCCAAACGATGACGTCATCACCCACTGCATTCGCTGGGAAAAACCCGTAAACGCCCTCGGCACGGAATCGATCCTCGGAAACGATGCGTTCAACCCAACCGATGGCATCCTGATAGAGTTTTCCCGCCTCTACCGCGCCCTCGGCATTTTTGGTCTTGAGCACTTTGTTTTCGCGATCCCACACACCACGCAATTCCCACGCATGAAAAAACGGCGTCCAATCGATGAATCGCGCGAGCTCACTCAACGAGGGGGTCGTCACCGTGCGCGAGCCAGTAAACGATGGCACGGGTGGCGTATAATTGGCCCAGTCGAATTTCGGTCCCGCCGCACGAGCCTCGGCAAGTGTTAGAGTTTCCTTCTTCGGTCCGCCGAGGAAATTGTCGCGCAGCTTTTGTTGTTTTTCACGGTTCTCCGCAGCGAATCCCTCGCGTTGCTCTTTCGATAGCAACGAGGTGGTGACGGGCACTGAACGCGATGCATCGAGAACATGGACCACCGACCCAGAGTAATACTGCGCAATCTTGATCGCCGTGTGAGCCGCGGACGTCGTCGCACCTCCGATGAGCAAGGGAACCTTGAACCCGAGACGCTCCATCTCCTTGGCGACATGCACCATTTCATCGAGCGATGGCGTGATGAGCCCCGAAAGCCCAATCACATCCGCGCCGATCTCCACAGCTTTTGCTAGAATTTTGTCGCATGAGACCATGACGCCCATGTCCGTGACTTCGAAGCCGTTGCACGACAGCACCACCCCGACGATGTTTTTGCCGATGTCATGCACGTCGCCCTTCACCGTCGCGATGAGAAAACGCCCTGCCGAACGCCCACGCTCTGCAAGCCTCAGCGCCTCCGCATCCGTGAGCGCTGGGTTTTCTGCCATCAGCGCCGCGATGTCGCCCGCGAGAAATTCGGCCTTGTCCGCTTCCATGAATGGAAACAACCACGCCACCGCCTTCTTCATCACCCGCGCCGATTTGACTACCTGCGGCAGGAACATCTTACCCGCACCGAACAAGTCACCCACCACACCCATCCCATCCATCAATGGACCTTCGATGACCTTCAGCGGACGCACATATTTCAAGCGCGCCTCCTCGGTGTCCTCGTCGATGTACTTGTCGATCCCCCGAAGCAACGCGTGCTCCAAGCGTTTTTCCACCGGCCCGTCGCGCCACGAAAGATCCTCCTCGATCTTCTTGCCGCCGACCCCTTTGAAGTTCTCCGCCATGTCGAGCAAGCGCTCGGTCGAATCCGGCCTGCGGTTCAACAATACATCCTCGACACACTCTAACAAATCTTTGGGGATCTCATCATAGACCTCAAGCATCCCCGCATTGACGATCCCCATGTCCATTCCCGCAAGCCCGGCATGATAGAGAAATGCTGAATGCATCGCCTCGCGGACCTTGTTATTGCCGCGAAAGGAAAATGAAATGTTAGAAACACCTCCGGACACCTTGGCACCGGGCAGGTTCTCCTTGATCCAGCGCGTCGCATTGATGAAATCCAGCGCGTAGTTGTTGTGTTCCTCGATGCCGGTGGCGACGGTTAGGATGTTAGGATCGAAAATGATATCATCGGAATTGAAGCCAACCTCATCCACTAGAATCCGATAGGCTCGCTCGCAGATCCGAATTTTCTCCGCGTAAGAAGCCGCCTGCCCGTTTTCATCGAATGCCATCACCACCACCGCTGCGCCGTAACGCATGATGTGGCGGGCTTGATTTTTGAAATTCTCCTCACCCTCTTTGAGAGAAATCGAATTCACAATCCCTTTCCCCTGAAGGTATTTGAGACCCTCCTCCAGGATCTCCCACTTCGAGGAATCCACCATGATCGGCACCTTGGCGATGTCGGGTTCTCCCTGCAGCAACTGCAAAAAGCGCGCCATCATCGCCTTGCCATCGATCAATCCGTCATCGAAGCAAATGTCGATGACGTTCGCTCCGTTGCCAACCTGTTGCCGTGCCACTTCGACCGCCGCCTCGAGATCACCCGCGCGAACGAGCTTCGCAAACTGTGGTGATCCAGCGACGTTTGCGCGCTCACCAATCATGAGGAAACGCTTGTCCACGGTGTGGTTGTAGGCCTCAGTGC
>JARWZU010000083.1 GCA_029866215.1 Akkermansiaceae bacterium
GCCAAGCCAGACATTGCTCATCACGCTCGGGATATTCGGCATCCGAGCGGTCGACAGCAGCGCGTGGCATTTCCCTAAGCGGTTCATCGTTAGACAAAGCATGGGCGAAAATCGATGACTCTCCCAATCAAAAATTCCTCGCAGCAGGTGACTCACCCAGCGGTGGTCCTCTCCCAGCAGGGGTGGTTCATCTCGCGCACGGGTGGGTGAGCAGCACGATTTTTTCTTGTGGTTGTTAGGGATCTGCCGATGGATGGTTGGGAAATGGATTCCTTGCTCTCAGGTCATGTCTTGGCGCTTTTGGCGGCGCTTTGCATTGGGTTGTCCAAGGCTGGGTTCAGCGGGATTTCGATGGTTTCGGTGGTGCTGTTTGCGGATCTTTATGGACCCAAGGCATCGGTGGGCTTGGCCTTGCCCTTGCTGATCGCGGCGGACCTCATGGCATTCCCTGCGTTTGCGAAATACGGATCGTGGCGGCCGGTTTGGAAATTGCTGCTGCCCGCCTTGGTCGGGATCGCGGTGGGGTGGTGGGTTCTGGGTGGGATTTCTGAAGCCAGCGTGCGGCGGTCGATCGGGGCCTGCGTGTTGTTGATGGTGGCGTTGCAGGTGTTCCGGCAATGGAATCCTGCGGGCTTCGATCGCTTGGCGGGATCATCGCGCTTCAGCGTGGGCGCCGGGGTCTTAGGAGGGTTCGCCACGATGCTGGCCAATGCTGCGGGACCGGTGATTCAATTCTATCTGATGGCAAAAAAAGTTCCCAAGATGGAATTGGTCGGCATCGGCGCGCGATTTTTTCTGCTGATCAATGTGCTCAAATTGCCGCTGAATGCGCACTTGTCACTGGTGACGATGGATTCGTTGCGCCAGAATTTAACACTTCTGCCTGCGGTGGCGCTTGGGATTTTTGGAGGCAAGGCGATGTTGCGGCATGTCCCGCAGCGCATCTTCGAGCAGATGATCGTGATCTTCGCGGTTTTCGCGGGCTTCCGGATGTTGCTCTGGTGAGAAATTCTAACGCCCGCCCAGCGTCCTCAGTGCCTGATGCGCTTGCCACGCATACATCCCGAGGATGATCGGGAAAATGAACGATGAATACTGCGTAAACATCCAGAGCCCTACGACGACAGCGACGATGATAGTCGTCCAGAGCGTGATCTTGATGCGTGCGGGGCCGAGCACCGAGCTGAGCATGTGACCGCCATCGAGGGGGACGACGGGAAGCAGATTGAGAACCGCCCAGAAAAAGCTGATGATCATGAGAATGCGCAGGAAGTATTCCCCCTCAGGCTTTAGGGTGTCCAGACGGTTGAGCAACAGGAAAGTTGCTAGAGCGAGGGCGATTTGAACCAGAGGGCCGGCGGCGGTGATGAGGAAGTTTTGCCAGCGCTTGAAATTTGTCCCTGAGTGGACCGCATAGCCACCGAAGGCTTGCAAGGAAATGGCGCTTTGAGCGCCGAAGGCCCGGGCCGTCAGCGCGTGGCCGAGTTCGTGGGTCAAGATCGAGATGAATCCGGCGAGCACAAAAAGCAAGACTCGGAAAATCCCGATCATGCTATCCGCCCGATCGGCGCCGCCGAGCAGTACGAGAGAGACCCAGAAAAACGGTTGGACCTCGACAGGGATCCCAAAGATGGAGAAACGAAACATGGTGTTGGAGGGTTAGTCGAAGACTCGGCCGCGTGCAAGGCTGGCGAATTGGATTGAGGGGCAGGCTGCCAGGGATTTCCTTTCTGCGGGAGGCCCTGTAAAGCAGCACGCGCCTCAGCATGCCACCGACTTCCCACCCGCCGCCCGCCAAGCCCAGTGACTGCAAGGAAAGTTGCTATTCGGGAGGGAGGTTGAGTTGATCTCACCCACTAAAAACCCTCACCCGGCACACCTGTCAGAGTGAAATCGTCGCGCATTGACTACGTCGTCATTGATGCGGCGAGTGCCCCATCCCACACGCGAGGTTCCGTGTGCTAACCTGACTCACAAATTTCTGGCCAACCACGGTTCAACTTCTCAGGCAAATGGAAATCTCTTAATGACTTTCTTCATCGCCTCCGATCCCCTACTTCTTGCCCGATAACCCCAGAGAATACGGGGTTGACTACATTTTGTCCGGGAAATTGAATTTTCTGGCTTTCATTCATCCTCTTCAACTCCACCAACCGATCCAGCGGGCTCACCACCCCAAGGCCATTCGCCCCCGTTGCCACGTGCAGATAGATTTCCGTGGTGCTGATGTCCTCGTGCCCCAGCAGATCTTGGATCGTTCGCAAATCCGTGCCGTTTTCCAATAAGTGCGTCGCGAACGAATGCCGCAAGGCATGGCTCGTTACCCGCTTCTCGATTCCCGCCGCACTTGCTGCTCGCTTGATCGCCTCATTGTAAACCTTTCCATGGAGATGGTGGCGACGCCGGATTCCTGATTCACCATCGATGGAAGTCTGTCGCGCCGGAAACAACCAAAACCACTCAAAAGTCTCCGCTGCCCGACGAAATTTTCGTGCCAACGCGCCCGGCATATATACCCCGGCGAGTCCTGCCTCCCGATCTCTTGCCCACACCTCGCGCACCTGCTCGATCTGACTCGCCACTTCCTCGCGCAGACTCTGTGGCAGTACCGTGACCCGGTCCTTGTCACCCTTGCCTCGGCGCACGGTCACCGTCCCTCGCCCCACATCCACATCTTTCACCCGCATCCGCACCAGTTCGGATAAACGCAACCCCGCCCCATATTGCAGCCGGGCCGCCAACTCATAGCGTGCCTCCCTCTGCTCCTGCACCCGCAGTTTCTCAAACAGTTTTGGCGTCTCCGCGCTCGACAGCACCACCGGCACCCGGGTCCCTGTATCCCGTAATTTCACACCGAATACGGGCTCTTTCACCCCGAGCACATGCTTGAAGAAGTGCGCCAGCGCATTGAGCGCCTGCTTCTGGGTGGAATAGGCGCAGTCCTCATCTTCCACTACCGACGTCAAAAACCGGGTGGCCGTCTGCACCTGCATGACCCCATGCTCCGACCCCGCAAACTTCGCATATCTTGCTGCCCAAGCACCGTAGCACTGCTTGGTTCGCTCCGATAAGCCCCGCCGCGCCCCTGAGGAATGCACCGCCGACCTCAGGCGTTCCGGCAAACTCCGGTGATCCGCCCCCGACTCGCAACAAGCGCTGAGCCAGTTCAAATACCACTGGACCGCATCCCCCCACTGCTCCAGTTGCCACGTCTCCCTCTCCCGTCCCTCCCGCGTCACCTCGGTCTTCCAAAACACCTTCGCCGCCTCCCGACCCGCGGGCAATTCATGCCGCAACCGGAAGTTCTCAAACCATTCCAACACGAGCAAAAAACCCGCCCGCTCCCGTTCTGTCAGGCCGCGGAATTCCGCCAGATCCGTCCTCCAACACCAGCGTGTCTTGCAAATTATCGTTGCGCTCATGGTCTCCATCTAGTCGGTTCCAAATCCAAGGTCAAACCCTAAAGGTGTTCGCGTGAACATTTTTTCTCGTCGTCCCATGATTGGATTTCAATTTCTAATGCTTTTCTCCGTCATATCAGGCAAGGCATGCCACTAGAAAACTCAACAACCAAAATCACCTGATATACGCCCGTGGCTTGAGATAATCCTTGCCAAATCAGGGGTTTGCGACCATCACCATGGATCGAATGGTTTCTTGATATCAGGTCCAGAGATTATACGAATAAATACTGTTCTGCAAGAAAATGAATACCCCAGAATACGATGATAAATATTCAGCATGTTCGGAAACGTTTTCTACATTGCGAGTGTATCACGATGCTATTTCCCCCTCTGAGATTACTACAAGATTGGGAATCAAGCCGACTAAGCAGACGGTCAAGGGTGAAAAACGTGGCAGGGGCAGTAAGGTTTTCGAATTTAACGGGTGGTTTTTAACGTCTCGTGAGACGGTAGATTCTCGCGACTCAAGGAGACACATAGATTGGATCGTTGATCAGCTTTGGAATACAAAAGAGGTAATCCAAATGATGCTTCTTGAAGGATTTAAGATCGACATCACCTCGTTTTGGGTTTCCAATTCGGGGAATGGAGGTCCGACTATTTCGCCCTACCAAATGGCACGTCTCGCTGATTTAGGGATTGAGATCTGGTGGGATATCTACTTCTCTGACGATGAACCCACATGCAATGAAGAGGCAGAACAAGTCGAGACACGCAACCCCTATCAGCCGCCCTGTTGACATGATTTTCCGTAGTTTTAACATCAACCCCGTGATCGACGTTCGCCCCCGCTGCTAGGGTTGCGTGCTCTTTTGCGTTCGCCCAACTCATGAAGTCGCTCGCTCTAGCTCTGTTGACGATCACAGTCTCTGCTGAGGATTTACCTATTGACCCAGCTAAGCCCGGTTTGCTTAGCCCTGGATCGGTGAGTGCCTTCACTATCACCCCAAGTCAGAAGACCCCGAAAGTTACCATTCGCTATCAGGCCGATACCAAAGCTGACGTGACCTTAAAGACACCAGAGGGGCAGACGTATGCACCAATCATGAAGATCACTGCGACTACCTCATCCGGGCAGGCAGTAGAGTTGCCATACAGCTACACCTCGTTTGGGGTTCCTCATACCTACATCGCGGATTATGACTGTGACGGGTTTCTAGATTTTCGAGTCATCTCAGACTGGGGCACAGGCGGCTCTTGGTATTGCTACTACCGATTCGATGGCACGAACTACGTTCACTGGAAGGAGCCAGAGGACTTGGCTCTGAATGGCGACATGGTGGACGGAGAGATTGGGTCTCACGGGCGATCAGGCCCGAACAGCCACTCCACTTACTACCGAGTTGAGAAAGGGCGTTTTGTGAAGGTGCGGCATGAGTCCATTCGCATGAAGCAGGAATTGCCCGAGTTCAAGGATGACAAGAACGACGATTTCGTCGTCGTGAGGGTCACTGAAGACTGGCAGGACGGGAGACTCATTCGACGAACCATCGAACCACAGTATGCACAGTAGCAGCCACCACCCACAACTAAGGGCGAACAAGGCGCGGCTGGACAACCGCTGGGGCTGCTCTGTCGGCCATGCTTTCCGCAACTTTAACCCGCCGTCCCGTTTCGACGCCCACCGTCGCCCCAGTGGTGCCAGCGCTTGAACGTTCGCTAAAAAATAGATGAATCGCTCCATATCATTCATGCTGACGGTGCTTGCTGTGTTTACGCTTTCTGGATGCGATTCGAGCACGGAATGGAGAAGCGGTAAATACAGCGTTTACTGGATCGACGTAAGTTTGAATCTCGGAATTGACACGGGTGATGGCGCATCAATTGGTCGTGTGATGCATAGAGTTTGTTCAGTGGGAGAGGATGACAGATGGATTGTAGCAGCTCGATACCCTGGTGGAGATAAGACACGTAAGGAGTATTATTATTTTTCCAAGGCCGCAGACCATCCCTTCAAGAATGCAGATGAGATCGTTCTTGGGCCATTGACAGAGTCAGAATTCATGAGTCACAAGACTCGATTATCGTTACCCGACTTCGAGAAGCATTTCTAACTGAATACCAAAGCGAACAAGCCGTGAGTGGCAACGCCGAACCGGCCACCAGATGAAATCGGAGCTTGCCGGCGGCGTGCCACCACTCTAACGTTGTGCAGAAATTCAGATTTATTCATACTTAGATTATAGAAGTCAGACCTACATTTTCAACCTGAACACCGAAAAAGATGAATACCGAGGAAGAAATACAAGACATCAAAGAGAGGCTGGATCACATTGAAGAATTTCTTAGAGGTCAATTTGGTGGTCCGCCATCTTCTACGAATGAGGCTTCATATGAGGTTCTTGATCTCCAAGTCAAAAAGTCAGAGAGCAGTATCGGACCTGAATATGCTTATAGATTGAAAGTAAAGAACTCCAGCAATACGGCTTTGAGGTTTACAGGTTCCATAATCTTTTTGGATTCAAGTGAATTTGAGGTTTATCGCTATCCGATGGACTTATTCACTATTCAAGCTGGCCAGACTCATACACAAAGTGGTAAGGCAACAATAATGGATGAAAACCACGCTCCGCGCATTTCAGACGTTACTGCTGAGATCTACCCAATCTAGCCATGGAGAAGCGCATCAAAGCCACGCGGATAGAGGTTGTTCCCAGCCAGCATAAACCAGCCTCCGACTATACTTCGTCGGCTCAGAACGCGTCAAAGGCCACACGACCAGCAGCCAACTATCAGCATTCTCCACCGAAGTCGGAGTCTTCGAGCGGTCAAGTGGTCGGATGGATCGTTGGCGGTTTCATTATTTTGATCGTCTTTGTGGGAATCCTTGGTGGAGATTCTGGATCGAATAGTTCCTCAAGTTCTTCCAGCAGCACACCCACAAAGAAGTATTGCAAGTATGAGGGATGCACAGATTCTCCTAGCGAGTTTTGGGAGGCTGGCACTGGATTTTGCCACCGACACGCACAACAACTTCGGGATCAGCAGAAGCTCATAGACAAGCTCAAGACTCAAGGATACTAATGACTATCATGAATGAAGAAGAACCAACTTGGACCAAGATTGAAGATTTTATTTACGAGATTCGCGATCCATCAGGAGGAATATACAGGATCGTAGCCAAGGAAGAGATGAATCAAGAGCAGCTATCGGCCAAGTGGATGTTTGTTTATGTCTTTTGTGGCAGAGAACGAGCTAAGGATGGGGAAGTTCATCTTTTGGTAGCTTGAAGTATTTATCCATGCGGGGACTCAAGAACAAGTCCTGCATGAAGCTCAGGGTTGGTTTCCCGCTTTCATCCACATGTCCTCTCAATACAAATGAAGAAGCACAACAAGACGAGACACAGCAACCGCCACTAGCCGCTTTGTCGTCAACGTCACCCGAAAGTATGAACCTCGACTCCCGTCTCAACGTGTGCCCCCGCTAGTGGCGGTGCGTGCTCTTTGACGTTCGGCAAAAATTAAGAATATGAATTCAAACACCTTGCCCCCTTGCCCAAAGTGTGGCGACAACGCAAGGGTGGTTTCCCACGGTAAGCGATACGCAGTTTACCCCTCAGGATGTCTCATGATTGTGGGATTTCCTATTGCCATACTTCACCAAGTGTCATGCCCTACGGACTATGAATGTCGTGCGTGCGATACGAGATTTGGCATCCGTAGCTTGATGGCTAAGATCTGTCTTGGTATCATCTTTCTCTTGGTTTTATGGATTATTGCTGCCATTGTCACCGCGTTTATCCCCACCACAGCGTAGCCCTTTGATGCCAATCCTCCAATGCATCCTAACAAGAAGAAGCCGAACAAGACGGTAGTGGCAACGGCGGGCAACGTCGTTCTTTCGCTGCGCTCTGTGAGTCCTCTTTCCGCCGTGCCACACCTTTGACGTTCGCTAGAAAATGAAGACCATTACGTTCATCACTTGGTTCATCGTGACCTCCGTGCTGCAAGCCGAGGAACGAATCGCGGTGAAGGCGACCAGCGGTCGATTCGAGATTACTCAAGAATATCAGGGCGACAGAGATC
>JARWZU010000038.1 GCA_029866215.1 Akkermansiaceae bacterium
GATGCAACTACCGGATTCTGGAGTGTTGCCGAAATCAAATTGTACTTATTGGGCGACAATGTTTGCGTCACATACCCCACTGGCGTGGTGTAAGCGGTGGTTTGTGCGTTCGCAAATCCGCAAGCAGCGGCAGCGAGCATGAGTGAATATTGGATAGTTTTCATGATTTGATTTGGTTTGGGATTCAGATTTGGGACTTTTGGTTTGTTTTTTGTTTGGATCAACGCCGCAAAGAGATCGGTTACGACGTTGGAGAGTGTTTTACAGAACTTGTTGTTGTGTCGGACGATTCAAAAATAACGGCTGAAGCTTCCAAGCGCCAGCTGTTTTTTCTGCCCATTCATACGTTTCGGAGACAACAAAACACGGGGAGCGGGGGTCCCGCAAGGATAATTTTCAGATTTTTTGATTTTTTTTAACAAGGGCTTGGTCGGGTTTAGAGGCAGATGCGGCGAAAAAGGACGTCGAGCGGGAGCTGCATCCCGATGTAGAAGTCGCCGAACTCGCCGTAACGTGCGGTCACCTCGTCAAAACGCATCTCGTGGACGATCGCCTTGATGTCGATGCTGTCCTTGGCGAGGAGGGTAACGCCCCATTCGAATTCATCGAGGCCGGTGGAGCCAGTGATGAGTTGGAGGATGCGGCCGGAGTAGGTGCGGCCGACGCGAGCATGGCCTGCCATCAGCTTGCGGCGGGTTTCAAAATCGAGCGAATACCAGTTGTCCGGGCCGTTGCGGCGCTTCGACATTGGGTAAAAGCAGATGAGCGGCCAGTCTGGCAGGACGGGATAGAGGCGGTGCTTGAGGTAGTGCGCCATGCGGTCGTCGAACTCCTTGACGCCTGCCTCAAATTCCGGGGTTCCGGGCGTGAGGCCTTTTTCCCCGACGAGGGTTTCGGCGCTGTATTGCTCCTGGGTGGTGGTGTATTCCGAGCCCTCGGTCTGGGAGAGGTACGAATAGGCGGGGCTGAGAATCTCTGGGCCAAGCGAGAGACTGAGTTGTTTCTCATAAGCATTCGCGACTTGGAGATCTGGGGTCAGCAGCATGAAGCCGAGGTCGGCCTTGGGCGTAGCGATGGAAAAAATCAGGAGGTGCGTGTCGGGCGTCGAGCGGATTTCTTGCACCAACTCGGTGAGGCGCGTTTTTGCCTGGCGCTGTTCTTCGTCGCTGAAGAGCGCCCACTGGGCGTGGTCCACATGATAGAACAGGTGCATGACGTGCCAACCTTCTCTGGGCACGAGTGGGGTCACTTCGGAGGTGGACATGATGATTTGGCTTCAGCGTTGGGCGGTGGAAATCGCCAGTTTGAAGAGCTTCTTGAAATCGGAATTCGCTGCGTTTTCGGCGGGTGCCTCGGTCACCTCGACCGTCCATGGTTTTCCTTGTTCCGCGCGGTAGCCGGAGAACATTCCCACATCGGTGAAGCCGGCGGTGGCGGTGATTTCTAACGGAATGTTAGGATTGGTCGCTTGGGTGATCGCATCGCCGATGAGAAGGCCATCGCTATCACGGAAGAGCACCCTGACGCCCGCTGTGCCCCCTTGGGTGGAAATTTTGATGACTGGGATCATCTTGGTGCCGGGTCGTACCGTCTCGGCCATGGCACCCGAGAGGATCGGGGCGCGCCAGTAAGTCTCGGCCGAGCGGACGGTGGTGTACTGGCCTTTGATCGGGAAATCATTTTCATCCGTGACGGAGCTCTTTGGAGCAAGTCGGCTGAGGCGGCTGTAGAAAAAAGTGCCGCCGCCAACCACGACCAGCAGGACTAAGGCCACGAGGCCGATGCGTTCGACCAGGCTCAAGCCAAGTCGTGGGCGCAGATCTAACGGCACCGCGCCCTCGCGAGGACGGGGTGAAAATTCATCATCCTCGGCGGATGGGATTCGTGGAACGGGCGGAGCAGCGGGCGCTGCGGGTTCCGCTGGGGCGGCAACATTTACCGACGGCGAGGGGTCAGGGGTGGCGGGTGCAGATTCGGCAGGTGCTGGGGCCGCGCTGGTCGGCGGCGCCGTGTCATCGAGCTCGGCGAAGTGGTCGGGCAGCTGTGAAGCTGACGCGAGGGGCCTTACGGGTTGAAACTTGGAGCGGACTGGGGTGCCCTCCGGCTGGTCTGAATTTTCGCTTTCCGCAGGGGCCGACGGGGTCGCGGTGGGCTCGATCGCCGCCTCCGAGGGTTCTGCTCTGCGTCTGTAGTCACGCGGCACCGGAATCACCGATTGGTGCACCTTCGGCCCTGGCTTGGCTGAAACCCCCTGCTCCGCATCCAGATCATCGAGCGCCCAAAGGTCGAGTTCGGTGGTTTCTCGGGTGAAATTCCCCATGATTGGGCGGTGCCGTGGCGGGATCGACGAATCGCCAGAGGGTGAAGGTGGGATGGCTGTCATAGCTTGGTGGTGACATTTTTGTAATTTGAAGTGCCCCACTTGGCCAGCGCGAAAGCAAGGTGCAGGCGTCTCGTGGAGCGCTGCAGTGCATCCTTGTGGGCGGAGAAATTTGATTTCCTGAAAAATCCAGTTGCATCTGATCTCCGACGAAGTCATCCAAGGGGGGGTAATTCCCTGATTTTTTATGGCAGACCGCGAAGACAAAAATGTAGAAAACGTGCCAGGCAAGTTCTATGTGGACAGCCAGTGCATCGATTGCGACCTGTGCCGGGAAACCGCGCCGAACAACTTCACCCGCGCCGAGGACGAGGGCTACTCGTACGTATTCAAACAACCGGAGACCGACGAAGAACTCGAGCAAAGCCGCGAGGCGATGGAAGGGTGCCCCGTCGAGGCCATCGGCGAAGATGGTGCAGCCTAAACGGGATGCCCGCTCGATGAGCAAGCCGTCGCATGCCAGCAAGATCCGAGAAGAAATTCTCCGTGAATGGCGTGGGATCGACGAGCCGACCGACCTCAACGCTGGAATCCACCTCGCGGAGAAATTTGTTGGTTCGATTCTGCGCGCTGCCGGAGCGGAAGATGGGCTGCAAGAGGATCAGGTCCGGGCCATTTGGAAGGAGCTTGCGGGCGACTTCATCGCGCGGCACACCGAGCCAGTTTCCGTCAAGAGTGGCATCCTCGTCCTTCGCGTTACGCAGCCGGCGTTGCGATTTCAGCTCGAACAAATGAAGCCAATGCTTCTCGGGCGCATCCGTGATCAACTCGGCGAAGGACGTGTCCAATCGATCAAATTTGCCCTCGGCTAGTTCGGGAATCTCGATCCTCATTTTTCATGTTTCGCAATCTTATTTTCGATTGGTCAGGCACGCTGGTGGATGATCTCGGTCCCGTGATCGAGGCGACCAACGCGGTGCTTGGCAAGTACCAGCTCCCCGCGCTTGATCGCGAGGCGTTCCGGCGCTGCTTTCGCCTGCCCTACCGCGAGTTTTATGCCGAACTGCTTCCCGGAATTCCTTTAGAAGAACTTGAGAGCCATTTTCGCCCGGCCTTCGACACCTCGGTGGTGCCGGTCACCGTGCTGCCCCACGCCCGAGAAAAACTCGAGTGGTGCAGCGCCTCGGGCATTCGCGTGTTTGTCCTCACCTCGATGGATACGGGGGCGTTCGAGCGGCAGATGGACGAGTTCGGATTTCGCAAGCATTTCGTGGCCACTTACTCCGGCGTGTTGGACAAGCGGGAAGTCATTCACCAGATCCTTGAAACTCACCAACTCCATCCGCGGGAGACCGCCTTCGTCGGCGACATGACCCACGACGTCGAGACGGCACGCCACGGCGGCATTGCGTCGATCGCGGTGCTGACAGGCTACAATCACGCGGAAGTTCTCGCTGAGGTGCGCCCAGACCTCACGGTGCCCGATCTGGGAGTCCTCCGTGAATTGCTTGACCGACGTCGCGGTGTCTCGCGCCCCATCGCGACGGTGGGCGCTTTAATTCACGATGGCAGCGGAAAGGTTTTGATGATTCGCACCCACAAGTGGGGAAATCGCTGGAGCATCCCCGGCGGGAAAATCGAACGCGGCGAATCGGCCGCCAACGCCCTCGTCCGTGAGATCCGCGAGGAGACTGGACTCGAAGTCAGCCAGATTGAATTCGCCTTGGTGCAGGATTGCATCGATTCGCCGGAGTTTTATCGGCCTGAGCATTTCTTGCTGCTCAACTATACCGCGAAGGCTGCGACCTCCGATGTCCGGCTCAATCATGAGGCTCAGGAATTCCGCTGGCTGTCGCCGGTGGCAGCACTTGAACTCCCGCTGAACCAGCCGACCCGCTTTCTCCTCACGGACGTCATCCGGCTCGGCTCTATCGCCAGCTAGAAACAAGCCCAAATCGCTTGAGACCAGCGAGATCTGTGGGCACGCCAATCATTTCGATTGCCAATCGCCGAAAAATCTAGCAGTACCTCTTGGCGTTGATTTTCAACATTTACGTAACATCTCATGAAAGCTCATCAGTTTGTAAGTGTTTCGTCGGTCGTTTTGGCAGGCTGGCTTGGGGCGACGTTTCTCAACGAAGTGCCCGCCCAGCGATACCCGAAGCTCGATAAGCGCCCTGAAACCGCCGCCAGCAACAACACTGCTGATGAGCCCGCGTTTACCACCATTTCATCCGCCTCGGATCTTCCAGCATCCGTCTCGCGCTGATTTCTTTGCATTTTATTTCATTTCAATCAACTAACTCATGGCAGAAGAACCCATCATTTGTGACAACAAGCCCCTCGCGCTCGAAGTCGAAGCAGGAACTCATTGGTGGTGCTCGTGCGGCCGCTCAAGCCACCCGCCGTTTTGCGATGGCTCGCACAAAGGAACCGGTCTGCAGCCGGTAAAATTCGAGGTGGCCGAGAAAAAAACGATCTGGTGGTGCCAGTGCAAGCATACCGCCAATCCCCCGCTTTGCGATGGCTCGCACAAGAATCTCCCGAAGCCCGAGTGAAAAAGGCTAGGGCCACGGCTCAGTAACTCTTCAGCCACGCGACGACGTCGCCTACTTCCTGCGCACTCAGCCCTAACTGTTTTGCTACTAACGTCTTAGCTCATCTGGGGGCGAGAAAATGGCCTGAATTCAAACAAACGGCTGAGGGTCATCCTATAGAGCGTCTCATCCGGTTTTTGGAGTCTGGGTTTGTTGTCGAAGCTCCAGAAGCGGGCAACTTGTTGAAGGCGATAGAATTCACCGCGGTTCGGCGGTGGTCCGTTGGTGGGGCTTGAATTGCCGTACCTGCTTTGACAAGGCTGCGGTTTCTCGTTAACAACACCCATGCGATCACTCATCAAACATGTCCTAAAACGCAGCGAACCTTCCGATGATCTTAAGGTGGCCGGCTGGGTCCGGACACGGCGAGACTCCAAGGCGTTCTCATTTCTCGAACTCAATGATGGGTCGTGCCTCGGCAACCTCCAGATCGTAGCAGATGCGGGCATTCCGGGGTATGAGTTCATTTCAAAAATGAACACCGGCGCCTCGATCGAGGTACGCGGAAAGTTGATCCCCTCGCCTGCGGCGGGCCAACTTTGGGAAATGCAGGCAACCGCATTGAAGCTCCTCGGTGAGGTTTCCGAGGATTATCCGCTTCAGAAAAAAGGCCACAGCACCGAGTTTCTCCGCTCCATCGCACACCTGCGGCCAAGAACCAACCTCTATGGCGCGGTTTTCCGGATGAGAAGCCGCATGGCCTATGCCGTCCACCGCTTTTTCCAAGAACGCGATTTCACCTACGTTCACACTCCCATCATCACTGCGAGTGATTGCGAGGGGGCTGGAGAAATGTTCCGGGTGACCACGTTGCCTGAGGATAAATCATTGGAGGCCTCACAGGATTTCTTCGGCAAGCGGGCGTTCCTCACCGTGAGCGGCCAGCTCGAAGGAGAAACCTTTGCCTGTGCGCTTTCGAACATTTATACGTTTGGGCCTACCTTTCGTGCCGAGAACTCCAATACCTCGCGGCACGCTGCGGAATTCTGGATGATCGAGCCCGAGGTCGCTTTTTGTGACCTAGAGGGCGACATGGACCTTGCCGAAGCATTGGTGAAATTTCTTGTCATAGAAGCACTCGAAAACAGCGATGACGATCTGACCATTTTTGAGAAGTTTGTGGATAAAGGTCTGCGCGAACGCTTAGAATTCGTGGCGAGCCGACCCTTTGAACGGATCTCGTACACCGCGGCGGTCGAGCTTTTGAAGACCAGCGGCAAAGTCTTTGAATATCCGGTAGAATACGGGCTCAACCTCCAGTCCGAGCATGAGCGCTGGCTTACCGAAGAGCATTTCAAAAAGCCAGTCACGGTTTTCAACTACCCAAAAGAAATAAAGCCATTCTACATGCGCTTAAACGATGACCAGAAAACCGTAACCGCCATGGACGTGCTTGTCCCTGGCATTGGCGAAATCATCGGCGGAAGCCAACGCGAAGAGCGACTGGATGTACTGCTAGAAAATTTAACGAAGCATGGTCTCGACCCAGAAGCCTACCATTGGTACGTGGATCTGCGAAAGTACGGCAGTGTCCCGCACTCGGGTTTCGGGCTAGGTTTCGAGCGCCTTCTCATGTTTATAACGGGCATGGCGAACATACGTGACGTCATCCCATTCGCAAGAACGCCGGGAAACTGCGAGTTCTGAGACCACTTGGGCCGCTCGCTGCCGAGAAGATCCAAGCCGCCGGATTTCTCTAATTCAGCGTAGATTTGGAGTGTGGTTCTCGATTTTTTGGGGGGCTGGCATGGGTGCAAAAAAAGAGCCCGGCTCCGAGCATTTTCATGCTTGGAGCCGGGCATATACCTGGCGACGACCTACTCTCACAAGACCTATCGTC
>JARWZU010000064.1 GCA_029866215.1 Akkermansiaceae bacterium
CTGCTGGTAGCAGCAAGCTTTACGGTGGCCTGTGCACCAGAGGTTGTGGTGTTGGTGGCGCCCAAGCGGAAGATACCAGTGGCACCCAAGTTGGCGGCAAGGGTACCCAGACCGCTCATATCCAGACTATTGGTGGGGCTGCCCGCTGTCGGCGTGGTTTGTCCGACTTGAAACAAGGTTCCCCCCACGGTGAGTGTCCCGGTGCTTCCAGTGAGCGCCACATTCGTCGCCGTTGTAGCGGTGGCGTTGCCAGCAAGAAGGAAATTCCCGGTCACCGCGAGAGTCTGACCTGCGGCGATGGCCGTGGTGTGCTGGAGAGTGGCGCTCTCCTGTTTGTAGCTGAGGGAGGCGATCGACTCGCTAGCATCCACGGTGTTCGTGGAGCCGGACGTGAGTGCCCCCGTGGCGTTGAAAGTGACATCGTCGCCCGTGGCGGCCGCGTTATCGCTCCAGTTATTGATGGTGGACCAGTTTTTATCGGCTACACCGCCGGCATCCCACGTGATGGCATCTGCGAGGAGCACCGGTGACAGCAGTACAAAACTTGCGGCGATTGAGACAGGAAACAGAGGAAGGTGTCTGGTTTTCATGGGTTTTTTATTGGCGGTTTTTTTGATGTGATGAAAAACACGGGAAATTTATGCCCGATTCCACAAGCATACGGCTCCTCGGGAAAAAGGCTGACGTATTTTCTGAACTTTTTCTTAATTTCCCGCCGCTCGGAGACGGACGAAGCGGCTGCTGGCGCCTCCCGCAGGCACCTTGACCTCCACTTTTTGAATGGTGCCGTTGTCGGAAATGATCGTTTCGGTCACTCCCAACGTGCTCCATGGCGGCACGAGTTTATCACTCCACTCGACGACGCAAGTCACCTCGCCCATGGCCGCGCGGCTCCTCTGATAGGTAAACTTGATTTCTGCGCCGACTTTTGCCAAGCCGACGAGGGAAGTCGTCGGGGACTTTGGATGGGTCCCGATGGCGAACTCCATGAAGTTCGGGTTGCCGTCCGCATCCCAATCCGCGTTATCCGCGGCCTGGCCGGTGTTACTGGTCGTACCGAAATGCTCGAAGCGCCATGAATCCAGCGCGCGCCAAACACCGACGGCGACGCTGGCAGTGGCCCTCTGGCCGCTGAGCCACTGCACGGGCATGGTGTTGAGCTTGGTGATGTCCGCTGGTGCGAGTGCCGCATCGAAAACGGCGAGATCGGCAAGCGAGCCATTGAACCAGCGGTCGGTCACGGTGGTGCTGCCCGAACCGCCGAACTTCACCGGTTGGCTGTTCGTGATGGCGAGGGCGAAGGCGCTGTCAGTTCCGGCGAGCACTCCGTTGTGGTACCATGAGATGGCATTTCCGCTGCGGACAATGGCGAAGTGATGCCACACATTGTTGGCGACGTTCGTTTTGCTCAACCCGATGTCCTGCGTGTTGCCGCTGGTAAAGTTCCGCAATTCGAGTGTGGTGCCGCTGCCGTAAAACGCGAGGGTGAGGGCACTGGGCCCGTAACTGCCCGAATTGCCGAGCTGCGCGACGACGTCGATGTTCGTGGATGGATTGCGCTTGAACCAGCCAGTGACGGTCCAGTCGCCATTTGCTAGATCCAGCTCACCGGTGATCAGCGTACGTTCGATCCGCACCGCACCCGCGGTGCCGTTCTCGGTGAGGGCGATGCTCTTGGGGTAATCGTTGAGTGGTGAATCGGTAGGATAGCTTGCCGCGCCACTGCCTTGCACGTTGAGCGTGGCATCACGACCCTGCCCACTGCTGTCGGTGACACCACCGTTCTGGAAAGCGTAATTTAGCAACGTGCGATCATCGCGGGTGGTGTCGATGACGGTGTAGCTGAAGCTGGCCGGGCCCCTATAACCCGCAGCGGGTGTGAAGCGCGCGGTGCGGCCATCGGGCAACATCACCACGGTGCCGTTCGTGGCCAGTCCTAACTGGAGCTTGAGACTGGCAAGCGGCGTCTCGACATCGCTGACGAGGGTTTTTAAGTCGATTTCGACGGGTGTGTCCTTGCGCGTGGTAAGCGTGACCGCATTCGCCACCGGCGGATAGAGGACTTCGATGCGGTTCACGAGGCTGGCACGTGAGAGTCCGTTCGCATCGGTGGCGATGGCTTTCAGATCATGCGGGCCGCCGCTCAGGGAGACAGCGATGGCATAGGGAAACGATGGGTCAGTGCCGAGAAGCGTGGTACCGTCGTAAAAGGCAAGGCTGGTGACGGCACCATCGGTGGCGAGGGCATCGGCGGTGAGAGTGACGGCATCGGCATGGGAAATGACCGCCCCATCCGATGGCGAGCTGAGACTGACCTCCGGCGGTGTATGACCGTAGATGAGAGTGAGCTGCGGACGATTGGTGGCGGTGGCGTTTTCCCTCGTGCCATAGCTGACGATGCCGTTGGAGGTCTCGGTGGTGGCATGGACTTTGAATGATACAGATCCGGCCGCTTGGATGGCACTGGTGACATCCATGCTGCTGGTGGTGTTCAGAGCCGGCGTCCAGGTGCTGATCGGGTTGCCTGCGGCGGGTTTGTTGTTCCAGGTAATGCCGGTTTCCGTCCAGGTGTCGTCATCCACCTTGGCCACGGCGTGGATGCCGGGTACCGTAGCGGTGAGCGAGTAAAGTTTCATGGTCGCGCCTAGCAGGACGCCGCCGCCGGTGGGCACATTGAAACGCAGAAAGCTCTCCCGATTGAAACCCGTGCCAGCTTTCTTGACGTGTATCTTGTCCTGCGTGCCGAAGTTCGAGTCCACCGAGTCCGCCCTATCATAGACATAGCTATCAGCCACGGGCGTGAGGCTCACCACGTCCGGAGCGAGCTTATAGAAACGGGCCTTGAAAGTCTTTCCACCGGAGCCCGCCGTGTTGACGGTCATCGCGATGGTGGGCGAACTTTGTGTGACGGTGACACCCGCATCCGCGCTGGCAAGCGTGCCGCCATTGAGTGCGATTTGGAGGGTGATGCCAGCGGTGTTGAGCTGGGTGGGATCACTCACGCTCACGTCGATGAAGGGACCGTCTTCGCGCACGAGCACGCTGGCCTTTTTATTCGAAGTGATGCCGCCATAAGTATAAGTGCTGTCGGTCCAGAAATTCGCGGCGGTGATGCCGAGCGTGTTTTCACGCACCGCCTGCACGTTGGCATTGTTGTTCAGAACGGTGATTTGTGGCGCGGCGGCGTAGTTGCCGGTGCGGCTGGCGCTGCGGCCGGGCAGAAGGACGTATTGATAGGTGGTGTTCGTGGGGTTGCTGCCATGTTCAAAGCTCAGGCGCATGAAATTGCGTGTCTCGCTGGTGGTGCTGGCACTGTCGTCGATGTCCGCCGGAGCCGCCGTGCGAACCTCGCGCACGGCACGGATCGCGGGTGCAGTGGGGAAATAGTAACCGATGTCGGCACCGCTGACGTTGCCTTGCAGATGCGCCCAGCTTGTCGCGGCCATCGCCTCGATCCAACCGAGGGCTGTGGACTTCGCCGTTCCATTCACCGTGAATGCATTGCCGCCGTTGATCTTGCGGTTCTCCACCGTGGTCTCGATGGGGCGCGCATCCGTACTGGTGATGCCCGCGCCGAGGCAGACGATCTCATCATCAAACATGAACCACGACTTTTTCCCGGTGAGCGAGACACCGACGCCTTTGAACTGCATGCCCGCCGCGCCGAAGTTGCCAAGCGTGGCGCCGCCCGCCCAACTGTGCGGCGAGAGCGTGCTCTCCCCTTGTGCGCGCGGACCGATGGATGCCGCCTGATGCGGAAGCTTCGACTGTGTCACATCCGCCGTCACACCGGGCAACCGATATGGGTCAATGGTGCAGTTGGTGTTGTCGCCAAACTGATTGAGGTCCTCGTTGTAGAGCGTGGTCATGCCGTCGCCGGTGAACCAGCCTTGCAGGTTCTCGCCGTTGATGGATTCAAAATTCGCGATGCGCGTGCTGCACAGACTGAGGCCGAAACCGTAGCCTTTTCCCAAATGCACCACGCGATCCATCTGGGGAAAACTGTAGTGCGCCACCAGCTCGCCACGCCGCACGATGCCGGTGTCGGCCATCAGGTTCTTCGCGGTGGTGAGCGTAGAAAGCGGACGCAAGCTCACGAAGTCACGGATCGTGTCGCTGAGTGCCCACTCTTTGATCATGCGCTTCATGCGCAGTGCCTCCGCCGGCGGGGCAAACTGCGCGATCTGCAGAATCGAGTCCATGATGCTGTGCCCAGCGCTCTGCGGCGCACCGCCGCGACCGGCCTCGCGGCCTCGCACCAAATCAAGCGCCGCACCTCGGTAGATGATCGGTTCATACGAATCGAGCACCCAAGCATAGATGTTGCTCTGCAAGGGATCCGTCACTGCCCACGTCGATCCGCTGAGCCAGTTCATCACCGGTGCGATCGAGGCGAGAAGACCGTTGCCGTAAGCTGCCGTGTAAGGGTGGTTGATGTGCTGGATGAACGAGCCATCTCGATAGAAGCCGTCACCGGTGGTGACATAAACGAAGAGCTCGCTCACCGCATCCCGCGCGGCAGCAAGCTTGGCTGCATTTTTGACCACGCAGCCGCGCACGCTCACAATGCGGATCTTCCACATGCGGTTCGATCCGGTGAAAGTTCCAGTCGTCCCCCCTGCCGCCGGCGTCGTGGCCGAGGGCGTGAACTTTTCCACCGCCCCCATGAAATTGCTCATCTGTGTGGGACTCAGCTGGTCGTAAAGCAGCACCGCGATATCGACGAGCTGCATGGGCGCGCCGATTTCGAAGTCGTACCAGTTGTCGTAGATCGACTTCGTTGCGTTGTAGCGATTCGCGTGCATCCAATCGAGCGCGCCCAGCGTGTCGGCCAGTAGAGTGGCATTGCCTTGCAGCGAGCAACCCGGCGTGGCGTAAGCGAGCGCCATGCTACGCAGCCGCTGGTAGCTGTAGTTGATGTGACTGGATACCGTCGTACTGGTCAGATCGGGCCAAAGGGAGGTCCGTGTGGGAGATTTATCCATCGCCGACCAAGTCGAGTTCGCCGAACTCGCGATGGAGCCCAGTCGCGCGATGACCGTCGTCTCCGCAGTGTCGTAGCCGGTGCCGACAATGGTATCCCGCCACTTGAGGCGCAGGTCGTCGTATTCATCCGCCCGAGCAAATGCCGCAAAGAGCAGGGTCGCGAGGACGACGAGAAATCGACCAGCAACGACGGGCAGCTTGATGCAGACGGGATATCTCACGATCTCATACGGTACCCCGCCTCGATACCTGACCCGTTTTCGGCAATCCGTGAACCAAGCTGACTGGATTTCTGAAACTCATTTTCTCACTGCTCCAACAATTTCAAAGAGACCTCATCGATGTAGATCTCCCCTCCGAGCGGCGACTCCCGCGCGACGCCCAGCACGAAGAACGCATCCCCCCGCATTTCCCCGATCTTGACCTGCAGATCAAAGGTGATGTTCACCCTCTGGTCATTCGCTAGGCCGAGATGTCGGTCGGCTTGCGTCCAGCCTTTGGCACCCGTGTCGATCCGGTAGATGGCAGCCTTTCTTCCTGGCCGCAGTTCCTCCTGGATGCCTGCGAAGAGAAACACATCATTTTGTGCAAAAGCCGTTCCCTCGACCGCGGGACGGATCAGGGTGAGTTCCACCTGGATGTTGCGCCCGTCGATGTCGGCGAGCTGCAGCCGCTTCGCACCCATCGCCGTTTCCGCGTAAAGGCGTTGCCGCACCCAGCCCGCTTCGCCATTGCGGTCGATCGTGAGGCTCAACACTTGTTTGCTGCTGAGCTTGGCCTCCGACTCCGGCAGATGCCGCCCGCCGCCTAGGCTTTTGCCCGGATTGACCACCGAGGTCTGACGCTTGTTTGTGCTGGTTTCCCAGCCGACCACGGAATTGCGGATTTCACCTTCTTTGAGTGTTTCCGCTTCGAATGATGCATTTTCCAATCCGGCGACCGCTAGAGCCGGCGACTGTTGCCGCGCCGTGTTTAGGCGGCGTAAGTGAAACCACCACGCGGCCGGGGTCAGCACCGCCAGCGCAAGCGCGACGAGCCACCATCCGGCGTGGCCTTTTTTGGCAGATGCCTCCATGCGCCCTAGGGATGGAGCCACGCTCACCCGGTTCGAATGGTGAGCGGTCACGGTCGAGACGCCGCCGGCCTGCTCGATGACCAAATTTCGATCCTCGTGGATTTCGATGCGAAGCGGGCGGGCTAGCGAATGGAGCTCCGTGTGGAGTCGGATCCGCTCCGCGCAATACCGCTTGGCGCAGGGATCATCCCGCAGCATTGCTTCAAGGCGCTTGCCGTCCGTTTCATCGAGCCGCTGGTCCAGATAGCGGTCCACCAACTCGATCAATTCACCACGCTCCGGCGGCTCTTCTGAGGGAATGATATTCACGGGTGCAGTTCCTTAAGACGTTTCACAATGCAGCGATGCAGGGAGGTGCGGATGCGCTCGAGCCGCTTGTAGAGGGCCTCCAGTTTACAACCCCGCACCTCGGCGATCTCGGCGACACTCTTACCCACGCCGGCCTTTTCATAGCGGGCGTCCAACAGTTCGCGTTGAGTGGGATCAAGCCCGCTCAGGCAAAGCTGCAGCGCGTCCAGCCGACGGCGGCTCGGGACCGGATCTGCGGCGATTTGTTCCTGGGTTTCATTTCCCAATGCCTCGACGACATCGGGCGCCAGATAGACCATGCGCTTGCCGAGGCGGTGGCATTTGCGCCGGTAAGAAGAAGCCTCAAGGTCGGCACAACGAAAGGCATAGCGACGGAAATCCTCCAAGCTCCAGTCCGTGCCGTGTTTTTTCCAAAGGATCACGGCCACTTCTTGCAGACAATCCCCCGCCGCGCTTGGGTCTCCTCCGGTCCTTGTCACAAGAAACGCCGATAACACAGGCCGAATCTCCGCGAAATAGTCAGTAAATCGCGTGATCTTCGCATGGTCGACGTCGGTCAGACCCCCCGCGAGCGCCGGGTCAAGATGAAGGGTTTTTGAAATCATGAGGTTTCACAGAGGCTAAGCCCGCGAACAATCACCCCGTAACTGTTCGGGTTTAAAAAGCTGGAAAGCAAGACGAAAATCCTGCCCCACCTGTGGTAGGGTAGCGTACATGCATTTTCCTCCTCTCACCAGCCGTTCCCCGCTATTCCCCACGCTACGGTCCGATCCATCGGTCTCGCAGCGATGGAAGGGATGTCGTGATGGGAATTCACGAACTCAACGCCGGTTGTCCAGCCATGCCTTGGTGGGCGTTTATTCGTCGTAAGTCCATAGTCTAATGATTTTGACTATCCGTTCCTCCTCGTAGACTTGATAGACCAAGCGACGCTGGATATTGAGACGCCGGGAATAGGCTCCGCTAAGATCTCCAACAAGTGCCTCAAACGGCGGTGGATCCGCGAATGGATTTTCTCCGAATACCTCTAGTAACTGCCTGGCCTTATTGGCCACGGAGCTGCCCTTGAGTTTTTAGCATCCTTCTTCGCCTGTGTGGTGTACACCAGCTCGTAACTCACAAGTCAATCTCTCGGCTGCAGTTTGCGATTGGTTCTCCCATCCCATCGCGGATCGAGTCCCTCATTCCTGGCATGCTCACAAGATACAATGTCTCTTGAATTGCCCTCCAGTCAGCTTCGCCGATCAAAACGGCATTGCCCCGCTTCCCAGTGATGTAGACCGGTTCGTGATCGGAAACCGCTGTATCAATGACCCGGTAGAGGGCTGAACGAGCGGAAGTGGCCGTGATTGTTTTCACTCAAACACCGTGCGTGATCCCGTGCGGTTCACAAAGAGATTTTCCGCCCTTTTGTCATGCCATGCGTTGTCGCGCGCGCACCCCTACCAGTGTGAGCCCGCGCGATCATGGCAGGCAAACTGAGGCGCACCCACAAAAAGCGCGGGCTTGCTTTGGAACAAGGCATCCCTTTGAGTGATTTCAATCGGAACATGGTTACCCAAGCACAAATCGCAGAGAAACTTGGCGTCTCGCGTCAGCTCGTCACCTTCGCCCTTGGTGACTACCCGCAGGTTTCCAGCAAGTCGCGGAGGATTCTGCGCGCTAACGTGGGACCTGTGCCGACCGAGAAGACCGGAACTCTCGTCGCCATCTGTCTTGCCGTCTTCATCGCATTCTTCGCGGCGGGCCCCGGTGTTTGCGTGTGGTTGGCGCTATCCGAATTGATGCCGACACGGATCCACTCCATCGGCATGGGGGTCGCGCTTTTGCCCAACCAAGGAGTTTCCGCAGGCATCGCCGCCCTCTTCCTGCCGATCGTGGTGAACTACGGACACTTCGAAGGAAAGAAGACGAACTGAACACTGACCACTCCCATTGTGAAACCCGCTATCTCTGCACCGTTGGATCCCGGTTTCCTACCGGCGGCGATCTTTAACAGAAATTATGTGATTCGTGTTCAGGCCTCTGGCAAGGCTGTGCCCTTGGTGCTCGGACTCGAGCGCGAATGCGGCTTGGTCTCGCGTTTTGAAACGCAGGTCAATCCCGGTGCTGACGCCGATACCCTGCGCTACGTCGAGCGGATTGTGAAATTTCTGCTGTGGGCGCGTGGCGGTTGGAAGCTTCACGTCGGCGGGCCGAAAGCCATCGGTGATTGCATCCGCAAGACCTACTCGAGCCGTGGGGCACGCAAGTTCGATTGTGAAATGATGGCCCTCGCCTATGGCAGGAAATTCGAAGTTGTACTAACGACCGCCAGTCAGGTTCCTGCGGCTAAAGAAATGCAAGTGGCAGCGGGCGGGCATCTCAAGGGCTGTCGCATCGGCTTCGATCTCGGCGCGAGTGACTACAAGGTTTCCGCAGTGATCGATGGCGAGGCCGTTTTCACCGAGGAAACCCCGTGGGATCCGAAAGTGCAATCCAACCCGGAGTATCATTATCACCATATCTCCGCCGCCCTCCACAGGGCCGCTGCGCACATGCCGCGGGTGGATGCCATCGGTGGCAGTTCCGCAGGGATCATCGTGGATAGTGAAATCCGGGTGGCGTCCTTGCTGCGTGCCATTCCCAAAAAGTTATTTCCTCAAGCCGCCGCCGTTTTTAAACGCATCCAGGAAGAATGGAACGTCCCGCTGGTGGTGATGAACGACGGCGACGTCACCGCCCTAGCCGGTGCGCTTTCCCTTGGGGAAACGGGTATGTTAGGCATTGCGATGGGTTCCAGTGAAGCCGCCGGATTCATGGATAAAAAGGGCCGCATCCTCGGCTGGCTCAATGAACTGGCGTTCGCACCCGTCGATTACAATCCCAAGGCGGCCGCGGACGAGTGGTCTGGCGACGCCGGTGTCGGCGCTTTGTATTTCTCGCAGCAAGCGGTAAACAAGTTGCTGCCTGCGGCAAAAATCAAACTGCCCGCGAAGATGGATCTGCCCGAGCGACTCAAGGAGGTTCAAAGCCTGATGGCCGCCGGCGACGAACGCGCGGCGTTGATCTACAAAACGATCGGCGTCTATCTCGGATACACCATTCCGCACTACGCGGATTTCTATGACTTCGCCCACATGCTCATACTCGGCCGCGTCACTACCGGGCAGGGAGGCGACATCGTGCTCGAGCAAGCGCGGCAAGTGCTTGATCAAGAGTTCCCGGATATCGCCGCTCGAATCGCGATGCATGTGCCCGATGAAAAAACTCGCCGTGTCGGCCAAGCCGTAGCCGCTGCCAGCCTTCCCAAGATCAGGAAATAACATCATGAAACTTCATCACCCCACCGCCGGAATCTTCATCCCCGACAGCCATCCGGAGGCAGAGGCTCTGCAACGAGTCACCCACCTCGGAATCGGCGCCCATCAGGACGACCTCGAATTCATGGCCTTCCACGGCATCCTCGAATGCTTCGCTCGGGACGACCGCTGGTTCGGCGGTGTCACCTGCACCAACGGCGCGGGCAGCTCCCGCACCGGTCCCTTCGCCGGCTTCACGAACGAACGGATGATGGATGTCCGCAAACAGGAACAAAACACCGCCGCCACGATCGGTGGATACGCAGCGATGATCCAGCTCGACTACCCCAGCAGCGCGGTCAAGAGCGCTGAGGAGCAGGATCTGAAAAACGATCTCAAAGCCATCCTCGAGGCCACGCGACCCGAGGTGGTCTACACTCACAATCCGGCGGACAAACACGACACCCACATCGGCGTGACCATCGCTGCACTGCTCGCCATCCGCGAACTTCCGCACGACCAACGTCCGAAAAAAGTCATCGGTTGCGAAGTTTGGCGGAATCTCGACTGGCTGCCCGATGAATTCAAAGTCCTGATGGACGTGAGCGGTCGCGACAATCTAGCAGCCGCGCTCAACGGTGTTTTCGACTCCCAAATCGCCGGTGGCAAGCGCTACGATCTCGCCACCCTTGGTCGCCGCGCGGCCAACGCCACCTTTTTCGATTCCCACTCCACCGATGCCAGCACGCAGCTCATCTTCGGCATCGACCTTACGCCGCTCATCACGGATGACACGTCCGACATCGTCGATTACGTCTGCAATCTCATCGACCACTTCAACAATGATGTGCGCCTAAAACTCAGTCACCGCCTCGGTCAACTCTGATGGAAATCATTATCCAACCCACCCAGCAGGCGGCAACGGATGTCGCCGCGCGCCTCATCGCGCGGCTACTCATTGCCAAGCCGCACGCCGTGATCGGCCTGGCCACCGGGAGCACGCCGTTGTCGCTCTATCAGTCGCTCATTTCGATGAATCTCGATTGGAGCCAAGCCACCACTTTCAATCTCGACGAATACATCGGCTTGCCCCGCGAGCATCCACAGTCTTACCACAGCTTCATGTGGGAGAATCTCTTCAAACATATCAACATCCGAAAGGAGAACATCCATCTACCGGATGGCAACGCCACGGATATCCCGCAGTTTTGTGAGGATTATGAGAACCACATTCTCGCTGCTGGCGGGATCGACTTGCAGGTGCTCGGTATCGGAACCGACGGCCACATTGGCTTTAATGAACCCACCTCCTCACTTGCTTCACGAACCCGCATCAAGACGCTCACGAAGCAGACTTGCATCGACAACGCCCGGTTCTTCGGCAGTGAGGAGGCGGTGCCTAAACACGTCATCACCATGGGCATCGGCACGATCATGGAAGCACGGCAGAATCTTTTGTTAGCATTTGGTAGCCACAAGGCGCGCGCCATTGCCGAGGCGGTGGAAGGACCGATCACCTCCATCCATCCAGCGTCCATTCTGCAAATGCACCCCGCCGTCAAAGTATGCCTAGATGATGCCGCAGCAGGTCAATTGCAGCGAGCCGACTACTTCCGCTGGGTGTATGAAAACAAGCCACAGTGGCAAATGATTTAACCAACTCACATGACATCCACTCACCTTCAACCTCGGAGGTTATAAAACCTCGCGAGCACCTCTCTCCCACCCCCAAGCGCGGTCATGACAGCCCCGCCCAAGGTGAGTGCAGCCTGTTAGAAGGTGATGGTAGCGGACCTTAAGGTGCTTGCAGAACGAGCCAAGGTGCATGCGAAAACACCTCAAGGTGCGTGCGAGTCCTCCCCTAGGTCGTGGCAGCCCCGCCCTAGGTGAGTGCAGGATGGCTCCACCTTCGTGCAGAACGGCCCAAGGTCCATGCGAGTTGATGCCAAGGTTCGTACAGAACGGCCCAAGGTGCGTGTAAATGGACCTCTAGGTTTGTACAAAACGGCACTAGGTAAGTGTAAATTCACCCAAGGTGCGTGTAAAACTGCACCTATCCCCTGCGTAAATCAGCTAAATCCAGCCACTTGCGGACATCACTCTGCCGCCAGCTTTGCAGCTTCCCTATGGAGCAGCGGAATCCGTCCGCTGTGCCACTGGAAAGCCGATTGAATTGGCGAGGGTTGAATCGAAACGCGGAGGCGCAGACGCCGCAGAGAGATCCGCAGAGCTGTTTTGATCTCCGGTCTCAAATCTCAAATCTCAAATCTCAAATCTCCAATCTCAAATCTCCAATCTCCAATCTCACAAATCATCCAACGGACTCGCAATCTCCCCCCGCATCGCCCGCGCCAGTTGTAGGTAAATCATAGTCGTCCGTATGTCAGTATGCCCTAGCAGCTCCTGCACGCTGCGGATGTCCACCCCGCGCAGCACCAAATGCGTCGCGAACGAATGCCGCAGCGTATGCGCCGTCACCTTCTTCTCCAGCCCCGCCGCCTTCACCGCCACCGCCAAGGCCCGTCCTACCCTTGTCTCATGGGCATGATGCCTCCGCTCCAGCCCGGCAGCCCGTGGATCTGCCGAGAGATTTCCCGAGGGAAACAACCAAAACCACGGCCAACTTTCACCTGCTGCTGGATTTTTCACCCCGTAAGCCCCTGGCAAATACACTCCTGCTACTCCATCCTCCCGGTCCTTCTCATGGATCACTCGGCAGCGCTGCAACTGCGCTTCCAATAAGCCAACCAGACTTTTCGGCATCGTCAGGACACGGTCTTTATCACCCTTACCGCCACGGATTTCCACTTTACCTCCGGACAAATCTACATCCTTCACCCGCAGCCGCAGGCACTCCAGCACCCGTAAGCCACAGCCGTAAAGCAGCTTCGCCACCACCGCCTCCTCGCCCGTCATCACCATCAGCAATTTACGAGTCTCATCCACCGAAAGCACTACGGGTAAGCGCTTTGATGGCTGCGCCCGCAGCGCGTCCACCCCTTCAAACTCTTTTCCCATGACCTCCTTAAACAAAAAAACCAGAGCGTTCAGCGCCTGATTTTGAGTCGCTGCCACGACATTCTTTGCAACCGCCAAGTGCGTCAGAAACGCTTCGACTTCCGGAGCTCCCATTTCCTCGGGATGACGCAGTCCATGGAATCTCACAAACCGTCGGTACCATCCCACATACGACTCCTCGGTCCTCACGCTGTAATGCTTGAATCGCATTTTTTCTCGAATTTGATCCTCCAGTTTCATGGGTCATTTTTGCAGATTTACGCGCTCATACGCGCGTAAATCTGCAAAAACGAAGGTTTTTAACAAGCTACAACTTGTAAAATATGACGCTTTCAAGCGCGTAAATCTCCAGATCCGCCGATTTGCACTCAATCATTCACGTAAACCTACAATTTTTTTGTTGGCTTTACCGCACGTTATTTTACACAAGTGGAAACTATAAAGCGGATGGACATTTTCCTCCACTTCCGTAGGTAAACAACAAGTTCGGCAGAAAATTCCACATGAAAATACTTCTAACAATCATCATGATCTTCGTGGCCGTGAATGCCTTCTCACAAGAGATGGCCCCCAAGGTTGGAGGACACTACGAGAACGGATTCGTCTGCAGTTTTTATAGCCGTATCGATGGGAAGGAGTTGACCTTCGGACTTACCGAGAAGCAGGCGAATCAACTCTCTGCATGGAAGACGTCGATGGAGAATCCGCCCGTTGCGGTTCGGCAAGCGATTCAATCAGCCAGAAAGAAGCTTGAGGAGCTATTCCCCGCCAAGCGAGTTTGGACGCTTGAGGATGTGACACTGAAGCCTGTGGTGTTTACCCTCGACGCCAAGGATGGCGTTGAGCTTTGGCAGTATCACATTACTTTCGCGCGACATTCTGATCCGCCCAACCCGCATTCGTCTGATACCGACGGCAAAGTGACACTCATTGTTCTCATGGACGGCACCGCGATTAGTCCGAGCATAAAGACCAAGTAACCTAAGAGCCGAACAAGTCATGGCGCACCAACCGGCCTAAACGCCTCAATTTCATTTCAACATCTTTTCAACCGCGCCGGTGGGCGCACATCTAACGTTCGCCAATAAAAGAAGAGCAATTGCCATGAGTATCGCAGTGTCCACATATCCAGCGATGATGCCCACACGCCCGTGCAGCTTTTGCCTTTGTTTGCAGGGCGGTAGTGTTTTTGTCGATTTCGACACTGATGACTCTGAGATTGTATCCCTACGAAGGATATCGTTCGACGGATTTGGATGCTGTAGCGTTGACGGGAAGACCACGAGAATGCCTCAAGATGATTCGATGCTATTGCTTGGTGCAGTTGCAAGCGGACAGCTTGAGACGCCTTCAGTTGATGACGCATTGCGACGATACTTCCGCGCGAACTCTGGTGTGATTTGGGATGATGCCCTTGTTGAGCATGAGTTAATTTGAACAGACCATGAACGACCCGTGTGAACAACCAAAGGCGAACAAGCCGTGAGATGCAACCGGCGATAACGTCCCTCGTTGAATTCAGGCTCGCCACCGCCGGTGCATCCACTCTAACGTTCGGCTAACTAAGGGAACGCGACCATGAAAGCACGAGTCCGCAATCGACTTCCCCTTATTGGGCTGGCCGTCTTCGCGCTCGTGCTTCTAGCCAGTATGTTTCAGACAGTGTTTTGGTCTCGTGATTCCGCTCGGGCACGGGCATTGCACGAAGTCACACAGTTCTGTCTCCGCAGCGGACGCGATCCAGCATTGCTCAGTGCTCCCCGAGAGGACACGGTCGGCAATGCGCCTTGGTCGTTTGAATGGCATTACGACGGCAAGCCCCGTTATCTGGTCGGCGTTTGGTTCTCGCATGACGGGCACCCCGAGCTCTATTCCGGGAACAGAGACGATCCAGAATCTGCCGCGTATGATCCCCGCTGAACACCAAACAACGAAGCCGAACAAAACGGATGCAGGCAACGGCTCGAAGGCTATCTGTCGTGTCAGCAAAGTCTTGCGCACGCCGTCGCCTGATCCGAGTCGTTCGGCGTTTCCTAGCGCGCACTCTGTAATGAAAGCATTCGTTGTCATAGTCTTCACAGCATTCGCAGCTTGCTCAAGCGCTGCGGAGCCAGTCCCCATCCCGAACGCTGCCTCGCCCAACAGCACTTTTACCGTGCGCCTGACGCACGACCGCGCCAAGGAGACCGACCCGCCAAGCGACTCCGTCCCAGACGTTCAGATTGTTGCCACCGCCAGTAACAAAGTCCTCGTGACGTTCCCCTACGCCGCAGACCCCAACTCCGACCTCCAACCGCTCCGCACCAACATCCGAGCGCATTGGAACGCCGACGGCACTGCGGTCGCTCTCACTTTCTCTGAGCGGTTTTACACCCACCTCCTCGTTTATCGACTACAGGGCACTTTCGCAGCGCCAGAGTCATTTGTGGCAGTGACACTGCCGGACACCGCCCCGGTGATTAAGGCCATGATTCCCCGCTTCAAGGAGTTCCGCTCACGGTGGCACAGCCACTTTCAGGGCTGGCCCGGTCGAAACACGATTCAGTTCTCGGCTGGCACCGGTGCGCTTATCACGCCGCTGGCTGACGGCGACCCCAACATTATGGCGGTGTATTCGTTCACCGTGGACATCACTGACCCCAAGACCCCAATCATTAAGCGAGTTGAGCGCGTCAACGAAGATGACTACTAACTCCCAACACCCGGAAACGCCGAACAAAGCGCGGCTGGTCAACCGCTGGGGCTGCTCTGTCGGCCATGCTTTCCGTGGCTTTAACCCTTCACTCCGTCTCAACGCTCACCCCCGCCCCAGCGGTGCCAGCGCTTGAACGTTCGCACAGATAACATGATGGGGCTGGAATAAATCCGACTGCAACCTTTGACCTCCAGCGGTGTTTCACGCCAACTCCAGCTTATGAAAAGAGTCTTCGCGTTCCTGCCCGCCCTTCTTCTGCTCGCCAGCTTTCTCCGTGCCCAGACGACGGTCAGTCTCGGCACCGGCAAAATCATCGGCTCCGTCACAGGGTTGAGTTCTGCGAGTCCGAATGTCTCGGGCCTCAACGCGGGCATCAGCTTTGATCTCACCATCACCGCGACGAGCGTCGCCACGCCCGTGCTGACGGTGACGAATCACAACGACGGCATCGGTGTCTCGGGCGGCAGCGCGGTCGAAATCGACAATCGAAACAATCTCATCGCCGATGATGATGAGTCGCTCGTTTTTACCTTGAGCAATGTCACCGGCCTTGCCGTCGGGCAGTCGCTGCGGATTTCCGGCATCGGCACCCGCTCCATTGGCACCACGGAAAAGCAATACGCCATCTTCGACGGCATTACCGCCACCAGCAGCGGCTCATTCAATACCACGCCGTTTTCGATCTCCGTGCCGGACCTCGCCAGCGTGAAGATCACGGCGGTGGGACCGACCAGCGGCACCGCTTTGAATTCGCGTTTCATCATTAACCAATTGCTCCTCACCGTCACCGGAGGCGGAGGCACTGGCGGCAGCGCGAATGCTGCGGCGAAGATCACCCAGTCGGGCATTGATGGCAGCGATCATCCATTCTTCACCTTTGATAGTGTTGCGGGGGAAAGCTACGAGATCCAGTGCTCCACCGATCTGTTTTCGTGGACGCCGATGGCCACACTCTCCGGCACCGGCGGCTCCATCACCTACACGGACGAGTTCACCCACGCCCCGAGCGTGCCGAGGCAATTTCACCGCGCCAAGACCGTGCTCACGCCGAATGGAAACCTCGCCAACACCACCCTCAGCATCACACAAACCTGGGCACAGCAGCCGGGCGGTTACGCTCGCACCGCCGTCGTCCAGGTGCCCGCAGGGGCAGGGCCGCACCCTGTTATCATCCTGCTTCATGGCAATGGCGGGACGGGCGCGGGCACCATCGCTGCGCTCAATCCGCATGTCAGCACCGCCATCCGCGTGGCACCGGATGGCTACCTCACCAGTTGGAATGTCGATGGCGAAGCCTCCCAAGCACCCGACGTAGCCTTCATCCGCGACCTCATCGCGCTGCTGAAGACCTACGACAACGTGGACGCGGGCAAAATTTCCATCTTCGGCATTTCCAACGGCTCCGGCATGACGAACCGCCTGCTCATTGAGCTCGATGGTGCCGCCTTTCAGAATGCAGGCTGCCAGGTTTCCCAAATGCTCGCCAAGATGTATCACGACGGTGCCTTCTGGTTCAATGCCACCGGCAGCAATGCCTACGACCAGACCATCGCGCCTGCCAGACGCCGCCGCATCATCAGCCTCAACGGCACACTGGATCCCCTCATCCCCTACACCGGCGGCACCAGCGCCATCGGCACCTTCATCTCCGCCCAAGAGAGCATCTATCGCTTCGCTCAGGCCATGGGTGAAACCGGCCCGCAGCTAGCTGATACCGCCGGCATCCCCGGCACCGTCACGAACGGTTACTCGGCCCCCTTCGTGAAATACGCCTACCGCAGCGGCCAACTCATCCACTACAAACTCATCGGCGGTAATCACGGCCTCCAAGTCGGCGGCAGCTTCGTCTATGCCGATGAAGCCAAGCAAATCGTTGCCGCCTTCTTCTTGCAATAGCGCTGCTTTGGCCCGTGAGTGCATAAGAAAATAGATTCAAGTGGCCCATCGAAGCTAAAGCCCCGAAGGTTCAGCCACTCCAAGCATAGATTCCAATGAGGCGGACGACATTGCGAACAAAAGCGGTGGTGGTCAACCGGCTACCCGCCCCGTGTCGAAATGACCCTCTTGACTACAACCCATCACCTTGTTGCGGAGTTGCACTCTCGGTAGCCTGTGCCACACCTCGACGTTGTGCAAGAATGAAGAGGATCACCAAAACCGCATGGGATCGAGTGATCGAGAAGGCTTGCGATGTGACCAATGCAACACGGACAGACAACAACCCGATGTTTGACGTTTACCGTGAGCAGATGCTTGAGTTGCTCGACGAGCTTGAAGCTGAGTTCGGCGTTCAGTCCCGGATTCTCGATACGCGCGCTGACTACATTGATGATCCACTTGAGCGGCGGCGTCTTTGCGCTAGGGCGCTGGAACTTGCGAGAGCACAGAACGATCAAGACGAGATTGAAGCTGTCCTACAGTCGTTGCGAGATCTCGACGAAGACTTGGTTAAGGAAGCCGAGCGTAATGGCAAAAACCCCAAGCACAACAAGCCGTGAGTGGCAACCGGCGATAACGTCTCTAGTTGAATCGGAGCTTGTCCTCGCCGGTGCCACCACTCATCGTTCGGCAGGAATTGAGAGTCATGCTCAACAAGAAAATCCAACTATTCGCAGAAGTGAACAGATTCAGGTTCACCGACGGTTCGCGAGACTTCAGCTTTGATACTAGGCTGTTTCTGAATTTTGATGGACTGATCGCGGGAGTTGGCTCGAAGCCCGCTGATCATGGTAGCTACACGGAAGTGAAGTTATTCGAAGGTGTGGAGAACTCACTCGACCGTTTGACTGCTGCACTACACTACGGTTTACAGCAGTTTAGTGGGCGTCTTCGGATTCTTCCCAGCCATCTGGATGTTCTTGTTGCACAGGACTTGGTTTGCCATCTGCGGGGATTTGAGGTGTCAGTATTCGAACGGGCAGGCAAGGACGCTTGTGCTTCGACAGTGTCGGTTTCCCGGATAGCCACTCAAAGCGCAAGAACCCAAGATGCCGAACAAGGCGCTGCATCCAACGGCGGGTAAGTTCCCTGTTTGAATTCAGGCTTCCATTCCCGCCGTGGATGAGCTTTTACGTTGCTATGGCTGTTTGTTGGTCAAGGGATAAAATGATGTTTTTTCCATAACTCGTCGGTGAGTGATAGCTGGTTGAGCTTCTTGTTTTTTCGTGGAGGAAAGTTGTCCACAGGGTTCTTCGCGAGAATGGGTCTCTAAAAACTCGTCGGAGCGAAGGACACTGTGGACAACTTTCCGGTGCCGGTTCCCGGGGCTCTGGGGATCCGGGCGGGTTGGGGTGACTTGGTTGGTGTATTTCTACTACTGCTTGGTATGCTGCTATACGTGGGCTATCTCGTTGCCGAGACCTATCCACAGGATTTTGATTCACCATTTGACCTTATCCCAGTCTAGGAACGGGCGCTCGATGACTTTGGCCAAGTTCATCTTATCCCAGAACGTCCGTCGGGTGCGGGTCTGCAATCGTCACTTCCCTTTCCCGCCCGGAACCGCAAAGTCCCGAACGGCGATATGCAATACTCATGGTGGGCGTTTGTGCTTTTGATGCCATTTTCTCGCATTCTGTTGATTGGATTCTGATGCTTTCATTAAGCTGCTTTGCTTTGGATTTTGTATCCGATTTCCCAGATCACGCCGCAGAGCTCACGGGCTACGGATACTTTGATTTTGTTGTGATGCATGAGTCGTTTGCGCAAACTACTAGAGCGCAAGTAGAGGCGGTTCTGCGCTGTCCAGGAGATCTCACGGATCCAACGCGGTAAGTTTTCCTGTCGTTTGGATAGATGGGCACTGATTTTTGCTTCTTTACTATAATGAGTGGAGCACTCCACCAGGATCCAACGCGCGTGGCTGTTGCCGCATTTGGTGATACCGGTGCGTTTGGATTTCCCGCCCGATGAGTATTCGCCGGGCGTGAGGCCTAGGTAGCTCATGAGCTGCTTGGGATGGGTGAAGCGCACGAAATCCCCCACTTCGGATACGATCATCATCGCGGCGATCATTTGAAATCCTTTGAGTCCCATCACGGCATCGACGATGGGTTTGTGCCGCCAGTCGGCATATAGATGCTCCATGTGGCTTTCGTAGCGGGCGATGCGTGCTTCGAGTTGGTCGATCTGGCCGATGAGTTCCTCCAAGATGACGCCGTGGGCGGGAAAGGGCAACGAGAGCGCGCGCAGGTAGCGTCTGTGGGCGTCTGTCCAGGTGGTCTTGCCGGAGTAGTTGAAGCCGAGGCGGCGCAACAGGGCGAGGAGGCGGGTCTTGGCACGGCGGCGGTCATCGATGGCATCAACGCGGGCGCGGCAAAGGTCGCGGACGGCCTCGTCGGTCTCATCGGGGACGAAGACGGAGACGAGTTCGCCGGCTCGGTGGAGGCGGGCGAGCTTGATGGCATCTTTCTTGTCGGTTTTGACGTGATCCCCGGATTTGGTGGGAATGAGGGATGGCGCGATGACGGTGCAGGGCGCTTTCATTTTCATAAACATGCGGGCAATCCACATGCCGCAGCCGCCCGCCTCGTAGCAAATGGAAATCTGGGAGACGGAGATGTTCTTGGACTTGGCGATCCGGCGGATGGCGCGATCCAAGGCGACTTGGGTGGTAGCGACCTCGCTGTGGAGGCGGACTTCGCCCTTCGATCCGGGATCTGCAATGGCGATGGATGTTTTTTCTTTATGGACGTCGAGTCCGATGTAGAGTGCGGTTGTCGTGTCTGAGTTCGTTTTCATTCGTTTTAGTCAATGGATGTCGGATAGGTCGCGATGGCCTCGTGCCACCGCGATAGCCCACGATTTGAACCAGACACGACACCTCACTTTCAACCCTTAATCCGACCTAGAGGTGGCTGGCTAGCACCAGTCGCAGCCATAAGGTCTCGCTATTCTTTACGCCTTTCGGAGCTAGCTGAGGTGAGCTAGATTTTTGGACCACACAAAAAAATGAAAAGTCGCTTCATCATCACGCATTGTTTCCTTCTGCTTTGTCTTATGAGTGGCTGCAAGGACCAAGGCTCTACGAAGAATCCTCCCCAAACCGAGTTATCGGGCAAATTGGATGCTGCCCTCGCAATGAAAGAGGGAACTTCACGTCACAACACGTTGGTGAAGCTGGCTGAGGATGCCGCCAAAGCGGGCGATGGGGATATTGTGCTCAAGGCCATTGCAGAGGTTGATGCGGGAACCGCACGTGACAATACTTGTGCCATTTGCAGCGAGGCCTTGGCGAAGCAGGGCAAGACCTCCGAAGCAACGGCGGTTGCAAAGCAAATTGCCAACGAAACGTCTCGTAATAACATGCTGGGAAAAATCGCCAGTGGCGCGACAAAGTAGAATGCCAAATCCCCAAATAACAAGTCGTGGATGGCAACCGGCGACAACGTCTCTAGTTGAATTCGGTCTTCCCCTCGCCGGTACCACCACTCATCGTTCTGCAAAAAATGCTCTCCAAGATCACCAAGACGATTTCGGGAATCTTCCTTGGGGAGCCGGTCGCTGAGCCTGAAGAGATCTATCAAACCGCTGACGGAAAGTTCAGAATTCACCTTGGACTTTTCAGGAAGCACAGAGATGACACCCTCTGGCTGAAGTTCGTTCACAAGTCATTCATGACGCATTCATCGTCTGGAATAGGAATTGCGGTGGATACTTTCCAGCATTTTGCGGATTTCTTAGGTTCTGCGAGCAGCAAGACGAAGAGCGATGCTGGTATTCCCAGACGACTTCCATTCTTTGCTCGGATCGTCCTCACGATCAATGAAGGTATTTCACATTCTGCCTTCTTGGGTGAATACAGATCCCAAAGGGCTCCAAAGGTGGTGATTCGGCTCTTCGCGTTTAAGAATAGGCGTGCGGAGAGCAGAGTGATCTTCGAGCACAAGACATCCGGAGAAGATACCTACGAGGTTTTTGATGCCGATGTTTTGTCTTTGATCCAGCGCGAAATAGAAATCCGCAAGGAAGCTAAACAAGCCGCGCCAGAGCAACCCCTACCAGCCGCTCAGTTTCGATGATTTCCCGTTATCTCAAACTCAACCCCGTGAGCAAAAATCGCGCTCGCTACTAGCGGTGCGAGGCGAAGATTTCGCGATTCGAGCGGTGAAGCCTGCTCAGATCTTGTCGTTTCGAGATGGTTCGTCGAATCCGAAACCTGCGCTCAGTCACGCAACGAGCGGCCGGGCGGACGCCCCAACTTCGGACTGGCCGAAAATGCCGGGTTGAAGATGCGGCGGTATTCGCCGGGCGTCATCCCTGTGACGCGGGTGAATACAAGGACAAGACGAACGTCATCGCGGAAGCCGGATTGCACCGCCACTTGATGCTGCTTCTCCGAATCGGAGGGACCAGATGCGGCGTTCCTTCAGAACGCATTCATTGCGGCATCTCCGTTCCCAGGCTTTCACTCCGGGCTGATATGCATGGCTCCGTTGGCGCCGAAAACTGCACCAACTGATTCCTCATGCCGCAGTCACTTTCCAACATCCTCATCCATCTGATCTGGAGTACGAAAGACCGTGACCCATGGCTGGCACCCGGCATTCGCTCAAAGGTGTGCTCGACTCGCTGGGCAACTTCTTCGGCGGTGGCCGTCGGGCGGCAGCGGCCGTTCCAAAACCGTAATCCCCCAATAATCAGCAGGTTTTCTGGGAGATCGCAGCAAATTGGAGCAAAAGCGGAGCAATTTGCTCCTCGATCGCCCCAAAAAGCTCCGTGAATGTGCCAAAATGGCGCGTTGACGGAGCTTTTTGCTGCTCGAATGCGCCAAATTGGCGCGATGACGGAGCGATTTGCTGCGATGACGGAGCTATTTGGTGCGATGACGGAGCAATTTGCTGCAATGACGGAGCTATTTGCTGCGATGACGGAGCAATTTGCTGCGATGACGGGATAGCTCCCTCACGATCGTGGGAGGGGCCTACCGAGCCGCTGACTGAGAGTTGCTTTGGCCAGTTCCAAGGAAGAGATGATGGCGGCAGCGAAGGCGCAAATATTCAAATTGTATATGATTTTGCATAAATCATGCAAATTGGAACAGTTGCAACTCAATGACAGCGTGTCAGCGTAATGACGTTGCAACTACAACTTTGATTCTAGCTGTCAGGGACCGATCCCCAGCGATACTAGCCATAACAAAGACATTCAAAACCCGTCTATTCAACCATGACCGCTTATCGATTCCGATCCGGCACCGGTCTCAGAGGACAAAGGCTCAGCCCTCCTTCTCAAGTCAGTTTCTCGGAATGACTCTCTGAATCCAACTCAATGAAAGCCCGCCTTCCAGCTCCTGCAACTGCTCCTTTACCGCCCTCCATGAGGCGAGGATTCGCACTTGTGGTGACGTTGTCGCTCATGATCCTGCTCACCGTGATCGCCGTAGGCTTGCTTTCATTAAGCTCCATTACACTGAGATCATCGGGCTTCGCAAACTCCCAAATGGTCGCGCGGGCCAACGCGAAGATGGCCATGATGATCGCGATTGGCGAACTTCAGAAACAAACCGGACTGGACCAGCGCGTCACCTTCACCTCGGACATGCCGTTCGGTAGCTCAACCACCCCCCCCGCGAACCCCGGTTGGACCGGCGCGGTGAACGTCAAGAACTTGGACCCTGCCACCAAGACCAAGGATTCCACCGTCAACTGGCTCGTTAGCGGATTAAATCCGGATCCCGCCAAGTCCCTGACCAAATCCACGGAGTGGAACAAGGGAGATGCCCTGATGCTTGGCACCTACTTCAAGCCCGACACCACCACGAAGGTGGAATTACTCGCCCCGGTCGTCAATCTGACGCAGGGAAACAATAAGGGACGTTTCGCTTGGTGGATCAGCGACGAGGGCACCAAGGCACGCGTGGATCTCTCCGCTCCCACCGCCCAGACGACCAATGATCGCGAGAAGCTCACCCGCTCTCAAGCCCCGCTCGAACCGGGTTTGACCAGCCTCGGCGACACTTGGAAGAATTTCGGAGCCGGTAGCGCGGTCAACAAGCAGTCGCTGATTTCCATGGAAACCGCCTCGCTCGCCACCAGCAACCCCGACGTCCCCACCGAGTATCTGAACGATCTAACGACCGGCGGCTTCGGCCTACCCACCGATGTGGTCGATGGCGGCATGAAAGTCGACTTGTCGCTGATTTTCGACAAATCCCAGCAGTCCAAAAACTACTCGCTCAACTACTTCGGCGCGGGAACTCCGGCCCAAGAAACTTACAATGGCGCAACGATTGCCAAATTTACGCACGACAAGACGGTTAAACCCGCACAAGACGCAAAAAAGTTCTTCTTCAGCGACGCGCTTAGCAAGGACGGCACCATGCAGGTCGGGCCTAACTGGGGAACCCTTTGGAACTACGCCACCCTGTGGCAGAACGTCAGTGACCAGCAGATCCCCGCCGTCGGGCTTTATCCGACACCTTGGTCCGACATCCGGCTTCGTAGCTGGCTGCCCTATACCAACAGCTATGCGGGCCAGTTTCAAAACGATCTGCAACACACGAATACTTCGGTCGCACCGGTGATCTCGACGCTGCAAATGGGATTCCGCTTGAAGTCCGCGCTCGCCAAGCCAGGCCCACCCGCGCTTTACAAGGCGCAAGTGGAAATCAAGCCCCTCATCGGCATCTGGAATCCCTACAACGTCACCATCAAGGCCCAGAGCTTCAAATTCGACTGGGCAATCTACCCGTTCTTCCGCTTCAACTATTCCAAACCCGGCGGCGCAGACGGACGGCTTACGCGCTTGTGGTTGCGGCGGGAATGGGGCGCGGGTGGCGGCGATATGCCCACGGACACGAATCCAACCGGTGGGCGCTATTTCTCCATGGAGACCGGGCCGGTCGACCTGCAACCCGGCGAAACGCGGCTGTTCTCTGTGACCGAGCAAATCGAACTGAAAACTCCGGGGGCCAAGAGACTGAAATCTGCCTGGAGCGAAAAGGGCGCTTTCGTGGTCGATCTCACCTACAAAACCGTGAATGACGCGGGCGAGGAAATCTATGCAGTTCGTGAGATTCCAGAAGGACACAACGCTTGGTTCGCTGGCGTCACCCTTCAGGACACCCTTGTGAAAGGCTCTGGCGAAGATGATTTCGCCACTCAGTTTCCCGGCTTTGATACCGAGAAATACGCTTCTACCTGGTTCACCATGAAGTCGGGTGGCAATGTTCTCTTCCGAACCACCGATCTCTGGAACGGTGCACCAAACGCCGACGTCCCGGTCCCCGAGCCCGTACTCTCCGGTTGGAAGGGTGGAGCCACGGACAATACCTCCAAGGAAAAATTCCCCATCGCGGACATAGCCGGGGACAAATACGTCCCTCACATCGCCACGTGGTCCTTTTTCAACCGCACCACCACGCAGCTTCAGGCAAACGCCTCCGACCAATGCATCCGCGGCTGGGTGGACACCAACCCCCGCACCGCGGTGGCCATGCCCTCATGGGATGGATCCCGGGTGGTCAACAAAAAGCGCGAGGGCTGGAACTTCAATTCCAACCTCATCGGGGGTTGGCACGACGAGGCGGCCGCAGGGGTGATCGGCGACGGCAAGAACGATTTCCCCAACCGAGGTCTCATCGGCGAGGGCGGCAAGGCCGAACCAGAACCGCAGATCAGCGATGCGACTCGCTACAGCGGCTTCAGCGGACCCTCTAATACCCCGACTGGCCAAGCCCACTCGATCGTTTACGACATCCCGCGCGGCCCGCTCGTGTCGATCGGCCAGTTTCAACACGCCCAGCTTTCCCGCTACAATTTCGAGCCGGGCTTCGTCGTCGGGAACTCCTACGCGAATCCGCGGATTCCACTCGCTGCCACTTTTGTAAGCGACTTCTGCGGCACAAGCGGTCTAACCATCGCTGACACCTCCTATGAGGTGAACAAGAAGCTCTGGGATAAATTTTTCTTCTCCAGCCTCGGTATCGACTACAAAGCCTCCTCGGGGACGAGTTTTGACTCGGTCTTCAATTACAAGGACCTCGTCTCCGGCAATAGCACCCTTCCCAATCCCCGCATGATGTTCTCCCCGCTTTCGGGTGACACCTCGATCGACAAGATCATCAAGGAGACCGACATCCGGGCACCCGAAGCCATCGCCGCCCGCATCCTCGTCAAAGGAGCATTCAACGTGAACTCCACCTCCAAAACCGCGTGGAAAGCCGTTCTTTCCTCGCTGACGGCATCCCAGCTTCCCACGGTCAGCCCCATGGGCGACAGTTGGAGCAAGCTCTCCTGGGAAAATCCCACCGGAGTGCGTTTCAATCGTTTCGGTCACGCCCTGTCCATGGCCCCTTATGAGAGAGGCGCTTCAGGCACCGACCCGGAGTTCTGGCGTGGATGGCGCACCCTTACCTCCGGCAGTCCCGGCAGTGAACTCGATTTGCTTGCCGAAGCGATCGTCGAGGAAGTCAAGCAGCGCGGCCCGTTCCGGTCCATGGGGGAATTCGTGAACCGCAACCCGAAAGGCACTGCCGACCAGCAGCGCAAAGGTGCGCTGCAGGCCGCCCTGGATCTTACCATTAACAATACCAAGACCGGCACCATCGGCGGCAAATCGATTTCCGTCAGCCTGCCCAGCACCGTCGGTGGCACTGCCGGGACGCCCAATGGCAGCCAGTTCTCCGCCGCTGCGGCAGGTGAAAGCGAGGCAGTAGGCAGCGCGTCCTATCTCATGCAAGGTGACTTGCTCCAGTCGCTTGCCCCCGTGCTTCAAGTGCGTTCGGATTATTTCCGGATTCGCACTTGTGGCGAAGCTCTCGATCCAAGCGGAAAGGTCTTGGCTCGAGCCTGGTGCGAGTCGTTTGTCCAACGCTCCAGCGACTACGTCGACCCCAAGGACGCCAACCACCTCAAAGCCACCGAGCTCACTTCCGAATCCAACAAAACCTTCGGTCGCGCCTACCGTCTCGTTTCATTCCGCTGGTTGAACTCCGCTGAACTATAGATTACCTCACTCTCATGATCCCTCGAATCGCCTTGCTGTTAGGACTTCTGACGGTTTCCTCACTCGCCCAGGAACCCTCTGTTCAAACCGAGATCCTCACCATCGCCTTGGATGAAGCCGTGGACGGCCTTTTCTTCTTCGATGGCAAAGCCGCCGTCCCGTTCCAAGCCAACACCACGGGCCTTAGCCAACCCGTGACCTATATCGGCCCCCCTCGCTTCGTTCTGCGTGCCTCTGCAGCCGAGTTCGTCGCGAAACCTCCGCTGCCAGCGCCTGCCGCATTCGTGGACCTTCCGCCCAATGCAAAGCGGGTGCTGCTCTGCTGCCTGAAATCCGAGAACACCGCGCTCAAGATCGTCACCTACGACATCTCCAGTACAAGCAGCCGCGCCGGCGACTACCGGCTCTTCAATTTCTCCAAGCAGGCACTGTCCGTAAAACTAGGTGGCAAGTCCTTAGCCCTCGACTCCAAACTCGACAAGAACATCTCGGATTCATCCTGGCAGAATGACGTTCTCGATCTACCGATTCAGGTTGCCACCGTGGTGGACGGCAAGGCACGACTCGTCTACTCCAGCGTCTGGGGCCATCGGCCCGGACGGCGCAATTTCGTATTCATGTTCGATGGCAGCCATCCCTCGAAGCCCATCAGCATTAGCCGCTTCTTCGACATTCCCGCCAAAGTCAAACCACCCGCACCCTAGCACACCGGTCGGACTGAAGTGGTCCCGCAAAATCATGACGACCATGGACAACTTTATTTAGAGTGTCCGTTTTACGGGCTACGGAATTTCCACGAGAACCTCAAAGATCACAGCTACGACATCGGGCGCAACCGAATCAGGCGGCTTGCGCTTGATGATTTGAAGTGCGAAAACCATTCATATGACCGTCCGTACTCGATTTGCACCCAGCCCTACGGGACGGCTACATCTTGGGCATGTCCTAGCGGCCAAAGTTGCTCACTCCATCGCTCGCCAATCAGCAAATGGAGTATTTCTCCTGCGGCACGAGGACATCGATAGCCCACGCGTTCGTGAAGAATTCTACAGAGAGATTGAGGAAGACCTCCAATGGCTTGGCATTTCTTGGGATGAAGTAACTCTGCGGCAATCCTCACGCTCCTTCGCCTACGAAGCAGCGATCGAAGCACTCCAAAAAATGGAATTGATCTACCCGTGCTTTTGCACCCGCAAAGAGATTCAAGATGAATGGATCCGTATGGGCGCGGCACCGCATGGGAACTGCGGGAAAATCTATCCAAGAACCTGCCAGAAACTAGGTACAGCCGAACAATCCACAAAAATAGCGTCAGGCACACCATTCGCATGGCGACTCGACTCGCAAAAAGCGGGCCTGATCGCTGGACCACTGACTTTCACCGATCTACGCCATGGAGTCATCCCAGTGATTCCGGCTCTGTTAGGTGACGTCATTCTCGCTCGCAAGGACATTGGCTGCGCCTATCACCTCGCAGTTGTCGTAGATGATTCCTTTCAGCGCGTCACTCACGTTACCCGAGGCGAAGACCTACTCGCCTGCACTCACGTTCATCGCACGCTTCAAGCGCTTCTGGGCCTGCAGGAACCAATCTACCTGCATCACCCTCTCGTGCTTGACGACGCAGGCGAGCGCCTCGCAAAACGAGCCGATGCATGCTCCATCCGAACCCTCCGCGAAAATGGTCACTCGCCCGCCGAGATATTACGGATGATTCAACACGTTTTTGAGGATGCCACGGATAACATCTATTCGAAAAAATCCTCACTCAACGATCTCTAGCATCACCGCGCTGCAAGCACCAAGGCAAGGCAGCCGCAGGTGGTTGCCATTTGACTGACCAACCCACTCTTGTCCGAGTCGATCCACAAAAGTCCATGGGTGCTGCTCATCGCGCTCGATGAACTTCCAAGCGTCCTCGGGAATGGAAACCACAACCTCAAGCGAGGTATCGAGATGAAAATTTACTACTACGAGAAAAGATTGCCTTATAACTCGATCGTGTCGAATAAACGCATAAATCCAGTGTCCTGAAACCGATTCGCAGTCGATACGACCAAACTCTGAATTGCCTCGGTTCGCGTGATTCAAACTATAAAATTCGCCCCGCGTGAATGCAGGTTCTCCGATGACCCTTAGCAGTCGACCATACCAGCGACGCAGCGACACCTGTGATTCGCTGAGAAACTGACCGTCAAACCTGCCACCATTGACCCACTTGGTGAACTCCGGCATCGACCAGTAGTCAAAAATCGTTGTGCGGGCATTGTCACCACAAAAGCCCTCCGCGCCAACAGCAGGTTCGCCAACTTCTTGTCCATGATAAACCATCACCGGCCCCCTCCCCATCGCGAACAGCACAGCCGATACCGGTTTACCCACCGCCATCCCAACACCGCCCCATTCGCGTGGATTCGCAAGGCGAACTTCATCGTGAGTCTCTGCGTACCGCAGTGAACGGTGAAAGCGCTCGCCCGTGAAATTTAATGGCTCAAGGTCATTTGCCCATTTCCCGGAATCATAAATACCCTCTAGCACATCGTACGTTGGATCGTCGTAAACTGCATCGAACCCAGCTTTCAGCAGTTCATCAAGAACGTGGCCATCCGTCAATTTTGCGGGATCATTGTCATAAGCCTCAGCACAAAAAAATACCTGACCATCCCTCGCTCGCGCACGCTTCACTGACCAACACCAAAATTCCATCGGAATCAAATGCGCCATGTCCGCCCGAAACCCATCCACTCCAAGCTCCTGCCAGTAAGCGATAATCCGATCCATGAACCTCCATGTTTTCGGGACTTCCGTTGGCTTTGAGTTTTCGCTTGGCAGTGCTGAAATATCCCGACCTTTCGTGAAGTCATGTCCATAATTGAGTTTTACAACCTCGTACCAATCGTCGCGTGAAGGGGCCCACGAAATCACATTGTTTCCTGTAACTCTTCCATATTCCGACTCGCCCACAAAGCGGCCATCGCAGCCTAGTAAATCCGCTGTCGGCAACTTCAATGGTGGACCACCTCCAGGATCATCAGAGCGAAGGTAGAAAAAATGATTATCACGATCAAAAAAAACATCCTTCCGATCGTCCTCACCAAATGACCAATCGGGCATGACATCCGAAGCATACGATCGTGCAACATGATTCGGGATAAAATCGATAATGAC
>JARWZU010000072.1 GCA_029866215.1 Akkermansiaceae bacterium
CCCGGCGACAAACAGGCACCACGCGACTGGCGGAAACGCACTCGCGAAATGGAAGCCAAACGCATGGCAAATTCCACCGAGACCACCCCGCGCAAACAGCCGAAAAAGCGGCGTTAGAATCCGCTAAAAACCCACCCGATCAAACCCAGCCCTAATGAAAACACTGGCCATCATTTCATCCATGTTATGCCTCACCATGAACCTCATGGCGCAATCATTCATGATGCATCCATCCGGCTGCCAAAATGCCAGCTCACTGAACGGCAAGTGGAACGCGATCATCGACCTTTACGGACAGGGTGAGAAAAAAAAATTCTACCAAAATCGAAAGCCCCAAACCCCTTCAGAGTTTGTTGAGTATTCGTTCGATGACGGACTCCGCCTCGATGTGCCCGGCGATTTCAACTCACAGCTGCCCGAGCTGGAATACTACGAGGGCATCGTCTGGTACCAGCGCCACTTCACCGCAACGAAAACCAAAGACTGCCGCCAATTCCTCTACTTCGCCGGCGTCAGCTATCAAGCCGCGGTCTGGCTCAACGGCAAGGAAATCGGCCGGCACGAGGGCGGCTTCACCCCATTTCAATTCGAGATCACCGACCAGTTCAAGGACGGCACCAACGATCTCGTCGTGATGGTCGACAACCAACGTCAAGTCGATGGCATCCCGGCGATGAATTTCGACTGGTGGAACTACGGCGGAATCTTGCGCGACGTTTTCTTGGTGGAGAGGCCACAAGTTTTCGTGCGCGATTACAAAATCCAGCTCAAAAAGGGCCACGACGACATCATCGCCACCACCATCCAACTCGACGGTGCGAAATCGCCCCAAACCGCAGAAATCTCGATTCCAGAGCTCGGCATCCACCAATCCCTCACCACCGATGCCAGTGGCTTTGGCTCATTCGAAACCAAAGCCAAACCCCGTCTCTGGGAACCCTCATCGCCAAAACTTTACCCCGTCACCCTCTCGACCGGAAAAGACTTGATGAAGGATGAAATCGGCTTCCGCACGATTGAAGCCAAGGGCTGCGACCTCCTTCTCAATGGTAAACCAACCTTTCTTAAAGGGGTCAATTTCCACGAAGAGATCCCGCAGCGCCTCGGTCGCGCTTATTCGGCTGCCGATGCCGCCATGATTCTCAGCGAGGTCAAGGCGCTTGGTTGCAACTTCATCCGCACCGCCCACTACCCGCAAAACGAACACATCGTCCGAACCGCCGAGAAATTGGGAATCTTGATCTGGGAGGAAATCCCGCTCTGGCAGGGCATCGAATTCACCAACCCAACGGTCCTCCACAAAGCCGAAACCATGTTGCGCGAAATGATCTACCGCGACAAAAACCGCGCAGGTATCATCATTTGGAGCATCGCAAACGAAACCCGCCCGTCCGAGTCCCGCGACAAGGTGCTCACCAACTTGATCACCCTCGCCCATGACCTTGACGATACCCGCTTGGTCGGTGCCGCCTTTGACAACCCAACCTACGACCCAGCCAGCTCGACCGTGCGTCTCAATGACAAGATCTCCCAAGCCGTGGACGTGGTCGGGGTGAACAAATACTTCGGTTGGTACACGCCATTTCCAACCGAGCCTGAGAAAATGCAGTGGGACGTCGCATCAAACAAGCCTCTCATCATGTCGGAATTCGGGTGTGAGGCGCTCTACGGCCAGCACGGCTCGCCCGATGTCGCCCATTCATGGAGCGAGGAATACCAGGAGGAAATCTATCGGAAAAACCTCACGATGTTTAAGAACATCCCAAACCTGCGGGGCACTTGCCCGTGGGTACTCTTTGACTTCCGCTCCCCCACCCGTTGCCACCCGAAATTTCAAGATGGCTGGAATCGCAAGGGGCTAGTCTCCGACAAGGGCCAACGCAAAAAAGCATGGTGGGTGATGAAAAATTTCTACGACTCCACTTCTGCTGCTGGCGAGTGACCCACGCTTTTTATCATAGCCAATTGCATCAGCTCCCGGACGTCACAGGGTTGAATTTTCGGTCACTTAAAAAGTTGACTCGCTCGGATGATTCGGATGTAGTCCTCTCAGCCCATTAAAGCCTTTTAAAAAAATCCGATGAAAACTTCCATAAGTGCCGCCGTCGTCCTACTAACTTGGATTTTGCTCGGGTCTGTCGCATCTGCCTCGAGTCGAGGGAAAGCACCAGTGATCAACGGTAAAAAAGCAGACCCAGGCGTCACGGTCATTTGTACCCGCGCCGATTATGGCGAAGCGAAGGACAAAGAGGTGAAGACCAAAAAGGACAAGGAAGACGCCGAGGAGCTTCGCGAAAGGTTAGAGGAGGAGGCAGAAGAAGCTCGAAAAGACGCGGCTGAAGCCACCAAAAAGGCACAAGAGGCAGCAGATGAAGCTGCCAAGATTGCGCAAGAGTCCGCAGACGAGGCCGAGAAAAAAGCCGCAGAAGATGCAGCGAAAAAAGCTGAAGACGATCGCAGAGCTGCGGTTGCTGCCCAGGCGGCAAAAGAAGCCGAAGCCGCAGCGAAAGCCGCCGAGGCAATAGCCTTGCAAAAGCAGCTTGATGACGCAAAGGCCGCCCAAGCCGCACTTGCCAAGCAGCAAGCGGATGATTTAGCCAGAATGAGCAAGGCAGCTAAGGAGTCATCCGCAAATGAGACGAAAGTTTCCGCCGGTGCAACCGTCGCCGTCGCCGCCGCCAAACCCGTTGTCCGCCGTACTCGCTAACATCAACACCATCTGCAACCATGAAAAAAATTCTTACTGTCGCTCTGATTTGTTCCACTGCAGCTGTCCAAGCAGCATCGATCTGGTCTGACAATTTCGAGAGTTACGACACTGCTGGCTCAAATCTCGAGACCCAAAATCCTGCTTGGCTGACGGGCCCAGCAGCCACTCCATCGATTGCCGCATTCGACAACACTACCTACGATCTACCGACGTCATTCGGCAGCGTTTCTCTTGCTGTCGGAGGAATCGCGCCAAGCTTTGGTCCTGACGATGACTCATCTGTCGTGTACGCACTCTCACCGGCAGCCGCCAGCTTCATTCCGAGTGGCCCACTTCCGGTCGCGCATTTCACCACCGATTTGATCCTGAGCACACTCTCAACTTTTACCGACTCTTTCCGCCTCAGCTTTTTTGATGGCAATATCGATCAACCTCAAACTCTCGCGAGTTTGTTGTTCACCGGCTCACAAACGAGCGGATTTTCAATCATCCGAAACAATGGGACTAGCGATGGCACTTTCGATACGGGTGCAGCGCTAGCACTGAATGCGGCTTATACTCTCGATCTCACCATGAACTTGGACTACATGAAGTGGTCGGCAACCATCACGCCTGTGGGTTCCACCGCAACTCCCATAGCACTCTTTGCAAACGTTGACTTTACTGGCAACACGGCTGCACAGGGCGATATTGGTGGCTTTGCCATTGATTGGATCAGCTCAGATGGGACCAATTGGGGAGACAACTACATGGTCTTGGACAACATGGTACTTGAAAGCGCAGTGCCAGAGCCAAGCTCATTGTTGCTGATCGCTCTCGGTGGCTTCGCCTGCCTGTCACGCCGCCGCCGCTGAACCGTCATCACTCCAACGGAGTGATGAGTCGGCCAATGCCTTGTTGACTAGCTCCTCGAGCTAGGTCATTTCTGTTACCGATTTTCCTGTCTGTTCCGCCCAATCCACCGAGGTCTATCAACCCATATCCAAGGCGACATGACGCTTCAAGCTCAGTCTGGAAAGGGAATCGCCGCCACAGGATTCGTCCTAGGTATTGCTTTGTTTCCCGTTATTGCCGTTTTTGGCGGGACGACGAATATCCTCAACTGGGGCCCTGGATTGATCATGGCAGCGGCCGCTTCGCTCTGGATGGTTCTGGGGCAAAATTTCAAGAGGTCATGGGGCGGTGGGTTTCACTCAATGGTCTTTTTGGGCGCCATGGCCTTGCTCGGCCTTCGCGCCGTGGCCTCACCTGCGCTCTCAGAATCTGTCCATGACCTATCGCTGATCCTTGTTGCCACGTTGGGCTATTTGTTGGGGCGGGGTGCGAGCCAGCCCCAATCGCGAGGACTCTTTTTCGGGCTTTCATTGCTCGCACTGACCAATGCAGCGTGCATGGTCTTCCAAGCGTCCCACCCCGGCTGGAACCTGCTTTATCCAGATGGTGTCCGCCAGTTTCCCACAGGCGTTTTTGCCCACTACAACCACGCAGCTGGCTTCGGCTTAATCACCACGGGCCTTCTCATCTCACAGGCATGGAAGGAGCCTTCCCGATTGAGGTTCTTCCACATGCTTGGTCTCGCCAGCGCCATCACGACCACCGCCTTAAGTCTCTCCCGCGGGGGAAATTTTTCGCTCGGGGTCATGCTAGCGTTGGCGTTGCTGATTTTGCTCATGCGGGCATTCCGCAACTCAAACTATTCGATGATTGGCTGGCTTCCTGCAGTGGTCGTCATCGTTGGCATCCTCGATGCAGCCAAGTTTCTGATTCCGATGGTCGGCAGCCATCGCGGACTCGATGCGGGGGGATCGCTCAACGATGGTGGTAGAATTTCTTTCTACGAAGCGGCTTGGAAAATCATGGCGGAAAACCCGCTGCTTGGCGGCGGTGCGCGGAGCTTTAGCTGGAATGTTTTTCAACACATCGATGGGTTGGGTTCCGAGCCAGTCATGGTCCATAACGAGGCATTGCAGTTGCTCGTTGATTATGGCTTCCCTGCATTGGGATTGATCGCGATCCTGCTGATCTGGCCGATGGCCCGAGGCTTGTGGAACTTCGCGAGCGAGGCGAAGCCATCAGGAGCTTGCTGGGAGGCGATCGGCTTAGCTGGATTATTGGCACAGTCAAATTTTGATTTTGTCTTTCATAACGCCGCCTTGGTTTTGATCGCAGGGTTTACTCTTGCCCGCATCAGCCATGGGCTATGGAAACCAAGTAATTCATTGGCGAGAGACCGAGCCAAAATCAAGTCACGTGGCCACTTGAGCATCGATAATTTTCTGATCCCCGCCAAGAGTCATGCTGCGAGTTTTCTTGCAGGCCAATCGGCTTCCCTCGATGCCTTGACGGGATTGTTGATGCACGCAAAAGATGAAAAGTGGCTCGAGCTGAGGTACGATGTGCTTTACTGGAAAAAAATAGGTGATGCAGAAGCCATCCGACGAAGCGTCATGGCGATCGATGTGAAATGCACCGAGGCCATTGAGATCGAAAAGTCTCGTCCTCAAACGGGCATGTTGATCGATGAATCCGGAAGCTTGCCGCTTGGTTTGGCTTGGCTTCGATCACTAGGCATGCTTGGCCTTGCGATCCCCGCACTGCTTTTCGGAGTTCAATTGACTCGAGTGCTTCAGGATGCCTGGGTTCCAATTTGGCATTCATCTCGTGTGTCGAATCCCGATCGTTTTATCCGTTTGTTCAGATTGTTAGAGGCCCATCCTTATCTTGGGATTGACCGCGAAATGTTAAGCGCGGCAATCACTCGGATCTACGATTTCCAAACTCAAGAGGCCCGCGAAACTTGGGCAGGAGCCCTCAAAACAACCATCTTCAACGTGGGCACCAAGTGGAAGCACGATCCAGGGGCATCGCTTCAGCTTGCCAACATTTTTGGATGGGCTGGGGATGAATCTGAAGCGCTGAGGATGTACGATCACGCAATTTCCCTGCAAGGCGGCAACGAGTCTCTATTCATGTCGAAATGCTTCAAAGGAGAGTACCTCTATGAGATCGCGGTCTCAGCACGTGAAGCGGGCGAAATCGCGAAGCAGGAACGTTATGCAGAAAAGGCGTTCAATTCATGGCAAGAGGCAAAAAGCGAGCTCGTTAGAACATCCAAGCCTTTCGGCCGCGCATTCGCCGACATGATGGTGGATTGTGATTCGATGCGAGCCGCGTCAACGGATGCGACTCGCGGATTCCCCACCAAATGATCAGACCATGCCGTGTGGAAGTTGGCAGAATCGAGAGCACTTCAGGATCGCTTTAGCCAATGACCCAATCGAACCGATCACCCATCGATTACCGCAGAAAGCTTTAGAACCCCAACATAGGGCAGGTTTCGGTATTTCCCGTTGTAGTCCAACCCGTAGCCAACCACAAACTCGTCGCCTATGGTGAAACCAACATAGTCGGCGCTCACCTCTTCCGCCCGAGCCTTATCCTTAGCCAATAGGACTGCGGTATGCACTGCGACAGCACCCTCCTGCATCAACCTCTCGGAAACGGCATGAAGCGTGCGCCCAGTATCGAGGATGTCATCGAGCAACAGCACATGACGCCCGTTCACCTCCGGGAAATGGCGATCTAAGAAATCAACCGTACCCGAGCTTTCCAAGCCGCCATGATAGCTTGCCACATTTAGGCACTCGATTTCTAGGGTACGAGGCACGCGGCGCAGCAGATCGGCCGCGAAGACGAGGGCCCCTTTGAGAAGGATGATCACCACCAAGGTCCCCTGCGGAAAATCGCGCTCGATTTCGCTAGCCATCGAATCAAGGCGTTTCTCAATCACTGCCTCATCGATCAAAATTCGCTCAATATCGTCACGCATGCCTTTTAAATAGATGCTCCTCAGGTTATGGCCAAGCGCCAAAACCGGAACCGATCCCAAAGCCAAACACCCAGCAGGCGAGGCATCACTGCGAATCCCGGAACTTGAGTACCCGCTCGCCTTGGCGGTAGTAGTCTAACCGGTCGCGAGCATGAATCTCCAAAAAAGCCGGGTCCTCACGAAGCGCACGATACTCGATCTGACGGTATTCGACCTCTGCCTTGACGCTTTTTTCTCTCTCTTTTGAAAGCAGCACCTTGGCCTCAAGGCGCTCGACCTCCCGATACTGGGGTACCGCTGTGGCGACCACTACAAATCCGATGGCCATGCAGAACATCATGAAGACGAAACGCCCGGCCCCTCGGATCACCCGTGTTCGGGCTTCCAAACGCGTCATTTTGAGACTCGCCGTAGGTCGCTTAGCCATTTAATGACTTTAAAAACACTCAAAACACCCATGCTGTCAAGCAAACTCAAGAAATCTAGCAGGTCAATTCTTTACCTTTATGATCTACCAAGCCAGAGCGCACCGGTGAGACAGGCGATGGCGTGATACGAGATTCTCAACCCAATTTTTTGTCAGTTTAGATTCACCAGTTGACGGTGGGGAGCAGTCTACCCCATGATCAAATAGTAGATCTCAACTTGAATTTAAAGTTTTCCACGAATTTAGATTTGCTCGATGACTCACGAAACTTCCATGACTGCCAACCTATCGAAGCTCGCTGCAATCCCCGGCCTTTCCAGCTGGTTGACGGACGAGACTTGGAAGTTTGATTTCCACCAAGGCATGCTAGACCGAAGCCAGCCTTACATCTCGGAGTTTCGGATCAAGCAAGTCCAGTGCTTTTGCAATCAGGACCATCGTTCAGCTTACGCCTCTGCGATGATTCGCGGCAGTTCACCAACTTCATACAAGACCGACATCTTGTTCAAGAAGCACAGGGGTGCTTGGACGATGGAATCTGAGTGCAGCTGTCCTGTGACATTCCGTTGCAAACACGCCGCAGCGCTGCTTGCCTTTCTGAGTCAAAACCTCTTGCGGAGTACGGGCGAGCCACTTGCACCCCACCAACAACCACTTACATTAGAGCTTCGTCAGTGGCTCACTACGATCGAGAACCTGGCTGTAGAAATCCCGACTCGCACGGCGGCTAAGACCACCAAGCCAGAAATCCGCTTTCTCGCGTACTGCATCGAAAAACCAATCTATGCCACTGGAAACAAGCTGAATTTTGTCCTGCGGGTCGGGACCCACCAGAAAGATGGAAGCATTCAAATTTCCCAGTCTCACGCCAATGCCGATCCCAAAAGACCGCCGAAATACATGGTCCGCGAGGATTTACTGATCACCTCACTCTATCACCAGCGCCTTCGACTTCACGAAGTTTGGGGAAATCTGCCCCTTGAAGGGCCCGATTGGGAGGATCTTCTTGAGGCTGCCGCCGCGACCGGCCGCATGTTTTATGGCATCGAATCCTACGCGTCAGGAAATGAGGCGCTTGGTTACCAGCCGGTAAATCTTGGCCCACCTATGAAAATTCATGCCACTTGGGAAGTATCAGCCGACGGCGGAGCGCGGCCAATGCTTCAGTGCGATTCACCAGAAATCGTGATCCTTCCTACCGAGCCACCGCGCTATTTTGATCCGGCATCCATGACACTCGGCATGGTCGAATCCGCACTGCCAAGCCAGCTGCTGAAGACATGGCAAGATGGACCATCCGTTTCCGCAGATCTAATCGAAACTGTGACCGCGCGGGTTTCGGCCATTGCAGCAATGGATTTACCCGTTCCGAAAACGTTAGAGACGGAAGCACGACCCGCATGCAAGCCAGCTCCCAATTTGCGTGTCCACACGCGGGTGTTGGGAGGCAAGTGGGACAAGCGGCCTTACATCGTCGGAGAGATCAAATTTCGTTACGCGGATAGCCCTCTACTCTTGCCGCTCGCCAAGCGCCAAACCGAGAGCCATGCGGAGTTGGTGGATGGAAAGCGTGTTGTCTGGCATCGCGATTTCAAGGACGAGCAATTGCAAGCAAGGCGCCTGATGAGTCTCGGCTTCATCGCGGTTTCAGAACAAATTAGGCCGGAGGTTTTGGACGATGCCGCACTTTTCTCGTGCGTTCCTGAGGATTTGGAGCCCTCCCCCCGTTTCGCCTGGCTAAGGCTACTGCATGGCCCCGAAATGCAAACACTTCGTGACTCGGGCTGGACCATTGAGGTGGATGCAAACGCAGGCCTAACGGTTCACCAGATCGACCAATTCATGCCGACCATCGAGGCAGACTCGGAACATGGCATCGACTGGTTCCGCTTCGATGCCACTATTGAATTGAATGGTAAACCCATCAGTTTGATCCCCATCATCGCCGACGGTCTTCTCCAGGATCTGCCCGCATCAGATGCGCCTGATCTTCCCGAGTTCATCACGCTTCAATGTGAAGACACCGCAGATGGGTTCATGCATTTTCCTGCCAAGCGGCTGCTGGAGTTGATCGAACAAGTCCGACACCTATTTCATGGAAATGCCGGTACAGGGCCGATCCGAATGGATCGACTTGCCGCCGCCGGAGTGGCCAGCGCACTCGAAATCGACTCGTCCGAGACAACCCAGGCCTTGGCCAGGCTTGGGCGGAGGCTCCAAGACATCACCGACCTCCCACTTGCCGAAGTCCCACATGGTGTCTGTGCTGATTTAAGAACCTATCAGCTCGACGGATATCGCTGGCTTCAATTTCTTGCGGCCAATGGCCTCAATGGAATCCTCGCCGATGACATGGGCCTTGGTAAAACCCTCCAAGCACTCACACACCTCGCTGCGGAATGTGCCAAAAGACCAGGCCTTCCATCACTCGTGATCGCTCCCACGTCGGTCGTTCCCAACTGGGCATCCGAAGCCGCTCGATTTACGCCTCATCTCAAGGTCGTTGTGCTCCAAGGCAAGGATCGCACAGGGGCCTTCGGCGATGTAAGTACGGCCGATGTGGTCCTCACGTCCTATCCACTGCTCACTCGCGACTTTGAGGAGCTAAAAAATCAACCATGGCACCTTTTGATCCTCGATGAGGCGCAGTACATCAAAAATCCCAAAGCGGTCACTTCCCAACATGCATGCCAACTCACGTCGGCCCACCGAATTTGCCTTTCGGGAACTCCAATGGAAAACCACCTTGGCGAGCTCTGGAGCCTCATGCGATTCCTCATGCCAGGCTTTCTCTCCGATGAAAAAACGTTCAATTCACAACTCCGCCGCCCCATCGAGCGCACGCGCTGCAGCGATGCCCAACTCGCCCTGAATCGCCGTGTCTCCCCGCTCATTCTCCGGCGAACCAAAGACCAAGTGGCAAGTGAACTTCCCCCGAAAACCGAAATCCTCCACGGAATCGATCTCACCAAAAAACAAAGCGATCTCTATGAGTCCGTCCGGGCAGCGATGGATCAGCGTGTCCGGGATGCCATCGCTGCTAGAGGACTCGCGAAGTCGCACATCATCGTCCTCGATGCCTTGCTCAAACTCCGCCAAATCTGCTGCCACCCACAGTTGCTCAAAACTCCCTCCGCACAAAAAATCAAAGAATCCGCAAAGCTCGACTATCTCGTCCGTGAACTCCTGCCAACCCTGATCGAAGAAGGTCGTAGGATCCTACTATTTTCCTCGTTTACTTCCATGCTTGCCCTCATCGAGGACCACTTGCGGCAAACGAAAATCCCCTATCTAAAGCTCACTGGACAAACGAAGGAACGCGCAACGCTGGTTGAAAAATTTCAGTCTGGTACGATTCCGATTTTCCTTATTTCACTCAAAGCTGGCGGCACCGGCCTCAATCTCACTGCGGCTGACACCGTCATCCACTACGATCCTTGGTGGAACCCGGCGGCCGAAAATCAAGCCACTGACCGCGCTCACCGGATCGGACAGACCAAACCAGTCTTCGTTCATAAGCTGGTCTGCCGCGGCACGATCGAAGACCGCATTCTCGAGCTCCAAAAGCACAAGGCGTCACTCGTCGAGGCCCTGCTCTCGGAAGAAACCACCAAACTCAAGGTCGATGCGGAGACACTCTCACACCTTTTCGCACCCCTCGGATGACGCTTCGTTTGAATCCACGATCTTTGAAACTTGGCGCACCTTGTGCTTAAATCAGAAAAATCACGTATGGAAATGTTCAATGGCTACGATTCTGGCAAGTTTTATGACGAAATGTTCGCTTCCGATGGCACCGTCCGAACTCACTGCGAGCCACTTCTGAACAAATTTAGCACGTTGAACCAACGCGATTTCCTCACCCGCAAAGCCAATTCAGAACTCTATTTCTTGCGCCAAGGGATCACCTTTAACGTTTATCATGACAATCAAGGAACCGAACGAATCTTCCCATTTGACCCGATCCCACGGGTAATGCCAGCAAGCGAATGGGAACATCTCGAAGCGGGCCTCACCCAGCGAATCGTCGCACTCAATCTGTTTCTTCACGACATCTATCACGAGCAACAAATCCTGAAGGATGAGGTCATTCCGAGGTTTTACATCGAACAGGCCAAACACTATCGGCCGGAATTCCGTGGGGTCGATGTCGCTGGTGATATCTACATCCATATTTGCGGTAGCGACCTCATTCGTGGCGCGGACGGCATCTACTACGTGCTCGAAGACAATGGTCGCTGTCCCTCTGGCGCATCTTACCTGTTAGAAAACCGCAATGCACTCAAACGTGCGTTCCCAGCGATTTTTGAATCAGTCGGCGTCCGCCCGGTGGATTCCTACCCGAGGGATCTCCTCAACATGCTTCACCACATCTCACCTCACCGTGAGGGCGATCCGGTATGCGTGCTTCTTACACCCGGTTGCCATAACAGCGCTTACTTCGAGCATTGCTACCTCGCCCGTGAAATGGGGATCGACATCGTCGAAGGCAAAGACCTCGTCGTCGTGGATAAATTTGTCTACATGCGGACCACTCGGGGATTATTGCGGGTCGATGTCATTTACCGACGGATCGATGACGACTTTATCGATCCAGTGGTGTTCCGAAAAGATTCGGTCTTGGGCGTTCCCGGCCTGATGAATGCCTACCGTTCGGGAAACGTATCACTTGCAAATGCCGTGGGAACTGGCGTCGCAGATGATAAAGTGATCTACTATTTCGTCCCTAAAATGATCGAATACTATCTTGGCCAGAAACCGATCCTCCCCAATGTCCCAACCTATCTCGCGTCCGAGGAGGCAGACATGAAATTCATTCTCAATCACCTCCCCGAGTTGGTGGTCAAGGCTGCCAACGAATCTGGTGGCTACGGCATGCTCATGGGACCCTCCGCCAGCAAAGATGAAATCGAGAAATTCCGCGAAAGAATCATCGCCGACCCCCGCAACTACATCGCCCAACCCGTCATTTCGTTATCGCGCTCTCCCACGTGGTGCGATGGAGCCATGGAGGGCCGACACATCGATCTGCGACCTTACATCGTCTACGGTAAAGATGTGAAAATCGTGCCCGGCGGATTGACTCGCGTGGCTCTCACCAAGGATTCGCTGATCGTAAATTCTTCCCAAGGCGGCGGCAGCAAAGATACTTGGGTCCTTCGCCATTAAATGTATGCTCTCACGTGTCGCAAATACCCTCTACTGGATGGTCCGCTATGTGGAGCGGGCCGATAACCTCGCACGGTTAATCGATGTCAACCAACAGTTACTACTTGATTTCGAGCGCCTCGACAGCGAGCGACTTCGGGGTTTCTGGCAACCCATCATTCTTAGCACCGGAGATGAGGAGGCATTCAGCAAACTCTATGACAACTCTGGTAGTGGTGAGGTAATTCGCTTCCTCACCGATGATCCGCGCAATCTCAACAGCATCACTTCCTGCATCAGCTTGGCTCGCGAAAATGCGAGAACCGTCCGAGACCAGCTATCCGACGAATTGTGGGAAGAGCTCAACGCTCTTTATCTTTTCACTCGCTCAGATGACGCGCGTCGCTTGCTGGAATCCGATCCACCAAAGTATTACGGAAACGTCCGAAGGTCGGTGATGACATTTTTAGGAATTGCTGCATCGACGATCTCCCGCAACGAGGCCTGGGAGTTCATGGATCTCGGCCGACACCTCGAAAGGGCGGACAAGACCACCCGTTTCCTTGATTTTTCAAGCTACCTTCCGCCTGGAGAGGATGGCGCAGAAACCGGGTCACCTGGAATCCTCCACTGGACAGCAATCCTGCGCTCCTGCGGGGCCATGGGCGCATTCCGCGCAGGGCATCACGAGCTATCCGCCCGTGGAATTGTCGATTTCCTGATCTTCTCCAAAGATTTCCCTCGCTCGGTCCGCTACTGCATTGAGCGCGTGGATGCGAGTCTCCACCTGATTTCCGGAACACCACGCGGAGCATTCTCAAACGAAGTAGAACGCGAGTCAGGCCGTGTGCTAGCAGATTTGAATTTTGGCTCGACCGAAGACGTGTTTGCAACTGGACTGCATGACTACCTCGACAAACTGCAAGAACGCTTCAACCAGATCGGTGCAGAGATTTTTGAAACTTATGTTCTCATGCCCGAGCGTATTCAGACCAGCCCAGGGCCGAGGTCCTCTAGCCTATCGGATGTCGCCGCTTGGCAAATGGAACAACAACAGCAACAGTGAATTTCACTAACAATTCTGACCAAGCCAAGCTTGGCATGCGGCTTTCGGTCTATCATCGGACGACATTTTACTATGGAATGCCGGTGTCACATAGTGTGAACACCCTACACCTTGAACCGCGTACATTCCCCTATCAAAAAACCCTGAGTGCCCTCATTCGGGTAATTCCAGCAACACGAGTGCGTCGATTTACCGATCTCTTCCAAAACATCACCCACCACTTCGAGCTGCCCGGAGCTCATTCGCAACTTGATATCGAGAGCCGAATCAGGGTGCACAATTTGCCGTTAGATATTTCCGAAGCGAGCCGGACAGCAACACTGAAGGACTACAGTGAGTCATCCATTCGTGAGAGAATCTGGCCATACTTGCAGGACAGCCGCTGGGTCTCGCGCCACCCTGACGTGTGGCGGCAGGCCGTCGATGCCACGGGACAGCTCACCTCGATATTCGATCAGTCGATGGCCTTAATGCAATGGATTCATCAGGAGTTCGGCTACGAGCCAGGTGTAACGAGTGTGAACACTCACTTGTTAGATGCGTTCGAATTGAGGCGAGGGGTATGCCAAGACTTCACCCACGTCATGCTCGGGCTTTGCCGGTCAGTCGGAATTCCTGCACGTTACGCATCAGGCTATCTTTACAATGGCCCTCGAGACACGCTGGTAGGTGCACAAGCTTCCCATGCATGGACTGAGGTCTATCTGCCCAACGCGGGATGGATCGGCTTTGATCCCACGAACAATACCCTTGCCGATGAACGCTATGTTAAGGTTGCCGTAGGTCGCGACTACGAAGATGTAGCCCCAGTGCGCGGGAGCTACAATGGCACGGGAAATTGCAGAATGGAGATCGAAGTGGTCGTGGAAAAAATCTCATAAAACAACTGCGAGCATTCTGCAAATGGCAGTATAATTTCAACCTTACGCGCATCAACCACCGAAGATCGTTCACTCACTTCCGAAAACCAGCAGCCAAGGACGCTAAATCCGCGGGCGCGGCACGGTCGGCCGTAAGAATTGCCTGCCGCTGCAACGAAATGATTTCGGAAATCCCCTTCCGTGAGAGGTCTAACATGGCAGACATTTCATCAGAGGAAAAAACCGCTTCCTCCCCGCTGCCTTGGATTTCGACAAAATCCAAGCTCTCCGTCATCACCACGTTAAAATCCACCGACGCCGCCTTGTCTTCCGGATAATTTAAGTCCAACACGGGCACCCCTTCGAAAACACCTGCTGAAACTGCAGCAACAAGTTTTTTAACCGGGAAGTCTTTAAGCTTTCCTTGGGATATTAAGCGATTCAGTGCGATCGCCATCGCCACACAGCCACCGGTGATTGAAGCCGTCCGTGTTCCCCCATCAGCCTGCAAAACATCACAGTCGATCCAAATTGTCCGCTGACCAACCTTTTTCAAATCCACACAGGCCCTGAGTGCTCTGCCAATCAACCTCTGAATCTCCGAGGAGCGACCATCCAGCTTACCTCTTGAGATATCACGAGGCTTCCGATCCAGAGTGGAATAGGGCAGCATCGAGTATTCTGCCGTAAGCCATCCACCTTCGACCCGCTGGGTACGCATCCAGCGAGGCACATCTTCCTCAATGGTTGCCGAGCAAATCACTCGGGTATCGCCAAATGCCACGAGAACGGATCCCGTAGCATAAGGTGCGACGTTAGGAATAAATGAAATAGGTCTTAGTTGGTCGGTTTGGCGACCGTCAGGGCGAGTCATAGGTAGAGTCAAAACGAGCTTTCATTCAGTCGCAAGTCTGGAGCATTGCTTATACCAAAATCCGCTAGGTTTTAGCCTTCCAATCCTTGGGGCACTGCTTCAGTCTCCAGTATGGCTTGAAGCTTGCCGACATTGGGAGAAGAATTGGTCCAACAGATTGAAGCCGCGTGGGCCGAGCCCCAGCCCGATTGGGCACGCAAGCGCCTGCTCGTGGTTCGCCTCATTGGCCAACACCATCATACCGTCGCGCAGATCAAGGAGATCACCGGAGTTTGCCGCCAGACGATCTTCACCTACCGCGACAAGGTGGTGGCCGGGGGAGTCGAAGGGCTGCTCAAGCGCGAGTGGGCGGGAGCTCGCCAGCCGGCGGTGACAGGCGAGGATGCCGGGGAGTTCATCCGCAAGTTGGAGGCCGGTGACTTCCGTCAGGCGCGCGATGCGCAAAAATGGATCGCCCGGCGCACCTCCAAAAAGCTCACTGAAAGCGGCGTGTGCAAACTCATGCACCGGCTCGGAGGCAAGCTCAAGGTGCCACGGAAGAGCCACCGCAAGAAGGACCAGGCTGCTTCTGACGCGTTCCGGGCGGAGCTTCCGCAGCGCCTCACCGAAGTGGTTGGAACGGCTCCCGACAAGCCCGTGCGGTTGTGGGTGCTCGACGAACACCGCTACGGACTGCTGCCAGTGATCCGGAGGGTCTGGTCGCGGCGAGGAGTACGGGTCCACGCACCCTATGCCACCACCTACAAGTGGGGCTACCTGCACGAGGCCTTGGAGATCGACGGCGCGAACGACGCGCAACTGCTCTTCACCCCTGCCATCAATCAGGACATCCATGCGATTTTCCTGCGACAGATCGCAGAAAGCGATCCGGACTCGTTGCATGTGGTTATCATGGACCAAGCGGGATTTCATCTACGGGCGGGCGACGGGCGGCAGCCCGCCAACGTCCGACTTTTGTCGCTGCCGCCCTATTGCCCGGAACTCAACCCGGTGGAGGGATTCGGCCGCCTGCTCAAGTCACCGACGGCCAACCGGCTCTACCGCAATCTCAAGCGGCTAGAGGATCATCTCATCGCGGTAGCCAAAGGCTGGACCACCCCGGACAAGGTCCACTCGATGATCCACGGTTGGATGCGCGATCAGGTAAACGCTGGCGCTCCGAACTAAGTTTCAATTACTAGGGGGTTTTGGTATTATACCATTTCACTAGTTATATTGTCGGAAGTCTTTTTTCCAAATAGCGTTTAGTTCGGAGAGCAAATATCCGTCGCCAATCAGACGGGTCACTCGCTTGGCGTCTTCCCAATACGGTTTGATCCGTTCGGTGATCTTTTCTTCGAGTTGATCGAGATCCGCCCAGTCCCGATTGCAGATCCCGTCCTTAACGATGTCCCACAGCTTTTCCACGGGATTGAGCTCGGGGCTGTAGGCGGGGAGAGTAATAATTCTAACATTCTCAGGCAGCGGCTCCTCGTCTTTTTTGTGGTGAAAGCCTGCGCCGTCTCCAATGACGATGTGGATGGCTGCGGGATCGTGTGCGGCGATTTGCCCGAGAAAACCTAAATCCCATTCCTTGTTGAGGGCCGGGGTGAAGAGGAATTCACTGCCGCTGCCGCCGACTTCCAACGCTCCGTAAAGATAGCCGTTTTGATAGCGGCGGCGCGAGGGAGCGATTGCCCGGACGCCGCGCAGGCACCACATCTTGCGCGTCAAGGGGTGAAGGCCGTATCGCATTTCGTCATAAACCCACAGCCGGACCGGGCTGGCGACAGGGAGAAAGAGTTTTTCCATTTTCTCAGCGAGAGTCACTCGGAAGGCGGCTTCGGCTGCGTGATCTTTTTGTGGGTTGCACGGGCGGGTCGCTTTGAGCCGCCCTGCGCACTTTCCCAGGTATTTATAGATGGTGGGTTCTTTCATATCGCCGAGGTCGAACTTGGATCCGAGCCAGTTCCAGGCATCACGGGCAGTTCGCCAGGTGCCTTTTGCGAGTTCATCGATCATGGCGTTTTCCATCTCGGGGGTGAGGCGGCTTTTGGGGCCGTTGCCTTTACCTTTATTAAGGAGACCCTCGATTCCGCCGACCCGGAACCGGTTGACCCATGTCTGGATGGTGGCCTGGCTGCGACCGAGATTATCGGCGACCTGTTGGGTGCCGGTTCCCTCCATGGCCAGTTTGATGGCGAGCATGCGTTCGCGCTGCCAACCTGGGGCTTCGTTTTTGAAGCGGGCAAGAAGTTCTGATCCGACTCCTAGTGGATCAATTTTAGTTCGTGGTCTGGACATAATTAGACGGTAGCACAAATCATTACTTCCGACAAGCTAACTATTGAAATGGTATTCCTGGTCATTCAGCGTAGATTTGGAGTGTGGTTCTCGATTTTTTGGGGGGCTGGCATGGGTGCAAAAAAAGAGCCCGGCTCCGAGCATTTTCATGCTTGGAGCCGGGCATATACCTGGCGACGACCTACTCTCACAAGACCTATCGTC
>JARWZU010000046.1 GCA_029866215.1 Akkermansiaceae bacterium
TTCCTACACTGAATTGGTCGGCCCCAATGCTGCCGTCGAACTGAGCTTTGGCATCGATCGCGCCAATGCGACGATGACCGCCGCCGCAGCCAATGCCCTCTTCGCCTCGCAGCTGCGCTTCACCGACAGCGCCAATCTGTACGACATCCAGCTACCCGCGACGGCTCGCAAAGCCTCGCTCGCCGGCTTGTGGATTGGCGAAGCCCAAGTGAATGGAGTGGAAAGTAAAGCTGCAGGCTACAGCGGCACTACTACCTCCCAATCCTATCCGCTGCGCTATATTATCCACGTCGACGATGCCGGCACTGCGCGGGTGTTGTCGCAAGTGTTCCTCGGTAAGCTCGCCGCCGCCCCCTACAACCTCGGCATCTGCACCACCGAAAGCGGACTTTATGCGGCGGAAAAAGTCAGCGCCTCGCGCATCGTCGCGGCCCACTTGCCACTCGATCGGGTGCTCGACACGGGCACTGGCAGTTTCGCCTTGGGCGGCACCCTGACCCGCACCATTTCGACTCCCTTCAACGATCCTGCCAGCCCCTTCGTCCACCAATACCACCCCGACCACGACAACAAGAGCGGAACCACCGCCCTCGTCTCGGGTCAGGAAAGTTACGACCTCAGCCGTGCGCTGACCTTCACCTTTGCCGCCACGGCTCCAGACGGCACCTCGGCCACTGGCTACGGCAGCAGCGTCATCGCCGGCACCTACTCCGAAATCATCACCGGCCTGCGCAAAGACACCCTCACCGTCACCGGTACCATCGCACTCCGCCGCGTCTCCGAAATCGGCGTGCTCACGCAGTAAATTTGAAATCCGTAGCCCTTCTAACTTTTAACTTCTAACTCCTTACTCTCCACCATTATGAAAAAGATCGCCATCCTCTTCACCACCCTGTGTTTGCTGCAGAGTGTCCATGCCCAGACCATCACCAGCGTGGTGCCGGGGTACATCAGTTACCAAGGCCGTGCCTTGGATACCACGGGTGCGGTGATCGGCCTGGCCGCTCCGGTCAACCGCACGGTGACCTTCCGCGTTTGGGATCACCCGTCTAACGTGCTTTTAGCCAATCTGCTCTACTCCGAGCAGCAGACCGTGACGATTTCCGGCGGTGAATTCAGCGTGCTCATCGGCCAAGGAGCCGCCACGGCAGGCACGACTTTTGGTTATAGTGAGGCGAGCAAGGGCCCTGGGGGATCGCCAGTTGTGACCATCAGCGATCTCGCCGTCTTCGGCGGTTCCACCCGTTACCTCGGCGTCACAATCGACGACGGCACGGTGGCTGCGGACAATGAAATTACCCCGCGCCAGCAGATTGTAAGCTCTGCCTTCGCCTTCCGCGCCAAATACGCTGAGCAGCTCGGCTCCAATGGCAGGGCCTCCCTGACTACGCTGGACTCGGGCAATGTCGGCATCGGCAACACCGCGCCGCCCGCCTTGTTCACCGTCAGCGGGGCGAACACCAGCACCACCACTTCCACCCCGCAGTTGCTCGTCACCGCCGACGACATCACCGAGCGCCTGCGCATCGGCGTCGATAGCACGGGCACCGGCACGGGCTTTATCCAATCGTTCAAAGAAGGCACCGGCGTGCAAAACCTGCTGCTCAACCCGAGCGGCGGCAACGTCGGCATCGGCACCACCAGCCCAGCGGTCGCGCTTTCGGTAACTGGTGCGATCACCGCCACAGGAGCGATCACCGGCGGATCCTTTAGCACCGCGGGTGCGATTACAGGGGGCTCACTGACGACCAACACCGGTAATATCGGCATTGGCACAACTACGCCCGTGGCCAGATTGGACATTATCGATGGAACGACCTCTGGAACCTATGGCTCCGCGCAGATCAGCCGGCCTGCCACTGGGCACACGGGATCGCACCTAGCCTTCGTGCGCGCGGGTGGCCAGGTCATGGGGGTGGGTTACGCTCAATCATCCCCCACCTTCGGTTTTGGTGGAGGGACATCCGGGGCTTTCAGTCCTAACATTCTGGCGATCGATGGCAACGGCAATGTCGGCATCGGTACCGCAGCGCCAGGCTTTCCGCTGAACCTGTCAAATGCAATGGGTGATAAAATCGCATTGTGGGGTAATTCGGGTAATACCTCTGGTTTCGGCATTCAGAGTAATCTTCTGCAGATTCACACGGATACCAGTGCCGGTGACGTCGGCTTCGGCTACGGCTCTTCGGCCGCGATGACCGAGACCATGCGCATCAAAGGCAACGGCAACGTCGGCATCGGAACCACGAGCCCAGGGACTAAGCTCCAAATCGACGATGGAGCGTCGGATCCCGCCAAATATGGCTCTTTGCAAATTAACCGTCCTGCCACGGGACACACTGCCGCGCATCTGAGCTTTGTACGGGTTGGGGTTACCGCCGCCGGCTTGGGCTACGGTCAGTCAGTCAGCACCTTTGGTTTTGGCCCAGCGACAACGGGCACATTCAGTCCCAGCTGGCTGGGATTCGATACTTTCGGCAACGTCCAGATTGGCACTACTTCGAATCAAGCCCGATTGAATATCGGAACGAGTTCCGGTACCTATGCGATTATTGGCTATCTCGACACTGGTGGTGGCCAGAATGGTGATACGGCCAGCACCACCTATAACAACACATCTATATTCGCAGATGGCCGCATTATTGCCCCTTATGTTGGGATAAACTCGGACCTCCGGATCAAAACGGATCTTCATCCCAGCGATTCGGGCAAGGATCTGGCAACCCTGATGGGAATAGCAGTCACCGATTACCACCTCAAGGATAAGATTGCCAACGGCAATGGCTCGTATAAGAAGGCGATCGCCCAGCAGTTGGAGAAAGTTTATCCGCAAGCCGTAAATACCACCAAGGGTGTGGTGCCGGATATTTATCAAAAGGCCAAGGTCCAGGACGGCTGGGTGGCGCTGGCCACCGACCTCAAGGTGGGGGATCGGGTGCGACTCATCAGTGATAAGGAAGAAGGTGTTCACGAGGTCTTGAAAGTGAAAGCCGACAGGTTTCTCACCAATTTCAAAACTGCGGGCGGCCAAGTCTTCGTCTATGGCCGTGAGGTGAATGACTTCCGTTCGGTGGATTACGATGCTCTTTCGATGTTGAACGTCTCGGCGACGCAAGAATTGGCCCGCAAGCTCAAGTCCGTGCAGGATGAAAATGCGGCGCTGCGTCGCGAACTCGCTGCCAAAGATGCAACTGTGGAAGCGCGCCTGATCGCTCTCGAACAGCGTCTGACCAAGGGCAGCGCGTCCGAAACGGTCTCGATCAAGACCGCCAACGCCGCCAATTAAGCCGTCACCCACCGCCACCGCATGAATCCAGCAAAGGTAGAGACAGGCACGGACTGCCGCCAGACGGTATGGCCGTGTGGCGTGCCGTTTGGGCGCTTGTTCGCCAAGCTTTGGCGCGTGGTGTCTAAGAAAAAGACCGCAATGTCGAAGAAATGGAGCGCAATCTTGGAGAAATGGAGCGCAATCTCGGAGAAATGGAGCGCAATCTCGGAGAAGTGGAGCGCAATCTTGGAGAAGTGGAGCGCAATCTCGGAGACATGGAGCGCAATCTTGGAGACATGGGGCGCAATGTTGAAGCCATGGAGTGCAATCTTGAAGCCATGGAACGTGGCCCAAACCGCCTCCGATCGACGAATCGTGCCATTTCAGGGCGCGATCGTGCATGATTATAATTTCACCCAAAGACGTTGGGTCGCCTGACCCCGTACCCTCTATTTTTTATGAATTCTCGATTTTTTATCCTTGTTGCCACCCTCTGCGGCTTTTTGCTGGGACCGTTGGCACACGCCCAGTACGAGATCCGTGGCGGGGCAACGAACTTGCTCGATAGTCGCCGCGCGGGTGCTTCGGCCGCGGTGACGAGTGGCGCGGTCAGCGCGATCACGGTGCGTGGTGGTGGCGCGGGTTACACTTCAGCGCCCACCGTCACGGTGGGGCCTCCTCCCAGTGGGACTACGGCAACGGCGACGGCTGTTTTGACGGGTGGTGTGGTGACATCGATCACGATCAACACCGGCGGCAGTGGCTACAGCGCCGTGCCGCCGACCATCACGATTGCCCCGCCGGCGCTAGCGACCGGCACCGCGGCCACCACCCCGCAGTATGCCGGACAGGCCAATACCTCCTCGACGGCAGGGCCGATTTCGACCTCTGGCATCACCGCTGGGCGTTACCCGAGGGCCAGTGACAAGACGGTGGTAGCCGCACCGGTGGTGACGATGGTGCTAGCGCGGGCCAGTATGGGTCACAGTTTTGCCTCGGGTGTGCCACGCTACATGATGGGCGAGGAGATCCAGCGACCAGCGGTGACGTGGAGCGGAGCCCTGACCGCCAACACCTACTGGCGGGCGCAACCGGTGCAGCCGGGGGAGACGTTTTCGAGCGCTTATGTCACCAATCTCAATGGGGCGAGTCAGCCACTTTCGCCGATGGGTACGGTCAATGTGACGAGCAGTTCGACGACCAGCGCGACCGTCACTGTGGCCAGTGTGCCGAGCGGGTTGGCCAGCGGGGCGATGCTAATGGGGCAGCGGGTGAATGTGGTCGATGGTCTGACCGTGACTTTAGCGGGGACGGCGGACAGCACGATCAGCGCTTCGACGGCTAAAACGTTCACGCCAGTTTCGAGTTATTATTTCAGCCCGCACGCCAACAAAGTATTTGCGACGCAGCCGGGGCGGGTGACGATCACGTGGGTATCGGCGGTGCCAGATACCAGCGCTTCCGGGGAATCGGTGGCGACGTACAAGTTCCGGACGGAGGTATTTTCGGTTTCGTCGGCTTCGCAGCGAACGCCACGGACGATCTATTGGACGCAAAAGTCGTTTAGCTCACCCCTAGTCCAGATTCCCACGGGACGGATTGTGACGGTGAATCCGGTTTACAATATCTATGTGCCCAGCCATGTGGCGGATGAATTTACTCCTGTGGGTTACACGCCACCGACGGATGCATCTTCCCAGCCGTCCAGCGAAAAGCGGACGCTCTGGTTTGATAAGGCCAGCGGTCAAGCCGCGTTGAAGGCTTATAATACGGAGGGCCGCATCTTTGTGGAATACCTTGGAAATCTACAGCAGGGTAGCTCAGGGGTTCATGAATTTCTGGGTGCCGACATCGTCGATGTCAAAATGGTGGCGGAGTCAACCACGATTGAGACACCACTGGGCCAGCAACTGCGTCCCCGCCAGGAAGCGGCGCAAGATGGCGATGATCAATTGATCCCCTCGGTCGTTTTCAATTCCAATGACGCGAGCAAGCCGCTCTATGGGACCAGCGCCCTGGCGAACGGGGCTCTGGTTTATCACGCTGAACGTGAAAATAATAACCCCGACAAGATCGTGGTCTATTGGCTCGAAGAAAAAGATGCGTCGATCTATTTCCTGACAGCACCCAACGCGCCGGATCTGGCCATCCGCTGGCCGAAGTATCTGCGCAAATACACGCAGGTGTGGCCGAGTGCGATCGCGGATTATGAAACGGTGACGGTGACGGACAGCGGCAGTGGAGTCAGCACGGGGCCGGTCTTTGAGGCGGCGCATTTGCCCGAGGTGGTTTTCCAGGATGACCCGGCGGAAAGTGAAACGAGTCTCGATATCTTGACGCAGCATCTGCTGGTCGATTTCAGCAGCTCAGCCGATAAGACGAACCGTACATTGTTGAAATTCGCCGGCGCGGGCGCGCCGTGGTATGTGCCACTTTATATTCAGTCCGAGAATAAACTCGGCAGTGCGGCCGTGGCCGATCCTGACGGTGCGGGCCCCCTCAATGGAGTGGCGGCGGTGAGCACGATCAACGACCTCAATGCGGACGGGGTGGCTGACCTTTTGGCAACGGTGAATGTCGGCCAGCGGCTGACGCCGCCAAGCTCGGCCTACTCAGTCGCGGGCTACATTACCAGCGGCAGTAACTATTATCCGGCAGGCTACATCAACCCATTCACCAACGGCGTGAAAGCGGCCGAAGCGGGCGCGATCATTCCGGTCAACGCGCTGCCTGGGCAGAATCAGCTGACCGTCTGGTGGTTCAAGCAGGTGGTCGCACCGAATTCGCAGTTTGCGTCGTTTTACCTGCCGTCGGTGGTTGGCCGCTACACGGTGGTTTATCCGACCAGTCCGGCGCCACCGGAGATCGTGATCGCCTCGGGCATGGGTACGGGGGATCTGGGGCCATCGCAGCAGTTGGGCAGCCTCTATGTCCAGAACGATAGCACGCAGATCGGCTTTAATCCCAATGAGGAACACGCCTTGATGGTGGCGGGCCGTGCCTATGCGTTGCGCGATGATTTGAATAACGCCACGACCACTTCGTCGCCGTTTGTTCTGCTCGCCTACACCAACCCGACCGACTTGCGGCCAAGCATCGACGCCTACAAGGTCGTGCGTTCCAACTTCACCTACCCGCTGACCTACAATGCGATCGCTGGCACTAAAGCTCAGCCGCCGATGCCGCTGGCCGCCCTGCCGCCGGCGCTCGATTCCAGTGGCAATGTGCTTAACTACGAAATTACAGGGACTGCCGACAATGCCACGGGTGCAAACGCTCCGACGGCTTACAACAGTTTCACCTTCCGCGACCGTCAAGGGTACGATTGGACCTATCGCGGTGCGCATGCCAAGACCAGCGCCGCAGCCACGACCGTGATCGATGGCGGCGGTGGAGTCAGCAGCATCACGGTGTCGGTCAAAGGTGCGGGTTATACCACCGCACCTGTCGTCAGTGTGGCGCCGCCGAATAGCGGCACGACCGCCACCGCGACGGCAACACTTGGTGGGCTCAGTGCTGCCAGCTTCACCATCACCAGCGGGACTAAAACGTATTCGGTTGCCCCGACCGTGGCCATTACAGGTGGCGGCGGCAGCGGGGCGACGGCCACCGCAGTGCTGAGCAATGGCCTCGTTACAGGCATTAATCTGACCGCCGCAGGAACGGGCTACACCACCACGCCGACGATTGCCTTTTCCGGCGGCACCCAACTGGTGGCGGGAACGGCCCCGACGGGGCTTGGCAATACGACGGGCTTCGCGGTGACGTCGATCGCGGTGACTAACGCGGGCACAGGCTACAGCACGGCACCGCTGGTCAGCATCGCGCCACCCGTTTCCTTCGGGATGCGGTATTATTACAACTCGCGCGATGGGTTTTACCTGCCAAGTCTGAGCCTCGCGCAGCAGCCTACGGCAGGCACGATCATGCCGTTCATCGCCGACACGGGCAGCGGCGTGCCCGTCACTTTGACCTATGCACCCAAGTGGCCGGACGACGCGACCCTGCCGATCGCCCAGCAGAAGATTGTGCCCGTGCTGGAGAAGGCGGAGACGCTGACCTTGGCCAAAGCGAGTGCGATCGCCGGGGCGCTGCCGCAAGTCCGCGGCGCCACCAGCGCGCAGGTCTATTATCAACAATCCATCGCCAACACCGGTAGCGACAAAAACAGCGTGACGCTGCACGACGCGACCCGCGCCAAGACCTTTTTGTTGGGGAATAGTGGGGAATTGCAGTCGCTGCCCTCGACGGTTCTGACCAGCGATTATGCGGGCAAGACCTACTTCCAAAAGCTGCCGCCGCATTTGCAGCAGCGCTTTTATTTTGATGGCAATAACGGCAGTAAAGGTGCGCTCACGTTCAAGGGCGAATTCGTCGATGAAATCGCTGGTGAGGATTATCTCAATCTCAACGTGCTGGGGACCGCTGACCTAGCAGAGTTGAAAAATCTCTGCCCAGCGACAGACACTGGGAACAAAAGCAAGTGGGATGCCGCCATCGATGGCTTGAGTACCCAGATCGAGACCTTCAGTGAGAACTCCGCCGTTCCGGGTACTTACATCGTGGACTCCGCCAAAGATCACCGCAAGATTAACAAGGACTCGCTAGCCGACATCACCGATCCCGACACGGCGGTCGATAGCTATGCTCTGAGCGCGACGGGCAAGGGCACAGGCTACGTGACGCTGGTGTTTGAAAACGGCGAGGCGTTTACCGATTCGGGCACGCCGATCGCGATGCAGATTATCAAGGTGGATCCTGCCCTTCACACGGGTGATTTGAAGGTTCTGTTATCGAGTAATCCGCTGGATGAACAAGTGACCTTACGCCACAGCGGCGACTATGCCGGCCACCCCGAGCTGTATGAATTCCAGTGGCGTTATGGTTTCCCGACTAACGGTAGCAACCCGCCGCTCAATGGAACGGCTGCGACTGCCACGGCCACGCTCGGTCTGAGCGCGGCCAGCTTCACTCTGACGCCAGGCAACAAAACTTACACCGTGGCACCCACCATCACCATCACCGGTGGTGGTGCAACTACCGCCGCCACGGCTACGGCAGTTCTCAGCGGTGGTGCCAGCGGCACGGTCAGCAGTATTTTGATCACGTCCTCCGGTCTCGGTTATTCCAGTGCACCGACACTCACGTTCTCTGGCGGCACCGGCACAGGGACGACGGCCCCCACTGCGGTCGGCAATGCGACGCGCTTCAGTATCTCGGCTATTAATGTCAACAATGCTGGCTTCGGCTATGGTTCAGTGGCTCCAACCGTGACTTTTGCGGCGCCCACCAGTGGCAGTACCGCCACCGCCACGGCGAGTTTGAGTAGCGGCACGGTCACTGGCTTTACGATCACCCAGGCGGGCAATGGTTACAGCAGTGTTCCCGCAGTCACCATCGCAGCGCCGACCAATACCATCGATATTGCCGCAGACACGAACTACTGGATCAAACCGAACGGCACCCTTGCTAATAGTATTTTAGTAGGTGGATCACCCACGGCGACGATCAGCAATCCCGCGGTCTTGATGGGGGATACCTACTTCACCATGGCCTATCGCAAAATCGGCGACACGACTTGGTCTAATTGGATGCCTCCGAAACTGGTCGAAGGCTGGATCAAGCGGGTGCTGGCGAAAATCACGCCATTCAACCAACGCATGACCGATCTCTATAACAACGAGATCAACACCGATGTCTCGCTTCTCACTCAGGCGGGTAAACGTTGGGAAGGCGACATTGCCCTCAACCTCGACAACATTAACGATGTTGGGCTCATCGAGATTTATGAAACCGTGCTCAACCGCGGTAAAAACTTCACCATCGGCTCGAACATCGACTTTACCTCGTCCAACAGCGCGTTGATTTTGGCGGCTGGCTATCTCAATGATCTTTACACGATCCTCGGCAACGAAGCCTATGCCGACGCCGCCAATCCTACGATCTCGATCGATGATCAGACGACGGTCACTGAGGTCAATACCAGCCGCTTTTCGTTCGAAGGTCAGGTCACCAGTTCACTGGAAGAAGAGTTGGCGCTGCTGAAGGGTCGCGATGATCGTGTCAATCCAGGCGTGGTCACCGCCCCTGCCTACAACCGTCTGTGGTGGAACTACACCCGCGGCATCAACAGCGGCGAGGTGCTTTACTCCACCAACTACAATATCAAAGAAAAAGTCGGCAGTAACACCGCAGACGGAGTGGTGGACGCGGCCGATGCGCAGCGGATGTTCCCACAAGGTCACGGCGATGCCTATGGTCATTACCTGACAGCGTTGAAGGGCTATTACAAACTACTGGAACATCCGTACTTTACTTGGACCACCGCGTCGGAGGATGTTTCGATGCTGGGCCAGTCGATCCAGATTGATTACAAGGATGAGCGGAAGTTCGCCGCCGCCGCCGCGAATGTGGCAATGAGCGCTAAACAAATCGTCAGTTTGGTACATCGTCAGAATTACAAAGACGACCCTACCAGCGGCTGGAGTCAGTTCCGCGACGGCAGGGTGAATGCGATAACGGGCGTCAGCCGCAACCAAGGGCTGGATGAATGGGTCTCGCGCAGTGCCCAAGGCAGTTTCTTAAACTGGGCTGCCGGCAATGCCTTGCTGCCTGACAAGGATAATAATCCGAATCACAGCGGCGTGCAGATCATCGACCGCACCACGGTGCCAGAACTCGATCAACTCGTCAGCGCCGCCAGTGATTTCCAAAACACCATCGACAACGCCAATGCTCACCTCAATCCCTTGGGGCTGAGTCCTGGTGCCATCGCGTTTGATATTTCGCCAGCGCAGTTGCAGGCCGGTAATTCGCACTTCGAGCAGATTTATGATCGAGCGCTGCGGGCCACGCTCAATGCCAAAGGTGCCTTCAATCAAGCGGCCAAGATGACGCGTTTGCTGCGCAACCAAGAGAACCAGATCAGCGATGCCAACACGGCCATCGTCGATCAAGAGGGTGCCTTCGTCGGCCAGCTCATTGATATTTTCGGTACGCCTTATGGCGGGGATATTGGCGTGGGTAAAACCTATGCCCAAGATTACGACGGACCCGACATTCAAAACTGGTTTGTCGTCGATCGCCCAACCGATTTGGTGGATACTGGTAGCGCCGTCACGATGTCGATCCATGTTCCGACACAGATTGCCAGTTTCACCGGCGACTCCATCGCCGATATCACCAAGGATGGCCGGACTCCTGAGAAGAGTGTGCTGAAAACGGTCACCGTGCGGCCCAATCAGTTTTTGCAATGGTCATCCGACTGGGGCGGCAGTTCGCTCGGGCAGCGTGCCAGTACGGGACGTCTGCAGCAGGCATTGCTCGATACCTATCAAGCGCAGTTGTCTTTCTTGGAGTGCAATCAGAACGTTCAAGTGCTCTACACGCGATTTAAGCGTGAATATCAATTGTACGACGATTTGCTGAAATCGCACATTGGAATCTACGCCACCCGTGGTGTAGCGATGGCGACCACCAGTGCATTGCTAGCTGCTCAATCCGCGCTGTCTGCGGCCAATGACGCTGTCGAGGAGGCAGAGATTGCCACCACAGCCACTGCAGAAGCCGTGGCTGAGGCCGTGCCTGACACGGTTGGATTGGCGAACTCAGCTGGAGCTCCCGCCAAAGGGTCGATTAAGCTTTCTGCTGCGGTCATCGGCAAGGTTTTGAGACTGGGCGGGCTATTGTTTCAGAAATCGGCTGATGCGCTGAATGCCCCGATCAATGCAACCACGATGAGCATGGATGCGATCATAGAAGGGATCAGCTTTAGCTATGAAGAAAAACAACAGCTTTATGAATTCGAGCAATTGTATCGCGAGCTGCTCGCAGCCCGTTTTGAGGCTGCACAGCTCGCCACCGACTTCCAGCGCGCCAACGAGGCCCTTCGCAACGTGCTGGTCGAAGGCCAGAACGTGTTGACCGACCGCGAAAGTTTCCGTCAGCGCGCAGCGGCATCCATCACCGGCTACCGGACCAAGGATCTGACTTTCCGCACCTTCCGCAACGAGGCACTGGAGCAGTACCGCACGCTGTTTGATCTCGCGGGCCGCTACACCTATCTCGCGGCGAAGAGCTACGACTACGAAACCGGCCTGCTCGGCACCACGGCGGGCAAGGCGGTCATCGCTAACGTCGTCGCTTCACGTGCGCTGGGTGATCTAACGGACAATGTGCCGCAGGCCACTGTCAGCACCCTCGGCGATGCGGGCTTGGCCGGTACGATGGCGCAATTGAACTCCGACTTCTCGGTTGCTAAGGGCCGACTTGGCATCAACAACCCCGATCCTTACGGCACGCTCTTCAGTCTGCGTGGCGAATTGTTCCGCATCCTCAACGACGACACGATCACCAGCGACGACGACGCGTGGAAACAGACGATGCAGCAATACATCGTGCCCAACGTCATGGCGGATCCCGATGTGGCGAAGTATTGCAATAACCTGAAGAAGCCCGATGGATCGGCGGTTCCAGGCATCGTGCTTCCTTTCAGGAGCACCATTCAACACGGTCAGAATTATTTCGGTTTGCCACTCGCGGCCAACGACCACGCCTACACGCCTAGCAGCTACGCCACCAAGATCAGCAGTGTCGGAATTGTCGTGAAGGGCTACGTTGGCATGGATCCCTACTCCTTTGGCTCGCCGGGTGCTACCAGCACCCCAAGCAACACCACCAATTCGCTCAGCGCAACGCCGTACGTTTATTTGATCCCCTGCGGTAGCGACTGCATGCTCGCACCACCGCTCGGCGACACCAACACGCTGCGGACTTGGACGGTGCACGACCAAGCGTTGCCGCTGCCCTACAATCTCGGGGCATCGGCATTCAACACCACTCAGTTCTTTGACGCCAATGGTACCCTCAGCGAACAGCCATGGATTCTCCGTAAGCATCAAGCGTTCCGCCCCGTTAGCGATGCTGCATTCTTCTACAGCTCGATCCCAGCAGAGTTTACCAACACGCGGCTCGTGGGTCGGAGTGTGTGGAATGGCCAGTGGAAAATCGTCATTCCAGCCTACACGCTGCTGAATGACGAGCAGGAGGGACTCAACCGCTTCGTCGCGAGTGTGAAAGATATCCAACTCTTCCTGCGGACTTATTCGAACTCAGGGAACTGAGACTGGAAGTGCTTTTGGTAATGGGTTAGAATTGTAAGTTATATTCTAACCATGGGGCTATCTGCCCGGCCGATCAGGAGGAGCCGGAGGCCGTTGAGGCAGACTAGGACCGTGCTGCCTTCGTGTCCGACCACGCCTAACGGAAGTGCAAGCGAGAAGCCAAGGGCTGCGGCAATGAGGACGAGGATGACGGCGCTAGCAAATACCAGGTTCTGGGTGAGGACGCGTTTGGCACGTCTCGCATGACCTAAAAGAAGGGCAATGTTTTCTAACCGGTCGCCCATTAGGACGATGTCGGCGGTTTCCATGGCAACATCGGTTCCGACGGCACCCATGGCCACGCCGATGTCCGAAATGGCGAGTGCGGGTGCGTCGTTCACGCCATCGCCAATCATCATCACGGTTCCTTCCTTTTTCAGTTCGCGGATGACTTTCAGTTTATCTTCGGGCAGTAGCTCGGCGAAGACTTCATCCACCTTGGCCTCCTGCGCGATCGCTTCGGCGACGATCCGTTGGTCGCCCGTGAGCATGACCACTTTTTTGACTCCGAGGCGGTGGAGGTCGGCGGTGAGTTGGCGCGCGGCGGGACGGATCGTGTCGGCCATGACCAAGACCGCTAGGGCGGTGATTCGGTCGCCCTCGCGCTGGCCTAGCCAAACGCAGGTTTTTCCCTTCGCTTGCAGCGCCAGCGATTGAGCGGCGAGCGGTTCGATTCCGTTGGCTTTGAGTTCGAGAAACAAGCGCTCGCTGCCGATGAGGTAGCGAACGGCTTCTACGGTTGCTTCGGCACCTTTTCCTGCGGTGGATTGAAAATCCGCTGCTTCCGGTGGGATGATCCCGAGGTCGCTTGCACTCTTGACGATGGCGTGGGCCAGCGGGTGCTCCGACTTCGCCTCAAGCGAGGCGGCGGCACGCAGGAGTGCAGTGGCGGGCGCAGGTAGAGGCACGCCAATCTCGTGAACGCCTTGCGAGGTGATGATTTCGGTTAGAGAAGGTTTGCCAACGGTGAGGGTGCCGGTCTTGTCGATCGCCACAATGTCGATCTTTGCGGCGGTTTCAAGATGGGAGCCACCTTTGATAAGAATGCCGCGCCGTGCTGCGCCACCGATCGCCGAGAGCACCGTCGCCGGCGTACTGATCACCAAGGCACAAGGCGAAGCCACGACCATAATGGTCATCGCGCGGTAGAAAGCGTGAGCGGGATCGACACCTGCTAGAAATGGAATCAAAAACACGAGAAAGGTGAAACCGATGACTCCCATCGCATAGTATTGTTCTGCTTTCTCGAGGAACCGCTGAGTGTTCGATTTCTCCGCTTGGGCTTCGGCGACGAGTTTGACCATTTTCGCGAGTGCGGAGTCTTCCGAGCGCTTCGTCACCGTGAGCTCGATGCCGCCGCTTTGATTCAGAGTTCCGGCGAAGAGCTGGCTGCCGAGTGCTTTCGCAACAGGCATGGATTCACCCGTTAGAGAAGATTCATCCACATTGGTACGACCTTCGGAAATCGTGCCGTCCACTGGGATTTGTTCGCCGGGCCTGACGATGACAATCTCTCCGATTTCTAACTGATCGACCGGCACCTTGACCGTGCCCCCGAGTCGTTTGACCAGCGCTTCACTCGGACGGAGCGTGAGGAGGGACTCGATCGCGCGCTGGGTCCGCTCCATCGCATGGCGTTGCAGCACGTTGGAAAAGCTGAAGAGAAACAGTAGGAGTGCTCCCTCGAAGGGCGCGCCGATGATCGCTGCGCCGATGGCTGCGAGAACCATTAAGACATCGACGTCTAACACTCGTTCGCGCAGAGAAGCCACGGCCGAACGGACGCCCTTTTGTCCGGCAAAAAGGTAGGCCGCACCATAGAGTGCGTGGGTGGCGATACTGATGCCGGAGGTCTTTTCGACGATTTCGGCGGATACCAAAAATGCGAGGCCGAGCGCGCAGGAAATCTCCTCGTTGAGTTCGCCGGCGAAGATTTTTTGACGCAACGAGCGGCGGTCGGAGCCGCGTGGTTCAAGCGGTTTGATGTTGGCGCCCGAGGCTTGTAGGTCTTGGTCGATTCGGTGCTCTGGCTCGACAGCCGAGTCGAAGGTCACCGATAGCACGCGCCCGAGGTAGGTCGCCGTGGCGCGGCGGACGCCTGGGATCTTGGAGAGTTTTTTCTCAAGCTTTTGCGCGCATGCCTCGCAGGCATTTCCCTCAAGCCGGTAGATTCGCTTTTGCAATGCGCTCTCGACTTGGCGGATGTGTTCTTTGATGAGTTCGCGGACCTCGTGGTCGCTGAGCACCGCCGGATCGAAATCGACGTCAAGCACGGGTAGGACTGGATCCTTGGCGACTCGGAGCACGCCGCTGTGGGCTTGCAGTTCGTGATCGGGCAATTTCTCAGTAGGCGGCTTGGGATCGGGAGCAGTCATGGCAAAAGGAATTCGTGAAAACGAATCAGTGAATTCATGCCACAAAGCCCGACCCAGTGGAAGACGATTCGACGTGCGCACCACCGAGGATCTTGGCGCGCAGAGTGATCTCGAAGGATTTGATCGGTTAGACCACGGGAAGTTTCGCCCGGATCTTCGCGGCAAGCGCATGAAATGCGTCGGAGACGATATTTTGCCCGCTTGGAAGTAAGGCAACGGGTGATCCTGAGTCGCCACCTTCACGGGTCGGGAGGTCGATTGGGATTTGTCCTAACAGAGGAACATTGAGGTGTTCCGCCTCACGCACGCCGCCGTCCTTACCGAATAAATAATATTTCTTGCCTGCATCACACTCGAACCATGCCATATTTTCGATGAGCCCTAGGATTGGTACGTTCACCTTTGCAAACATCGAGACCGCCTTGCGGGCATCGATGAGTGCGACTTCCTGAGGCGTCGTGACGATCAATGCTCCATCCACGGACACCGTTTGGACGATGGTGAGTTGGATGTCGCCCGTGCCGGGTGGAAGATCGAGAACGAGATAGTCGAGATCCTCCCATGCCACCTGACGAAGAAATTGTTGGGTGTAGCGGGTGGCCATTGGGCCTCGTACGATCACGGGTGAGCGATCTTCTAATAGAAATCCCATCGACATCAATTTCAGTCCGTGGGCTTCGAGCGGGATGATCTCGTCGTGCTCATTGGCCATCGGACGCTCGTTGGCGCCGAACATCTGAGCGACGGAGGGTCCGTAGAGGTCGCAATCGCAGAGGCCGACTTTGGCGCCGGTGGCTGAGAGTGCCACCGCGAGGTTTGCCGCGATGGTGGATTTCCCGACGCCGCCCTTGCCGGAGGCCACTGCGATGATGCGCTTCACGCCTGGGATCGAGGATTTCCCAACCGTGCTGCCGTGACCACCCGCGGCGGCGGGCGCGTCCTTCACATCGATTTCGATTTTCACCGAGCCGATGTCGGGTAGGGGATCGAGGATCGCGTGGCAGTCTTGGAAGATTTGCTCGGGCACCTTGGGGTCGCGGGTGGCGAGTTCAATGCGGACCTTCACGAGTCCCGGTTCGCAGGTGACCTCTTTGACGAGGCCGAACGAGATGATGTCCCTTGAGAAACCAGGGTAACGGACTTGGCGGAGAGCTTCGCGGATAAATTCAGGAGTCATGGACGTCGGGATTCTCGCCGAATCTCTCGCTGGTGCAAGCGCTAGTCGGAATTCTTCTGGAGTGTTTCTGGATTTAAAAATCCCACCGCCAAGACGCGGGAATCCATTGGTAGCCCTTGCGGCCATTTGGGGCGATGATCCCAAGGCCGGGCCAGGGGAGGTGGAATCCGAAGGTGCGTTCGTGGGTGAGCGCGAGCTCGGCGAAGACCTTCTTGCGGGCGGCGATGGCGGACGCTGGGTCGTGGTCGAAGTCGATGAACCAATTCGGGTCTTCGAGCATCAATACGTGATGGTGGGCAAGGTCAGAGATGTGGAGGAGCGATTGGCCGTGCGATTGAATGCGGAAAATCGCATGCCCGTCGGTGTGGCCAGAAGCGGCGATCAGGGTAATAGCGCCATCGAGGATTTGATCTCCGTCCTCATGGATCACGAGATTCGGCTGCAGCGTGTCGAATGCATTGCGGACGTTTTGAATCATCTGCTGGATGTCATCGGTGCGGTGCGACTTTGAAAAATCAGGGGTTGGACTGCGCCAGAAGTCGACCTCGCGCTTGAGGACGTGAATGGCCGCGTTGGGAAATAAGATTTTGCCGTCGCTCGCGAGACCTCCGATGTGGTCGCCATGCGAGTGGCTCAGCATCGCGTGGGTCACGTCACGAACTTGAATCCCAATTGAATCAAGAGCACTCGCGAGCCATCCCCATGTCGGGTTCGGATTTGGGCCAAAGCCGGCATCGACGAGGATCACCTCCTTGTCTTTCCGAAGGACGAGGATGTTGATGTAGAGCGTCGTGTCGTCTGGGCGTTCGCCACGAGCGACGAGGGTCTTGGTCATTTCTGCGCGGTCGGCGGGCGGCCACATTTTTTTCGAAACGCCTTGTTTGAAAGTGCCGTAGCCGTCGCTGATCGACCATGCCTCGAACTTGCCGATCGAGAACTCATAGATGTAGGGATTGGAGATGGTTTTCTTTGGGAGTGGGGCGCGCATTTCGGCGGAGGCGCCCGAAGCAAGCGAGCCAGATGCACCTACGGTCGCGAAGGCGGCACTGAGGCTGCCAAGGAATTTGCGCCGGGAGTTTTCGGGAGACGGGGTGGCCATGGGTTATGAAATTACGGTGTTTTCATTAGGTCCAACGAGGCGTTCAAAAATGGTTGAGAGCATTTCAAAGCGAGAAAGTGCGACGGAGACGTGGTTCACGAGGCGTGGTGGGTTTGGGCGAAATCATCGGGCAGTCGATTCGACGAAATGCATCGGCTGGCTTTATGTTCAGACTTTCCGTGCGATTCAGCGCTTGGGCAAGGCCATAGTCAGGACGTTGGGAATTCGAGTGGGCCCTCGCTCGGTGTGGATCGGCTAGAGGCCGCTGATGGTGGGTTTTTCAAGCTCGTGATTGACTCGGTTGGCGATTCGGCGGACCATGCTTGCCACTTTTCGTTCGTTATAATTTATGGAAAACGTCATCATCATCGGTACCGGTTGCGCAGGATACACTGCGGCCATTTACACGGCGCGCGCCAATTTGACGCCGCTACTCCTTTCCGGCACGCAGCCTGGCGGACAACTCACCACCACGACCGAGGTCGAGAATTTCCCGGGCCACCCCGACGGGATCATGGGGCCTGAGTTGATGATGAAAATGCAGGCGCAGGCGGAGAAATTCGGTGCTCGGATCGGCTGGGCAAGCGTAGAATCCGTGGTGCGGCGCGACGATGGGACTTTCCTTCTCACGGCGGGCTCGGAATCGTTCGAGGCCAAGACGTTGATCGTAGCGACGGGTGCAGCACCGCGGCACTTGGGAATTCCCGGTGAGCAGAAGCTCATCGGCCACGGACTGACGTCCTGCGCGACCTGCGATGGTGCTTTTTACCGAGACGTGCCGGTCTGCGTGATCGGTGGGGGCGACAGCGCATGTGAAGAGGCAAGCTTCTTGACCCGATTTGCCAGCAAGGTCTATCTGATCCACCGCCGCGACGAGTTGCGGGCCTCGAAGATCATGGCAGATCGTGCCTTAGCAAATCCCAAGATCGTTCCGATCTGGAATTCGACCGTGAGCGAGTACCTTACCGATGAAAAAGGCGAGATGCGCGCGGTGACCTTGAAAAATCTAATTGATGGCCAAGAAAGCGAACTCGAGGTGGCCTGTGTCTTCGTGGCGATCGGCCACGTGCCGAATAGCGGATTTCTGGGTGACTTGGTCGACAAGGATGAAAATGGTTACATCCTACAAAATCCCGGTCGTACCTCGACGAAGACCTCGGGGCTTTTCGCTGCGGGGGATGTGGCAGACCACTATTACCGCCAAGCGATCACTGCGGCCGGCCAAGGTTGCGCAGCTGCACTCGAAGCAGAACGCTTCTTGAGCGACCACGAGTGATGCCACCTTCCGGCCGACGTTGATTTCTTGCTAGAAAATCAACGATCAGCACGGTTGTGGCTTGATCTACTCGATTCTTGTTAGAGGCGTGCGAGCACCGCATCGCCCATGGCCGAGGTACCGACTTTCGTCTCGCCGGGTTGGTTGGTGGCGATGTCACCGGTGCGGAATCCATCGGCGATGGTTTTGGCCACAGCGGCCTCGATGGCATCTGCCGCTTCGATTTCTCCGAGCGAGAATCGCAAGAGCATGGCGAGTGAGAGAATTTGGGCGATCGGGTTGGCGATGCCTTGGCCAGCGATGTCTGGAGCGGAGCCGCCCGAGGGTTCGTAAAGGCCGAAATAAAGTCCATCCTCGCGTTGCTTGCCGAGTGAGGCCGATGGTAGCATGCCGAGGGATCCGGAAATCATCGCCATTTCATCTGAGAGGATATCGCCAAATAGGTTTTCCGTCACGAGCACGTCGAAGGAGCCCGGGCGCTTGATGAGCTGCATTGCGGCGTTGTCGACGTACATGTGAGAGAGTTCGACTTCGGGGAATTCCTTGGCGATTTCGATCACCGTCTCGCGCCAGAGCACGGAAGACGCGAGCACGTTGGCCTTGTCCACCGAGAGAAGCTGCTTCTTGCGGCCCATGGCAGCGGTGAATGCAACGCGGGCGATGCGCTGGATCTCGCTTTTTTGATAGACCATCGTGTCGAAGGCGACGGGCTCGCCATCGCGTTCTTCGCGGCCCTTCGGTGAGCCGAAATAAATTCCACCGGTGAGTTCACGGACGCAGAGGACGTCGAATCCATCGGCGATGAGCTCCTGTTTGACGGGGGATGCATGGGTGAGTGCGGGCAAGCAGACACCGGGACGGAGGTTGGCGAAGAGCCCGAAGTGCTTGCGGAGCGGCAGTAGCGCACCACGCTCGGGCTGAATGTCTGGCGGCAGGCTTTCCCATTTCGGTCCGCCCACCGAGCCGAAGAGGATCGCATCGGCAGCTTCGCTGGCCGCCACGGTCTCGGCGGGCAGCGGATGACCGGTGGCATCGATGGCGGCACCGCCCACGAGGTGTTCGCTGCGGGTGACTGTGAAGCCAAACTTGGCTTCGGCGGCATCAAGGATGCGGAGCGACTCGGCCATGACTTCTGGGCCGATGCCGTCTCCGGCGAGAATGGTGATTCGGTGACTGCGTGACATGGACGGGAAAGTGACGGCAGCTTTCTCTCGTGGCAAGGATGCAAAAGGGCCGATGGGCGAAATTTACTCATGGGCGAGGATTTCTAGCCCGCCCGATGCCCTCCGATTTTCTGTGCCGCCTAGCCACAACCTTGGCTTGCGAACTGGCGGGGACGGGCTCATGGTTACTCTATCATGCAACCTGTGACCGATCGCTTGAAGCATTTCCTACAGTACGTCGCCATCAATCTCATCGATGAGCCGGCTCAGGCCCAACTGAAGGTCGCCGAGCTTGGTCCCAAGCGGCTGCGCTTCAAGTTGGTGCTTTCCAAGCAGGATGTGGCGATGCTCATCGGTAGGAATGGCTTCACGGCATCGGCCATCCGCGGCATTTTGAAATCGGCCGCCGACCGAGAAGGGGTGCAGGTCTCGTTGCAGATCCACTCGCACGAAGAGGAAGCCGAGTTGCTCGCGCGCGGCGAGGGGCAATAAGGGGGATTTCTCTTTGGGAAATCCAAATCAAATTTTGTTAGAAGCGTCGCTCATGCTTCTGCGAGGCAGCCGGGGCAGTTCTGGGCGAAGTGTCCTGGGTGGATTTCGTCGAGCGGTGGGGGAGTCTCGGTGAGGCAGTCGTCTGACTTGCCGAGTTGGTTGCGGAGTCGGAACGAGCATCCCGTGACTGGACGCGAGAGATCGGGTGGCAGGCCTGGGATGGTGTAAAGGAGTTCGCCCTTGGCGTGGCTGGCGGGGATCGACTTGAGTAACGAACGGGTGTAGGCATGCAGCGGGCGGCGGAAAAGGTCGGCCTTGGCGGCGCTTTCAATGATCCTGCCCGCGTACATCACATTGATGTGGTCGCACATTTCTGAGACAACGGCGAGGTCGTGGGTGATGAAGATGACTGCGGTGCCGAGTTGGTTTTGGCGCTCGCGGATCAGCTCGAGCACTTGTTTTTGCACGGTCACATCGAGGGCGGTCGTGGGTTCGTCACAAATGAGAAGCTCGGGCCGCGTGATGAGTGCCATGGCGATCATGACCCGCTGGCGCATGCCGCCAGAAAATTCGTGGGGGTAGGAGTGGATGCGTTTTTCGGGGTCGGGGATGCCGACTTCGGCGAGCGCTTCGATGGCGCGGTGGAGCGCTGCCTTGCCGTGCAGGTTTTCGTGGAGTGCGAGCGGTTCAGTGAGTTGGGCGCTCACCTTCATGAATGGGTTGAGCGAAGTCATCGGATCTTGAAAAATCATCGAGATCCGTTTGCCACGGATTTTGCGAAGTTGTTTTTCAGGAACGGAGAGAAGGTCGATGCCGTCGAAGATCGCTTGTCCGCCGTGGATGCGGCCGGGAGGCTGGGGGATAAGGCCTAACAGCGAATAGCAGGTGACGGATTTGCCGGATCCTGACTCGCCTACGATGCCGAGCGTTTGTCCTGGGTCCACCTGGAACGAGACGTTTTCCACCGCATGGACGATTCCGTTGCGAGTATGGAAACGGGTGGTGAGGTTGCGGACGTCGAGAAGCGGCATGGAGTTGATAAATTCGATGATGTGGGAAAAACTGCAAGCGTTGGGCTCAAGAATCGATGAGTCGATCTTCGATCCAGCGGGCCACATCGGCGAAGTGGCCGTCGGCCAAATGGTGTCCGAGCCCGAGGGTCAGGACTGGCACTTGCTCGCGGGTGTGATCGGTGCCGTGGTGGAAGGGGTCATTGCCGTGATCCGCGGTGACGATCACGAGGTCGTCCTGTTGCACCTGAGGGATGAAGCTGCCGAGCCAGCGGTCAAATTCAAGCAGGCACTTCGCATAGCCCATTGGATCGCGGCGGTGGCCGTAGAGCGAATCGAAATCCACTAGATTGGCGAGGATCAAATGAGAATCCTCGCGTGCTTCTTGCCACAGGCGATCGATGACCGCCATGCCATCTTGGTTTGACTGGGTCGGAAAGGACTCCGAAATGCCGGATCCGGCGAAGATGTCCGAAATTTTCCCCACGCCGATCGTGGTGACTCCTGCGGATTGCAGGCGGTTGAGGACCGTTTCGCTGGGTACGAGTGAATAGTCGTGGCGGTTGCTGGTGCGTTTGAAGGTCCCGGCAGACGATCCGACGAATGGGCGGGCGATCACGCGGCCGATTTGGAGTTCGCGCTCGTCGAGCACCTTGCGTGCGGTTTTGCAGAGGCTCCACAATCGTTCCAGTCCGAAGGATTCTTCGTGTGCGGCGATCTGAAGGACACTGTCCGCGCTGGTGTAGAGGATCGGCTTGCCGGTCTGCACGTGTTCTTCGCCGAGCTTGACGAGAATTTCAGTGCCGGACGCCGCGCAGTTGCCGATGAACTCGAATCCGCCGCGTGACTCAAGCTCCGCGACGAGGTCGGCGGGAAAGGACTCGAAGGTCGCAAACCCATGGTCAAGCTCGCAGCCCATCAATTCCCAATGGCCGGTCGTGGTGTCCTTGCCGGTTGATTTCTCGGTAAGCCGCGCCCATGCGGCGTCGCGGAGTGGGGGGGCACCCGCGGGCAGATCCATCAAGTGGTTGAGCCCGAGTTTCGCAAGGTTCGGCAGCGAAAACCCTGGGATGCGAGTGAATAAATGTCCGAGCGTGTCCGCGCCATCGTCGCCATAAGCCCGCGCGTCTGGAGCATTTCCGCAGCCGACCGAGTCCAAGACGATGCACAGCACCCGTTTCATGCGGCATTGTTAGTCGTTCGCAGACGCCTCATCCAGCGGATTGTGCGCCGGTCTCAAGAAAGTGGTGGCCAAATGGGGCGGAGAAATTCAGCGGGAATTCACCTGTCAGGGCGTTGAGTTGGCTTTCTTCGCTTTACCCCTGCTTGATTCGCCGTTAATCCAATTCCGCCATGCACGGTTTCTCCTACAAAAACGGTTCACTTTTCTGCGAAGACATCGACCTCTCCATGCTTGCGGCCGAGCACGGGACGCCACTCTATGTCTATTCGGCAGGGACCATCCTCGATCACTACACGCGCTTGGATGCCGCCTTGGGCAGCATCGACCACGAGGTGGCCTACGCGGTGAAGGCGAACTCAAACCTCTCGGTGCTTCGCTTGCTCGCGAGCCACGGTGCGGGGTTCGACATCGTTTCAGGTGGCGAGCTTTTCCGAGTGATCAAGGCGGGTGGGGACCCAGCGCACTGCACGTTTGCGGGGGTTGGCAAGACCCGTGACGAAATCGTCTATGCTTTGGAACAAGGGATCTACTCGTTCAATGTGGAGAGCGAGGAAGAGCTTCGATACCTCAATCAGGTGGCTGGCGAGCTTGGAATGATCGCGCCTGCAGCGGTGCGCGTGAATCCAAACGTGGACGCCAAGACACACAAATACATCTCCACGGGAAAGTCGGAGAATAAATTCGGCGTTGATTTTGGAGCGATCGCCGACCTTTACGAACGCGCCTCCAAGGAGTTTAAGAACATCAAACTCCGCGGGCTGCAAATGCACATCGGCTCACAGCTCACGTCCATCGCGCCATTCATCGAGGCAGTGGAAAAAGTGATCCCACTCGTCACCGAACTCAAGGCTCGTCACGGGATTGAGTTCTGGTCGATCGGTGGTGGCATCGGCATCATCTATCAGGAATCCCTCAAGTCCGGCAATGCCGATTGGTGGGCAAGCCAGCCAGAAGATGAGCGCCCGTTGACGATCGAGCAATATGGCAAGGAACTCGTCCCGAGGCTCAAGGATCTTGGGTTGAAAATACTTTTAGAACCCGGTCGTTACATCGTTGGCAACGCGGGTGTTTTGTTGACCACGTGCCTTTATGAAAAAAAGGGCTCGGCCAAGACCTTCAAGATCGTCGATGCCGGAATGAATGATCTCATTCGCCCAGCGCTTTACGAGGGCCACCACGAAATCGTGCCTTTGGTCGAACCAAGTTCCACGGACCGAATCAAGGTCGACGTCGTCGGGCCGATCTGCGAAAGCGGCGACTTTTTCTGTCAGGATCGTCTGCTGCCCGATTTCAACCCCGGCGATCACATCGCGCTGATGTCGGCGGGGGCGTATGGGTTTGCGATGGCGTCGAATTACAATTCGCGGCCACTTCCTGCGGAGATTCTCGTTGAGGGTGGAAATGCCACGGTGATCCGCAAGCGCCAGACGCTCGAGGATCTCATCGAAGGCGAACATTGACGGGATCGAGGGTAGTTCATCAAGGATGGGCACTCGCAGCCGGTGAAAATACCTCGTTTTACTGCTTGGCCGACGGGTCATCTCGCGTTGCAATGGCGTTGCAATGGCTTATCTCGACGAACACTTCCTGCTTCATTCACCGACTGCACGGCGACTCTTTCATGAGGTGGCCAAGGATCAGCCGATCATTGATTACCACTGCCACCTATCCCCACGGGAGATCGCAACCAATCACCGTTGGAAAAATATTTCTGACATTTGGTTATGCGGGGATCACTACAAATGGCGGCTCATGCGTGCCAATGGAGTCCCCGAAGAACTGATCACTGGGGCATCCACTCCGCGCCAGAAATTCCAAGCATGGGCAGAGACCGTGCCCTACACCCTTCGCAATCCGATCCACCACTGGACCCACATCGAGTTGCAACGTTATTTCGGCATCGACCTCATGCTGTCGCCCGCCACGGCAGACGAGATCTGGGAGCGGACCAATGCGAAGATCGCGGAGTCGGATTTTTCCGTTCATGGGTTGCTGAAAAAATTCGATGTGCGCGTCGTCGGCACCACCGATGATCCGGCAGACCCACTTGACGACCATCACGCCATCGCAGCGGCTGGGCTTCCGACTCAAGTCTTGCCGACCTTCCGTCCGGACAAGGCGTTTTTGGTCGATCGGCCGGATTTGCTTGCGCCATGGTTGGGAAAGCTTGCGGCAGCTTCTAACCATTCCATCGCCAGTTTTTCAGATCTTCTCGCAGCATTGCAGAAGCGCCATGATGATTTCCACGCTGCAGGTGGCCGCTTGTCCGACCACGGGTTAGACCGTCTTCCGGCGTTGAGTTGTACCGACGCCGAGGCCGCGCTGATCTTTGGTCGTGCGATGGAAGGCAAGGCCGCGACTCCAGAGGAGAAAGAAAAATTCGCGTTTTATCTAATGGTATTCTTCGGCCAGTTGGATGCTTCCAGGGGTTGGACCAAGCAGCTTCACCTCGGCGCATTCCGCAACGTGAATTCGAGCATTGCGGGCCGACTGGGTCCTGATACCGGATTTGATACCATCGGCGACACCGAGCAGGGTGCATCGTTGGTCAAATACCTCGACGCGCTTTCGTCCGACGGAGCGATGCCGAAGATCGTGCTCTACAACCTCAACCCTCGCGACAACTATCTGTTCGCTTGCCTAACAGGTGCATTCCAAGATGGTACAGTCGCAGGCAAGATTCAGTTCGGCTCAGGCTGGTGGTTCCTCGATCAGAAAAATGGCATGGAGCTCCAACTTGACGCGCTGTCCGCGACAGGCTTGCTTTCGCGCTTTGTCGGGATGCTCACCGATTCTCGCTCATTCCTTTCGTTCCCAAGACACGAGTATTTCCGGAGGATTCTTTGCAATCTCATCGGCGGTGAGGCGGATCGCGGTGAACTTCCAGATGATTTCGAGGCGCTTTCGGAATTGATCCGAGCGGTCTGTTTCGGCAATGCCAAAAAGCACTTCGGCTTTAAGCTGTAATTATAACATTTTCGAATCTCATGATTAAAATTCCATTCGCACTTTGGTGTAGTTGTTTCACGTTGCAAGCGGCTCCGGTTTTCATCGGGACAAGTCCTTCAAAAACTCCAGCGGGGCAGGGGATCTATCTTGCGGACTTTGATGCGACGACGGGTAAGCTCAGTGAGCCGACCTTGGCGGCTGCAACCAAAAGCCCGGGATTCCTCGCGCTCCATCCGACCTTGCCGGTGCTTTATGCGTGCGGCGCGCCGAGCCAACCGCTCCCCAATGGTGGCAGCGTGGTGACTGCATTCGCGATGGATTCGGAACATCAGCTGCGCTCGATCGGTGAATCATCTGCGGGAGGTAAGGGTGCTTGTCATGTGGCTGTGGATTCGACCGGTCATACGGTTGCGGTGGCCAATTACGGGGACGGTTCGATCGCGACGATTCGCTTGGATGACGCAGGCATTCCAACTGCGCTTGCATCGGTGGTGAATCACACGGGATCCGGCCCTGCCAAGCCTCGGCAGGATGGGCCACACGCACACGCAGTTTATTTTGATCGGTCCAATACGCATGTGTTTGTGCCCGACCTCGGGTTGGATCAGGTGCTTGTTTATCCGTTTGATGCTGCGACGGCGAAACTGGGCGAGCCGCTACCCTCGCTGTCCACTGCGCCGGGGGCGGGGCCACGCCATTTGGCGTTTTCGAGCAACGAGTCTCATGCGTATGTCATCAACGAGCTCAACAACACCATCCTCACCGCCACCTACAAGGATGGGAAGTGGAACGTCATCGACACCGTGACCACCTTGCCGGTGGATTTTACCGAAACGAGCACCACGGCTGAGATTGAAATCCATCCGAATGGCCGCTTCGTCTATGCTTCGAATCGAGGCCATGATTCGCTAACTGTTTATCAGCGAGATATGCAAACGGGAGCTTTGAAGTTCTTGCAACACGCCCCCTGTGGTGGGAAGACGCCGCGTCATTTCAAGATTGATCCGAGTGGTCGTTGGTTGCTCTGCGCTCACCAGAATTCAGACACGATTAGCGTCCTGGCGCTTGATCCGGCGACGGGGCTGCTTGGTGAGGCATCATCGACGGTCAAGGTTCCTTGCCCGACCTGCTTGCTGTTTGTGCGCTGAGACTGTGGCTTTGAAGTGGGATCGCTCGTTGGGAGCTGGAAATCCTTCGGGGGCAAGGATTTCTGGTTGCACATGGGGGCGTTCGGGAGAGCATTGGGGCGCATGGCGTATTTGGCAGACCGAGCATTTGAGTTGATTTCTTCCGCGCACGAGCGGGGGCGGTTGGCTCATGCATTTTTGATCAGCGGAGCCAACGGCAGTGGAAAGGAAAACCTGGCGGCGCGGATGGTGCAACTGGTCAACGGCGGTGGTGCATCCGCGGGGTTCGATTTGTTTGGCGATCCCGTCGTGGTCGAGACACCCTTGCTCGATGAGCTCGAAAGCGGGTGGGTACGGATCATCCGGCCACGCAAGAAGTCTCGGAGGATCACGGTGGATGAAATTCGCGACCTCGAAGGCACGTTGCATCTCGCAGCACCTGGGGGCGCCTGCAAGGTTGGCGTCATCACGGAGGCGGATCGCATGAACGATCAGGCGGCCAATGCATTTTTAAAAACGCTGGAAGAACCGCCGCAGAATACCCTGCTGCTGCTTCTAACGGAGAACCCCCAACGTCTTTTACCGACGATCCTTTCGCGTTGCGTGCGGTTGCCGTTGTTGGGTGGACAAGCCCTACTCGCGGATGGCGGGGGGGAGTTGGTCGCGGCGTTGAATGCAACCGCATTGCGCGGGTTTGGTACGCCCATCGCGGCGTTGCACATGAAAGCGGCTTTCTCTGGGTTTCTCGCGACCGTTCGCGAGCGAGTGGATCTTGCCGCAAAGGCGGCGGAAAAAGAAGAGGTGGCCGTCTATCGAGACGCAACGGATGGCGCGTGGCTTAAAGAGCGGGAGGACTTTCACAAGGCTGCTGCCGAGGCAGAATACCTTGAGTGTCGCAGTCGCTTGTTCGATGTCTTGATGGCATGGATGGCGGATCTGTTGCGAATGAAGGTGAGTGCCAGCGGCTTGGATTTCCCCGAGTCCGCCGAGTCATTGCGCCGCATCGCCGATGGTGAAACCGAAGGTCGTCTGCTCAAACGGATGGAGGCCCTCGACTCACTGCGCCGGACTTTGGAGACGAATGCCTTTGAGCCGCTTGCCATCGAGGTCGGGTTTCTTAAGGCGTTTGGCTGAAATTAGGTTCAGTGGAAACCTGCTAGAAAAAACTAACCGATTGAATTCAACTTCGCGGTTTCCCAAGCATCTTCCATTTGGGATGGGCTGGCCGCGTCGAGTGTGATGCCTTGGGTTTTGAGAAGGTGTTCCATCGCACCGAAGCGCTTTTCGAATTTGGCATTCGCGGCAGCCATGAGGACCTCGGGGTCGATGTTCCGGAAGCGGGTGAGGTTTACGACGGAAAAAAGGAGATCGCCCATTTCTTCAGCAACCGCCTCGCTGTCACCGGATTCGATGGCACTTTGGAGCTCGCCAAGTTCTTCGTGAATCTTTGCCAGAACACCGGATTCATGAGGCCAGTCGAAACCGACCTTCGATGCCTTTTTCTGGAGTTTGTGAGCCCGCAATAATCCGGGTAGGCCTTTGCCGACTCCGTGGAGGTAGGGCTTTTCTTCATCGCCCTTTTCGGTGCGTTTGATGGCATCCCACTGCTGGAGCACGGCATCAGTGGTGGTCACGTCGCTTTGGGCGAAGACGTGCGGGTGGCGTCGCACGAGTTTCTCGCTGATGCCGCGCGCCACGTCGTCGAGGTTGAAACGACCTGCCTCCTCCGCCATTTCGCTGTGAAAAACGACCTGAAGTAGTAAATCGCCGAGCTCCTCCTTGAGGTGTTCGTGATCGCCTCGCTGGATGGTGTCCACCGTTTCGTAGGCCTCCTCGATCAGGTTGGGGACGATCGATTCGTGCGTTTGCTCGGCATCCCATGGGCAGCCGCCGGGGGCGCGCAGTCGGTGCATGATTGCGCGGAGGCGGGCGAGTTGTTGCTCCGCGTCTGGGGAGTCAATCATTTCGGCATCGGTCATCATCAGGATCTATCGGATTTTGAAGCTTGGTCTAGGATGTCGCGTTCCTCTTGGGTGAGGCTTTGAAAGCCATCGCGGGAAATTTTATCGAGGATCTGGTCGACGGCGGATTCCTGTTCCATGAGCAGGGTGGTCCGCGGTCTCAGCTTGGGCTGGTAAGTTCTTGGTGTCCTTGGTGAGTGGGTGATGGAGCGGCCATCCATGAAGTCTAGCAGCCATGCTTGGCGCACCAAGATGAACCCCAAAATGGCACCACCCAAGTGACCCGCTTCGCCGCCGGTGTTGCCACCCAGTTTCAAGAGGATGGAGCCCACCGAGATTGCCATGAGGCCGAGGGCGAGTTGGCGCATCGAGAGCTCGATGGGTGGAAACAACAATGAGACGCGCATCTCAGGAGCAATCACCGCAACGCCGATGAAGATGCCGTAGATGCCGGCGGATGCGCCAATGAGTGGCGAACTTGGATCGCTGACGATGACGCCAGCAAAATAAAGCAATGAGTAAAAGAATGCACCTGCGATGCCGCAGAGCAGATAGAATGCGAGAAACTTACGCGAGCCCCACCAGCGTTCCATCCAAGGCCCGAGAAAGAATAGGCCCATGCTGTTGAAGAATAAGTGGCCGATGCCGCCGTGGAGAAACTGAAATGTCACCAACTCCCAGAGGTGCGCGTGAAAAATCGCGGAGTCGATGGTGAATGCACCCACGTATCGCAGAAGTTTATCCAGGATGAGATCGACGAAATAGATCCCTACGTTGGCAATGAGTAACCATTTCACCACCGGTGGGAGTTGTGCAAGAAACCCACCTCCTCTGGGGGACTGGTTTCGGTGATAATCTCGGTCGGCGATGCCCATCTAAGTGATGAGATACCACACAGGATCACCCACTGCAAGGCCAGGGGGAAGGAGGTCGGCAAGTGAGTGAAACCGCACAATGTATCCAAGCCCTTTCCCATGTCATGGCGATTCGAGCTACCTCCGGGGGCAAGAGCGGAGAGGGGAGTGATTGCACCCTTATAACCTCGCCGTAATCGCCACTTAAGCTTTCGCGATCCTCGCCTGCGTCGCACCGGCCTCAACTGCCGCCCGAGCTGTCCCCGGGACCACCTCTTGGAAGCGAGAAATCCCCAGCAAGATCCAACCCCGGATCCACTCATGAAAGTTAGATTTTTCCTTGAGGCAGCTGCTCAAAAGTGAACGATTACGGCACCCACGATCTGAAATTCTCCAAAAGTGAAACTTTTTTCAGATTTTTTGAGGTATCCCCCTATTTGTCCCACCCCATCTGATAGAAGTAAGTAAATTCTGACCTTCGACCTCTGAACTCTGACCTCAGGCATCCGAAACTCTCTCCATTTCCGCTCTCCGCTTTCCCTGTTTCAGCTTTATCTTCTATGGGCTTTTTCTACCGCAAATCCCTCAACTTTGGGCCGTTCCGGGTCAATCTGAGCAAGTCCGGCGTCGGCTATTCGGTCGGCGGCAAGGGATTCCTGGGCGACGTGAATGACCGCAGGGCGATTTCCGATGTCCGCATATTCCTGAAATCCTCCGTGTTGCCTTTGAATAAAGATCCCTTCCACGAGTTCGAATACGGATGGGGGATCAAGTTCACCGTCAACAATCAGATCGGCCGGTGTCAGGTGATGACCATCGAAGATGATGAAATCGCCGACAGGCCCGATGAGAACTCGCCATTCACCTATCAAGACGATATTGATCCGACTGAGATGGCCAGTTTCTCTGTCCGGCACCGATAAAATCACTCACTCCCTCAAATCACACTCACTTGAAGGGTTGAAACTCCAGAGATGCAAACACTCGACAACATCACCAGCCTCCTCGGCGACGATCTGAAACGATCCGTCACTCCCGGCGCGAAGCTTCAGATCGCAGCATCGTGTTTTTCCATCTATGCCTACGAGGCACTCAAGTCGGAATTGGAACAGTTGGAGTCCGTCGAATTCATCTTTACTTCACCAACGTTCGTCCACGGTCAGGCCACTGACAAAATGCCAAAGGAAAGACGGGAGTTTTTCATTCCGAAGCTCGAACGCGAGCGCAGCCTCTACGGCACCGAATTCGAGATTCAGCTCCGCAACAAGCTCACCCAGCGCGCCATCGCCCGCGAGTGCACGGAGTGGATCCGCCGCAAGGTCACGTTCCGCTCGAATGCCACCAAGTCCTCTATGCAGCAGATGGCCTGCGTCCGGCCACAGGAACGCGAGCCCGATGTCTATTTCCCGCTCCAGGGATTCACCGCTGTGGATCTTGGCTATCAGCAGGGCAACGCCCTATCTAACATCGTCAATAAGTTCTCCGGCGCGATGATGACGGACGGTTACCTGCGACTCTTCGAGCAAATCTGGAGCGACAAGGAGAAACTCGAAGACGTCACAAGCGAAGTCTGCGACCATATTTCCTCCATCTATTCCGAGAACTCCCCTGAGCGCATCTACTTCGTGATGCTCTACAACATCTTCAGCGAGTTTCTCGAAGATATCACCGAGGACGTCATGCCGAACGATCGCACTGGCTATCAGGAATCCGCTGTCTGGAAGAAGCTTTTTAACTTCCAGCGCGACGCAGCGGTTGGCATCATCAACAAGCTCGAAACCTACAACGGCTGCATCCTCGCCGACAGCGTGGGCCTCGGCAAAACCTTCACCGCCCTCGCGGTGGTGAAATACTACGAGCTGCGCAACAAATCCGTGCTCGTCCTTTGCCCGAAGAAACTCGCGGACAACTGGCTCACCTACAATCACAACCTCAAGACCAACCTGCTGGCCGCCGACCGCTTCGGCTACGATGTGCTCAATCATACCGACCTCCAGCGCACGAGCGGCCATTCGCACGGCACCAATCTCAAGCAGCTCAACTGGGGAAACTATGACCTGATCGTCATCGACGAATCGCATAATTTCCGCAACCACACGCCCGGCGAGGAAGAGCGCGAGTCACGTTACGAGCGACTCATGAGCCAGGTGATCCGCGCCGGAGTAAAGACCAAGGTGCTCATGCTCTCCGCCACCTCGGTGAACAACCGCTTCTCGGACCTCCGCAACCAACTTGCCCTCGCCTACGAAGGTGAGTCGGAAAACCTCAGTTCCAAACTCAAGACCCGCAACAGCATCGAGGAAATTTTCCGTCAGGCGCAGGCCGCCTTCACCCGATGGAGCAAGTTGGAGCCGGAGGAACGCACGCCGGAAGCCATCCTCAAAGCCCTCGACTTTGAATTCTTCGAACTGCTCGACAGCGTCACCATCGCCCGCTCGCGCAAGCACATCCAGGCCCACTACGACACATCGGAAGTTGGCACCTTCCCCGAGCGCCTTCCGCCCCTCTCGTTCCGTCCGCCCCTGACTCGCCGCGAGGATGTGCATGACTTCGACGCCATCTACGAGCAACTCACCCAGCTCGACCTCGCGGTTTACACGCCGACTGCCTACCTGCTCGACAGTCGGAAGTCGAATTACGAGGAGTCCTACCGCGACGACCTCGAAGGCATTTCCCGCAACGTCAGCCTCGAAGGCCAGCAAAGGGGCATCCGCGCCTTGATGACGGTAAACCTGCTCAAGCGACTCGAAAGTTCGGTCCAGGCCTTCCGACTCACGCTGTGCAAGCTCGCCGCGACCAATCAGGCGATGCTCGCCCAGATCGCCGACCACGAATCCGGCAAAGCCGCCGTGAAATCCGTCAGCAGCGCCATCGTCGGTGAATTCGACCCCGATGATGACGAACTGCCGGATCCTGATGAAATGCCCCTCGGCGGGAAAATGGAGATCTCTCTCGAAGACCTCGACCTCCCCTCGTGGAAACGCGCCATCCAAAACGACCACGCCATCATCAGCGCCCTGATTCTGGAAATGGAAAAGGTGACCCCAGAGCACGATGCCAAGCTCCAGCACGTCATCGACCACATCCGCGGCAAAGTCGGGAACCCGATCAATGCCGGCAACCGCAAAATCCTGCTCTTCACCGCTTTCGCCGATACCGCAGATTACCTCTACGACTGCATCGCCGCCGATCACCTCAAGCGTTACGGCCTGCACACCGGGAAAATCACCGGCACCACCGGTCCGAAGACCACCATCGGCAAGGGCTATGACTTCCAGGATGTAATGACCCTGTTTTCCCCCCCTCCAAGGAAAAGGCCCTCATCATGCCGAAGGAGATTCACGAGATCGATCTAATCATCGGCACCGACTGCATCTCGGAGGGCCAGAACCTCCAGGACTGCGACTGCCTCATCAACTACGACATCCACTGGAACCCCGTCCGCATCATCCAGCGCTTCGGGCGTATCGACCGCATCGGTTCCACCAATGCTCAAATCCAGCTCGTCAACTACTGGCCGGACATCTCGCTGGACGAATACATCAACCTCAAGGAGCGGGTCGAAAACCGCATGGTCATCGCGGACGCCACCGCCACCGGCAGCGACAATCCGCTCAACCCGAAGGCCAATGAAATCTCCTACCGCAAGGAGCAACTCCGCCGCCTTCAGGAAGAGGTCATCGAAATGGAGGACCTCAAGACCGGCATCTCCATCACCGATCTCGGCCTCAATGATTTCCGCATGGACCTCGTCAGCTACATGAAGGAGCACGGTGATCCCTCGCGCACGCCCAATGGCATGCACGCCATCGTCCCCGCCGATCCCGAGCGCGGACTACCGCCCGGCGTACTCTTCACGCTTCGCAATCGCGAGGACGGCGTGAATATCGATCAGCTCAACCGCCTCCATCCCTACTACCTCGTGTATGTCGGCGAGGATGGCCAGATCATCACCCGCCACACCGAGGTGAAACGTCTGCTCGATCTCGCCCGCACCGCGTGCAAGGGGCGCGATGAACTCATCCTCGATCTCTGTCACAAATTCAACTCCGCCACCAAGGACGGGCGGGACATGAAGCGCTACTCACTCCAACTCGATCAAGCCATCCGCTCCATGATCGACGTTAAGGAGGAAAGCGACATCGACAGCCTCTTCACGCCCGGCACCACCACCGCCCTCGTGGATTCGATCCGTGGTCTCGACGACTTCGAGCTCATCGCCTTCATCGTCATTCAATAGTCGCCGGCCATGTTCGCCTACCCGCCACAGACCGCATTCGGGAAACCCGTTCCCAAGAGCCGGATCTACCTGCACGCCGTTCCTTCGCGGCGGGTGAAGGAACTCTTTGTCTCGCAGCTCTCCGAAATCGTCTGGGCGCACAAACTCTCTCCGGAGACCCTCCACCTGCCCGCACGGCCTGGCGTGCCAGAAATCCAGATTTTCGATCTTCATCTCAAGACCGGCGTCCTCGACGACGAAGTTCTCCACGCCATCGACCGCGCCGTTCCCTACCCAGTGTTCCACCGCATCCGTTCGGAAAAAGGCATCGCCATCAGCGCCGCCTTCAAGCGCCCCAGCGAAGCCGACTCCAGCCAGTGGGTTGTCGGTGCCCGCTTCACCAGCGCCTTCTCGAAACCGAAACACGACGAGCTCCCCCTGCCGGCCGCCATCGACCTGGGCCACCTCTACGCCGCCCTCTTCGCACCTCTGCTGCCGCTGCCGCCGCGACCGGGAGAATCACTCTCCGCCCAAGTCACCCGCTGCGAAGCCTATCTCCGCCTACGCCGCCAAATCGACCAACTCACCGCCCGCCTCCACCGCGAGAAACAGTTCAACCGCAAGGTCGAGCTGAACCAGCAACTCAAACCCCTCTTGGCGGAAATCGTCAGGATTCAAGCCGTTTAAAAGCCGCAACGCCAATTTCTACCAAGCTCTATGCGTTTATACTTGAAATCGTGTATAAATAGAAATAATCGACTCCAGCCATGGACCCCATCCGCAATCCCTTCTCTCCCGGCGCGGGCTCACCGCCTCCAGAACTCGCGGGCCGCGCGCAACTTCTCGACCAAGCCCGCATCCTTCTCGCCCGGATTCAGTCGGGACGCTCCGAAAAAAGCATGCTCCTCACTGGGCTAAGGGGCGTGGGGAAAACCGTGCTCCTCAATGAAATCACCCGCCTTGCAGAAAAGGAGGGCTACCAAACGCTTTTCATTGAGGCTCACGAGGACAAATCTCTCGTAGCGGTCCTCGCGCCGCAACTCCGAAGCCTACTTTTCCGCCTTGATCGAATGGAAGGCGCCAAAGAGAAAGTGCGTCGGGGTTTAGCGGTTTTGAAGGGCTTTGTCGGCAGCATCAAGGTAACCTTTGATGATATTCCGGTCGGGATCGACATCGAGTCTGAAAAAGGCTCCGCAGACAGTGGAGACATCGAAATTGACCTTCCGGATCTGCTGATGGTTGTGGCGGAGGCCGCACAGGACCGCAAAACTGCCGTGGCCATCCTGATCGATGAGATCCAGTATTTCGGCGAGCGTGAACTTAGCGCCTTGATCATGGCCATGCACCGCATGCAGCAACGGCGCCTTCCCCTGGTACTCATCGGGGCCGGCCTGCCCATCCTCCCTCGTCTCGCTGGCGAGTCCAAATCCTACGCCGAGCGGCTGTTTCAGTTCCCCATCGTCGGCCCTCTCCCTCCGAACGATGCAGCCAAGGCGATCACTGAACCCATCGAGCGGGAGGGCGAGAAGATCGATCCTGCGGCTATCGGGGAAATCCTTCGCCTTGCCCAAGGCTATCCCTATTTCCTTCAGGAATGGGGCTACCAGGCTTGGAATCGCGCCGATGCCAGCCCCATTTTAGAATCAGTGATCAACAATGCCACCAGTGACACCATCCGGCGCTTGGATGAGAATTTCTTCCGCGTCCGCTACGACCGCCTCACCCCCAGCGAAAAAAACCTGCTCCGCGCCATGGCACAACTCGGTGCGGGTCCATGCCGCGTCGGCGATGTGGCGGACCTCCTCGGCGTCAAGGTCGGTAGCCTCAGCCCACGCCGCGCCAGCTTGATTAAAAAAGGCATGATTTACAGCCCCACCCACGGCGACCTTGCCTTCACCGTCCCGCTCTTCGACGAATTCATGCGCCGAGTGATCCCCTCTTTCCCCATTTCATAACCCATCACTCTACCCAAGACCAAACTCGACCTCGAAACCCCAGACTTCGTCGCCGCCAACGCCGCGCGCCTTGCCGAACTCTTTCCCAACTGCGTCAGCGAATCCCGCAATCCGCAGACCGGAGAGATCAAGCGCGCCATCGACTTCGACCTGCTGCGCCA